>NZ_JBAVHX010000041.1:0-16569 GCF_049686335.1 Buttiauxella sp. | reverse complement strand
CGATTCCTCTGTAGTTCAGTCGGTAGAACGGCGGACTGTTAATCCGTATGTCACTGGTTCGAGTCCAGTCAGAGGAGCCAAATTAAAGAAGCCTGCTTAGGAAACTAAGCAGGCTTTTTGCTTTCTGGAAATCGCCTCTGTGCGACAAGGCAAGTTTCGGGCGGGAGATAAAATTGTGAGGGGCGTTAGCGTTTAACGCTTTTCGCCCCTCACGAGTGTTACGCCTCTACAGCATTCAAACGCACTAACTGCAAAGGCTCAGCCAGTAATTCATCCATCTGCTGCACAAACGCCTGAAAATGCGGTAATGCGATGTGAGCATCCAGCGCTTCCTGCCCCTTCCAGGATTCACGCATATAAAAAACATCTGGTGTTTCCTGCAACTGGAACAATGCGTAATCCAGGCAACCTTCTTCCTGACGCGTCGGTAAAATCAGCGCCTTTAAGGCTGCTTTAAGCGACTCGCGATGCCCCGCTTTTGCTTTCAGCACGGCAATAATCGACAGCGTGTTATCAGCCATGCTTAGCACTCCGTTAAAATTTCGCTGAACTCAAGGCGCGATTTTGGCAGCGCGGCGTTAAAGTCTTCCGCGCTGCGATAACCGATTGGCACGATAACCAGGCTGGTGAAGCCCTTTTCGCGCAGACCAAATTCTTCATCAAGAATACGAGCATCAAAGCCTTCAATCGGCACGGCATCGATATTCAGCGTGGAAACACCTAACAAGAAATTCCCGACATTGAGATAAACTTGTTTTTCCATCCAGTGCTGCGCATCTTTCAAATCAAAGCGGTGCATATTAACGAAATAGGAACGGCCTTTGTGCTGCCCTTCCATCGCCTGCTGGCTGGCAAAGCGGCCATCCGCATTCTCTTGCGCAAGCAGGGTGTTGAGATGCTGATCATCCATGCTGGTTTTGGCACAGAACACCACAACGTGTGAAGCATCAAGCACTTTCCGTTCGTTGAAAACGTAAAAACCGGCGGTCGCTTTAGCAATGCGCGCTTTGGCTTCCGGGGTGCTTGCCAGAATAAAATGCCACGGCTGTGAGTTAGTACTGGACGGGCTCAGGCGCAGCAAATCCTTCACTTTTTCGATGTTTTCTTCGCTTATCTTTTGGTTTGGATCAAACGCTTTGGTTGAATAGCGTGTTGCTGCTGATTGAATGATATCCATGATGTTACCTGTTAATTTTTTGTTATGATTATTAATACGTTAGAAACCTTCGAGTACGATTTTACCCACCGCACGGTTGGTTTCAATCAATTCATGAGCACGACGCAGGTTGGCTGCATTAATGGTGCCGAAATGTTCGCCAATTGTGGTTTGCAGCACGCGCTGGTCAATCAAATCAGCTACGCGAGTTAATAAGTGGTGCTGTTCAATCATGTCGTCGGTTTCAAACATTGAACGGGTAAACATAAATTCCCAGTGCAGTGAGATGCTTTTCACTTTTAACGGTCGCGCATCCAGCGTGTCGGGATCGTCAATCAATGCCAGTTTCCCTTGTGGCGCCAGCACCTCAATCAGCTGGGTATAGTGCTGTTCGGTATGATTCAGGCTCGCAACATGAGTGACCTGCTTCACACCAATACGCGCCAGTTCTTCCACCAGCGGTTTGCTGTGGTCGATAACATGATGCGCCCCTAGATCACTGACCCATTTCTGGCTTTGCGGACGGGAAGCCGTGCCAATCACGGTGATATTAGTCAGCTGACGGGCCAGCTGCGTCAAAATCGAACCCACGCCACCTGCCGCCCCCACAATTAACAGCACGTCATTTTCATTGCCGCCTTCTTGCACACCCAGACGGTCAAATAACATTTCCCATGCGGTGATGGCCGTTAAAGGCAGGGCCGCGGCGGAGGCGTTATCAATAGATTGTGGTTTCAGCGCCACGATGCGCTCATCCACCAGCTGGAACTCGCTATTGCTACCCGGGCGCGTCAAGGAACCTGCGTACCACACTTCGTCACCTGGCTTAAACAGACTGACCGCTTCGCCCGTTGAGACCACCACACCGACTGCGTCCCAGCCAAGCACGCGTGGCTGGTCAGCTTTAAAACCGGCGCGTACTTTGGTGTCCACTGGATTCACCGAAATGGCTTTCACCTCTACCAGCAAATCATGGCCGGACGCGACAGGTGTCGGTAAGGTTATCTCGTTCAGAAATTCCAGATTGGTGCCCGCTTGTACGGCTTCAGTAATCGCGATTGATTTCATGTGGTACTCCAGAGATTAAAGGGTTCATCGTGTGAATGAACTCATGGTACAAGGTGTGTTGAGGGCGAAAAATAGTCCCTACAAAACAACAGTTATACTCGGAGAGTTAAAATGCTCAGGTTGGAAGACCTCACTTTGTTTGTCAGAGCCGCCGCCTTAAACAGTTTTAGTGACACCGCGCGTGAAGCAGGATTGCAGCCCGCACAGGTCAGCACCGCTATCAAACGCCTTGAGCAAACGCTGAATATCCGTCTCTTTGCCCGTTCGACTCGCAGTTTGAGGCTGACGCCAGAAGGTGAAACCTGGCTGCCTTATGCCATCAACGCCCTGCAAACCCTGGAAGCCGGACTTGAGCAAATCCAACCAGCAAGCGATGAAGTGCGCGGCGTGCTGCAAATCGCCGTCCCATCCGACCTCGGGCGCAATATGCTGCTGGGGATATTTCAGGCTTTTCGTCGCGAACATCCGGCGCTGCATTTGAGAATTTTGTTCTCCGACCAGGTGACGGACGTGTTTAAAGATCCGGTGGATGTCGCTTTCCGTTATGGCAATAACGACGACGCCTCTTTCGTGGCGTTACCGCTGGCACCGCACAATCAACGAGTTGTGGTGGCAGCGCCGTCATATCTCGAGCGTTGCGGCGAGCCAAAAACGCTCAGTGAACTGATGCAGCATGACGCACTCACTTATGCGCTTCGTGGGCGGGTTTATGACAAATGGGCTCTCAGCCTGAATGGCGATGTGCATCATGTAGCAGTTAAAAGCGCGATGATAAGTGATGACGCGGAAGTGATTCGCCGTTTAGCCGTCGCGGGGGAAGGGATTGCCTATAAATCCTGGCTGGATGTCAGTGAAGACGTTCACGCAGGTCGTTTGAGGGTTATTCTGCCGCAGTATCTGGGTGATCATGTGCCGCTGAATATGATTTGCCCGCATCGTAAGCAGCTTTCCACCACGGTGCGGTTGTTACATGAAGCGGTAAAACAGCGTTGCGATGTATTGCAGAACCGGTTTCCTGCTTAAGAATACGAGATTTGTCGGGGGCGCTGCGCTTGCCCGACCTACAACACAATGAATCTTTATGTACTTTTCGGGGGCGCTGCGCTTGCCCGACCTGCAACATAATGAATTTGTATGTACTTTTCGGCGGCGCTGCGCTTGCCCGACCTGCAACACAATGAATTTGTATGTAATTTTCGGGGGCGCTGCGCTTGCCCGACCGACAACACAATGAATTTGTATGTAACTTTCGGGGGCGCTGCGCTTGCCCGACCTACAACACAATGAATTTGTATGTAATTTTCGGGGGCGCTGCGCTTGCCCAACCTACCTGATTGTAGGGTGGATAAGCGCAGCGTCATCCACCAGTTTTACGCAACTGGATAAGTATACGGCGCGTTCACACCCAGCGGCAGACCCAGTGCCCACCACACCAGCAGGAAAATGCTCCAGCAGATAAAGAAGATCACCGAGTACGGCATCATCATCGATACCAGCGTACCCACACCGGTGGATTTCACATAGCGCTGGCAGTACACCACCACCAGCGGGAAGAACACCATCAGCGGAGTAATAATGTTGGTGGTCGAGTCACCAATCCGGAACGCAGCCTGCGTCAGTTCAGGCGAGATCCCCACCGCCATCAGCATTGGCACCATAATTGGTGACAACAGCGCCCATTTCGCCGAAGCAGAACCAATCAGGATGTTTACCATCGCCGTCAGGAGGATCATGCCAATGATGGTGGCTTCACCCGGCAACTCCATGGTCTTCAGCACGTCCGCACCGGCCAGCGCAATCAAGGTACCAATATTGGAATCACCAAAAGCTTTGATGAACATGGCACAGAAGAATGCCATGACCATGTATGAACCCATTTTGCTCATGGATTCATTCATCGCATTGATAACATCTTTGCCCGTGTTGAACGTGCCAGCCACGAAGCCGTAGACGATGCCAGGGATAATAAAGATAAGGAAAATCAATGGCACGATGGATTTCATAATCGGTGCGCTGTAGCTGGTCAACGAACCATCGCTACCACGCAGCAGCGAAGTTTCAGGCCATGCCAGTGCTGCAAGCCCTGCCAGACCCAGAATCATCACCAGGCCCGCCGCTTTAAAACCACGGCTTTCCTGGGCGCTGTAGCTGCTCATATCTTCGTTATGCTGATAATCACCGTCGATGTCCAGTTTTGACACGCGCGGCTCAACAATACGTTCGGTCACCCACCAGCCAACCAGCGTAATCATCACCGTCGAACCGATGCCAAAGAACAGATTACACAACGTGTTGACGGTGTAAGTGTTATCCAGCAATTGCGCGGCAGTCTGGGTGAAACCTTGCAGTAACGCGTCGTTACCGGTTGGCACCATGTTGGCCGCAAAGCCACCAGATACCCCGGCAAATGCCGCCGCAATTCCCGCTAAAGGGTGGCGTCCGGCCGACATAAAGATAATCGCGCCCAATGGAATAACCAGCACGTAACCGGCGTCCGCAGCCACGTGGCTAAACATAGCGACGAAGATAATCATTGGGGTCAGCAGCTTCTTCGGCGTGACACGCAGCATCTTTTTCAGACCGGTATTAATGAAGCCCGAGCTTTCCGCCACACCCACCCCGAGCATCGCCACCAGCACGATACCCAACGGGGCAAAACCGGTAAATGTGGTGACCATCGAAGAAAGCGTGACCGTTAATGCCTGCGGTGAAAGCAGGTTATTGATGCTCACGGCTTCGTTGGTGACAGGATTGATGACATCAAAATCAACGCTTGAAAGCACTGCAGACAGTGCCATCACCACCAGTAAAAAATAGAAGAAGATCAAAGCGGGTTCGGGTAATTTGTTCCCTGCTTTCTCAACAGCGTTGAGAAATCCTGTCATCAGACGACCTTCCGTGTTCCTTGTCGTTGTACTCATTCCGTCCTACCTTTTCTCGCTGTTATTCATAAAAGTAATTGCTCACCGCAATTAATAACATTTTAGAATAATTTACATCTAGTAACTTTACGTTACTAGTCAAAACGAGAACCAGACAGATGATAAATATCAAGTTTTTGCAGGGAAACCAGACATTGATTTGATGAATAGCGGATAAGACAGAACAAAAGTCGGATGTCGCTGGCGCTAATCCGACCTGCTAATACGGTTTTATGAGGACTTAGAAAGCGATTCTTTTTTAAGACGCGGATACTTTTTGAGCCAGCGGCCACTGACCATACGCCAGTAGAACAACACGCCGCGCACTGTCCAGTCGAAGAACATCCCCATCCACACCCCGACCACACCCATTCCCAGCACAATACCTAACGTGTAACCCGCCACAACCCGGCAACCCCACATGCTCGCCATAGAAACCCACATCGCGAAACGCGCATCACGCGCCCCTTTCAACCCGGCAGGCAATACCCATGACGCTGCCCAAATAGGCATAAATGCCGCATTTAACCAAATCAGGATTTTGACGACCTCTTTTACGTCATCTTCGTGGGTGTAGAACGACGCCATCAGGCCGGCAAACGGCGCGGTTCCCCAGGCGATAATCGTCAGGCCAAGTGTAGACAGCCAGAAGACGTGGCGCAGTTGCCGCTCTGCCTGGCCAATTTGCCCTTTGCCCAGACGTTTGCCGACAATAATGGTGGATGCCGAGCCAAGGGCGTTGCCTGGCAAGTTAATCAACGCGGCAATCGAGAAGGCGATAAAGTTACCGGCAATCACGTTAGTCCCCATTCCGGCGACAAACATTTGCGTCAGTAATTTACCGGCGTTAAACAACACCGACTCGATACTGGCAGGGATACCAATCCCCAGCACTTCCCACAAAATGCCAATTTTGAGCGGTCGGAAATAACTTTTCAGCGAGATACGCAACGAAGGGGCAAAACCCATCACCAGCACGTAAATAAAGCCCAACGCGCCGATATAACGTGAAATGGTCAGCCCCAGGCCTGCGCCAAAGAACCCCAACCCATTCCAGCCCAGTGCGCCGTAGATCAGGATGCTACTGATGATAATGTTTAGAATGTTCATCCCACCATTAATCAATAGCGGGATTTTGGTATTCCCTGCCCCACGCAATGCACCGCTGCTGATAAGCGCAATTGCCGCCGCCGGATAACTCCATACCGTCGTCTGGAGATACGAGAGCGCCAGCGCTTTCACTTCCGGCGTTGCCGCTCCGGCGATAACATTCACCACATGCTCACCCGCCAGGTGAATCCCCGCCGCGAGTCCTATGGCGATAATCGTCATTAATATCAGTGACTGACGTGCCGCATCACGCGCCCGTTTCGGGTCACGCTTGCCAAGACTGAAGGCAACCACCACCGTGGTACCGAGATCGACTGCAGCAAAGAACGCCATGATGACCATGTTGAAGCTGTCGGCGAGGCCAACGCCTGCCATCGCCTCTTTCCCCAGCCAACTGACCAGGAAAGTACTCAACACCCCCATCAATAAAACGCAGGTGTTTTCCAGGAAGATAGGCACCGCAAGGGGTGTAATTTCGCGCCAGAACAGGACTCGATAGCTTTTTCGTTTGGCGTACCAGCGTGTTTTAGCCACGCGCTGGCGAAGTGCTGCTTGTAAGTTCAAGATTGACCTTGGGGGGGAAGTGAAACCACATTTCAAATAATGATTTACTATTCGTTATCCTGCAAAGAGTTTTTTGTATATTACTGGTCAAAAAACAAGCCCAAAGCTTGTTGTCTCGTTTCTTCAGGCGGAAAAATGTTGATCGTGGTTTGGGTTCGGGTGGCGTCTCGCTATTTTGGTCAGGCCAATTTTGCTAGCATATTTGAGTTGTCTGACAACTGCAGAAAATATCGTATACTGCGAGTAATGCATTTTAGACGGACGAACCATGAGATTATACCAGGAACTGGGCAATAAACTGCGCGATGCAATCGTTGAAGGCGTCTATTTGCCAGGAGAAAAACTGCCACCGGAACGTGACATCGCTAATAAATTTAGCGTGAGTCGAAGCGTTGTCCGGGAAGCATTGATTTTACTTGAGTTGCAGCAATTTGTTGATATTCGAAAAGGTTCTGGCGTGTATGTGCTCCCGCTGCTAGCAGAAAAAACCATAACTCCAGCCCCTGAGTCTCCCTCTTTTGGCCGCTTCGAGCTGTTACAAGCACGGCAATTACTGGAAGGTGAGATTGCTGCATTTGCCGCGTTGCAGGCGACCAAATCGGACATTCTGGCTCTTCGTAAACTCATTGATTTAGAAAGAGATCAGCTTACATCAGGCATGATTGATGATTCACTGGATGAACATTTTCACTACCTAATTGCCTGTGCCAGCCAGAACAGTGCCATGGTTGCAATTGTGGAGCAAAGCTGGAAACTTCGCAGTCATGCGGCCATGTGGCAGGGAAACAACCATGACACCAGTGATTTCAATGCGCGCTGGGGATGGTTCGAAGACCGGCAGAAAATTTTACAAGCCATCACATTACGTGATCCTAAAGCCGCGCGCATGGCTATGTGGCAGCATTTAGAAAACGTCAAAAACAAAATGCTTGCTCAGGCTGACCACGATCAGCCTGATTTTGATGGGAATTTTTTTGCCTCTGTCCCTCCGGAAAGCCTACGCTAAGCCCCCCAACCATTGCTCTTTTGCCCACACAAGCCCGTTCTGAACGGGCTTTAATCTGCCTTTAACTTACTCCACCATCCGAAATTGGTTAGGCCAATTAGTAGTATTTTTGCAATGTAGATCTCATTTTTCCAAATTTGGCCCAACCAATTTCAATGGTTGTTATATAGTCAATTTATTACATGAGATCAAAACGGAGATGGCATGAAATAAACCACCCATAAAAATAAAATTAAATCATGAAAAAAATATAAGTGCCTGTTTATTCATGAGGGCATTTATTACTCAAATAAAGTATTGCTCACAAACAAACTAATAAAGTTAATCACACCAAAGCGTGTGAGAAACTCGTCTACGCCAAATATATTAAGGACGTTAAACCATGACTGACCCACAACTCTCTAAATATAACCCTTTAGAACGTATCATTACTTTCGACCAATTTAATAAAGGCCATTGTGGATGGTTAGACTTACGCCCTAACTTTGTTAAGCCTAATTTTGCGGCGCACTCAAATGAAATAGATTTGATTCATTGGGGTCCATCAATGCTCTCCTCCGCCACCTTTCCCTTGATGGGAACCCACGGCGCGTTAAGCGGCACCTGGTCATTAAAACTGGCAACTCGAGCCAATAGTGCCCCCGCCAATCAACCCCCAGCGCCTGGAAGTATGGGACTAGCCATTAAAAGAATGGCCGTGCCGGGTGCACTTCATTTATTGCAAGTCGAGACATGGTTTACCTATACACCCGAACCTTCCGTTATGGGGCTTGGCGACAAAGATGTACGTGCTTTTGGCTGCTTTGTTGATTTGCAAAGCCAGGGAAATCGCTGGATGCCGGGGGTCAGATACGTCAACTCGATTGATGGTGAACACGTAAAGCGCTGGCAATATTTCCGCGTCAATGAAGGTGTGGATAGCAAGCGTTGGAATTATGGCGTGGATGGCTGGCACAAAGTGGGTGTTGATGGGCAATGGTATGGTCAGCGTGAGTCTGACGGGTCCTCTGACGGGTTCCAGTGGATTGACGATGGGCAGCAAAATCTTGTCGCCAACGAGGCTGATGACAAAGTTAACTGGATGTACATGCGTTTGACTATCGACGTCTCGCGTCGGGAATATGTTGAACTACAATGCATGGATAAAATCATGGATCTACGCGGGAAACAACCCACATTAGCGCCGGAGTACAAAGGCATCACCGGTCTGCTTAATCCTGTTTTTTTTGTTGAAACAGGTGCCAATAGACGAGTGTTCTTATTCCTCGATTCTGTTGTTATTTCAACCGACGCTTATTTGAATAATAATAAATAACCGGAGAACAAAGATGAAAGAATTTTATACTTCGGTCGTCGAATTGCGTCAGCCGATTAAAAATCAATTCGTAACTGAGCCTTATGAATGTGGTTGGGCCCATGAGGCCATTTTATTTCTGACCCTTGCCCCCGACACAAATTCTTTTGATGAAATAATCGCTCAGCCACAAATTTCACCTGATGGAATTAACTGGACACCCTTGGCTGAAAATACAATAAACATTAACAAAACCGGTTTGCATGCCATACGCCTGACGAATTTTGGTGGCTGGTTACGTGCTGAATTAACAATTTCAGGACAAGCCCGCACAGCGATGCTCACACTTCACATGACACTGAAGGGGTAAAAGATGTCTGACCAAAAACGCTCTGCAATCGCCTCCACCGTCGGCACTGCACTTGAATGGTATGACTTTGCTTTATATGGCATGGCGAGTGCTCTGATTTTCCCCCATGTCTTCTTCCCACAAATGAGTGGTGCCTATGGCATCCTTGCATCTTTCGCGACCTTCGGGGTTGGCTTCTTTGCCCGGCCATTTGGTGGCTTGATCATCGGCTCCTTGGGCGACAAATTTGGCCGCAGAGGCATGTTATTTTTCACTCTGATTTTAATGGCGGGTTCTACGACCGCTATTGGCCTGATTCCTTCGTACAGCAGTATTGGTCTGTTCGCTCCGGCATTACTCGTTTTATGCCGTCTGGGGCAGGGTTTTGCCGCTGGAGGCGAGTACTCTGGCGCAGTATTACTTTCTGCCGAACATGCAGGCAAAGAACGTCGGGGTTTGTTTGCCTCCATTCCAGGGGCAGGTAACGCCCTGGGGTCAATAATCGCAAGTCTTGCAATCATCGCCGTTCAGCAACTTCCCAAAGAAGATATGATCGGCTGGGGATGGCGTATTCCATTCATCGCCTCGTTCGTGATTGGCATTGTGGGGATCTGGATACGAACTGGTGTGGCTGAAAGCCCGGAATTCGAGGCCTCACAAGCCAATTCAAAAGAAACACGGCTGCCCTTGTTCGCCGTCATTCGCACGATGCCTTTCAATTTCCTCGGGGCATTTCTCCTCAGCATTGGTCCAAACGTTGCTTCATATTTGCCTTCCGCTTTCGCACTCACCTACCTGGTCGTCAATGTTGGCGTGGATAAAGAGGTGGGAGTGATGGGCGTGATGATTTGCAACATCATCAAATTCATTACCATTCCTTCAGCGGGTGCGCTATCAGACAAATTCGGCGCAAAACCAGTCTTTCTATTTGGCTCACTCGGACTTGCAGCACTAATCATCCCTTTTTTCATGCTGCTCAACACCGGAGAGCAAGGCTACATCTGGCTGGGCATGTTCCTGATTTATTGCTTATGTAACGATGCCATGCTCGGAGCCCAAGCCGCTATGCTTTCGGAGGCGTTCCCGGCCCACATCCGCTACACCGGAATGGCAAGCAGTCGAGAATTAGCAGGCGCAGTTGCGGGTGGCACACTTCCATTTATCGCCGTGGCGTTGCAAAACAGTGCGGGAGGTTCATGGATTCCCGTGGCGATTTACGCGATGGTTCTTGGCCTGGTCGCAGCCGCTGGCGCAATCTTGTTACATGCTCATCGAGTGGCACAACCCAGTGAATGGAATATACCTGTCAGGCAGGACTGATTGGCGAGTTGTGCGCAACCTATTGTTGCGCACAGAGTTTTAATTTTCGCGAGTTACACCCCGCCTAAATACGCCTTACGCACTTCCTCGTTTCCCAACAACTCCGCCCCGCTGCCGCTTAACCTGATTTGCCCGTTTGCCATCACATATCCGCGATCAGAAAGCTTCAACGCATGATGCGCATTTTGCTCGACCAGAAAAATCGTCATGCCATTTCGCGCAAGCTCTCGCAGCGTCTGGAATATCTGTTTCACCACAATCGGCGCTAAACCCAGGCTTGGTTCGTCTAAAAGCAATAACTTAGGGCGACTCATCAGCGCACGGGCAATCGCCAGCATTTGCTGTTCGCCACCGGACATGGTCATCGCGCGCTGTTTGCGGCGTTCCTTTAAGCGTGGGAAAAGATCGAACATAGTTTGCAGATCTTGCGCCGCAAACTGGTCGCCGATGGGAATGGTGCCCATCAGCAGATTTTCTTCGACCGTCATATCCGGGAAAATACGCCGCCCTTCCGGTGCCTGGGCAATCCCGCCCGAGGCGACGAAATGCGTCGACTTGTGGCTGATGTCGTCACCGCGAAACAAGATTTGCCCATTGCGAATGCGCGGCTGGCCAAAAATAGACATCAACAGCGTCGATTTCCCTGCCCCGTTTGCGCCAATCAACGCCACGGTTTCACCTTCATTCACCTGCAAAGAGACCTGTTTTAGCGCCTGAATCGCGCCATAAAAAACGTCCACATCACGAAACTCCAGCATCGCCTCGCTCATACACTGACCTCGTCTTCGTCGGTGCCCAGATAGGCGGCAATGACTTTCTCATCATGTTGGATTTGTTCAGGTTTACCCTGTGCAATCACATCCCCGTGGTCGAGCACAATAATGTGATCGGAAATCTCCATCACCATGCCCATATCGTGTTCAATCAGTAAAACGGTGATGTTGTGATGGTCACGCAGGAAGCGGATGATTTTACTCAACGTGCGCGTTTCCACCGGATTCAGCCCTGCCGCCGGCTCATCGAGACAAATCATCTCTGGGGCGGTACACATTGCCCTGGCAATTTCGAGCCGTCGCTGCTGTCCGTAAGACATCTCACCCGCCAGCCGGTTGGCACAATCCACCAGCTCCACCACTTCCAGCCAGTAAAACGCACGATCCAGCGCACGGCTTTCAGCCCGCCGGTACGCAGGCGTATTGAGCACACCTGCCAGCAAGTTGCGGTTCACCTGCATGTGCTGCGCCACCAGCAGGTTTTCGACCACCGACATTTCCCGAAACAAGCGGATGTTCTGGAAAGTTCGCGCCAGCCCCGCACGGTTCACCAGGTGTGTGCCACCGAACATTTTGTAATACAGACGCTGCCCAAGCTGCGCCGGATTTATCCAGTCGCCGGGCTGGAATTTCTGCCCGAGAACCTGAATCACGTTGGTGGTTTTCTCATGCGTATTGAACAAAATATTGCCGCCGGAGGCCTTATAGAAACCCGTCAGGCAGTTAAAGACCGTGGTTTTCCCGGCACCATTGGGGCCAATCAGCGCGGTAATCGAACCACGCCGCACTTCAAGATTCACATCGTTAAGCGCTTTAATGCCGCCAAAGTGCATCATCAAATGCTCGACGCTTAAAATCATTTCGCTAGCCAAAGTGTTGATCATGGCGCCACTCCTTTGCGCACTTTAAAGCCGCTGCGATTAATGCGGATCAGGCCGCGTGGCCGCCAAATCATCATCACCACCATCAACATGCCAAACAGCAACACGCGATACTCGGCAAAGCTGCGCAACAGCTCTGGGGTCACCGTCAACACAAACGCCGCCAGCACCACGCCAATGGTTGAACCCATCCCACCCAACACCACGATGGCAAGAATTAATGCCGATTCAAAAAAGGTAAATGAGGTCGGGTTAACAAACCCCTGATAGGTGGCGAAAAACACGCCGGCAATACCGGCGGTAGAAGCCCCGAGGGTAAAAGCCGAAAGCTTCACCAGCACGTGATTCAAACCCATCGAGCGGCAGGCGATTTCATCTTCGCGCAACGCTTCCCAGGCACGGCCAATCGGCATACGCGTCAGACGGTGTTTGATATACAGCACCACTAACACCACCAGCACCAGAATGGAGTAGATAAAAATAAACTTCAGATTGGGGTCATAAGTGAGGTTAAAGAACTCATGGAAAGGTACGCCGCCCTCCTCTTTCGCCCGCCGCCCAAATTCAAGGCCAAACAGCGTGGGCGCAGGCGCTGAAATCCCGTTCGGGCCACCGGTAAACGTCAGCCAGTTGTTCAGCACCAGGCGGATGATCTCCCCAAACCCTAACGTCACAATCGCCAGATAATCGCCGTGCATGCGCAACACCGGGAATCCGAGCAATGCCCCAGCCGCTGCCGCCAACAGTGCCGACAGTGGTAACATTGACCAGAAACCCAGCCCGAGATACTGATACCCCAACGCCAGGCCGTAGGCACCAATCGCATAAAAGGCGACGTAGCCTAAATCCAGTAAACCGGCGAGGCCGACCACGATGTTCAGTCCCAGACCGAGCAACACATAAATCAGGCCGAGGATCGCCACCGTTAGCACGTATTTGGTGGCGACAAACGGGAAGCAGATCGCCAGTGCTATCACCAGGGGAATAATCCAGCGCATGCGGCTTTTGTATTCGGGCGGGCGCACATATACGCCCGAGTTATCCGTTTCAAAACGGCTGAGAAAACGCTCCCCCGTTGCCGTCGTCAAAAATGCACTCAGCATAAAACGTCCGATCATCACCGCTGCGATGATGGCAACCAGGCGCTGCCCGTTAAAGTTAAAGCTGTAGCCATCGAGCACCACGCCAACAATCGGGCCAAAAACAATGAGCGCGACCAGTCCCGCAAAAATCGCGTCCAACAGGCAGCGTTTGAGAGAGAAACCCGCATGCAAAGCCGTTTCAGATGTCATGTTTTGTTCCCTCACACTTTGGCTACCACAGGCCGACCAAGCAGTCCTTGAGGACGGAAAATAAGGATCACCACCAGCAATCCAAACGAGAACACATCTTTATAATCTGAATTCACCATCCCGGAGAATTGCGCCTCCGCAATCCCAAGGATCAGGCCACCGAGCATCGCACCAGGCAACGATCCAATTCCGCCCAGCACCGCCGCGGTGAACGCTTTTATCCCGATGATAAAACCGGCGTAGAAATCAAACGTGCCGTAGTTCATGGTGATCAGCACCCCTGCCAGCCCCGCCATTGACGCGCCGATAACAAACACGATTGAAATTATCCGGTCAGCGTTAATCCCCAGAATCGAAGCCATTTTTCTGTCCTGCTGCACCGCGCGGCACATGCGCCCAAGGCGCGTATTGCCAATAATCCAGGTGAGCAGCAACATGCCGGCAAACGAGGCAATTAAAATGAAGACTTTGGTGTAGGTAATTTGCACAAAACCATCGCCAATATGAAAACGGAACACCCCATCTAACATGGTCGGGATCCCCTGCTGGCGCGGGCCCTGGCTGATTTGAGCGTAGTTTTGCAAGATAAGCGACATGCCGATCGCGGAGATCAGTGGCGCTAAGCGTGTGGAGTTGCGCAGCGGTTTATAGGCGATGCGTTCGATAGTCCAGCCGTACACGCCAGTTACCACGATGGTGAACACCAGAGTGCCGAGGATAAGCAGAGGAAACGAGTGCAATCCGAAGAACGACAGCAGCGCCAGCCCAATGGCGCAGAGATAGGCGGAGATCATATACACTTCGCCGTGGGCAAAGTTGATCATGCCGATAATGCCGTAAACCATGGTGTAGCCAATGGCTATCAACCCGTAGACGGACCCCAGCGTTAAGCCATTTATCAACTGTTGCAGGAAGAAGGCATCCATAGTGTGGCAGTCTCTTGTATGGCGGCTGACAAACTTATTTTGTAGGTCGGGTAAGCGAAGCGTCACCCGGCACTCTGACCTGCACTGGCAGGCGAAAATGGTGGATGACGCGACCGCTTATCCACCCTACAAAACCCCATTACGTCATATTATCCAGAGACCCTTACTGGACTTCTTTGTACTTGCCTTTGTCATCCCACTGATAAACCACGTAGTCGGACACTTTCAGGTCGCCTTTGGCATCCCAGGCTTTTTTGCCCATGACGGTGTCGACCGGATTCGCTTTCAGCCAGGCACTGGCTTTGGCTGAATCGGTGCCGCCGGTGGCTTTGAAAGCCGCTGCAATGGCCTGCACAGACGCGTAGGAATAGAGGGTGTAGCCTTCTGGCTCGAATTTACTGGCGCGGAATTTATCGATAACGGCTTTACCGTCCGGGATTAAGCGCGGGTCTTTACCGAAGGTCATATAAATGCCGTTGGTGTATTGCGGACCACCGGCAGCCGTGACCATCTCTTCGTTAACAATACAGTCGCCGGAGAAGAATTTGGCCTGCACGCCCTGCTCACGCATCTGGCGTACCAGCGGGCCGGCTTCCGGATGGCAGCCACCGAAGAACACCACATCAGGTTTTTGCGCACTGATTTTGGTCACCAGCGCGTTGAAGTCTTTTTCGCCGCGAGACAAGCCTTCGTACATCACGTCATTCACACCGCGTTTTGCCAGTGCCGCTTTGGTGGCATCCGCCAGCCCCTGCCCGTAGGTGTCTTTGTCATGAATAATCACCACGCGTTTGGCTTTGAGCTTATCAATAATGAAATCGCTGGCTACCAGCCCTTGCTGATCATCACGCCCGCACATGCGGAACATGTCGTTCATCTTGCGCTCGGTAATCAGCGGGTTGGTTGACCCTGGCGTGATGGCAAGAATACCGGCGTCGTTATACACCTCGGAGGCTGGCATGGTGGATGAGGAACAGAAATGGCCAACCACGGCTTTCACTTTATCCTGATCAACCAAACGGTTAGCGACGGACACCGCCTGTTTAGGCTCACAAGCATCATCACCCTGCACCAGTTTAATTTTTTCGCCGTTGATTCCCCCCGCGGCGTTAATGTCTTCGGCGGCCTGTGTCGCGCCATGCCAGTATTGATCGCCATAGGTCGCATTTGGCCCGGTGAACGGCCCCGCGACGCCAATAACAATATCGGCCTGGGCGGAGAACGCCGTCACCAGACAACCTGCCAACACAAGAGAAAGAGGACTTCTGATTAATTTCAGCGACATTTGAATGTTCCTTAGCAAAAAAGCAAAGAGGTTTATGCACAACGGTTTAAGAGCCATTTTCAAAAGCAAAAACGCGAACAAAATGCACTAAACGAATGACATCCTGACAAATTCCTGTGGCGGGGTTTCCCTACGTATTCGCAGCCCAAAACATTAAGCAAAATAGTTGCCAACGTTACGGACTGTATGCCGATGTTTCGACATAAGTGAGTATAGAGCGCGGTGGTAAGCGGCCAGGGACAACGCAATGAAATTACAGCGGCGATCACATCTGCTTAACAATAAAGCAAATAAGTTGCGATAATGGCCGCTTTGCACCAGGAAAGAACTTATATAAAGAAGGGTTAATGTGAATTGAGGGAATGGTTTTGAGTGAAAGTAACGCTAAATTATTCTGAGTAGAATAATTCGTCTTAAAACTCAACAAGTTGACTATAAAAAGAGCAAACAAAAAACTTTTGCGCGAACCCTTTGACATGCCCCCGACTAATCGCTAATATGCGCCCCGTTAACCGATTCCTCTGTAGTTCAGTCGGTAGAACGGCGGACTGTTAATCCGTATGTCACTGGTTCGAGTCCAGTCAGAGGAGCCAAATTCGAGAGCCCGCTTAAGGAAACTTAAGC
>NZ_JBAVHX010000040.1:0-1925 GCF_049686335.1 Buttiauxella sp. | reverse complement strand
ATCAGACAATCTGTGTGAGCACTACGCGGGTTTGTATCTATTAGGTAAGGAGGTGATCCAACCGCAGGTTCCCCTACGGTTACCTTGTTACGACTTCACCCCAGTCATGAATCACAAAGTGGTAAGCGCCCTCCCGAAGGTTAAGCTACCTACTTCTTTTGCAACCCACTCCCATGGTGTGACGGGCGGTGTGTACAAGGCCCGGGAACGTATTCACCGTAGCATTCTGATCTACGATTACTAGCGATTCCGACTTCACGGAGTCGAGTTGCAGACTCCGATCCGGACTACGACGCACTTTATGAGGTCCGCTTGCTCTCGCGAGGTCGCTTCTCTTTGTATGCGCCATTGTAGCACGTGTGTAGCCCTACTCGTAAGGGCCATGATGACTTGACGTCATCCCCACCTTCCTCCAGTTTATCACTGGCAGTCTCCTTTGAGTTCCCGGCCGAACCGCTGGCAACAAAGGATAAGGGTTGCGCTCGTTGCGGGACTTAACCCAACATTTCACAACACGAGCTGACGACAGCCATGCAGCACCTGTCTCACGGTTCCCGAAGGCACTAAGCTATCTCTAGCAAATTCCGTGGATGTCAAGAGTAGGTAAGGTTCTTCGCGTTGCATCGAATTAAACCACATGCTCCACCGCTTGTGCGGGCCCCCGTCAATTCATTTGAGTTTTAACCTTGCGGCCGTACTCCCCAGGCGGTCGACTTAACGCGTTAGCTCCGGAAGCCACTCCTCAAGGGAACAACCTCCAAGTCGACATCGTTTACGGCGTGGACTACCAGGGTATCTAATCCTGTTTGCTCCCCACGCTTTCGCACCTGAGCGTCAGTCTTTGTCCAGGGGGCCGCCTTCGCCACCGGTATTCCTCCAGATCTCTACGCATTTCACCGCTACACCTGGAATTCTACCCCCCTCTACAAGACTCAAGCTTGCCAGTTTCAAATGCAGTTCCCAGGTTGAGCCCGGGGATTTCACATCTGACTTAACAAACCGCCTGCGTGCGCTTTACGCCCAGTAATTCCGATTAACGCTTGCACCCTCCGTATTACCGCGGCTGCTGGCACGGAGTTAGCCGGTGCTTCTTCTGCGAGTAACGTCAATCACTGCGGTTATTAACCACAATGCCTTCCTCCTCGCTGAAAGTACTTTACAACCCGAAGGCCTTCTTCATACACGCGGCATGGCTGCATCAGGCTTGCGCCCATTGTGCAATATTCCCCACTGCTGCCTCCCGTAGGAGTCTGGACCGTGTCTCAGTTCCAGTGTGGCTGGTCATCCTCTCAGACCAGCTAGGGATCGTTGCCTAGGTGAGCCATTACCCCACCTACTAGCTAATCCCATCTGGGCACATCTGATGGCAAGAGGCCCGAAGGTCCCCCTCTTTGGTCCGAAGACGTTATGCGGTATTAGCTACCGTTTCCAGTAGTTATCCCCCTCCATCAGGCAGTTTCCCAGACATTACTCACCCGTCCGCCGCTCGTCACCCAGGAGCAAGCTCCCTGTGCTACCGCTCGACTTGCATGTGTTAGGCCTGCCGCCAGCGTTCAATCTGAGCCATGATCAAACTCTTCAATTAAAAGCTTGATTTGCTTCAACTCGTGAAGCGGTGCTCAAAAATTAACTTTCGTAATAATTCAACTAAATGAATTACTGCTTGGTCACTCTTCAAGACTTGATATTTTTTTTATACCCGAAGGTATCTGAGATATCAATCCTGCGAGTGCCCACACAGATTGTCTGATAAATTGTTAAAGAGCAGTGAGTTACGTGCTTTCGCTTGCTAACTCGAGGTGGCGTATATTACGCTTTCCTCTTTCAGAGTCAACCCTTAATTTCAGGATATTTGACTCTCATCGCCGCCGTTACTCTGTGATGTTGTTCACATGTTCCGTGTCGATGGAGGCGCATTATAGGGA
>NZ_JBAVHX010000039.1:0-228325 GCF_049686335.1 Buttiauxella sp. | reverse complement strand
GCACCCGGCGTTTAATCTCTTCGCCCTGCCAGATAACCAGCGTGGCTGTTTCATCAAGGATGTTTTTGAAGTCAATTGCCGGATCCTTGCAGGCGACGGTGATATCCAGGCTGAACAGGGAAGAGAGAGATTGCCTGAGCTTAAAGCCCACCACCGCAAAGGTGTCCGCCGGAGTATGCCCGGCGCTGAAGGTAAAGCGGGTGCCGTCTGAGGCCATCATGTTATTCCTTCAACAAAGCATGGAATCATTGAGCAGAGCATATGATTTTCATCTACTCATAATTTAAATAAATATAATAAAATCAAAGTGATATAAATTTAAAGTGGGTCAAGTTAGAACCGGAGGAAAATAATAACTGTGACGAATGTCACGACGATGGATTTTGTTGGGTAGGAAAACGTACCGGGTAAATAATGGGTTTAAAGCTGATGGGGGACGCTAACGCTAACCTCCCCTTATCCGTAACTGTACAAACGGTTACCCACGCTTCGTTTACGGCTAATTGCCGGTCATGATATGTTATATGATAACAATTTAACCTCTAAACCCAGCCCATCCAAATGACAGAACCCACGCAACGTTCGCCGTTTAGCTTTCAGGCTCGTGACTCTTTGGCCCCCGCACAGGCCATGCTTACCGCAAGGTTAGTCTTTGGCTTAAGCGCCGTGATTTTCCTGATGATCGTGGTGGCGCTGATTGTCAGTATTTTCGAGTCCTCCTCCCGCTGGCCCACGTTATTAAGTAGCAATGCCGCAGCCCTGATTTTGCTCGCGGTCTCTTTATTTAATGCGCAGCGAATCTGCCAGTGGCGGGCGCAGAAGTTTTTGCCTGTGGCAAAACCCGAAGCGGAAACGGCTGCAGACACTGAACTCCCGCTGACCATTTACCAACGGCTCGGCGCACTCATTCCCGTTAACTTTAGCCGCATCAATGCGTTGCTCAAGAGCGATGGCGTCTGGCTTGGGTCGATGGCGCTGTTTGTACTGTTTGTCACGCAGGCGGGTGTCGCCGCGCATTATATTGAGCTTGATGATGGCAACCTGCGCTGGATTGCGGTCGGGATCATTGCGGCGGCGATGTTTGCCACGCTGGTGGCGGAACGCCATCTGGCCGCGACCGTCGATGAGGCGTGGCCGGAAGCAAAATTGATTGCGCCGCTCTTACGCCTGACTCTGGCGGTGCAATTCCTCTCTTTGCCCGCTCTGATTTTCCCCACAGCCAACATCCCGTTACTGGTCGATCTCCCTGCCATTCTGGTTTTTCTGGTTGCGCTTGAGTTCCTGCTACGCGGCCTGTTTTCACTGTTCGCCCCGCCAAAAGAAGCTGGGAGCGAGCCTGTCTTCCTTGCCCAAAGCCAGTTGGCGGCGCAACTGGTATGGCCGCCGCGTCCGTTGCTCTATTTGCAGCGTGAACTGCATCAACACTTTGGTATCGACTTACGCCAGCTCTGGGCGGTTACGGTTCTGCGTCGTGCTTTTATACCGGTGCTGGCGGTGATGGTAATTTGCGGCTGGTTGTTAACCGGGCTGCAGCAAGTCTCGTCCGCTCAACGCGGGATATATGAACGCTTTGGTAAGCCGGTGAAAGTGTTGTCATCCGGCCTGCATTACGGTCTGCCGTGGCCGTTCGGGCAAGTGATGCTGACGGAAAATGGCCAGGTGCATGAGTTAGCGGCGGGAGAAGAACCCGATAGTGCGTCAGAACCTTTGGCAAGCGCAGAAGGCGGAGCCCCGCAAAGTGCCGATCGTCTGTGGGATGCCATCCATAGTTTTGATAAAGCACAGATTATTGCCAGCCAAAGCGGTAGCCAGCAGAGTCTGCAAATCATTAATAGCGATGTGCGGTTTATGTGGCGTATTGGTTTAACAGATGACGCCGCCCTCGCCGCCACCTATCACAGCACAAATCTTCCTGAGCTTATCCGCAGCGCGGCGAATCAGGTGCTGGTGCATCAGTTTTCCTCTCAGACGCTTGAACAGTTATTGGGTGAGCAACGCAACGCGTTAGCCAGCCAGATTAAGCAAGCGGTACAGCAAAAACTCGATAACCTGCATTCCGGCGTTGAACTGCTGTCGACGGTTGTCGAAGCTATCCATCCTCCGGCAGGCGCTGCGGATGCGTTCCATGGCGTGCAGGCGGCGCAAATTTCTGCCGAGGCGCTGATTTCCCGCGAACGCGGACATGCCGCTGAGCAGGCCGCCAGTGCCCGGACCATCGCAACCACGCGCCAGCATCAGGCTCAAATGAACGCCACCGATGTGACCAGCAAAGCGCAGTCCACCGCGGTGCGTTTCGCTGCGCAAAAACAGGCGGTGGCGCACTCAGGGCAAGTGTTTGTCGATGAATTATGGTACAGCCAGCTGCACCAGACGCTCGGCCACAGCCCACTACTGATTATCGACAGCCGCATTGGCGCGGGCTCGCCACCGACTATCGACCTGCGCGAATTTCCCTCATTGAACGATGCAGCAAAGCGCGATGCGCCATCCAAACCGACACAGGAGTCTTCCCGTTGAGCCATTCACATCATCATGGTTGTGGTTGCCAGCACAACCATCATTCTGCTTCTGACGCACCGAAGAAGGGAGCGTGGAAGCGCATTGCGGGCGCGGGATTGCTGGTGGTTTTGCTGGCCGCTGCGGCAAGCCTTGTGCAGGTGCGTTCTGGCGAATCGCTGATCGTTACCCGCTTTGGTAATCCGGTACGCGTGCTGCTCAATCCTGGCCTTGCGTGGCGCTTACCTGCGCCTTTTGAAATGTCGACCGCCGTGGATTTGCGGCTACGAACCACATCAAGCGGGTTGCAGGATGTGGGGACGCGTGATGGGCTGCGCATCATTGTGCAGTCCTTTGCTGTCTGGCAGGTCGATAACACGCCGGAACATGTGCAGCGTTTTATGCGCGCGGTGCAAAATCAGCCCGATGAAGCGGCGCGCCAGATCCGCGCATATCTCGGCTCAGCCCTGGAAACCACAGCCAGTGGTTTTACCCTTTCGCAACTGGTAAACACCGACAGCAAGCAAGTGCAGTTGAACCAGTTTGAATCCCATTTGCAGGCGCAAATCAGCCAGCCGCTGTTAGAAAGTTACGGCATCCGTTTAGTACAGGTTGGCACTGAGCGCCTGACGCTACCTGCGGTGACGCTCAACGCAACGGTCGACCGGATGCGTGCTGAACGCGAAACCATTGCCACCGAACGTACCGCTGAAGGTAAGCGCGCCGCCGCAGAGATCCGCTCAGCGGCAGAACGTGACGCACGCATCGTTGAAGCGCAGGCGCAGGTGCAAGCTGCCGACATCGAAGCGCAGTCTCAGGCGCAAGCGGCTGAAATTTATGGCAAGGCCTACGCCAGCTCGCCGCAACTTTATAGCCTGTTGCGCCAGCTTGATGCGCTCAGTGGCGTGGTGAATTCCAGTACCCGTCTGGTTTTACGCACTGATGCCGCGCCGTTCCGCCTGCTGGTGGAAGGGCCGAAGCTGGATAAAACCCATGACTGATAATCAGACGCCAACATCTGCCGGCCCGTGGACTCAGTCGATACGCCTCGCTTTTTACGCCCTGTATGCGTTGACTTTGCTGGCTGCGGCGTCGTGGTTGTTCTCTAACATCCGCCAGATCCCCGCCGACAGCCGCGCCGTGGTGCTGCATTTTGGCGCACAGCAGCGTGTGGCCGAACCGGGTCTGTTGTTTACCTGGCCGAAGCCAATTGACGATGTGGTGATGGTGCCTGCCCCGGATCGCGTTATCGAACATCACGTTACCGCACTGTTGCGTTCAACCGATGCACTGCATGCGGATGCCCGCGGCGATAACAGCAGTGATGCGCTGGCGGGTTCCGGTTACCTGCTCACGGGTGACGCCGGCGTAGTGCAACTGGACATCAGCGTGTTTTATCGCGTGGTCACGCCCATGGCATATGTCTTGCAGGGCGAACATGTGATCCCGGCACTCGATCGGCTGGTTCAGCGCGCCGCCATTGCCGTGTGTGCCTCGCGGGATCTGGATACCATTCTGGTCGCACGCCCGGAAATGGTCAGCAGCGATTTGAATGTCGCCCAACAGCGCGAACGCCTGCGTGCCGATGTGCAGCATGATATTGAGCAGAATCTGCAACGCCTGGCGCAATCGGGCAGTTCGCTGGGTATCACCCTTGAGCGCGTGACGGTGCAATCCACGCTGCCCACGACCACTGTCACCGCCTTTAATGCGGTATTAACCGCCAGCCAGCAGGCTTCACAAGCGATTGCCACCGCCAATAACGATGCATCATTGATTCGACAAAAATCCACGCAACTTGCGGATCAGTTACGTCAGACCGCTCAGGCTCAGGCGCGCGAGAAAGTCGCCAAAGCCCAGTCCGACACGGCGATGGTGAACCGGCTGGCGAGCAGTCCAAACGACCCTGATTTGTTAGCGCGAGTGTACCGCGAACGCATTGCGGCGATTCTGGCGCATGCCGAGTCCGTCATCACGGTTTCACCTCAGGATGATGCCAATTTGATCCTGCAAGCGGCCGGGCAAAAGGAACCGTCTACACCATGAGTACTCATTCTGTTAATCCAGGTAGCGCGCTGTCGCATCAAGAACAGCGACAGATAACCCGTCAGCTTATCCTTGCGTTGTGCGCCGGTGGCACGCTTATTTTGGGTTTACTGTGGCGCTGGTTTGCCCCCGAACAGGTTGCGGTGGCTGATATTTTGCTGGGCGCATCCTCTGTGATGGTCGGCATTCCGGTATTGCGCCACGCCTTTTACAGCCTGCGTTACCCGAGTTTGCACGGCATTACCGATCAACTGGTGGCGCTGGCGCTGATGGGTTCGTGGGCAACCGGAGATCTGCTCACCGCCGCGTTGTTACCGCTGATTATGATCGTCGGCCATATCCTCGAAGAGCGCAGCGTGATTGGCTCGCAAGAAGCGATTGAATCATTGAGCAAACTGACCCGCAGCCGGGCGCGGCGTTTCGATGCCGACGGCAATCTGCATGACGTCGATAACCATGAGCTGGTGGCGGGCGATATTGTGGAAGTGCGTGCGGGTGACAGATTGCCTGCCGACGGACGCGTGCTGGAAGGCCAGGCGAGTCTCGACACCGCGCCGATAACCGGAGAGTCTGTCCCGCAAGAAGTACAAGCCGGGATGAATGTTTATGGTGGGGCGATAAACCTTGATGGGCGCTTGCGCATTGAAGTCACTCGCACCGGGGAAACCTCAACCCTTGGGCGAGTTGTGGCGTTAATGCAAAGCGCCGAACAAGCCAGTCCACCGATTACCCGTTTACTCGAACGCCATGCGGCGCGTTACCTGCTGCTGGTGTTACTGATTGCGGCGAGCACCTGGTTTTTAACGCAAAATGCTCAGGCGATGTTAGCGGTGCTGGTTGCCGCCTGCCCGTGCGCGCTGGTGCTTTCTGCGCCCGCAACTTCCATTGCCGGTCTGACCGTGGCTGCGCGTCACGGTATTTTGATTCGTGGTGCGGCATTCCTCGAAGAGTTAGCCGAACTGAATGCGGTCATCATCGATAAAACCGGCACGCTGACCCACGGCAAACTGCAACTGCATGCGCTTCTCCCGCAAGCCGGTGAATCGCCTGAAGCACTATCTGCGCTGGCGGCAAGCCTCGGCGCGACCAGTAACCATCCCGTCAGTTGTGCGCTGGTGAATATCGCGCCGCCTGGCGACTGGCCTCTACTTGAAAATGTGCGTGAACATCAGGGACTCGGCGTTGCAGCCACCACCGCTGCGGGTGAGGCATTTCTCGGCAGGCATGAGTTATTGAAAACCCAGGTTACGGATTTACCGCCAGAGCCGCCACATGACGGCCCCATTGTTGGCCTGGTGCTGGCAGGCCGTTTCCGGAGCTGGATTTTACTGGCCGATAGCCTGCGTGATGAAGCTGCCGGCGCGATGAACGAATTGCGTGAACTGGGGCTAAACCAGCAATTATTACTCACCGGGGACCGCCTGGAGGTGGCAGAACGCATCGCGAAAAACGTCGGTATCAACAACGTTATCGCAGGAGCGCTTCCTGCGGATAAATTGCAGCAGGTGAGCGCGCAAATCGACAACGGCTTCCGTCCGATGGTGGTCGGCGATGGCATCAATGATTCGCTCGCCCTGAAAGCAGGCGTGGTTGGAGTGGCTCTGGGCACCGGTGGCTCGGATATCGCCATGGCATCGGCAGATATCGTGTTGATTGGCGATGATTTACGCCGCCTGGGAACCTGTGTGCGCCTGAGCCGCCTGTGCCGCCGCACGCTGCAAATCAACGTGCTGATAGGCCTGGGCTGGACACTGGTCATCGTCGCCGCCGCAGCGTTTGGCTGGCTCGGCGCTTCCGGTGCCGTCATCGCCGCGATACTGCATAACATGAGCACGCTGCTGGTGCTGGGCAACGCCGGGCGTATATTACGGTTTGAAGAAAAGCTGAGTGGGTGATGGAAATTCTCTAAGTTGTAGGGTGAATAAGCGCATAGCGTCATCCACCATTTGCGCTAATTTTGGCGGGGGCGCTGCGCTTGCCCGCCCTACAAAAGCGGTTTAGCACCAGCTTATCCATCAGTTGTAGGCTGGATAAGCGCATAGCGTCATCCACCATTTGCGCTAATTTTGGCGGGGGCGCTGCGCTTGCCCGCCCTACCAGAACCGTTTAGCAGCTGCTTATTCATCAGTTGTAGGGTGGATAAGCGAATAGCGTCATCCACCATTTGCGCCAATGCTGGCGGGGGCGCTGCGCTTGCCCGCCCTACCAGAACCGTTTAGCAGCTGCTTATTCATCAGTTGTAGGGTGGATAAGCGCATAGCGTCATCCACCCTTTGCGCTAATTTTGGCGGGGGCGCTGCGCTTGCCCGCCCTACCAGAACCGTTTAGCAGCTGCTTATTCATCAGTTGTAGGGTGGATAAGCGAATAGCGTCATCCACCGTTTGCGTCAATGCTGGCGGGGGCGCTGCGCTTGCCCGCCCTACTAAAGCGGTTTAGCAGTTCTGCCCATTTTTGCCCTCTGGCAGCCTCACACACCCTTACGCTATACTACCCCTTGAAATTGCTGGCCCAACTTCCACGGACTGGCAGTCAAAATGTACTAACCCTTAGATTTTCAACTTTTCCTTCCGAGGCTCTGGCTCTAAGCCGGATAAACTATGTTAAACAGTATTTTACTAATACTTCTTCTTATATCCGTCAGTGCGTTCTTCTCAATTTCGGAGATCTCGCTGGCTGCATCCCGCAAAATCAAACTCAAGCTGCTTGCTGATGAAGGCAACTTGAACGCACAACGTGTACTGAAAATGCAGGAAAGCCCTGGCATGTTCTTTACCGTGGTGCAGATTGGCCTGAACGCGGTTGCGATTCTCGGCGGTATCGTCGGCGACGCGGCGTTTTCCCCGGCGTTTAAAGCGCTTCTTGAGCGTTTCTTCTCCCCGGAAATGGCTGATCAACTGAGCTTTATCATCTCCTTCACCCTGGTCACCAGCCTGTTCATTCTGTTTGCAGACCTCACTCCGAAACGCATCGGTATGATTTCGCCTGAATCTGTTGCTTTGCGAATCATCAACCCGATGCGCTTCTGTCTGTTTATCTTCCGTCCGTTGGTGTGGTTCTTTAACGGCCTGGCAAACGTCATTTTCCGTATTTTCAAACTGCCGATGGTGCGTAATGACGACATCACATCCGATGATGTGTACGCGGTATTTGAAGCGGGTGCGCTAGCGGGTGTGTTGCGTAAGCAAGAACATGAACTTATCGAGAACGTGTTTGAGCTGGAATCCCGTACCGTGCCATCGTCCATGACCTCGCGCGAGAACATCATCTGGTTTGATTTGCATACCGACGAGCAGAGTCTGAAGAATAAAATCGCCGAGCATCCTCACTCCAAGTTCCTGGTGTGTAACGGCGATATCGACCATATCGTCGGCTATGTTGATTCAAAAGAGTTGCTCAACCGCGTATTGGGCAACCAGAGCCTTGCGCTTAACAGCGGTGTGCATCTGCGTAACACGCTGATTGTGCCGGATACGTTGACGCTATCCGAAGCGCTGGAAAGCTTCAAAGCGGCGGGTGAAGACTTTGCGGTCATCATGAACGAGTACGCGCTGGTGGTAGGTATCATTACTCTGAATGACGTGATGACAACCCTGATGGGCGACCTGGTTGGCCAGGGCATGGAGGAGCAGATTGTTGCTCGTGATGAAAACTCCTGGCTGGTTGAAGGCGGCACACCGATTGATGATGTAATGCGCGTGCTGGATATCGACGAGTTCCCGCAGTCTGGAAACTACGAAACCATCGGCGGCTTCATGATGTTTATGCTGCGTAAAATCCCGAAACGTACTGATTCGGTGAAGTTCTCAGGCTATAAATTTGAAGTGGTGGATATTGATAACTACCGCATCGACCAGTTGCTGGTCACGCGTATCGACAACAAGCCGACGCCATTAACGCCAAAACTGCCGGATGCTGAGGAGCAAAACGCAGCGTAAGCGGCCAGAAGTGGTGGATGACGCTAGCGCTTATCCACCCTACAAAACCTGGAAACACTAACGGCACCCTCGGGTGCCGTTTTTTGTACTACTGATGGCTTTAAGCCATCTCCGCCTGCATACGTATTACCTGGCGGTTTACTTCAGACATAACAGATAGATGCTGCTTATCTTTCACTTTTGGGATAAGAATCTTGCCCTTATCAAATTCAAAAGCGCCAACGTCCTTGATGTACAACCGTCCACGGAACAGGATTTTCACGTACTTCGCCACCTGAAGCGGGTTGTACCGTTGGAAAATTTTCATTCTTTTTTTCTCCTGCAGTGTTAACGCCCCTGCGGTTCCACATTTGGTCCGACAAAACGAGGCGAAAAATTTGGTGCCTGGAAACTATAGTCCATATACAAACCGGCACCTAGTTTGCATAATCTTATTTACGGTTTTATTACAAAAACTCAGAATATTCTTTTCAAATCTAAAGATAAGTCAGTTTAAGCCTTCAAATAACAGGGATATGTGCGGTCGCCCGCAAACTGGCATTGTTGTTGCGGGACAGAAAGCTATTCAGCACATATGCTTAAAACGTCACGACAAGTGGTCGGATCACCTGCGATTTTTAGCCAATAATAAGATAAGGAGTCACCATGTCCCTACGCACAACACTGGCGCTTGCCTTGCTGCTGTTGCCTCTTGCGGCATCGGCACATAATTTCGAGAAGAATCAGCGAGTCTCACCTATTGGCATTACCGATAAAGGTGAGTTGATGCTCGACAATGATAAGTTTAGCTATAAAAACTGGAATAGTGCGCAGTTGGTGGGAAAAGTGCGATTGCTGCAACATATTGCCGGACGCACCAGTGCCAAAGAGAAAAATGCCGGGCTGATTGAGGCCATCAAGGCCGCGAAATTCCCGCATGACCGCTATCAAACCACCACGATTGTGAACACCGATGACGCCATCGTCGGCACCGGAATGTTTGTTCGCAGCAGCCTTGAGAGCAATAAGACTCAGTATCCGTGGTCGCAATTTATTGTCGACAGTAACGGCGTAGCGCAAAAATCCTGGCAGCTCGAAACGGGCAGTTCAGCGATTGTCGTGCTGGATAAACAAGGACGCGTTCAGTATGCCAAAGATGGTGCGCTGACGCAGGAAGAGGTGCAGCAGGTGATTAGCCTGCTGCGCGAATTGCTTAGTAAATAGAGACCCGGAATCCAGGGTTTAGGAATGACTCGCGCGGGGTATAGTCAAGCGACTTACCCTGCCAGTCATGAACGTGGGCGCCTGCTGCGGATGCAACAGCGTGGCCTGCGGCGGTGTCCCAGATGTTGGTTGGCCCAAAGCGCGGATACAACTGCGCCTGCCCTTCTGCCACAAGGCAAAACTTCAGCGATGAACCAATCGACGTAGTCTGGTGTTCGCCTAACTGATGAAGATACTCTTTGAGTTCATCATCGCCGTGCGAACGACTGATCACCACCAGCGGTGGACGTGCATCACGAACATGGATTTGGTTACGCGTGCCGTTTTCTTCCTTCCAGGCTTTACCTTCTGCAGCGCTATACATCACGTCCAGCACCGGTGCATACACCACGCCCAGCACCGCTTTCCCCTGTTCGATCAGGGCGATATTCACCGTGAATTCACCGTTACGTTTCAGGAACTCTTTGGTGCCATCCAGCGGATCCACCAGCCAGTAGCGCTGCCAGTGTTGGCGCGTCTCCCAGGTTTGCGGATCTTCTTCTGACAGCACGGGGATCTCTGGGGTGAGCGTTTGCAGCCCTTTCAGGATAATGGAGTGAGCCGCAATGTCGGCCGCAGTCACGGGTGAGTCATCCAGTTTTTGCGTTGCCTCCAGCGGTTTCACACCCTGGTAAACATCCATAATGGCGGCTCCCGCCTCCCGGGCCAGTTGGCAAATTTGCTCTAACATTATCCACCTCATGTTGTGTCGCAGTGTTGCTTGTCCTGCGCTGATTAACTCGTTGTTTTGCTAGTGTTGTTTTTATATAGCAAAGCGCCTTGTTGCGCTATCTGTGAAGCGATTCCGGTTTTCCTGGTCATTTTTTTGGCACACTTCACATTTTTGTAAGCAACAACATTTATATACATTACCTTCTGTGCTGAATCTCTAAAAAGGACCTTTATCATGATTAAGTTTAGCGCAACGCTTGTTGCCATGCTGGTTGCTTCCAGTGTTCATGCTGCAACCGTTGACCTGCGAATCCTGGAAACCAGCGATCTCCATAGCAATATGATGGATTTCGATTACTACAAAGACACTCCAACAGAGAAGTTCGGACTGGTGCGCACCGCGAGCTTAATCAATGCCGCCCGTGGTGAGACCGTTAACAGCGTGCTGGTGGATAACGGTGACCTGATTCAGGGTAGCCCGCTTGGCGATTACATGGCGGCAAAAGGTCTGAAAAAAGGCGATATTCACCCGGTTTATAAAGCGCTAAATACGCTGGATTATGCGGTGGGCAACCTCGGTAACCACGAATTTAACTATGGCCTCGATTACCTGGATATGGCGCTGTCAGGGGCTAAATTCCCGTATGTAAATGCCAACATTATTGATGCCAAAACCAGTAAGCCTCGCTTCACACCTTACGTCATCAAAGAAACCCAAGTGAAAGATAAAGACGGCAAAGAGCAGACGCTGCGTATCGGGTATATCGGTTTTGTGCCACCGCAGATTATGACGTGGGATAAAACCAATCTCGAAGGTAAGGTGACGGTTAAAGATATTACTGAAACGGCGCGCCAGTATGTACCGGAGATGCGCAAGCAAGGTGCGGATTTAGTGGTAGTTATCGCCCATTCTGGCTTATCCAGTGACCCTTATCATGCGATGGCAGAAAACTCTGTTTATTACCTGAGCAACGTTCCGGGCGTAGATGCCATTCTGTTTGGCCACGCTCACGCCGTTTTCCCGGGCAAAGATTTTGCCAATATCAAAGGAGTCGATCTTGAGAAAGGGACACTAAACGGTATTCCTGCGGTGATGCCAGGTATGTGGGGCGACCATCTTGGCGTCGTTGATCTGGTGCTCAACAACGATAGCGGCGCATGGAAAGTGGTCAGCAGCAAGGCTGAAGCACGCCCTATTTACGACAGCGTGGCGAAGAAAGCGTTGGTGAAAGAAGACGCTGAGCTGGCGAAAGTGCTGAAACACGATCATGACGCCACGCGCGAGTTCGTCAGCAAGCCAATCGGCAAATCCTCCGACAATATGTACAGTTATCTGGCGCTGGTGCAGGACGATCCAACCGTGCAGGTAGTGAATAACGCCCAGTCCGCTTACGTCGAAAAATATATTCAGGGTGACCCGGATCTGGCGAATCTGCCGGTATTATCTGCTGCTGCACCGTTTAAAGTGGGTGGACGTAAAAACGATCCTGCCAGTTATGTTGAAGTAGAAAAGGGCCAGCTAACCTTCCGGAATGCCGCAGATTTGTATCTTTATCCGAACACGCTGGTGGTAGTGAAAGCCAGTGGGAAAGAGGTCAAAGAGTGGCTGGAATGTTCTGCCGCGCAGTTTAATCAGATTGATGTCAACAGCAGCAAGCCGCAGTCGCTGATTAACTGGGACGGTTTCCGCACGTATAACTTTGATGTTATCGATGGCGTGGATTACCAGATTGATGTGTCACAACCGGCACGTTACGACGGTGAATGCCAGACGGTGAACCCGACAGCCGAGCGTATCAAAGGGCTGACGTATAAAGGCAAACCAATCGACCCGAACGCAACTTTCCTCGTCGCAACCAATAACTATCGTGCATACGGCGGCAAGTTTGCCGGTACAGGCGATAGCCATATTGCGTTCGCTTCCCCGGATGAAAACCGCTCGGTGCTGGCGAACTGGATTACCGCGAGCAAAGAGATCCACCCTGCCGCCGATAATAACTGGCGTCTCGCTCCGATTCACAGCAAGCAGCCGTTAGATATCCGCTTTGAAACATCGCCTGGCGAAAAAGCTGCGGCGTTTATCAAAGAGAAAGCGCAGTATCCAATGAAAAATGTCGGTAGCGATGAGATTGGTTTTGCGATTTATCAGTTGGATTTGAGTAAATAACGTCGGATGACGCTGCGCTTATCCGACCTACAAACACATGATTTCGTAGGATGGATAAGCTGCGGCATTTATCAAAGAGAAAGCGCAGTATCCAGTGAAGAATGTCGGTAGCGATGAGATTGGTTTTGCGATTTATCAGTTGGATTTGAGTAAATAACGTCGGATGACGCTGCGCTTATCCGACCTACAAACACATGAATTCGTAGGGTGGATAAGCGACAGCGTCATCCACCAGCTCTGTGTTAGCGTTCCGAACGGGACGCTAACACTCTTGGCAAATTCACTTCAACCCAGTCAGCAAGCCCTGCCACTTTTTCGGCAACCTCAAAACCTAATGGTGTCAGGCTGTATTCGACATGCGGAGGCACCACCGGGTACGATTTACGGTTAACAAAACCATCTGCCTCAAGCCATTGCAGTGTTTGTGCGAGCATCTTCTCACTAACGCCCCCCATCTTACGGCGCAAGTCGCTAAAACGATGCGTGCCGTCCTGCAGCGCCACCAGAATTAACACCCCCCAGCGGCTGGTGACGTGCTTTAGCACATCCCGCGACGGGCACTGTTCCGCGAATAAATTGCCGTTACGTAATTGCTCGGTTAGCGAAGGTGCGAGGGTTTCAGTTTCAATCATTTCATACTTACCTTTATGTACGTACTTACTAAAAGTTAGTGTCAATGATAGTGTGACACAACTTAAGCAGAACCCCCACAGGAGAATGAACATGATCGCTATTACTGGTGCTTCCGGCCAACTGGGCCAACTCGTTATTGAAGACTTGCTGAACACGATTCCCGCTGAGCAACTGGTCGCCATTGTGCGTAACCCTGCAAAAGTGAGCCAGTTTTCTGCACGTGGCGTTCAGGTTCGAGCCGCCAGCTATGAAGACAAAACCGCATTAGTACAGGCGCTGAACGGCGTGGATAAGCTGCTGTTGATCTCCTCAAGTGAAGTCGGCCAACGCGCGGTTCAACATCGCAACGTGATTGAAGCAGCAAAAGAAGCGGGTGTGAAACTGATTGCTTACACCAGCCTGCTGCATGCAGATTCTTCACCACTGGGTCTGGCGGACGAGCACGTGGCGACCGAAAAAATGCTGCAACAATCAGGCATTCCTTTTGTCCTGCTGCGCAACGGTTGGTACACCGAAAACTATCTCGCCAGCGTACCGCCAGCCCTGCAACACGGCGCGTTTATCGGGAGCGCCGGAAACGGGAGAATTGCTTCAGCCACCCGCGCGGATTACGCAGCGGCAGCAGCAAAAGTGCTAACACTGGAAAACCAGGCGGGCAAAGTTTATGAACTGGCAGGTGATAACGGCTGGACGCTGGCAGAACTCACCGCCGAACTGACCAAACAAAGCGGCACACCCGTGGTGTATCAGGATCTGCCAGAAACTGATTTTAAAGCCGCGTTGCTGGGTGCCGGGTTGCCGGAAGGTTTAGCCGCAATGCTGGCAAACTCCGATAGCGGCGCGGCAAAAGGTGGCCTGTTCGATGACAGCCGCCAGTTAAGCCAGTTACTGGGTCGCCCCACCACATCCCTTGAAGAGAGTGTGCGCGCCGCGCTGTAATTGTTAAATTTCCGTTAACCCTGGACATCCTATATCCTGAATAGTGGAAGGGTGTCCAAACGGAGGTTAGCTTGCAAGGCGTTCCCGAGCAGTTCCACGATAAGAAAGACAGCGCCCAGTTTCGGCATTTGCCGCAATTGCCTGGCGTTGAGCTTTATCACGCTCATATTTCACGTTATGCCTTCGAACCTCATACCCACGAAGCGTTTGGCATTGGGACGGTGACATGGGGAGCGGAGCGCTTTCGCTATCGCGGTGTCCAGCATGTGGCTGCCACAGACTCGTTAGTATTAATGAATCCCGACGAGCTCCACACCGGCGAAGCAGCAACTGAAGACGGCTGGCAATACCGCATGATTTACCTCGAGCCAGAAACTCTCGAGGCCGTGACAGGCTCGCGCCACTGGTCTTTTAGCGAAGTGGTCAATCACGATCCGTTACGTGCGGGGCGTATTTCACAGCTGATAAATGGATTGTGGAGCGAAGGCGATTCACTGGCGCAACAAGGCCTGCTTTTAAATCTCATCGAAACCTTTCAACCTTACGCGCGGCATTTTCCTTCTGGCCCGCAAGATGCGGCGCATCGCTTTGAACAGGTTCGCGATTATCTTCATGATAACTATATGCATCCGGTGACGCTCGACGAGCTTGCCGCCGTGGTTTCCCTGAGTCCGTATCACTTTCAGCGCATGTTTAAAGCACATTTCCACGTCACGCCGCATCAGATGTTAATGGCAATTCGCCTGTGGCGTGCAAAGCAGTTTTTGACAACCGGCATGCCCGCCGCGCATGTCGCCGCGGCCAGCGGATTAACCGACCAGGCCCATCTCACCCGCGCCTTTTCCCAACGTTATGGCATCACGCCCGTCCGTTACCAAAAACAGGTCGCCCGATAGTTGCACCGCAAGCTGGTACAATATTTTTAATCCCACCACACCTACACTCTTTGCAAAGAGATAAGTGGAAGAACAAGAAAATGTTAACTGGTGTGCTATACGCCCTGCTCGCAGGGTTGATGTGGGGGCTGATTTTCGTCGGACCGCTGATTGTTCCTGACTATCCCGCCGCAATGCAATCGACCGGACGCTACCTGGCGTTGGGATTGATTGCCCTGCCTTTGGCCTGGTTTGGTCGCCAGCGCCTGCGCCAGTTGTGTCGCGAAGACTGGTTCACCGCACTCAAGCTCTCCACCGTGGGTAATCTCATCTATTACGTCTGCCTTGCCAGTGCCATTCAGCGCACCGGAGCGCCAATCTCTACCATGATTATCGGCACGCTTCCGGTGGTGATTCCGGTGTTTGCTAACCTGCTTTACAGCAAACGCGATGGCAAACTTCCGTGGCAGCGGCTGGCACCCGCACTGGTGATTATCGCGCTTGGACTGGTGATGGTGAACACCGCCGAATTACGCACCGGCGAGCTGGATTTCAGCTGGTGGCGTTATGTCAGCGGCATCGGGCTGGCCTTTATATCCGTGGCTTGCTGGGCATGGTATGCACTGCGCAATGCCCGCTGGTTACGAGAAAATCCGGATAAAAACCCGTTGATGTGGGCGACGGCGCAAGGGCTTTCTATATTGCCATTCTCGTTGCTCGGCTACATCGTGGTTTGCCTGTGGATGTCGCAAACCAACAGCGACTTTACCCTGCCCTTTGGTCCGCGTCCGGAGGTCTTTTTAACCCTGATGTTAGCGATTGCACTGTTTTGTTCGTGGCTGGGCGCGCTGTGTTGGAACATTGCCAGCCAACGTTTACCGACGGTAATTGTCGGCCCGTTAATCGTCTTCGAAACCCTCGCAGGACTGGCTTACACCTTTATGTTACGCCATAGCTGGCCGCCGTTTCTGACATTGCTTGGCATCCTTTGCCTGGTTGCCGGTGTGGTAATGGCTGTGCTGACAAAGCCGCACAAAAACACGCTCGAAGAAGTGGTTATCACCACGGACAAATAGCGCCTTACCTCGAAATAGTCATAGCGCCAGTTTAAAGATGCATTTAATATGCATCTTATATTATTGACAACGAGGTATCTGCTCATGGCTTTCCGCGATCAAGCTTTAGGTGAACTGGCTTTAACCATTCCACGCGCTTCTGCGCTGTTCCGTAAATTGGATCTCGATTTCTGCTGCGGCGGGAAGCAGACGCTTGAGCGTGCCGCAACCCGTAAAGAGTTGGATCTGGCAGCCATTGAAGCTGAACTCGCCGCCCTTGCTGAAGAGCCAGTTGAGAAGGAGTGGCGCAGTGCGCCGTTGCCAGAGATCATCGACCATATCATCGTGCGTTATCACAATCGCCACCGCGAACAATTACCGGAGCTCATCCTTCAGGCAACAAAAGTAGAGCGCGTTCACGCAGATAAACCGAATGTACCGAAAGGCCTGGCGAAGTATCTCACCATGCTGCATCAGGAATTGAGCAGCCATATGATGAAAGAAGAACAGATCCTGTTCCCGATGATTAAACAAGGGATGGGCACTCAGGCGAATGGCCCGATTAGCGTGATGGAAAGTGAGCATGATGATGCCGGTGAATTACTGGAAGTTATCAAGCACACCACTAATAACGTGACGCCACCGCCGGAAGCCTGCACGACGTGGAAAGCGATGTATAACGGGATTAATGAGCTGATTGATGATTTGATGAATCACATCAGTCTTGAGAATAACGTGCTGTTTCCACGCGCTTTAGCCGGGGAGTAGTTCGCCCTCACCCCGGGGGAAACAAACCGGTCAGTCCCCTCTCCTGTGGGAGAGGGTTTGGGTGAGGGCAAAAATTACTTACGCATGGCCGCGATGCGTTTCTTGCCGATAAACATCCAGAACACACCTAATGCGATGAACCACAATGGCGTAACGATCAGCGCCTGGCGGGTATCTTGCTCAAGTGTCAGCAGCACAATCACAAACACAAAGAACGCCATGCAAACCCAGCACATCAGTTTACCGAGCGGCATTTTGTAGATTGATTTCTCGTGCAAGTGGGGACGCTGTTTGCGGTACACCAGGTACGAACACAGAATGATCGTCCAGACGAACATAAACAGAATCGCAGACACCGTGGTTATCATGGTGAATGCCGCGATCACATTCGGGTTAACGTACAGCATCACCACCCCACCCAACAGGCACATACAGGAGAAGGTTAAACCCTTCGCCGGAACTGCGCGTTTGGAGAGTTTGGCGAACGCTTTCGGTGCCATACCGTCCTGCGCCAGGCCGAACAACATACGGCTTGTGGAGAACACGCCACTGTTGGCAGAAGAAGCCGCAGAAGTCAGCACGACAAAGTTGATGATACTCGCGGCGGCAGGCAGACCCACCAGCACGAACAATTCAACAAACGGGCTCTTATCCGCCACCACTGAACGCCATGGTGTGACTGACATAATCACAATCAGCGCAAACACGTAGAACATGATGATACGAATCGGAATGGAGTTGATGGCACGTGGCAGCGATTTTTCCGGATCTTTCGTTTCAGCAGCCGTGGTTCCCACCAGCTCAATACCCACAAATGCGAATACCGCTATCTGGAAGCCAGCAAAGAACCCGCTGATGCCTTTCGGGAACCAACCGCCATCATTCCACAGGTTATTGATGGACGCTTCGACACCAGATGGCGAATGGAAGTGGGTTAAAATCATCACCAGGCCGATGACAATCAGCGCGACAATGGCGACGATTTTTATCATCGCAAACCAGAACTCCATCTCACCGAACATTTTTACAGTGGCGAGGTTGAGGCTCAACAGCAGCACGATAACAGCGAGCGATGCCACCCAGTCTGACAGCCCCGGGAACCAAAATTGCGCGTAGGCAGTTATCGCGACCACGTCTGCCATTCCGGTAACCACCCAGCAGAACCAGTATGTCCAGCCAGTAAAATATCCCGCCCACGGCCCGAGTAAATCCGCCGCGAAATCGCTAAATGACTTGTATTCCAGATTCGATAACAGCAGTTCGCCCATCGCTCGCATCACGAAGAACAGCATGAAGCCGATGATCATGTAGACGAAGATGATGGAAGGCCCTGCAAGACTAATCGTCTTACCCGAGCCCATAAACAAGCCGGTTCCGATTGCGCCACCAATGGCAATAAGTTGGATATGACGGTTAGTTAAATTACGCCGTAGCGACTGCTCAGCCGGCGCCTCAGCGACGTCAGCTACTTTTATCTGATCTACCATGTTGTGTTTTTCCTGTACCTGTCTGTGTTGTGTTCAGGCTCTTCTGGCCTTTATTAAATGTGTAGAGATGTGATGTTGTTCCGGGGAACGTCAAGATAGTAGGTAAATATTCAGAGGATGAATACTAATAGCGAAGATTATTGTTAATTTATTGTTTGAAATGAGTGTGAAATCGCTTTCATAACGAGAAACGCTTCACAAAAACACCCGATATCGAGGTGTTAGCCAGATTAAATCGCGTTAATTTTGTTAACAGACAAATAAAAACCCCGCCGCAGCGGGGTCATTTGAACGCTTACAGAATTTCCAGCAGTTCAACTTCAAAAACCAGAGTGCTGTATGGAGGAATGGACGCGCCTGCGCCACGCTCGCCATAAGCCAGGTTATGAGGAATAGTCAGTTCCCACTTTGAGCCAACTGGCATCAGAGTCAGTGCTTCAATCCAACCCGCGATTACGCCGCTTACTGGGAATTCTGCAGGTTCGCCACGTTGTACGGAACTGTCGAATACAGTGCCATCAACCAGTTTACCGGTGTAATGCACGCGAACGTGGTCTTTACGAGCCGGGATTGGGCCAGTGCCCTGGGTCAGAACGCGGAATTGCAGACCAGACTCAGTGCTGCTCACGCCTTCTTTGGTGCTGTTTTCTTGCAGGTATTTCTGACCTTCAACAGCCATTTCTTTCTGGCGTTCCTGGCGAACAGCATCAGCGCGCTCGTGAACTTCACGCAGAGCGCGATGAACCACGTCAACTGGAACTGCCGGAGCATTCCCTTCCAGCGCATCACGCAGACCAGCTACCAGCGCTTCTGGCAGCAGACCTTGCAGACCAGATTCACTGAGTTGTTGACCTACTTGTAAACCAATACCGTAACTTGCTTGCGCTTCGACGCTGTCAAAAGAAGGGGTCGTCATGGGTTTTCCTTTCATGTGTTTAAAAGCAAGCTCGCAGCATAGCAGCGTCAATCTATTGGGTAAAATGCAAAAGCGGCAAAGGTGACAAATGCAGACGAAACAGGAACAATGGTTTCAATGAGCGCTTAATAGCGATGGCGTGTGCCGGAAAGCTGACATGTAAAACGTCACATAAACCGGGATTGTTCAATGCATCAAATAGTTAGCGTTCTATAATGGAAAGGGTAAATTACAGAGCAAATAGTGTGAAAATGAGGAGTGTTGCTAATGCAATTCGCTGTTAAACCTTGGCTTGCGCGGATTTGGCATGCACCCGATCACATCCGCCTGATGGACCCTCTGCCAGCAATGCATCGCCGTGGCATTATTATTGCCGCGCTGGTCGTCGTGTTAGGTTTCCTGTGGCCCACGCCTGATGAGCCGCTTCGTCCGGTTACGCGTGACGCGCAACTGTCCATTGAATCGCAATCCCCTATGCATGCCGAACTGGTAAACCCACCGGTTAATACGGCTCCAGCCACGCCTGTTGAACCTTCACGTGTTGAAGAACAGCCGCAGGTTGATACACAGGCGCCCGTTCCTAATGCTAATAACGATATTGACCAACAATGGCGTTCGTACCGTGTAGAGTCCGGACAAACCATGGCGCAACTATTCCGCGACCATAATTTACCGCCAGCGGATGTGTATTCAATGGCACAGGTCGAAGGCGGCAACAAACCGCTGAGTACTTTGCAAACCGGGCAGATGGTGCAGATTCGCCAGAATGCGAGTGGCGTGGTGACGGGGCTGACAATTGATATTGGTAACGATCAGCAGGTGCTGTTTACGCGCCAGCCAGATGGAAGTTTCGTTCGGGCTCGCTGAATCTTTACTCTAAAGAATTCTATTTTCCGCCAACAACCCTGTAACTCGAGGTATGACGTGTAAAATGCAAAACGCCGGCACTAGGCCGGCGTCTTTACGTGTAAACCTCAGCGAATATTACGCTTCAGCAACAACGTTTACAGTCAGTTTAGCGAATACTTCGCTGTGAACCTGGAAGTCCACTTCGTGCTCACCAGCAGTACGCAGAACGCCGTTCGGTAAACGAACTTCGCTCTTAGCCACTTCAACGCCAGCTGCAGTTACAGCGTCAGCGATGTCGCGAGTACCGATGGAACCGAACAGTTTACCTTCGTCGCCAGCTTTAGACGCGATAGTAACAGTTTCGAGTGCGTTGATCTTCGCAGCGCGAGCTTCAGCAGCAGCCAGAACGTCAGCTAATTTAGCTTCCAGTTCTGCACGGCGTGCTTCGAAGAATTCAACGTTTTTCTTGGTAGCAGGAACAGCTTTGCCCTGTGGTACCAGGAAGTTACGAGCATAACCAGATTTAACGTTAACCTGATCACCCAGGCTACCCAGGTTTGCTACTTTATCAAGCAGAATAACTTGCATTACCTTATCCTCTCAAAGTCGTATTAATGGACCGTGACCGATTACTGATGACGATCAGTGTACGGCAGCAGGGACAGGTAGCGAGCGCGTTTGATAGCGCGAGCCAGCTGACGCTGATATTTTGCACGGGTACCGGTGATACGGCTTGGGACAATCTTACCGCTTTCGGTGATGTAGTTTTTCAGCGTTGCGATATCTTTATAATCGATCTCTTGAACGCCTTCCGCTGTGAAACGGCAGAACTTGCGACGACGGAAATAACGTGCCATTTGGCTAGTCTCCAGTATCTATCAATTCAATCTGCTCGGCATGCAATACCACTTTGTTCAGACCATTTTTTGCCTGATGGCAACTAATGAAACCTTGAACTGTGAGTACCGTGCCGACCGTTATACTTTGAGTAATGGCTGAGTGTGCGTGCCCGCTAATAATAACTGGCATACGGCACCAGGCCTGCCGATTAAAACCGGCTTCCTCCTGCACAGAACGGTGCTCAAGCACGAACTGGCAATGAGGAATTCCTGACGGGCTGACCTTGCGAAGAGGCGTCTTGCACACTGTGCCAGACAACACCAGGCGGTTGGCCGTCATTGGAAATTACTCTTCAGAATCCCCAGCATCTGCATCATCAGCAGTTTCGCTAGCGAAGTCATCGCGACGATCACGACGTTCGTCTTTAGCTTTAACCATTGGAGATGCTTCAGTTACCGCGTTTTTAACACGCATAACCATGCTACGGATAACGGCGTCGTTGAAGCGGAAGTTAGTTTCCAGCTCATCGATCACTTCCTGCGGAGCTTCAACGTTCAGCAGAACGTAGTGTGCTTTGTGCAGTTTGTTGATCGGGTAAGCCAGTTGACGGCGGCCCCAGTCTTCCAGACGGTGGATCGTACCTTCTGCTGCAGTGATTGCACCAGTGTAACGTTCGATCATACCCGGAACCTGTTCGCTCTGGTCAGGATGGACCATAAAAACGATTTCGTAATGACGCATCGAATTGCTCCTTACGGATTATTCAGCCTCCTGTCAGGGTCAGCCGCGGCCCATGGAAGCAAGGAACGTGTTTATAAAGGCGGCTGAAAAATTGACGCGTAATCATACAAGCGGAGCCCAACAAACTCAAGGCCATAGAGAAATTAATTCTTTTGCATGAAGGATAAGATTTAAACAGCGTACTAACCCGGTGATATCTATAACTTTGAAGTGGATCACTTAAAATTTTTGACCAACACCATCAGAAATGGTCGCTTTTTATTCAACATTGAGGGGTTACACTTGTTGTCATAGGCCGCCACTATTCATTAACAGGAGCGACGACCGCAACTGACACATGTAAGTTGTATGCCCAAGCCCCTGGATATTGAAGGGTGACGGGTATTGGAGCGGATTATGAAAATTATCGCTTATGCCTTTGTAGCGGCTCTTTTACTTAGCTCAAATGCCATAGCCGCGATCAAAGTAGACAATCATCAAGCCAAAAATATGGATGATGTAATGAGCTTAGGTGTGATTTATATCAATCATAATTTTGCTACCGAACAAGAAGCCGAAGTCGCGATTAATGACGACGCGGATCAACATGCAGCAAAGTACTTCCGTCCAGTACTGATGAGAGAGCCAGGGAGTAACGGCAATATGCGTGTCAGTGCTGAGATCTACCGCTAACAGAATGCAATGAGGTAATGAAGTAAAGCGTTAACACCAGGAATACCACAACGACATAGAAAGCCAACGTTTGACTTGCCCCCGCTTGCGGGGGCTTTTTTTTACGCTTTTCGCGTAAATACAATTAGTTCTGACCGTAGTAAGCATTCAGGCCATGCTTACGCTGGAAATGCTTGTTCATCAAAAAGCTGTCGATCGGTTTGAGACCAGGATTAATGCCCCGAGCAATCCATGCCATCCTTGCCACTTCTTCCAAAACCACTGCGTTATGTACCGCATCCTCGGCAGATTTCCCCCACGCAAACGGGCCGTGCTGGTAAACCACGATCCCCGGCGTATGCAGCGGGTTGGTATTGCCCAACGTTTCGATAATCACTCTGCCGGTATTGAGCTCGTATTCACCCTGCACTTCTTCGATGGTGAGCGCGCGCGTGCACTGGATATCACCTAAAAAGTAATCGGCATGTGTTGTGCCAAGCGCGGGAATACTTAACCCGGCCTGTGCCCAGGCAGTGGCGTGAGTCGAATGGGTATGCACAATGCCGCCCAGTTTGGGGTAACGCTGATACATAGCCAGATGTGTTGCTGTATCGGAAGAAGGACGATATTTCCCCTCAAGTACGGTGCCGTTCATGTCAACAATAACCATATCGCTGGCAGACATCTTTTCATACGCGACACCGCTCGGCTTAATCACAATGCACTGGCGTTCACGATCGATAGCGCTGACGTTACCCCATGTGAAAGTGACCAGACCATGGCGTGGAAGAGCCATGTTTGCCTCGTAGACCTGCTGTTTAAGCTGTTTCATGATTTGCCTCCAGCAGCCCGGCGGTGGCCATTCGCTCAAGAACCCAGTCCCGAGCGGCAATAACTTCTGCTACTGGGTCTTCAGCATTTTCGCTCCACATTTCAATCAAATACGGTCCGCTATATCCACTTTGTTTCAGCGTGGCAAAACAGCGTTCAAATTCCACCACACCGCTGCCAAATGGCACATTTTTAAATACCCCTGGACGAGTGTCTTTTACATGCACGGCAACGATATGCCCACGCCCTGCTTCCAGTTCCATCTGCACGTCATTATCCCATGCTGATAAATTGCCGATGTCGGGATAGATCTGGAACCACGGATTATTGAGATAGTTTGCATATCCCATCGCCTTGCTGATGGAGTTCATCAGGGGATAATCCATTATCTCCATCGCCAGCGTTACTTGTGCACGGCTTGCCATTTCCACAGCAGCAGTTAAACCTTCGCGAAAGCGGCGACGCGTTTCATCATTGGCTTGTTGATAATAGACGTCATAACCCGCCAGTTGAATGACGCGAATACCGACATCCTGCGCAAATTCAATGGCTTTACGCATGATTTCCAGCCCATGGTTACGCACGGCATCATCTTCGCTTCCCAGGGGAAAACGGCGGTGTGCACTCAGGCACATTGAAGGGATGCGAACCCCGGTTTCCGCAACTGCTTGTACTAGTGCCAGCCGCTGTTCGCTGCTCCAGTCAAGACGTGCCAGGCGTTCATCAGTCTCATCAATCGACATCTCGACAAAATCGAACGCCAGGCGAGCAGCAAGCGCCAGTTTTATCTGCCAGCAATCCCCCGCGGGGAGTGCTTTTTCATAGATACCAAGCGGGACCTGTTTGTGCAGCATAATGGTTCCCTATCCCCACAGTTGGGCGATGGAACGTTTAAAGTGGCGAGCAGCTTCTACAGGATCAACCGCATCACGAATACTGCGCCCGGCAATAAACACATGAATAGGGATGCCTTTAAATAACGGCAAATCTTCGAGCGCCAGACCGCCGGTTACAGTCACTTTGAAGCCCATATCAGCCAGACGTTTAATGGCGGTGATATCCGCTTCACTCCAGGCGACACCCGCTGCTTGTGCATCACGACTGCGGTGATAAACCACTTGTTCAATGCCTGCCGTACGCCACTCTTGAGCCTGTTCCCACGTCCAGAAACCGGTCAGTTCAATTTGCACATCTCCCTGATATTCACGAGCCACTTCCAGCGCACCTTTGGTGGTATTGATATCCGCACAACAAATGACGGTGACCCAATCGGCATTGGCTTCAAAACACATGCGCGAAAGGATTTTCCCGGCATCAGCAATTTTGGCATCTGCCAGCACAATTTTATGCGGGTAAAGGGCTTTGAGATCGCGTACCGCTCGCACACCTTCGCCAACGCAAAGAATGGTACCAACTTCAATAATGTCGACCTCTTCGGCAATCAGGCGTGTGGTTTTATAAGCGTCTGACATCGTCTGGTTATCCAGTGCTACCTGTAACATCGGTAAAGAATGAGACATACCAAGCTCCTTATATTGCCGCAGCCGTGGCGCGGTCGATTAAGTCCAGGACGTCCTGCTCAGTACGGCAGGCACGTAAACGGTCAAAATTGTCTTCGTCTTCGAACAGATTAACGATCTGCATGATGCCCACCTCCTGATGGGTGGTGGCATCAACAGCAGCCATGGTGATAAGAATATCCACTGGGTCGTTATCTTCGTGGTTGAACACCAGCGGCGTTTTCAATGTCACCAGCGAGAACCCCGTACTTTTCACTCCTTCTTCCGGGCGGCCATGTGGCATAGCAAGCCCGGGAGCAATCACGAAGTAAGGGCCAAATTGAGCAACACCATCGAGAATCGCCTGGTAATAACGCGGTTCAACAACGTCCGCATCCACCAGCAAATCAACACCGATTCTTACTGCTTCCTGCCAGGTTTTTGCTTCGGCCTGCAAGCGTACAGAGTGGTTTTTCGCCAGTGAGTCACGCAGTTTCATTAGCTTTCCTCACTTCATATCCTGGGGAAAATGTGCGCGAATCACGTCCATCAACTTTGGGCCAAAATCTGCGGCAGAAAGCATGTTACGGACACCGACGATATGTTTATTGCCCGACACGTTAATTTCGCCAGCAACATGAGTGGAAGCGATAATGATATCGGCACCACTCAGTTCACTTTTGTACTCGCCAACAGCACAACTATTGACGCTATGGTCCACCCCTTCTTGCGTCAGGAACTGATCCACTTTCATTTTCATAATCATGGAACTGCCCTGCCCACAGCCACAAACAGCGAGAATGCGTACGGTCATAATCTCAATTCCTTAATTAGCTGATGATTCTGTCAGTTGTTTTTCAGCATCTTCTTCCTGACGCAAAGTGCGCCCGGCAAAGAACATATAAATCAGTGCAATAACGATAACGACACCCATAAACCAAAGGCCTAATGTAAGCCCTTGCATCAATGGCGGAGCCAAAATGGACCAGTCGGCCATCCCCATCCATGCGCTAAGTCCAGTCAATTTGATGGCCCAAACGCAGCCAAAGATTTCAATCATGCCCATCACCAGACAGATTTTCAGCGCCGCGCGCCAGCCGCCAAAGTGGTTAGCAAACACACCGATGGTGGCGTTCGAGAAGAACATCGGAATGAAACCTGGGATGATCATGATGGAAGAGCCAAGAGCTATCAAAATGCCTACGGCAATAAGCTGACCTATGGTTCCCCAGATAAAGCCCCACACCACGGCATTCGGCGCAAAGCTGTAAATCGCCGCGCAGTCGATGGCGAGCACCGCACCCGGGATCAGCCGCTGTGAAATACCGTTAAAGGCTTCGGAGAGTTCCGCAACGAACATGCGGACACCTTGTACGATGATGAAAATCGCAACGGCGAACTGGAAACCGGTTTGCAGGATGTAGATGGTCCAGTGAGTTTTCCCGGCCATCGCTTGCATGACATCAATCCCAAATGAACAAAGAATCACACCGAAGAACAGGGTCATCACAATCGCGGTGGAGACGATGTTGTCATGGAAAATATTCAGCCACCCGGGCAGGTTGAGGTCTTCAACGCTTTCCTCTTTTTTGCCGAGATACGGGGCAATTTTGTAGGCAAACCATGATGCGAATTGTTGCTGATGCCCAATGGAGAAACCGCTATTTTCGGTAACCGCTTGCGTGGGTTTGAACATCATATTGGAGGTGATTCCCCAATACAGCGACACCAGAACGGCGGTACAAATAATCGTGGTCCACATTGAGTAGCCGAGGATGAAGAAGAACACCGCAATTAGCCCGGCTTGCTGGAACATGATGTGCCCAGTCAGCATGATGGTGCGGATCCCAGTGATTCGCCGCAGCAGGACGTAACCAATATTGAGCGCCAGAGCCAGTAAGACGGCGTATCCCACCCAACTATAGGCATCACCCATTCTTTCAATGGTTGCCATCATTGATGCGTAGGTATCGGAAATCGCACCGTTAATCCCGTAGACCTCAGACATTTTTGCCACCACAGGTTTAAAGGTGCCGGTCAGGATCCCAGAGCCGGCTTGCAACAACATAAAACCGATAATGGTTTTGATCGTTCCTTTGATGATGACATTCGCGCTTTTACGCAGCAGCACATATCCCAGGCAAGTGACTATCCCCAATAACAAAGGGGCATTGGTCATTACCTGATTAAAGAAAATGGTAAAGGCACTGTAGAGGGTCTCCATAAAGCTCTCCGTTGGGTAGTCGCTCCCTGTTTACGGTCAGAAAACAGGCGGATGTTGTGTTCGCACTCACTCTATTCGTCAAATATAATCACAACAAGATTGAATTTGATTATTTGTGAGATGCACCGCAAATTATTATCCATGGTTACAGAAAGGGTAATAATCATTAAAACCAATCAGATTAAATAACATTAAAATCAATTAGTTAAAATCTTAAAGAGATGAATGATCAAGTGAAACTTCGTTATTCCTCACTTTAAAATTCGACATGTCGCACATAAAAAGCACTTCTCAATAATGATTTTTAGTGCCAATATCAATCACAGAAAATCAATTTATGATTATTTATGATTTTAAAATGCATTTAATGAGGAGAGACTGAATGAGCAAAGTGGCATCCATTACTCGTGAATCCTGGATACTGAACACCTTCCCGGAATGGGGTAGCTGGCTAAATGAAGAGATTGAGCAGGAAGTGGTCGCACCAGGTACCTTTGCTATGTGGTGGTTGGGCTGTACCGGTATTTGGCTGAAGTCTCAGGGAGAGGCAAATATCTGTGTCGATTTTTGGTGTGGCACGGGCAAGCAAAGCCACGGCAACCCGCTGATGAAAACGGGCCACCAGATGCAGCGCATGGCTGGTGTGAAGAAATTACAACCGAACCTGCGCACCACGCCATTTGTACTCGATCCTTTTGCCATTCGCAGTATTGATGCGGTATTGGCCACTCATGATCACAACGATCATATCGATGTGAATGTTGCAGCGGCAGTAATGCAGAACTGTGCTTCTGATGTGCCATTTATCGGGCCGCAAACGTGTGTGGATATCTGGACTGGCTGGGGTGTGCCGCGTGAGCGTTGCATTGTGGTGAGGCCAGGCGACATCGTGAAAGTAAAAGATATTGAAATTCATGCACTTGATGCATTTGACCGTACTGCTTTGATCACCCTGCCTGCGGAAGAAAAAGCGGCGGGCGTATTACCCGATGGGATGGACGAACGCGCAGTGAACTATCTGTTTAAAACGCCGGGCGGTTCGCTGTATCACAGCGGGGACTCCCATTATTCCAATTACTACGCCAAACATGGTAATGACCATCAGATTGACGTCGCACTGGGCTCCTACGGTGAAAATCCACGTGGCATCACCGACAAAATGACCAGTTCAGATATCCTGCGCATGGCGGAATCCCTGAACACCAAAGTGGTGATCCCGTTCCATCATGATATTTGGTCGAATTTCCAGGCTGATCCACACGAGATCCGTGTGCTATGGGAGATGAAAAAAGATCGTCTGAAATATGGCTTTAAGCCTTTTATCTGGCAAGTTGGCGGCAAATTTACCTGGCCTTTGGATAAAGATCAGTTCGAGTACCATTATCCACGCGGGTTTGAGGACTGCTTTACACTCGAACCGGATTTACCGTTTAAATCTTTCCTCTAAAATTAAGCCGGGTGATGCCCGGCTTTTTCAGTTTACTCATAGGTATTTCAACGCATTTCAAATATCATCTTTAAAAATCATCATCCATCGGAAACACGCATGACTGAAGCACAACGCCACCAGATACTGCTCGAACTGTTACAGCAAACCGGATTTGTGACTGTCGAGCAAGTGATGGAACGTCTCGCCATTTCGCCAGCAACTGCGCGGCGCGACATTAATAAATTGGATGAAAGTGGCAGGCTAAAGAAAGTCCGTAACGGTGCCGAGGCTATCAGTCAGCAGCGCCCACGCTGGACGCCGATGAACATTCATCTGGCGCAAAATCATGATGAGAAAAGCCGCATTGCCAGTGCCGCCTCGGCGCTGGTAAAACCGGGTGAAAGCGTGGTCATTAACTGTGGTTCCACCGCTTTTCTGCTTGGTCAGCAAATTTGTGGCAAGCCGGTACAGATCATTACTAACTACTTACCACTGGCAAATTATCTTATCGATCAAGAGCATGAAAGTGTGGTCATCATGGGTGGCCAGTACAATAAAAGCCACTCCATTACGCTTGGCCCGCAAGATAACGAAACCTCGCTCTACGCCGGACACTGGATGTTTACCAGCGGCAAAGGGCTGACAGCAGAAGGCCTGTATAAAACAGATATGCTGACTGCTATGGCTGAACAGAAAATGTTGGGGGTGGTGGGTAAACTGGCGGTGCTGGTCGACAGCACAAAAATTGGTCAGCGAGCCGGAATGCTCTTTAGCCGTGCGGAACAAATTGACCTGGTGATTACAGGTAAGCAAGCAAACCCTGAAGTCATCAAAAAGCTTGAAGAACAGGGTGTGCAAGTCATTCTGGTTTAATCAAAGATATTCGCTAAAGAAGCGGCTGGTTGCCTCGAGCGCAGTGGGTGTAATACGGTGCTTTACGCCCGGCTCACGTAAACAGATCATTTGTTTATCCAGCCCCTTCTCAACCAGCGACTGTTCTAAGCGCCATGTCTCGGCTGCCGGAACCACATCATCTTCTTCGCCGTGCCACAACATAAGTGGCCGGTTTCCGATATTTTCCAGTTGGTAGCTAATGTCGTAACCTGCGAGTGCGTGAAGGGATTCGCGCTCTTCTACCCGAGGCGGGAAGAGTGTTTTCCCAAGCGACATAAAATATCCGGAGCCCATCAGGCAGGCCACACAGCGTACTTGCGGGTAACGCGCCATAATACCAAGAGCGGTCATTCCTCCCATCGAAGCGCCGCCTACGGCTACACGATTTTCATCGATGAGATAACGCTCGCAGAGAGCCTGATGTAGTTGAGAAAACTCATCAATGTTTTGTTTGAGAATCGACCAGAATTGATAAAGGCGTGCCGTGTCATCACCATCGAAGCGGGAACCATGTTGTTCCGCATCGGGCATAATGACGCGCATTCCAGCCTGAGCGAGTGCGACAGCAAAGTAGCTGTACACCAGTTTGGATGAAGTAAAACCATGATAGAAGACGACCACCGGCAGCGAGCTCTCTTTTTGGCCAGCAGGTACAGCGTGCAGAACTTCGATACCACCTAACTGTTCAGTGTACATTTCTATCATTGGAATCGCCCCGTATCATTGTGCGCATACCTTTGTAAGCCAGCATTGACGGTATGGCAAGCCAAAGGCTTACAGAGATTATTATTCACTATGAGATCTGCTTAGCGGTTTTCATTCGAAAGTGATTAAAAAGCGCGGGGAAGCTAACAGAATGGGAACATTCCCTCTTCCCAGAAAAAAACCGGGGCTACACTATGGCTATTAAGAGACGAGAAACGATCATGCGACTGCTATCAGCTTTGCTACTTGCGACAGCACTCAGTGCCTGTAGCGTGTTACAGGGTACGCCGCAACCCGCACCGCCGGTAACCGGAAGTCCTCAGGAAATACAGCGTTCGCAAACGCAGGGATTAACCAAAATAGGGACAGTGACAGCACTCGAGCGCGGCTCTCCAATGGACTCAGAGCGGGTGATAAAAGAGAAAGCAATTGCTGCGAAAGCGGATTACTACCAAATCTTGTTAAACGATGAGACGGTGATTCCGGGTCAATGGTATGCCCAGGCAATTTTGTTCCGCAAGTAAGTAGCGCTGTGTTTACTTTATTAAGATTTACATAGCTTTGCGCCAACTGATCGTTTCTTATGCACAATGAACCTCAGCCAACGGACAGGTTCGTAGTTCACCTCACGCGAAGGAATGCCCTGCTGATTTAGGGTAAGTATTAAAGGAACTCACTATGAAACGATCACTTGCCTTAACCTCATTACTGCTGTCAGTGGGGCTAATCACAACGTCGGCACAATCGGCAGAGGATGTTGCCGCAGATTGTGTGACAGGTTTGAATGAAATCGGCATGATTTCAGTCAATGGTATCGCCGGCACCGTGCAAGATGTGGAAAAAGTCATTGCCTTGAAGGCTGATGAACACGGTGCATCGTACTATCGCATCGTTAAAATGCAGGAAAACCAGCTTCCAGAAGGCTGGCGTGTACAAGCCATTATTTATGCATAAATAAGCCAGCAGCCATTTAATTGAATTCTATGGCGCTGGCTTTTATATTTCTATCCTGTACGTCCCGTCGCCCGCAGCAGCACATCAGTCAGTACTTGATTCGGTAAAACACTTTCCCCTCGTGAATCCAGCATCATACGGCACCACGCCTCGCCCAATGGTGGAGAGAGATGCTGTAATACTTGTGCGCCTGTTGCCAGTAAGGCCAACTGCCGGGTGAGTTCCCTGCCCCACTCCTCCTGGGGTTTGTGCAAACGCTGTTGCAATTGACGCCAGCTACGATCGAAATGCCGGTTTTGCCCCTTCACCTCATCAAATTCAGCATGCAACATTTCCATGGCGCCAGGCTGTTTGGTCAGCACCCGCAATACATCGAGACTCATGATATTGCCGGAGCCTTCCCAGATGCTGTTTACCGGCATTTCGCGATAGATACGCGGCAGTTCACTATCCTCGCAATAACCGATTCCGCCGAGCACTTCCATCGCCTCCGCAACAAACGGGATACCCGATTTACAGACGCTAAACTTGGCAACTGGGGTAAAGAGGCGGCTGTATGCCAGTTCATGCGGACTACCTGGGGATTCCCAGGCGCGAGCCAGGCGGAACAGAAATGCGGTCTGGCCTTCAAGTTGCAAAGCCATACGCCCCAAAACCTGGCGCATAAGGGGCAAGTCGATTAACGTTTTGCCGAATGCCTGGCGTTGATGTGCGTGATACAACGCAACTGAGAGCGCGCGGCGCATCAGGCCATGGCTGCCTAATGCGCAATCAAAACGGGTATAGCCCCCCATTTGCAGAATGGAGCGAACCCCTTCGCCTTCTTCACCAATCAGCCATGCCGTCGCATCGAAAAACTCCGCTTCACTGCTGGCATTTGAGCGATTGCCGAGTTTATCTTTCAGCCGCTCAAAGCGAACCTGGTTGCGTTGTCCGTCCGGGAGAAATCTCGGTAAGAAGAAGCAGGACAATCCGCCTTTCGCCTGAGCCAGAACCAAATGCGCGTCACTTTGCGGAACGGAGAAAAACCATTTATGGCCGACAAGGCGATACATTTCACCTGCACCGCTTTTATCGATGGCTTCAGCTCGTGTGGTGTTGCTCAGGACATCCGAGCCACCCTGTTTTTCGGTCATGCCCATACCAATCAACAGGCCACGTTTTTGCGCACCAGGTGAGAGATGCGCGTCATAACGATCGCTGAGTAATGGTTTCAGCCACGGCTGAAACTCCTTAGGTAGATGTTTTTGTAATAACGGGATCGCGCCAAAGGTCATGGTTATCGGGCATAACGTGCCGGCTTCCACCTGCGCGTGTTGAACAAAGCGCGCGGCACGGGCAACAAATGAACCCTGACGAGCATCTTCCTGCCACGGCAAATTATGTACTCGATTGGCACATAGCCCTTGCATCAGCAGATGCCAGGCCGGATAACAACGCACATCGTCGAGTCGTTCACCACTGGAGTCGTAACGCAGTAATTCTGGTGGATGGGTGTTTGCCAGCCGCCCGAGTTCCAGGGATTCAGCCGAGCCAAGTTGCTGGCCAATACTCGCCAGAAGCTCAGCATCCCAGCCAGCACCTTCACGGGCAACAGCTTCGGTTAACGAAATATCAGAAAGAAAAAGGTTACTGTTGTTGAGGGGTATCGGTTGGTTAAAAACGGTATGAGTTTGCCAGCGCATCGTGTTCCCTCCCATTAATGGCATAGCCATTAGTATGGACGGTGACAGCACTTATGCATGGAGGGGGATCACAAAGCGGGGTGCGAAAGCACCCCACGAGAGATTAACTGCGTTGACGCACTGCTTCGAACAAACAAATACCGGTAGCAACAGAAACGTTCAGTGATGAAACCGTCCCTGCCATTGGGATGCTAATCAGCTCATCACAATGTTCACGTGTCAGACGACGCATTCCTTCACCTTCCGCGCCCATCACCAGCGCCATTGGGCCAGTCATTTTGCTCTGGAACAAGGTGTGGTCTGCTTCGCCCGCGGTACCAACGATCCATACGTTCGATTCCTGCAATAAACGCATGGTTCGAGCCAGGTTGGTCACACTGATAAGCGGAACGTGCTCAGCGGCACCACAAGCCACTTTCTTGGCAGTCGCGTTCAATTGCGCAGAGCGGTCTTTAGGTACGATAACCGCATGCACGCCAGCGGCATCTGCGCTACGCAGGCAGGCACCGAGGTTGTGGGGATCGGTAACGCCATCCAGAATCAGCAGGAACGGCTGGTCGATACTGGCAAGCAGGTCTGGAAGATCATTTTCCTGATACTGACGGCCCGGTTTCACACGAGCGATAATGCCCTGATGCACCGCGCCTTCAGATTTTTCATCCAACCATTGCCGGTTTGCCACTTGAACAGGCACGCCCTGGGCTTCCAGTGCATGAATCAAAGGCAGCAGACGTTTGTCTTCACGACCTTTAAGAATAAAAACTTCCCGAAAACGCTGAGGGGCGTTATCAAGCAGTGCCTGGACGGCGTGAATGCCGTAAATCATTTCACTCATTACTGTTACTCATTTCAGGTGCTGATGCACCAGTGTTAATGCTGATATGGTCACCCTCACCCCGGCCCTCTCCCCTGGGAGAGGGAGAAAACCGAGCGGGTTAGGGTGAGAGGTATTATTCGTTAGCTCGGCTGCTTTTTCGCAGCACGCTTGGCTTTAGTAGCGGCGGCTATTTTACGAGTTTTATCCGACTGCGTTTTTGGTTTCTTCGCCTTCGGCTCGGCTTTTTGGTCGACGCTTTTCTCGGCTTTCGCTTTCTTCGGCGTGCCTGGCCCTTTCTCTTTACGGAAAGCGCTGTCCGGCTCGAAGTTCGTGCGTTTGCCGCCCTGGCGACGTTTTGGCCCATTGCCGTTTGCGCCTTTTTTCGCTCGGTCTTTCTCAGTTTTACCCGCACCACGAGGAACACGAGTGCTGGAAATCAGAGCAAAATCAATTTTACGCTCGTCCATGTGGACGGCTTCAACGCGCACTTCGACACGGTCACCCAAACGATAAGTTTGGCCACCGGACTCACCAATCAGACGCTGCCCGATTTGGTCGAAACGGTAGTAGTCGTTATCGAGAGTGGAAACGTGTACCAGGCCGTCGATAAACAGATCTGTCAGGCGTACAAAGAAGCCGAAGCCGGTAACGCTTGCGATGATCCCGCTAAAGGTCTGACCGACCTGATCCTGCATAAAGTCGCATTTCAGCCAGTCGGCAACATCGCGTGTCGCTTCATCAGCACGGCGTTCAGCCATAGAACAATGCTGACCCAGTTGCAGCATCTCTTCCATGTCATAGTGCCAGCCACCCGATTCGGTGCTGTTGCCTTTATGACCCTGCTCTTTTGCCAGCAAATATTTAATTGCACGGTGTAACAGCAAATCCGGGTAACGACGAATCGGCGAGGTAAAGTGCGCATAGGATTGCAGCGCCAGACCAAAGTGGCCACGGTTCTCTGGATCGTACACCGCCTGTTTCATGGAGCGCAGCAGCATGGTTTGCAGCATTTCATGATCAGGACGATCGGCAATCGAATTCAGTAATTCTGCGTAATCCCGCGGTTCTGGTTTCTGCCCACCAGGCAGTTCCAGACCCAGTTCAGCCAGCACCGAGCGGAATGAAGTGATCGCCTCATTAGTGGGACGATCGTGGTCGCGGAACAAAGATGGCTCATTGTTCTTCTCAACAAAGCGTGCCGCCGCGATATTCGCGAGGATCATGCACTCTTCGATAAGTTTGTGCGCATCGTTACGAACGGTTTGTTCGACGCGCTCAATGCGACGCTCGGCGTTGAAGATAAACTTCGCTTCTTCGCTTTCAAAAGAGATGCCACCACGTTGAGCACGGGACACATCCAGCACTTTATACAGGTTATGCAGTTCTTCGATGTGACCCACCAGCGGGGCGTACTGCTCGCGCAGCTCCTGATCGCCCTGCAACATGTGCCACACTTTGGTGTAGGTCAGACGCGCATGAGAACTCATTACCGCTTCGTAGAATTTAGAGCCGGTCAGGCGGCCAGTCGAAGAGATGGTCATTTCGCAGACCATACACAGACGGTCAACCTGCGGGTTCAGCGAGCACAAACCGTTGGACAGCACTTCCGGCAGCATCGGGATAACCTGCGAAGGGAAGTAAACTGACGTGCCACGATTGCGAGCTTCTTTATCCAGCGCGGTTGGCGGGCGAACGTAATAACTTACGTCGGCGATAGCGACATACAAACGCCAGCCGCCGCCACGTTTCTTCTCACAGAACACGGCATCGTCGAAGTCACGCGCGTCTTCACCATCAATGGTGACAAGCGGCAGGTCACGCAAATCCACGCGGCCAATTTTGGCTTCTTCCGGCACTTGCTCTTTCAGCGAAGCAACCTGTGCTTCCACTTCTGGTGGCCAGACATAAGGGATTTCATGGGTGCGCAGCGCCATATCGACGGCCATGCCAGTGCCCATGTTGTCGCCCAGCACTTCAACGATTTTACCCACGGCTTTGGTACGGCGAGTTGGACGTTGGGTGAGTTCAACCACCACCACAAAGCCCATACGTGCGCCCATTACCCCTTCAGGTGGGATAAGGATATCGAAGCTCAGACGGCTGTCGTCAGGCACCACAAAACTGATACCCGCATCGGTAAAATAGCGGCCAACGATTTGGGCGGTTCTTGGCTCCAGCACGCGCACAATACGCGCTTCGCGACGGCCTTTGCGGTCGGCACCTAACGGCTGCGCCAGCACAATATCGCCATGCATGCACATTTTCATCTGCTCAGATGAAAGGTAGAGATCGTCTTTACGGCCTTCTACGCGCAGGAAGCCAAAGCCATCGCGGTGGCCAATGACTTTGCCTTTTAGCAAATCGAGACGTTCTGGCAGGGCGTAACACTGGCGGCGGGTAAAGACCAGCTGTCCATCGCGTTCCATGGCTCGAAGACGGCGACGCAGCGCTTCAAGTTGTTCTTCACCGGTAATATTCAGTTCTTCAGCCAGTTCGTCACGATTGGCTGGTTTTTCACGTTTGGAGAGATGAGCGAGAATAAACTCCCGGCTTGGGATCGGGTTTTCGTATTTTTCGGCTTCTCGTTCCTGAAAAGGATCTTTTGACATTGCGGTTCCTCCGTTGTCATTTGCTGAGGAAATCGTGATTTATTCCACCAGCAATAATTTGTAGAGCGGTTGGTTTTGGTCCACCAAATCGGCCAGCGTGTGCTTATCCAGCTCTGTTAGAAAGCTTTGCACCGCCTGGGCCAGTGCCTGTTTCAGGCGACATGCGGGGGTAATATGACAAAACTCACTGCTACAGTTCACCAAAGAAAGCGGTTCCAGCTCGCGCACCACATCACCGACACGGATTGATTCCGCCGGTTTGCCGAGGCGAATGCCACCGTTTTTGCCGCGCACAGCCGTCACATAGCCTGCACGACTCAGTTGATTGATGATTTTCACCATATGATTACGTGACACGCCGTACACCTCTGTCACCTCAGAAATGCTAGTCATCTTTCCTGCTGGCAAAGACGCCATGTAAATCAAAGCACGTAAACCGTAATCAGTAAAACTCGTTAACTGCACATCAACCTCTTGGGTGGGAGGGGAAACGCTTAATAGCTGTAAATACTATACCCTAAATAATTCGGGTTGCAGCCAGGCGGCCAGCTCAAGAATCCCCGGGAGCTTACTTAAGTAAGTGACTGGGGTGAGTGAGTGCAGCCAACGCCGCTGCAACGTGAAGTATGACGGGTATAGATTGATGATAAACCAGCCATATGTTTGGCGGCTAATTTATTTGACTGGGGAAGGCAAAAAAACGGCGAGAAGCGAAGCAAAACGGGGTGTGATGGCCACACCCCGTATCATCATTATGCGTCGAACGGATCGCGCAGAATCATGGTTTCAGAACGGTCTGGACCAGTAGAAATAATATCTACAGGTACTTCAGTCAGTTCTTCAATACGTTTGATGTAGTCCAGCGCTGCCTGAGGCAAACCACTACGCTCTTTCACACCAAAGGTGGTTTCGGACCAACCTGGCATGGTTTCGTAGATTGGCTCGATGCCTTCCCAGTCATCCGCAGCCATTGGGGTGGTGGTCACTTCGCGACCATCTGGCAGACGGTAACCGATGCAGAGTTTAACTTCTTTCAAGCCGTCCAGTACGTCCAGCTTGGTCAGGCAGAAACCTGACAGGGAGTTGATCTGCACTGCGCGACGTACAGCAACGATGTCCAGCCAGCCAGTACGACGACGACGACCGGTTGTTGCACCGAACTCGTTACCTTGTTTGCACAGGAACTCGCCGACGTCATCAAACAGTTCAGTTGGGAACGGACCTGCACCAACGCGAGTAGAGTACGCTTTGATAATACCCAGAACGTAATCAACATAACGTGGACCAATGCCGGAACCTGTTGCCACGCCACCCGCGGTGGTGTTGGAAGAGGTCACGTACGGATAGGTACCGTGATCGATGTCCAGCAACGTGCCTTGAGCACCTTCGAACATGATGAAGTCGCCGCGCTTACGTGCCTGATCCAGCAGATCGGACACATCAACTACCATGCTGGTCAGAATGTCAGCCACTGCCATGACATCGTCCAGAACTTTCTGGTAATCAACCGCTTCAACTTTATAGAAGTTAACCAGTTGGAAGTTATGGTATTCCAGAACTTCTTTCAGTTTGTCTGCAAAGGTGGCTTTGTCGAATAAGTCGCCAACGCGCAGGCCACGACGGGCCACTTTGTCTTCATATGCAGGACCGATACCACGACCGGTAGTACCGATAGCTTTCGCACCACGAGCTTTCTCACGAGCTACATCCAGCGCAACGTGATAATCAAGGATCAGTGGACATGCTTCAGATAACAGCAGGCGCTCACGTACCGGAATCCCACGGTCTTCCAGCTCTTTCATCTCTTTCATCAGTGCAGCAGGAGACAGCACAACGCCATTACCGATGATGCTGGTAACGTTATCACGCAGAATACCTGATGGAATAAGATGAAGAACGGTTTTTTCACCGTTGATTACGAGAGTATGGCCTGCGTTGTGACCGCCCTGGTAGCGCACAACATATTTAGCCCGTTCAGTCAGAAGATCTACGATCTTTCCTTTACCTTCGTCACCCCATTGGGTGCCCAGTACGACGACGTTGTTACCCATTTTTCAAAATCACCGTTTGCTTAAAAAAGGATTCTACCATCGGTTTCAACGATGATCAGCCCTTTTAGTATACAAAATGGTAATCACCGCCCTCAATGTCCATCAACCGCCGGTTCGACTCAACATGTAGTAGATAACGATACCCGCAACCACTAGACCGCCACCAAAACGGCGCAGGGTGTTGTCGGGAAGCTGAGTTAAAGCGGCAATCATTCGGCGCCACATTCTCGGATAAAGCATCGGCCCGAGTCCTTCGAGCACTAAAACTAACGCTAATGCCATCCAGATAGTCGAATTCATATTTCCCTCAAACACCAATAAAAAAAGAGCCGGTTTTAACCGGCTCTTGTATCACTTGCGAAGATTAACGTGAACTGTTCGCGGGTGTTTTCATATAGCGGAAGAAATCATTCTCCGGGCTTAACACCATCACGTCCTGACCAGAATTGAAGCTTGCCTCGTAAGCACGCAGGCTACGAATGAAGGCATAGAAGTCTGGATCCTGGCTGAATGCATCAGCAAACAGTTTGGCAGCTTCAGCATCACCTTCACCACGGCTAATACGGCCCTGACGCTCAGCTTCTGCCAGAGTACGAGTTACTTCGTAGTCGGCGGTCGCACGCAGCTTCTCAGCTTCTTCCTGACCTTGTGAACGGTGACGACGAGCAACGGCTTCACGCTCTGCACGCATACGGTTGTAGATGGCTTCAGAAACCTCTGCTGGCAGGTTGATCTGCTTGATACGCACATCGACCACTTCAATACCCAGCGCCGCCATACTGTTCGGATTCACCACTGGCACTTTACCTTTGGTTTCCGCCGTTACACGCGCAGCAGCCGATGCGATTGCATCATCCGCAGCCGGTGTTGCGACTTCATCGTCAGTACCTGCAGTACCAGAGTTCAGCGCATCACGGACATCCAGCGTCAGACGGCCACGAGAATCAGTCACGATGTCTTTCACATCAAGACGACCGATTTCAGAACGCAGACGGTCACTGAATTTACGTTTTAGCAGCACTTCTGCCTGAGAAACATCACCACCACCGGTTGCCAGGTAGTAACGACTGAAATCGCTGATACGCCATTTGATATAAGAATCAACGATCAGGTCTTTCTTCTCTTTGGTTACAAAGCGATCGGCCTGGTTGTCCATGGTCTGAATACGCGCATCAAGGGTTTTCACCGACTCGATAAACGGTACTTTGAAATGCAGACCTGGTTCATAGACCACTGGTTTGTTTTCGTCATCACGCAACACTTTACCGAAGCGTAACGTAATCCCGCGCTCGCCTTCCTGCACCACGAACACCGAGGTAAACAGCACTACCAGCACGATGATAATTAAAGCAATGACTGACTTACGCATCGTTATTCACTCCCTACGCGCTGGTTATCAGTGCGCTGTGCATCGGCACGACGCTGATCCATGATATCGCCCCGACTTGATGAGGACTGTGTGCTGGCGCTACCGCTGCTAGAGCTGTTTGCCGGTGGCAGACGTAACAAGTTATTCGCCCCACTGGTATCACTCTTTGCTGCAGGTTGTGAGCCGCCTTTAAGCATCTGATCCAAAGGCAGAACCATCAGGTTGCCCCCTTTGTCGTTAACCAGAACTTTACGGGTATGGCTAAGCACTTTTTCCATGGTCTCGATATACAGACGCTCACGGGTAATTTCCGGTGCAGCTTTGTATTCCGGCAACATCTTCGCGAAGCGGGCAACTTCACCCTGCGCTTCTAACACGGTCTGTGTTTTATAAGCACGAGCTTCTTCAAGAATACGCTGCGCCTGACCGTTAGCACGTGGCTGAACTTCGTTGGTATAGGCTTCTGCTTCACGGATGTATTGCTGTTCGTTTTCACGCGCGGAAATCGCGTCATCAAACGCTGCTTTCACCTCTTCCGGCGGACGAGCAGCCTGGAAGTTGACGTCCAGCAAGGTGATACCCATGTTGTATGGACGAATGGTTTCTTCCAGTTCGCGCTGAGTATCATTTCGAATGATGGTACGACCCTCGGTGAGGATCTTATCCATGGTGTATTTACCAATAACACCACGCAATGCGCTGTCGGTTGCCTGACGCAAGCTATCGTCTGCGCTGGTTACGCTAAACAGGTAACGACGCGGATCGGTAACACGATACTGAACGTTCATTTCGACGCGAACCACGTTCTCGTCAGATGTCAGCATCACACCGGAAGCCGCTAATTCGCGTACTGCTTCAACGTTAACCGCTCGGACGCTATCAATGAATGTTGGTTTCCAGTTCAGGCCCGGCTCAACCAGATGGCTGAATTGGCCAAAACGCGTCACAACACCACGTTCTGCTTCTTTGATGGTATAGAACCCAGTTGCAGCCCAAATAACTACGGCTACAGCAGCAACGATGCCGACCATACGGCCACCGATGTGAGGGCGAGGAAGTTGTGAAGAACCGCCACCGGTACCGCCACCACCACCGCTTTTACCGCCGCCCAGGCCGCCGAGTTTTTTGCTTAATTTCCGGAAGATATCATCCAGATCAGGAGGCCCCTGATCCCGCCCTCCTTTGTTACCCCCAGAGTCGCCGCCAGGTTTGCTGCTTCCCCACGGGTCGCGGTCCTGTCCGTTATTACCGGGCTGATTCCACGCCATGTTTATGCTCCATATTTGTTGTGCGGTGATATCCCCCTAAGGGGAAAAAGTCTTCAGGACAGTCCCTTGACTTGCTAAACGATGTAGTCAGCGAGTGCCGGTTCTTGTTTACAGAGGCGACGCCAGTCAACAATAGGCATACGAATTTGTAAGCCAACACTGCCGTCCTCCTCCATCCACTCTTTTTCTATTGCCTGAAGCTGATAAAAACGGCTTCGCAGACGCCCAGCCTGGGGGGGCAAGCACAACGTATGCTGTGCAATTTCACCAGATAAACGCTCAGTCAAAGCCTGGAAAAGCAGTGGAACGCCGTCACCAGTCTGGGCAGAAAGCCAGACCCGTATCGGCATATTTTCATCATCTCTGTCGATTCGCGGAACAAAGTCATCCAACATATCGACTTTATTCATTACCAACAGCGTCGGAATTTCATTCGCCTCAATCTCTTCGAGAACGGTATCAACCGCGGCAATGTTTTCCTGGATCCTGAGGTCACTTGCGTCAATCACATGTAATAACAATGTGGCCTGACGTGTTTCCTGCAAGGTCGCTTTAAACGCTGCCACCAAATCGTGTGGCAAGTGACGAATAAAACCTACTGTATCTGCCAGAATGGTTTCGCCAACATCGGTCACGTCAATACGACGCAATGTAGGATCCAGTGTGGCAAACAACTGATCTGCGGCATAGACGTCTGCCGCTGTTATTTGGTTAAACAGGGTGGATTTACCGGCGTTGGTGTAGCCCACCAGAGAAACGGTTGGGATGTCAGCCTTGGCACGCGATCTTCGACCTTGCTCACGTTGTTTTTCAACTCGTTCTAAGCGACCAAGGATCTGCATAATCCGATTGCGTAACAAACGGCGGTCGGTTTCAAGCTGAGTTTCCCCAGGGCCTCGTGAACCTATCCCCCCTCCCTGACGCTCAAGGTGAGTCCAGCCACGCACCAGGCGAGTGGCCATGTGACGTAACTGAGCAAGCTCAACCTGCAACTTACCTTCATGGGTACGCGCACGTTGAGCAAAAATATCTAAAATCAGGCCGGTTCTGTCGACGACGCGACATTCACACAGCGCTTCGAGGTTACGCTCCTGAGCTGGAGACAACGCATGATCAAATAAAATGACCGATGCCCCAGTGGCTTTCACTGCATCGGCAATCTCAATTGCCTTACCTTCACCAACAAAATACTTCGGGTGAGGAGCTTTACGGCTACCAGTAACCACCTGCAATGCTTCGACACCGGCTGAAGAGACCAGAGATTCAAACTCCTCTAGATCTTCCATGTCTTTGTCTTGCGAAAAATAGATGTGTACCAGCACCGCCTGCTCACCGGCATCATAACGGTCAAACAAGCGTATAACCTCTCAAAAAGACCAGCGGGGAACCCAGCATCCCTGGTTCCCCGGCTTGGAAAAACAACGTGTTTACGCCTTATTCAGCGTCTTCGTTGTCTTGTTGTGGCGCAGAACCTTGCGCACTTCCACCATGGTGGTAGCTGCCAGAACCGCTTGTACCGGTGTTATTGCTGTGATGAGATACCGGACGAGACGGAACAACAGTTGAAATCGCGTGCTTATAGACCATCTGGCTAACCGTGTTTTTCAACAGGATCACAAACTGATCAAAAGACTCAATCTGACCTTGCAGCTTAATACCATTCACCAAATAAATAGAAACTGGAACACGTTCGCGACGCAGTGCGTTCAAGAACGGATCTTGTAATGATTGCCCCTTAGCCATTCTATCTTTTCCTTATATGCTTGTTGTTTGTAACTCAAGAACCCTGAGGCTCTGAAAAACTGCGTAAGATACTGCGCACCATAACGATTCAATTGTACACATTCATTGATGCTTCGCACTAACTACCTGTAGTACATCGTTGTAAGACTGAGACGGATTATCACTGTCTAACCAGTGAACACCTTCCCAACCTCTCAACCAGGTCATTTGACGCTTAGCCAATTGTCTCGTCGCGCAAATACCACGATAAACCATTTCATCATGAGGAATTTCACCCGCCAGATAAGACCACATCTGCCGGTAACCCACACAACGAATGGAAGGCATGTCCGTATGCAAATCACCACGGGCAAAAAGAGCCCGTACTTCAGCTTCAAATCCAGAAGCTAACATCTGATGAAAACGCTGCTCAATTCTTTGATGGAGCAGTTCACGGCTCGCCGGGGCGATGGCGAACTGATGCACCTGGTAAGGCAGAGCTTCTCCTGACGTTTGTGTCAGTTCCGTTAAAGTTTTACCCGAAATGAAAAAAACTTCCAGTGCCCGGGAAAGCCTTTGTGGATCATTTGGATGAATACGCGCAGCGGCCACTGGGTCAACCAGTGCTAACTCACGATGCAACGCCTCCCATCCTTGCTCTGCTGCCTGTTTTTCTATCCGTTCCCGAACAAGTGGATCGGCGGATGGCAACGGCGATAAACCTTCTAACAATGCCTTGAAGTAGAGCATCGTTCCCCCTACTAACAAGGGGATACGTCCGCTCGCGGTAATTTCCGCCATTTCAGCCAGCGCGTCACGCCGAAAATCTGCGGCAGAATAAGCCTGTGCCGGGTCGAGAATATCAAGTAACCGATGCGGAGCCTGGGCTAGTTCTTGCGCCGTGGGCTTCGCTGTACCGATGTCCATCCCTTGATAGATAAGGGCCGAATCGACGCTTATCAACTCTACTGGCAACGTTTTACGCAAATTAATGGCTAACGCTGTCTTACCAGAGGCCGTCGGCCCCATCAGAAAAATTGCCTGTGGCAGGTTTTGCTTAACTTCAGTCATGTTTCAGGGCGTTCATCGCCAATTGTAAATCAACAGGTTGTATCAAACCGCCAGGTGGTGATTTCACCAGCTGCGGACAAAGGCGTTCTACATCAGCGAGCAGGGCAATAGCTTGCGCCTGGTTCCATTGTTCATGAAAGCCGTCCATTTGACGAGCAAACCATTGAGCAATCTGTGTTGAGTTAACCTCTGTCTGTTGCGCCAGGTATCCTGGCAGTTCGTGAATCAAGATTTGTAAATTTTGTTTACGCAAAGGTAAAGGTACCGTGCGAATTGTTATCTGACGCGACTCAACAGCAAAATCGATGCCCATTTCCAGTAAAAGCGGCTGATTTTTCACCAAAATGTCCTGCTCTTCTTTGGTGACTTTCAAACGAACGGGGATCAGCAAGGGTTGAGCTCGGGCACCTTCACAACCAGGGACAAGTTGTGCCATTCGCAGCCAACGTTCAGCGACGCTCAGGGAAAGCAGCATCAATTTGCCTTCGCGTTCCAACAATGCGACATCGGGTGCCAGAACCGTCAGCACACGGCCAAAACTTTGCGCATGGGCGTCTAGTGCTTCGACAACTTCTGGCTCAGTGATGCGGTTTTCCGTCACTGGTGAAGGCGTATTCAGTAACTCGCGGTACAACGCGCCTTCTTTCTTCTGAAAACCAGGCGCCGCATGAGGCCACAACGGGGCACTTTTATGCGTACTCGCGCGGCTATCCCCACTGGTATTTGGGCCAGAACTACGAGGCGCGGTTTCACGATAAGACGTTTCACGATGTGCTGTGGCAGGACCAGGCGTCGCAAACTGATTACGCCCTGATGCCACGCGATTTTCAGGCTGCCAGCGTGGTTGCGGATCTTCCGCGGTCTCTTCCAGCGGCAGACGATTTTCGCTCTGCTGCTGCAAGACACTCAACACACCCTGGTAGATAAAATCATGCACCAGACGCGACTGATGGAAACGAACTTCATGTTTAGCGGGATGCACGTTCACATCCACCTGATGCGGGTCAATTTCAAGATATAGCACGAACGCCGGTTGTTGATCGGCTCCAAGCTTATCTTCACAGGCCTGGCGAATCGCATGATTGATCAAGCGATCGCGCATCATGCGTCCATTTACATAACAATATTGAATTTCTGCCAGTGCAGAGGTGGTCGCTGACGGCTCAGCCACCCAGCCACGCAAAGCCAAATCACCATGTTGCCATTCGATGGCCAGCGCTTGTTCGAGGAATGCAGTGCCGCAAATCGACCCAAGGCGTCGCTCACGCGGTGCGCCTTGTGTAACTGCACGGTACTGACGAATCACTTTGCCGTTATGGGTGAGATTTATCGACACATCAAAGCGCGCCAGCGCAATACGTCTGACGATCTCATCTATGTGATTGAATTCGGTTTTTTCGGTACGCATGAACTTGCGACGCGCAGGCGTGTTGTAGAACAAGTCCAACACCTCAAGCGTGGTTCCGACAGGATGCGCGGCGGGTTTCACCGTCACATCCTGTTCACGCCCTTCGGCATAGGCTTGCCACGCCTCGCTTTGTTCAGCGGTGCGCGAGGTTAACGTCAGCCGTGCAACAGAGCTAATACTCGCAAGCGCCTCACCACGAAAACCGAGGCTAATAATGGCCTCAAGGTCATCAAGCGTGGCGATTTTACTGGTGGCATGGCGAGCTAGCGCCAGAGCCAGCTCGTCTTTTTTAATCCCGCAGCCATTATCCCGGATGCGAATCAGCTTGGCACCACCACGTTCAATATCAATATCAATACGCGTGGCGCCTGCATCAAGACTGTTCTCAACCAGTTCTTTCACCACCGATGCGGGGCGCTCTACCACTTCGCCAGCAGCAATCTGGTTGGCAAGTTGCGGCGGCAAAACCTGAATCGGCATGCAAAATCCTTATTGAGTAATCGCGACCTGATCAAGACCTACGCCTGAGCGTGCGGTCTGAGAGGAATCAGGAGCAGATTGTAATGGATGCGTCTGGAAATAATCCCTTAACCCTTGATAAATAGCCTGGGCGATTTTTTGTTGGTAATCATCGCTATCCAACAGACGTTCTTCCGAGTTGTTACTGATAAACCCAGTTTCCACCAATACAGAAGGAATGTCTGGAGAACGTAACACCCCAAGGCTCGCATGTTCCGGACGACGTTTATGCAACGAGCCTACGCGCTGCATCTGCGCCAGAACTTTGGTCGCCACATCATACCCGACACGCTGGGAATGGCCGAATTGCAAATCCAGTACCGCCTGGCTGAGATACGGGTCTGCCTGGCTATTAGCCAGCACGTCACCAGCACCGCCGAGCAGCTCGGATTGCTTTTCGTGTTGCTCAAGCCAGCCTGCCATTTCGCTGTTTGCACGGCGATTTGACAACACCCAGACAGAAGCTCCGGTAGCATCACGGTTTGGCGCAGCATCCGCATGAATCGACACCAGAATATTGGCGTTCTGCTTACGAGCAACGTCCGATCGCCCCATCACCGAAATGAAATAGTCTCCATCGCGGGTTAGGACGCCTTTAAACATCGGGTCGTCATTCAGTAGCGAGCGAAGTTTACGCGCGATAGAAATGGTGACGTTTTTCTCTTTGGTGCCGCCAGGCCCAATCGCACCAGGATCCTGTCCGCCGTGTCCGGCATCAATAGCCACGACCACCGCATCAGATTGTGGAGTACTGGCACGCTTAGTACGTGCCGGATGGATAACCGTATTCGAGCCGACTACGCCAGTAACAGTTTGCGAATTAAACGGATTTTTAGCCGGTTCCGATGAGCGGGTAATCACAGGCGCTTCTACGCGTTTAGCCACGACAGGTGGCGGAGGTGGCGGTGGCGGCGGTGCATCGGCATTGATGGTAAACACCACCGTGTAATTGGCACCATTTTGCTGCTTCACGGCACGTGTTTTACCCGCCTGCGTGAGATCTACGACCAGCCGTAAAGAATCACTGTCCTTCGGTTGGCCCGAACGGATGCTTTTCACCAGGTTATTGCCACTGAAAAGCAGCGGCAGACCTCTAATCACGCCGGTTTGTTTGATGTCCAGTGCAACGCTTTTCTTATCATCCTGAGAAAAAGCATATTCAGGATCGCCAACAAAACTAAACGTGATTCTGGCCTGAGAATCACCGTTTGATACCTGAATATCTGCCAAATTTGCGGCGCTGACCTGTGAGGTCAACACCAGTAAACATACAGCCATCAACCAACTTTTTACGCGATAGATCATCCCGTCATCCTTGTTATTTGGCTAACCGCGCCAGTAACGACTCACCAGATGAGGAAACTGCTTTCAGACACGCTTCGCGCCCGTCAGCCTGGTAACTTAGGTGGATTTCGACATCCGGTTCTGGAAGCACACCCTGACCTTTTTGTGGCCACTCCACCAGACTGATTGCATCATTGGTGAAATAGTCACGGATTCCCATAAATTCGAGTTCTTCTGGATCGGCAAGACGGTAAAGATCAAAGTGATACACCATCAGATCACCGAGGGTGTAAGGCTCCACCAACGTATAGGTTGGGCTTTTAACGTTCCCTTTATGGCCTAGCGCCTGCACAAAACCACGGCTGAATGTGGTTTTCCCCGCACCCAGGTCACCATACAGATGAATGACGGTAGCCCCTTCGCAGGCTTTAGCCATAGAGGCACCCAGTTCTAATGTCGCGGCTTCATCAGGTAATGCGATAACTCGATTAATCATTTTCTTTGCTATTCAAATCCGGGTTAACAAAAGGGTACAGCGTCGTTAATAAGTCACTCGCTAACATGCCACGAGTACCGTAGCGATGGGCCAACATGTCAGCGGCGGCTCCATGAGCAACACATCCAGCGCAAGCAGCATCATACGGGGTTAACTTCTGTGCCAGCAATGCTCCGATGATTCCGGATAGCACATCCCCCATTCCGCCACTGCCCATTCCAGCATTGCCCACATCAATGAGTGCGCATTCACCGCTGTGGCTGGCAACAACCGTACCGGCACCTTTTAAGACCACAATTCCGCCATAACGTTTTACCAGGCGGTCAGTTGAAAGTAAGCGGTCACTCTCAATTTGTGATACTGAGCAATTCAATAGCCGGGCAGCTTCGCCAGGATGCGGCGTAATCACGCGATTCTGACGTTTATCGGGATTGATTGCCAGAAGGTTCAACGCATCGGCGTCCCAGAGCATCGGTTTGCGGCTGTTCTCAACTTTTTCCAGCGCTTTTTTGCCCCAGGGTTGCTGCCCTAAACCCGGGCCAATGACGATCACATCCGCCCATTCAAGACATTCATCCAGTGAATGTGGAGTCAGTTCCTGGACCATTAATTCAGGGCGAGCGGTCAGCAAGGGGGCAACGTTCTCAGGGCGAGTCAACACCCTGACCAGTCCCGCTCCTGCACGCAATGCGGCCTCGCCTGTCATGCGAATCGCGCCCGCAGTGCCATGGTCGCCACCAATAATCACCAGACGCCCATTACTGCCTTTATGCGACGTAGGTTTTCTCGGGTGCAGCCAGCCGGACAATTGCGCGCTATCCACACGAGTAATGGGCGCCGTCTGTCCGCTCAACCACTCTTCAAGGCCGAGCGCATGGAAATGCACTTTTCCCACTACATCCCGGGCCTTTCCTGTCAGTAGCCCAGGTTTGAGGGCAATAAACGTCAGAGTATGGGAGGCGTGAATCACAGCACCTGGGGTGGCACCTGTTTCTGCAAGCAAACCGGAAGGGACATCAAGCGCTAAGATCGGCGCCGAAGATTGATTACATTTTTCGATAAGCTGTGCCGCAGCCTCACGCGGGGCGCTATTCAGACCGATACCCAATACGCCATCAATCACCAGGTCGATGTCATCAGGCCAGAGATGTTGCGGCGCATGAATGACACCCGCTGCATTCAGCCATGCATCACGCGCCGTAGCGGCTTCTTCTGGTAAGGGTTTATCACTTTCTAGCGCCAGCAACGTCACGCGGATCCCGGCGGCCTGGGCGAGGCGTGCGACTACGTATCCATCGCCACCATTGTTACCGTGCCCGCATGCCACCAGCCAGTGCTGGCTTTGTGGGTAAAGTTCGCGTGCCAGATTAAACGCCGCCGCTCCTGCGCGCTGCATCAACTCATACAACGTTAATCCTAAGTCATCTGCTGCCTGCTTTTCCGCTGTGCGTAGCCAGTCTGCTGACCAGACTGAGTGTGGTATACTTTTAGCGGTTATTTTTAGGCTCAGGTCCGTCATGTCACAGCCCCTCGATCTCAATCAATTAGCGCAAAATATTAAACAGTGGGGAATCGAACTCGGCTTCCAGCAAGTAGGGATTACCGATACCGATCTCACTGCCAGTGAACCCGCGCTTCAGTTGTGGCTGGATAAACAATACCACGGCGAGATGGACTGGATGGCTCGTCACGGCATGATGCGCGCCCGGCCTCACGAACTGCTACCCGGTACATTGCGGGTAATTAGCGTGCGGATGAACTATCTTCCGGCTAATGCCGCGTTTGCGTCGACACTCAAAAATCCTAAAATCGGCTATATCAGCCGTTATGCCCTGGGGCGCGATTACCACAAGCTGCTGCGTAACCGGCTCAAAAAACTGGGTGAAATGATCCAGTCCCACTGTGCCACGCTGAATTTTAGACCTTTTGTGGATTCAGCGCCGCTTCTTGAGCGCCCTCTGGCTGAAAAGGCCGGACTGGGTTGGACAGGTAAGCACTCACTAATCCTCAATCAAGAAGCAGGCTCGTTCTTTTTCCTGGGGGAATTGTTAGTCGATATTCCTCTTCCTGTTGATGAACCCATTGAGGAAAAGTGCGGGCGCTGCGTGGCCTGCATGACCATTTGCCCTACTGGCGCAATTGTTGAACCTTACACCGTGGACGCCAGGCGCTGTATCTCATACCTCACCATTGAGCTGGAAGGAGCCATTCCGGAAGAGTTAAGACCGCTCATTGGAAATCGCATCTACGGTTGTGACGACTGCCAGCTGATTTGTCCGTGGAACCGTTTTTCGCAATTAACCGTAGAAGACGATTTTAGCCCGCGCCGCGCGTTACATGCGCCGCCGCTCGTTGAGCTATTTGGCTGGGATGAAGTTTACTTCCTCCGGTTGACGGAAGGTTCAGCGATTCGACGTATTGGACATTTACGCTGGCTGCGAAATATTGCGGTGGCGATGGGTAACGCCCCGTGGGATGAAGCGATTCTGAACGCGCTGCAACAGCGAAAAGGTGAGCACCCACTTCTTGATGAACACATTGACTGGGCGATTGCGCAACAATTAACCAGGCGAAGTGCAGATGCTACGGAAGTCCAGTTACCGCAAAAACAGCGTCTGGTTCGCGTCATTGAAAAGGGGCTAAAACGTGATGCGTGACATGTCCACAGGATGTGAATAAAAATTAGAACACCTTGTGAAGCAACCAGAAAAAAAACGTCAAGCGGTCGGGTTAACATTTCCAAATATTTAAAACATGATATAAATCAACCTATTAAAATAATCATGTAAAAGTTAAGAAATAATTAGCAATCGAAGAGAGAGGAAGGAATCTGTGGATAACTCTGTTCACAATAATTTATCATGGACGTAAAAACCACCACTGACGCTGCTTAGCGTTGTGGATAATTTGTACTGGAGATAAGAATTTGGAGCGGGAAACGAGACTCGAACTCGCGACCCCGACCTTGGCAAGGTCGTGCTCTACCAACTGAGCTATTCCCGCTTGGGTGGTGCGTGGCTGTAAAAAAGCCAATCAAATTTTGGAGCGGGAAACGAGACTCGAACTCGCGACCCCGACCTTGGCAAGGTCGTGCTCTACCAACTGAGCTATTCCCGCATATTCTTCGTCTTTCAAGCTGGTGCTTAAAAGCCATCGAATTTGGTGGCACTGCTGTAATCAAATTTGGAGCGGGAAACGAGACTCGAACTCGCGACCCCGACCTTGGCAAGGTCGTGCTCTACCAACTGAGCTATTCCCGCTCTGTGTAACGCTGCAAATTCTGCATCGGTACGGGAGGCGCATTATACGAGAAAACGTTTTAGTCGCAACCCCTGCAAAAGGTTTTTTTCATAAAATAAGTTCGAATGGCGATTTAAACGACAAAATGATTAATTTGTCGACGATGGAGGAGTTTAGCTCCTCCATAACGCCTGTCAAAGCTTAATAAAGTTCTCACGGTAGAACGCAAGTTCAGCGACGGACTCACGAATATCGTCCATTGCCTGATGAGTCCCCTGCTTTTTGAAATCAGCTAAAATTTCAGGTTTCCAACGACGAGCCAGTTCTTTGAGCGTGCTGACATCCAGATAACGGTAATGGAAGTAAGCTTCCAGTTCCGGCATGTACTTAAACAGGAAACGGCGATCCTGGCCGATACTGTTACCACAGATAGGCGAGCTATTAGCAGGAACCCACTGCTTCAGGAACTCAAGCGTTGCCAGTTCAGCGGCACGATCATCCTGGTGGCTTGCTTTAACACGCTCAACCAGGCCACTTCCAGTATGGGTACGCACATTCCAGTCATCCATCAGAGCCAATTGTTCGTCAGATTGATGGACAGCAATCGTTGGGCCTTCGGCGAGGATATTTAAATTGGCATCGGTAACCAGAGTGGCAATTTCAATTATGCGATCCCGCTCGGGGTCCAGGCCGGTCATTTCTAAATCAATCCAAATCAGATTGTTTTCATTTCCACTCATGCTATTTTCCACCCTTCTTGTGCGTAGCCCACCCTTGTCGATGGGTTAATTCGTATAAAATAGTGTGTATCATAGAGGTTTTGCCCATCACGGGCGACCAGGAGCCAGTAAGATTGAGCAAAAATAAACTCTCCAAAGGACAGCAGCGCCGGGTTTCAGCAAACCACCAGCGTCGGCTTAAACAGACTGTGGAGAAAGCCGATCCTGACGACTCTCAGTTTGGTGAACCGCGCGATGGCCGCGTGATCAGCCGTTTCGGCCAACATGCCGATGTTGAAGCACCCGGTGGTGAAATTCACCGCTGTAATATTCGCCGTACCATCCGTTCGCTGGTAACGGGCGATAACGTGGTCTGGCGCCCGGCTAAAGAAGCTGCCGCGGGTGTCACCATCAAAGGCATTGTGGATGCCGTTCATGAACGCACCACCGTTTTGACACGTCCTGATTTCTATGACGGCGTCAAACCGATTGCCGCCAACATTGACCAAATCATCGTGGTTTCCGCGATCCTGCCGGAGCTGTCACTAAATATTATTGACCGTTATCTGGTTGCGTGCGAAACCCTCGACGTAGAACCGCTGCTGGTGCTGAATAAAACCGACCTGCTCGACGAAGCAGGCCTGGCGTTCGTCAATGAACAAATGGATATCTATCGCAAAATTGGGTATCGCGTTTTATTCGTCTCCAGCCACAAAGTCGAAGGCTTGAAAGAGCTTGAAGAGGCGCTTATCGGGCGCGTCAGTATCTTTGCCGGGCAATCGGGCGTGGGTAAATCCAGCCTGCTGAACAACCTGCTCGGTTTTAAAGAAGTCCAGATTCTGGTTAATGACGTTTCTGATAACTCAGGTTTAGGCCAGCACACCACCACCGCTTCACGTCTGTATCACTTCCCGGGTGGCGGCGATGTCATCGACTCACCAGGGGTGCGTGAATTTGGTTTGTGGCACTTAGAGCCGGATCAAGTTACGCAGGGTTTCACTGAATTCCACGACTATTTAGGCCGTTGCAAATACCGTGACTGCAGCCACACCAACGATCCAGGCTGTGCGCTGCGTGAAGCTGTGGAGCGAGGGGAAATCGCTGAAACGCGTTTCGATAATTACCATCGCATACTGGAAAGTATGTCCGAGGTAAAATCGCGTAAAACCTTTTCCGATACCGACCGCTGACAATTAAGCTGGGCATCGCTAAAATCGCGCTCCTTTTTGTGTTTGCCCGCTTACATGGGTACTTAGCCAGGAGGCTATCTTGTTAGACAACTTTAAACTTTCGCTCCAGTACATCCTGCCTAAACTTTGGCTGACTCGCCTGGCAGGCTGGGGTGCAAGCAAACGAGCTGGCTGGTTAACCAAACTGGTTATCGACATGTTCGTCAAATACTACAAAGTCGACATGAAGGAAGCTCAGAAGCCGGACACCGCCAGCTATCGCACCTTCAATGAATTCTTCGTACGCCCACTGCGTGACGATGTTCGCCCTGTGAACACTGACCCAAGTGTGCTGGTGATGCCTGCAGACGGTGTTATCAGCCAGTTAGGCCCAATCGAAGAAGACAAAATCCTGCAGGCAAAAGGTCACAACTACAGCCTTGAAGCCCTGCTCGCCGGTAACTATTTAATGGCGGATTTGTTCCGTAACGGCAGCTTTGTTACCACTTATCTGTCACCGCGCGACTATCACCGTGTTCACATGCCGTGTAACGGTATTTTGCGCGAAATGATTTACGTGCCGGGCGATCTGTTCTCCGTGAACCACTTAACGGCGCAAAACGTACCAAACCTGTTTGCCCGTAACGAACGCGTTATCTGTCTGTTTGATACCGAGTTTGGCCCGATGGCGCAAATTCTGGTGGGTGCAACCATTGTTGGCAGCATCGAAACCGTTTGGGCTGGCACCATCACCCCACCGCGTGAAGGTGTGATTAAGCGTTGGACATGGCCTGCGGGTGAAAGCGAAGGTTCTGTGGCGCTGTTAAAAGGCCAGGAAATGGGCCGCTTCAAACTCGGTTCTACCGTCATCAATTTGTTCGCTCCAGGTAAAGTCAATCTGGCCGAACAACTGCAAAGCCTGTCTGCCACTAAAATTGGTGAGCCACTGGCGATTTCCATCGAACCTGTGATTGAACCAGAAATCCCGGTAAGTGAGATTCTGGAAGTCGAAGTTGCGGCTGAAGCGGTAGAGAACAAACCAGACATCTAATTCGATTACCCAACCCAAAGTCATTCGAGCTGTAGCAAGGCGGCAACTGAATGAGTCCCCAGGAGCTTATATAAATAAGTGACTGGGGTGAACGAAGGCAGCCAACGCCGTTACAGCTTGAAGGACGAAGGGTAAACCAAAGGGACTGACGTGCGCCTGATAATCACTTTCCTGATGGCCTGGTGCCTCAGCTTTGGCGCCTTTGCCGCAACGGCCCCCGACGCCAAACAAATCTCCCAGGAACTCGAACAAGCTAAGTCTGCAAAAGACAAACCTGGCAACGCTGAAACCGTGGAAGCGCTTCAGGCTGCCCTCAACGCGCTTGATGAACGCAAAGTCTCTCTGGAGCGAGCCACACAATATCAGCAAGTTATCGATAACTTCCCGAAGCTCTCTGACACCTTACGTCGTCAAATCAACAACCTGAGCGAAGAACCGCAAAAAGTGCCGGAAGGCATGACGACCGATGCGCTCAATCAGGAAATCTTGCAAGTTAGCAGCCAGCTGCTGGATAAAAGCCGCCTTGCGCAGCAAGAGCAGGAACGTACTCGCGAAATCACCGATTCACTCAGCCAACTCCCGCAACAGCAAACCGATGCTCGCCGCCAGTTAAACGACGTAGAACGTCGAATTGGTACGCTTCCGGCTACCAGCACACCGTTAGCCCAGGCGCAAAATCTCTCTTTGCAGGCCGAATCTTCACGCCTGAAAGCGTTAGTCGATGAGCTGGAACTGGCACAACTGTCGGCCAGTAACCGCCAGGAGCTCGCTCGCCTGCGGGCCGAACTGGCGCAAAAACAGAGCACGCAGTTGGATGCCTATCTTCAGGCACTGCGTAATCAACTGAATAACCAGCGCCAGCGGGAAGCTGAAAAAGCCCTGGAAAGCACCGAGTTGCTGGCAGAAAGCAGTGCCAACCTGCCATCAGATATCGTTGATCAGTTTAAAAATAACCGTGAATTATCTCAGGCGTTGAATCAACAGGCTCAACGTATGGATTTAGTGGCCTCTCAGCAACGCCAGGCCTCCAGCCAGACCTTGCAAGTCCGTCAGGCACTCAACACGTTGCGTGAACAGTCACAATGGCTTGGCGTGTCGAATGTGTTGGGCGAGGCATTACGTGCGCAGGTGTCTCGTTTGCCTGAAATGCCAAAACCCCAGCAGCTGGATACCGAACTAGGCCAGTTACGCGTTCAGCGCCTGCATTACGAAGATCTGCTCAACAAGCAGCAGCAACTGCGCCAGATTCGCCAGGCAGATGGCAAGGAGCTCACCAGCGAGCAGAATCGTATTCTGGAAGCGCAACTGCGTACCCAGCGCGAACTGCTCAACTCTCTGCTGCAGGGCGGCGATAACCTGATCCTCGAACTAACCAAACTGAAAGTGGCCAACAGCCAGCTTGAAGATGCGTTAAAAGAGGTCAACGAAGCCACCCACCGTTACCTGTTCTGGACCTCAGATGTCAGTCCAATTGGCATCACCTGGCCGGTTGAGATTGTGCAGGATTTGCGTCGTCTGGTGTCGATGGATACCTTCAGCCAGCTCGGTAGCGCCACTGTCATGATGCTGACCAGCAAGGAAACGCTGCTGCCGCTGTTTGCCGCCTTGATTCTGGTGGGCTTCAGCATCAGTTCACGCCGGCATTTCACCGCCTTCCTTGAACGCTCCAGTGCCAGGGTCGGTAAGGTGACTCAGGATCATTTCAGCTTAACGTTGCGTACGGTGTTCTGGTCGATTCTGGTGGCGCTGCCGTTACCGGTGCTTTGGGCGACGCTAGGGTTCGGGCTGCAAGCGGCGTGGCCGTATCCCCTCGCCGTGGCGATTGGTGATGGCGTGACGGCAACCGTTCCGCTGCTGTGGGCGGTAATGATTTGTGCAACGTTCGCCCGCCCGAATGGTTTGTTCATTGTGCATTTTGGCTGGCCTCAACACCGCGTGGCCCGCGCCTTGCGCTATTACATGTTGAGTATCTGCCTGATCGTGCCACTGATTATGGCATTGATTATGTTTGATAATCTCAGTGACCGTGAGTTCTCCGACTCCCTTGGGCGGCTGTGCTTTATTCTCATATGCGGCGCGACAGCGCTCGTCACGTTAAGCCTGAAACGCGCCGGTATTCCGCTGTATCTGGATAAACAAGGTAATAGCGAAAACATTGCCAACACCATGTTGTGGAACCTGCTGCTTGCGGCTCCGTTACTGGCCATTCTGGCCGCAGCGGTCGGTTATCTCGCCACCGCACAAGCGTTGCTCGCAAGGCTGGAAACATCGGTCGCCATCTGGTTCTTGTTGCTGGTCGTTTACCACATCTTCCGCCGTTGGATGTTCATCCAGCGCCGCCGTCTGGCATTTGACCGCGCCAAACATCGCCGTGCAGAAATCCTGGCTCAGCGTGCTCGCGGCGAAGAAGAACCGGCTCATGCCCACAGCACAGAAGGCTCGGCTGAAACTATTGAAGAGCCGGAAATCGATCTGGATACCATCAGCGTGCAGTCCCTGCGTCTGGTGCGTTCGATTCTGATGCTGATTGCGCTGTTGTCGGTAATTGTCTTGTGGTCAGAAATTCATTCTGCCTTTGGCTTCCTTGAGAACATTACGCTGTGGGATGTGACCTCAACCGTACAAGGCGTGGAGAGCCTTGAGCCGATTACGCTCGGCGCCGTGCTGATTGCTATTCTGGTGCTGATTATCACCATGCAGCTGGTGCGCAATCTTCCTGCACTTCTCGAACTCGCGCTGTTACAGCACCTGGATTTAGCCCCAGGCACCGGTTACGCCATCACGACCGTGACCAAATATCTGCTGTTGCTGGTGGGGACGTTGGTCGGCTTCTCGATGATTGGAATTGAGTGGTCGAAGTTGCAATGGCTCGTCGCCGCTCTGGGTGTCGGTTTAGGTTTTGGTTTGCAGGAGATTTTCGCCAACTTTATCTCTGGCCTGATAATCCTGTTCGAAAAGCCGATTCGTATTGGCGATACCGTGACCATCCGCGATCTCACCGGTAGCGTCACCAAAATCAACACTCGAGCCACGACTATTAGTGACTGGGACCGCAAAGAGATTATCGTCCCGAACAAGGCGTTTATCACCGAGCAGTTTATCAACTGGTCACTCTCAGATTCGGTCACGCGTGTGGTGCTGACGGTTCCGGCACCGTCCGATGCCAACAGCGAAGAAGTGACGAAAGTGTTGTTACAGGCGGCAGATCGCTGTTCTCTGGTGATTGATAACCCAGCGCCAGAAGCTTTCCTCGTGGATTTACAGGCCGGTATTCAGATTTTTGAGCTGCGTATTTATGCCGCGGAGATGAACCACCGTATGCCGCTGCGCCACGAGATTCATCAGCTGATCCTGCAAGGGTTCCGCGAACACGGTATCGAACTGCCGTTCCCTCCATTCCAGATGCGTCTGGATAGCCTGGGCGGGCAGCGTAGCAGTAAGACGCTGACATCGTCGGGTAAAACAGGTAGAACGCCGGGGAGTTTGTAAGTCTGCTCCCCTCATCCCAACCTTCTCCCCAGGGAGAAGGAGCAAACAAATCCCATCTCCCTCTACGGCGAAAGAGCAAACCGGACAGTCCCCTCTCCCTCAGGGAGAGGGTTAGGGTGAGGGTGGCTTTAAGCCCGGTCCACCGGGAACGCCAGCACGTCAGACAGGCTTTCAGCCTTCAAAGCCAACATAATCAAACGATCCACACCTAACGCGACACCAGAACAATCAGGCAAACCGGCTTTCAGCGCTTCCAGCAAATTCACATCAATCGGCTGTTGCGGTAAGCCGCGAGCGGCGCGCTTACGATTATCCTGCTCGAAACGTTGTTGTTGTTCACGTGCATCAGTTAATTCGTGGAAACCATTCGCCAGCTCAATACCTCGGAAGTAAACCTCAAAGCGTTCGGCGACACGATGATCCTCGGTGCTAATCTGCGCCAGTGCGGCCTGGCTTGCCGGGAAATGGTAGACAAACGTCGGCTTGTCTTTACCAATATGCGGCTCTACACCCATGCTGAAAAGCAGTTGCAGCAAGGTGTCACGGTCTTCTTCCCGATCGGCAATGTTGCTTAAATCAAGCTTCGCTGCTGCTTCGCGTAACTGGTTTTTGTCCGCAGAAAGCGGGTCAATTTCCAGGTGGCGCTGGAATGCTTGCTGATATGAGAGTGATTCAGCGGCATCGGTTTCCAGAACCTGTTGCAGCAAATCATCAACTTCATTCATCAGACGATACATATCGTAGTGCGGACGATACCACTCCAGCATGGTGAACTCTGGATTATGGTGGCGGCCCATCTCTTCGTTACGAAAGCTGCGACACAGCTGGAATACCGGGCCTATGCCCGCCGCCAGCAGGCGTTTCATATGATATTCCGGGCTGGTCATCAGATACAGATTGACGCCCTGAGCGTGGCCTGGGCCAACAAAACGGGTCTCAAACGGGAACAGATTGATGTCCGTTACCGTAGCCTGGCTCATGCAGGGTGTTTCCACCTCCAGTACACCGCGGTCGGCAAAAAAACGCCGAATAACCGCCATGATCGCGGCGCGTTTCAACAGGTTGGGGATGGATGCGCTCGGCTGCCAGGTTGCCGTTTCGCTCATGGTAGAGTCTCCGTATTCATACAAGGCCGAGAAGTCTACCCGCAACGCATAAGGGAGACAAATTTTGCGCAGTAAATTTTCATCGTCTGCTGCGCCGATTCAGCAGTAATAATTTGAATTTCGTGACCTGACTCATCACCAGAATTAATTAATTGCTGCACTGAACAGCAAAAAAATCGAACACGTCAAATTTCCATAGAAAGCCTGCGGCTATAATCCGCTACCTACAAAGGAGCAGGGATAACCCTTTCGCTATAGCTAGCGCCGTATTGGTGAACTACCTTTGGTTAAATTAGCTATGCGAAATAACTAAAATCTGGAGGAATGTCGTGCAAACCTTTCAAGCCGATCTCGCCATAATAGGCGCTGGCGGAGCGGGCTTACGAGCAGCCATCGCGGCAGCACAAGCCAATCCACAAGCCAAAATTGCTCTGATCTCCAAAGTCTACCCAATGCGTAGCCACACTGTGGCCGCTGAAGGCGGTTCTGCTGCCGTTACGCAGGATCACGACAGCTTCGAATACCATTTTAATGACACCGTTTCTGGCGGTGACTGGTTGTGCGAGCAGGATGTGGTCGACTACTTCGTCCATCACTGTCCAACCGAAATGACCCAACTTGAGCAATGGGGTTGCCCGTGGAGTCGTCGTCCGGACGGTTCAGTCAACGTGCGTCGCTTTGGTGGGATGAAGATTGAGCGAACCTGGTTTGCCGCAGATAAAACCGGCTTCCATATGCTCCACACCCTGTTCCAGACTTCATTGCAGTTCCCGCAAATCCAGCGTTTTGACGAGCATTTCGTGCTCGATATTCTGGTTGATGACGGTGCAGCACGTGGCCTGGTCGCCATGAATATGATGGAAGGTTCGCTGGTGCAGATCCGTGCCAATGCCGTGGTCATGGCAACCGGCGGTGCGGGTCGCGTTTATCGCTATAACACCAACGGCGGCATTGTGACTGGCGATGGGATGGGCATGGCGTTGAGCCATGGCGTACCGCTGCGCGATATGGAATTTGTACAATATCACCCAACCGGCCTGCCGGGTTCCGGCATTCTGATGACAGAAGGCTGCCGTGGTGAAGGTGGTATTCTGGTCAACAAAGATGGCTATCGCTATCTGCAAGATTACGGCATGGGCCCTGAAACTCCGCTGGGCGAGCCACGCAACAAATACATGGAACTGGGTCCACGCGACAAAGTTTCTCAAGCCTTCTGGCACGAATGGCGCGCAGGCCGCACCGTTCCGACGCCGCGCGGCGATGTGGTTTATCTCGACCTGCGTCATCTGGGGGAGAAAAAACTCCTCGAACGCCTGCCATTCATCTGTGAGCTGTCGAAAGCGTATGTCGGCGTAGACCCGGTTAAAGATCCGATTCCGGTACGTCCTACCGCGCACTACACCATGGGCGGTATCGAAACAGACAGCCAATGTGAAAGCCGTATCAAAGGGCTGTTTGCCGTAGGTGAATGCTCTTCTGTGGGCTTGCACGGGGCAAACCGTCTGGGTTCCAACTCCCTAGCTGAGCTGGTGGTATTCGGCCGCCTGGCGGGCGAAAGTGCGATGAAGCGCGCCAACGAAGCGCAACCTGCCAACGATGCTGCGCTGAATGCGCAAGCCGCTGACGTCGAAACGCGTCTGAAGAAGCTGGCTAATCAGGAAGGGACTGAAAACTGGTCGAAGATCCGCGACGAAATGGGTCTGTCGATGGAAGAAGGTTGCGGGATCTATCGCACTCCAGAACTGATGCAGAAGACCATCGATAAGCTGTCTGAGCTGCAAGAACGCTTCAAACGCGTGCGCATTACTGACACCTCCAGCGTGTTTAATACCGATTTGCTCTACACCATCGAGTTGGGCCACGGCCTGAACGTTGCGGAATGTATGGCGCACTCGGCGATGGCACGTAAAGAGTCTCGTGGTGCTCACCAGCGCTTAGACGAAGGGTGTACCGAGCGTGATGACGTGAATTTCCTGAAGCATACTCTCGCTTTCCGTGACGCTGATGGAACCACGCGTCTGGATTACAGTGATGTGAAAATCACGACGTTGCCACCGGCTAAACGCGTCTACGGTGCGGAATCCGAAGCAGCCGACAAGAAGAAGGAGACGTCGAATGGCTGATTTGATGAAGACTCTGAAGATTGAAGTGGTGCGCTACAACCCGGAAACGGACAGCGAACCGCACAGTGCAATCTACGAAGTGCCTTACGATGAACAAACCTCGCTGCTTGACGCACTGGGTTACATCAAAGACAACCTGGCACCGGACCTGAGCTACCGCTGGTCATGCCGTATGGCTATCTGCGGCTCTTGCGGCATGATGGTTAACCGCGTGCCGAAACTGGCCTGTAAAACCTTCCTGCGTGAATACACGCAAGGCATGAAGGTTGAAGCGCTGGCCAACTTCCCTATTGAGCGCGATTTGGTGGTCGACATGACTCACTTTATCGAAAGCCTGGAAGCCATTAAGCCATATATCATTGGCAATGCGCGCACGCCAGACCAAGGGCCAAACACCCAGACGCCTGCACAGATGGCGAAATACCATCAATTCTCCGGCTGCATCAACTGTGGCCTGTGCTACTCGGCTTGCCCACAGTTTGGTTTGAATCCTGAGTTCATCGGCCCGGCAGCAATTACGCTAGCTCATCGTTACAACCTGGATAGCCGCGACCATGGCAAGAAAGAGCGTATGGCGCAGCTAAATGGCCAGAATGGCGTGTGGAGCTGTACTTTCGTGGGCTACTGCTCCGAAGTCTGCCCGAAACACGTCGATCCGGCTGCTGCAATCCAGCAGGGTAAAGTCGAAAGTTCGAAAGACTTTTTGATTGCCACCCTGAAACCACGCTAAGGAGTGCAAAATGACTACCAAACGTAAGCCATATGTACGGACGATGACCCCGACCTGGTGGCAAAAGCTGGGCTTCTACCGTTTTTATATGATTCGCGAAGGAACCGCAGTGCCGACCGTCTGGTTCAGTATTCTGCTTATCTGCGGTCTGTTTTCACTGAAAGGCGGCCCTGAAAGCTGGGCAGGGTTTGTCAGTTTCCTGCAAAATCCAATCGTGGTTATCCTCAATCTGATCACCTTAGCGGCTGCTTTACTGCATACCAAAACATGGTTCGAACTGGCACCGAAGGCCGCCAATATCATCATTAAAGATGAGAAAATGGGCCCAGAGCCGGTGATTAAGGGATTGTGGGCGGTGACTGCTGTCGCCACTGTCGTCATTCTGTTTGTTGCACTGTTCTGGTAAGGGGACGTCATGATTAATCCAAATCCAAAACGCTCCGACGAGCCGGTATTCTGGGGTCTGTTTGGCGCAGGCGGCATGTGGGGCGCAATCATCGCCCCCGTTATCGTCTTGCTGGTGGGCATTATGTTGCCGCTGGGTCTGTTCCCGGGCGATGCATTGGGCTATGAGCGGGTGCTGGCATTTTCACAAAGCCTGATTGGCCGCCTGTTCATCTTCCTGATGATTGTGCTGCCGCTGTGGTGCGGTTTACACCGTATCCACCACGCAATGCACGACCTGAAAATCCACGTGCCCTCTGGCAAGTGGGTGTTCTACGGTCTGGCGGCAATTCTGACCGTGGTAACGTTTATCGGTGTGATTACGCTCTAATCACGCTGAGTGTCAAAAAAGGCCTGCCTCCGTGCAGGTCTTTTTATTTGTAGCGCCCAGGACTAAAGTGTCACTTTATGGAGGAATACCTGTGATAAAAAAAACACTTTGCTGCATGCTGATGCTGACAGCTTCTTGCTCTACCTTTGCCGCCCAGAAAACCCTTAGCGAAAAACAGATTGCTCAGACCGTCGATCGTGTCATTACCCCGCTACTCAAAGAACAAAGCATTCCAGGAATGGCCGTCGCGGTTATCTATCAGGGAAAACCGTATTACTTCACTTACGGACAGGCTGATGTCGGCCAAAACTTACCGGTAACCAAAGAGACACTGTTCGAACTTGGCTCTGTCAGTAAGACGTTTACCGGCGTTCTTGGGGGCAATAATGTTGCTCGCGGTGAAATTAAGCTGAGCGACCCGGCAACGAAGTACTGGCCTGAATTAACCGGCCAGCAATGGAAAGATATTACGCTGCTGCAACTGGCTACCTACACCGCTGGCGGATTGCCATTGCAGGTGCCTGATGACGTCACCAGCCAGACCTCCCTGTTCAACTTTTACCAGAACTGGCAACCGCAGTGGGAGCCGGGCGACACGCGTTTGTACGCCAACGCCAGCATAGGCCTCTTCGGCGCACTGGCAGTGAAACCGTCCGGATTAAGTTTTGAAGAGGCGATGTCGAAACGCGTATTCCAGCCTTTGAATCTGTCACATACCTGGATAAAAGTGCCCACCTCTGAGCAAAGCCATTACGCCTGGGGTTACCGTGACGGCAAGGCGGTGCACGTTTCACCTGGCATGCTGGATGCAGAAGCTTATGGGGTGAAATCGACGATTGAGGACATGGCAAGCTGGGTCCAGGCCAACATGAAACCTGAAGACGTCGACGACAAAACGTTACAGCAAGGCATTGAACTCGCACAATCTCGCTACTGGCGCATTGGCAGCATGTATCAGGGCTTAGGTTGGGAGATGTTGAACTTGCCGGTAGAGGCCAACACACTGATTAACGGCAGCGATAACAAAGTGGCGCTGGCGGCACAAAAAGCAGTCGCTATCGAACCACCCGCTCCTGTCGTGAAAGCATCCTGGGTCCACAAAACAGGCTCAACCGGTGGGTTTGGCACTTATGTGGCCTTTATTCCAGAGCAACAACTCGGCATCGTAATGCTGGCAAATAAAAGCTACCCCAACACCGAACGCGTAAAAGCAGGATACAAAATTCTCGAAGCATTGCAGTAGTACAACCAGGCCTGCCAGCAGGCCTATTTATTTCCAGCCATCCCCCGCATTTTTGCCACCACAATCTACACTTAGCAAAAAACAGACAAGGATTTTGCTATGCGCATCTGGCCGATTGTCACCACCCTTGCAGTTGCGTTTCTCGTCGTCTCTTGTAGCTCCCCCACTCCACCACCCGGCACCACAGTCGTTAGCAATTTTGAAGCTAAACGGTATCTCGGCAAATGGTATGAAATTGCCAGATTTGACCACAAATTTGAGCGCGGGCTGGATCAAGTGACCGCCTCCTACAGCACCATGGATGATGGTGGGATTCGGGTGATAAACAGAGGGTTTAATGCAGACAGGCAGATGTGGCAGCAAAGTGTTGGCAAAGCGTATTTCACCGGTGACCCAAGCCGTGGAGCGCTTAAGGTCTCGTTCTTTGGCCCGTTTTACGGTGGCTATAACGTCATTGCGATAGATAAAGATTACCGACATGCACTGGTGTGCGGGCCGGATAAAGACTATCTGTGGATATTGTCACGCACGCCAACCATTAGCCCTGAAGTGAAACAGCAAATGCTGAACATCGCGACACAACAGGGCTTCAAGGTAGAAAAACTTATGTGGATTAAACAGACGGGAAGTTAATGGGTACTGAGTTTCAGGCCAATAATCCCAAGGACTATCAACGCCAGGCTCGCAATGCGGGCCAGGCTTGCAGATTCGCCTAACAACAAGATCCCCGTAGTGGCAGCCCCTACCGCACCAATGCCCGTCCAGACGGCGTAAGCCGTACCGGTTGGCAAGGTTTTCATCGACCATGACAGCAACGCGACGCTAACCACCATCGCCAACACCGTGATAACACTTGGCCATAAGCGGGTAAAGCCGTGGGTATATTTCAGGCCGACAGCCCAGACAACTTCTAATAAACCGGCAATAACAAGAATCAACCAGGCCATAAATAGCTCGAGTCAATGGGGCCGTCCCCGGAAATCAAGCGCTTGAGGGTCGTCCCAAAAGGCTGGTGAGGGCGTTATTTTAGCAACCCACGACGTGGAGAAAAGCCAAAACCTGACTTTGCCGTCACCAGACCAGTAACGTTAAGTTGCCACCTCAGTAGACGCGCTGACCCTAAGCCGCGAATTGACTACGAATTAACCCGTAAATCCCCAATTCGTTTCTGCCGTTTTCTTCATATTATTATGTTTTCTCGCACATTCAGAAAAGGCTGTAATAGTGAGTCACGCGAACGGTACGTATGCATAAGATATTGTTAGTGGACCGTTGTCATTATAGTCGGCACGGTTTTAAAAACTGGCTGAGTCACAATATGGTATTTTCTATTGCTGAAACGGATAATTTGCTTTTAGCGCGGGAAAAGATAATACAGTGGCGGCCCAATCTCGTTATTGCCGACTTCACCAGCTTCGCCAATTCATTACATAATATCCAGCAACTCTCATCTATTTATTCGGCTTGTGGGAAGTCTATTCGGCTGATGTTGTTTAATAGCATGCGCCACCAAAAGATTGAAGAGTATTGCTTGTCACAGGGCTCACGCCAGGTAATAAGCAAATCATTGCCGTTACCTGAACTTTACTCAGCCATACAGGCACAGCTTAGCGCCCGGCCACCCTTTCACCCTGAGCGTGAATACACCTCGCCATTACTGACGCTGCGGGAAGAGCGGATATTAAAATTATGGACCGATAAGGCCAACAATGATTTTATTGCCAGGATGATGGGGATTAGTACGAAGACAGTATATACCTACAAGCGCAATATCCGAATGAAGCTCGGGATAAGCAATCGCTTTTCACTGTTTATAGAACAGCGGCATCAATAATGTATTAATAACGGTACGGTATGAACACCGTACCGTCTGCTAATACATTAGTTCTGTGCTTTTGTAGCTGCACCAGAAATTGCATTGCCGCCATCTTGAATATCTTCACCCACACCTTTAGTCGTATTACATGCAGTCAGCAATGACGAAAGCACTATGAGAGAAAAAAACGCTGCAATAGTTTTCTTAATCATGACCGTATCCTTTTTTGACGATATTGTTTGTGTATAGCAGTTAAAGCATAGTCAAAAAATGGCAGGCTGACGGAAAAAGCAGATTTTTAGGAGTTTTAGAAATTATTTGTTGGCTGCGCGCTCGATTGAGCCGCCCAGGTGCTTAAGATCTTCACCAAAGCCGCGAGTGGTGTTACAGCCGGCTAGAAAGGAGGCTAACAACGTGATGAAAAGTAAATGTTTAATCAAACGGCTCATCTTCCCTGCCTTTTGTAAGCCGCGGTGAGGCGTCAAACGCTTCACCGCAAACCTTCACGTATCCCTTCATACTTCAAGTGCATGTGCGTTGGCTGCGTTTACTCACCCGAATCACTTACCTGAGTAAGCTCATCGGGACTCGCTCTCTTGCCGCCTTCCTGCAACTCGAATTATTTTGGGTAGATTACTTAACGCGAGAAACGTATTCGCCAGAGCGAGTGTCAACTTTGATGACTTCGCCAATCTGAACGAACAAAGGTACTTTAACAACAGCACCAGTTGACAGTGTTGCAGGTTTACCGCCGGTACCAGCAGTATCACCTTTCAGACCTGGATCCGTTTCAACGATTTCCAGCTCTACGAAGTTTGGTGGCTGAACAGCGATTGGACGGCCGTCCCACAGGGTCACGATACACTCGGCCTGATCCAGCATCCATTTAGCGTTGTCACCAATCGCTTTCTCGTCGGCTGCCAGCTGCTCGAAGGTTTCGTTGTTCATGAAGTGGTAGAACTCACCGTCGTTATAGAGGTAAGTCAGGTTCATATCTACAACGTCTGCGCCTTCAGCGGAGTCGGTAGATTTGAAAGTTTTCTCAACACGGGTGCCTGTCAGCAGGCGGCGCATTTTAACGCGAGCAAAGGCCTGGCCTTTACCTGGTTTCACGAATTCACTGGATTCGACTGCGTAAGGTTCGCCTTCGAACATGATTTTAAGACCGGCACGAAAATCGTTGCTAGAATAAGTCGCCATAAGGCCCTCTGAAATTGTTAATTGGTAGCTTAGCCAAAAAATGGCACACATTGTAACCCTAAATCCCCCCCGCAGAGAAGATTGGTTAACGCAACTTGCCGATGTTATAACCGATCCAGATGAACTGCTGCATATTTTACAGTTAGACGCTGACAAAGAGTTGTTAGCGGGACGTGACGCACGCCGACTTTTTGCCTTGCGTGTGCCGCGCGCTTTTGTCGCGCATATGGAAAAAGGTAATCCGAATGACCCGTTGCTGCGCCAGGTACTCACCGCTAAAGAGGAATTTATAGCCGCCCCCGGCTTTAGTACCGATCCTCTCGAAGAACAGCACAGCGTGGTTCCAGGCCTGCTGCACAAATACCGTAACCGGGCATTGTTGCTGGTAAAAGGCGGCTGTGCAGTGAACTGCCGTTATTGTTTCCGTCGCCATTTCCCGTACTCGGAGAATCAGGGCAACAAACGCAACTGGCAGGCAGCCATTAATTACATCAGCGAACATCCCGAATTGGATGAGATAATCTTCTCCGGTGGCGATCCGCTGATGGCGAAAGACCATGAACTCGACTGGTTAATCACCGAAGTCGAAGCTATCCCACATATTAAGCGCCTGCGCATTCATAGCCGCTTGCCGATTGTCATCCCGGCTCGTATCACGGACACGCTGGTTGCACGTCTTGCACGCTCTCGCTTGCAAGTCATTTTGGTTAACCACATCAACCATGCCAATGAGATTGGGGATGAGTTCAGGGTAAGCATGGGCCAGCTACGCCAGGCGGGTGTTACGTTGCTTAACCAAAGCGTGTTGCTGCGCGATGTGAACGACACTGCGCAGACTCTCGCAGATTTGAGTAACGCTTTGTTTGATTCCGGAGTGATGCCTTATTACCTGCACGTGCTTGATAAAGTACAAGGTGCGGCACATTTCATGGTGACTGATGACGAAGCAAGATTGATTATGCGGGAATTGCTGACGTTGATTTCAGGCTATATGGTGCCGAAGCTGGCACGTGAGATTGGTGGCGAGCCGAGTAAAACACCGCTGGATTTACAACTGCGGCAGAGCTAGCCTGAAACGGTGGCTGACGCTGACGCTTATCCACCCTACAAAATGAAGGGTTGGGTAAGTCGGGTAAGCTCAGCTCCACCCGACATCATAAAGCGCCGATAAATCAGTTCGGGCACTTATAAACCTGGCCGGTCATTTTGCTGGCCGTTGGAGCAAAGCTCGACAGCAAGTTTTGCGTCGGGCTGCTCACGCCATAAAGCACGTTTCCACCCATTGCCGCAGCATTATTACGCAGGGCATTTGCCGCACCGCGCATAGAGCCGCCTTCATCGCCATGCTGCCCGGACAACCAATTGCTTTGCTCGCCGGTAGCGGTGCCTAACAGTTGGCAATTACTGGCCGGTTTTTCCTCAACAAAACGAACGCTCTGCCCGGCGGTACTCAGATCATTGCTGGTACTGCACCCTGCCAGCAGCAATGCTGCCACAGCCATTCCTGCTGAAACTTTTATGCGCATGTTGTTCCCCGTAATCAATGCCGTATTCAGTGTAGTGGGCCATCGTCGCCCCGGTATGACCTTATACCAGACTGCGACCAAAAAGAAAAAACCCTCAGACATTTCTGCCTGAGGGTTTTCTTAACACGGTGCTTTTAGCACACGAGTGTTAGGGCAATTACATCATGCCGCCCATGCCACCCATACCGCCCATACCTGCGCCGCCTAAATCAGGTGCGTCAGATTTTGGCAGGTCGGTAACCATGCACTCGGTGGTAATCATCAGGCCAGCTACAGATGCTGCGTACTGCAGAGCAGAACGAGTCACTTTAGTTGGATCCAGGATACCCATGTCGATCATGTTGCCGTATTCTTCAGTTGCTGCGTTGTAACCGTAGTTACCGTCGCCCGCTTTCACGTTGTTAGCAACAACAGATGGCTCTTCGCCGCAGTTCAGAACGATCTGACGCAGTGGAGATTCCATTGCGCGCAGCGCAACTTTGATACCCACGTTCTGGTCTTCGTTCTGGCCACGCAGTTCAGACAGTTTGGACGCCACGCGAATCAGCGCAACACCACCACCGGCAACCACACCTTCTTCAACCGCAGCACGTGTAGCGTGCAGGGCATCTTCAACGCGTGCTTTCTTCTCTTTCATTTCAACTTCGGTAGCAGCACCGACTTTGATTACTGCAACGCCGCCAGCCAGTTTAGCTACGCGCTCTTGCAGTTTTTCACGGTCGTAATCAGAAGTTGCTTCTTCGATCTGCTGACGAATCTGGGACACACGGCCCTGGATTGCAGCTTCTTCACCGGTACCATCGATGATGGTAGTGGTGTCTTTGTTGATAACGATACGCTTAGCAGTACCCAGATCTTCCAGGGTCGCTTTTTCCAGCTCCATACCGATCTCTTCAGAGATTACGGTACCGCCAGTCAGGGTTGCGATGTCTTGCAGCATGGCTTTACGACGGTCGCCGAAACCAGGTGCTTTAACCGCAGCCACTTTCACGATACCGCGCATGGTGTTAACCACCAGAGTCGCCAGCGCTTCGCCTTCAACATCTTCAGCAATGATCAGCAGTGGTTTGCCCGCTTTCGCAACGGCTTCCAGAACTGGCAGCATTTCACGGATGTTGGAGATTTTTTTGTCAGCCAACAGGATGAACGGGCTTTCAAGTTCGATAGAACCCGTTTCTGGCTTGTTGATGAAGTATGGAGACAGGTAGCCACGGTCGAATTGCATACCTTCAACAACGTCCAACTCGTCTTGCAGGCCAGTGCCTTCTTCAACGGTGATAACGCCTTCTTTGCCTACTTTCTCCATCGCTTCAGCGATAAGCTGGCCCACGGTTTCGTCGGAGTTAGCAGAGATAGTACCAACCTGAGCAATGGCTTTAGAGTCAGAGCAAGGAACAGACAGTGCTTTCAGCTCTTCAACAGCGGCGATAACAGCTTTATCGATACCGCGTTTCAGGTCCATTGGGTTCATGCCCGCAGCCACAGCTTTCAGGCCTTCAGTGATGATGGACTGAGCCAGTACGGTTGCAGTTGTTGTACCGTCGCCTGCAGCGTCGTTCGCTTTAGAGGCAACTTCTTTAACCATCTGAGCACCCATGTTCTCGAACTTGTCTTCCAGTTCGATTTCACGCGCTACAGAAACACCATCTTTAGTGATAGTCGGTGCACCGAAAGATTTATCCAGAACAACGTTACGGCCTTTAGGACCGAGGGTAACTTTCACTGCATCTGCCAGTACGTTAACGCCACGCAGCATTTTCACACGAGCGTCATTACCGAATTTTACGTCTTTAGCTGCCATTCTTAACTTTCCTTTAATTCGTTAATACCCGTCATACTTCAAGTTGCATGGGCGTTGGCTACGTTTTCTCACCCGAATCACTTACCTGAGTAAGCTCAACGGGACTCGTTCACTTGCCGCCTTCCTGCATCTCGAATTATTTTGTGTATATGTTCGTTAAGTTTTTGCGCGGATTACGCTTCAACAATTGCCAGGATGTCGCTTTCTGCCATGATCAACACTTCTTCATTGTCGATCTTCTCAGACTTAACACCGTAGCCATCGTTGAAAATTACGATGTCGCCGACTTTGACGTCCAGCGGTTGCACGTTACCGTTTTCCAGGATGCGGCCTTTACCGACAGCGATGATTTCGCCACGAGTTGATTTACCAGCTGCACTGCCGGTCAGAACGATGCCGCCTGCAGATTTAGATTCAACTTCTTTACGTTTGACGATGACACGGTCATGTAATGGACGAATGCTCATGTGATAGCTCTCCTTTGAGAAAGTCTGTATCAGTGTTTGGGTAACGCCGGCCCAAAATGGGTTATCGGCTGGTGACCTGAGAGATGGGGATGAGCCTTCCCCCCTTCAAGGGGGGAAAACAAAAAAAATTTCGATTTTTACCGATTGTGGCGATCATCGTTCTCGTGGTCGTCGAGCTGTTTGGGTGCATCATCTTTACGTTGATACTCACCATCAAACGTTGAACCACCGCCCGTGCCCGCGCTAAAGCCTCCACCTGGTGTGCGTGAAAAACGCAAATGCGGCATTAGCTTCAAGGTGAGATGTTTTTGTACCGGTGGCAATAACAGCAACAAACCGAGGAAGTCAGTGAAGAAGCCTGGCAACAACAACAGCAAACCGGCGATGATAAGCGACACGCTTTTAATCATCTCTGCCGCCGGGCTCTCACCCGCTGCCATTTTCTGCTGCATCAGCATGAAATTCTTAAAGCCCTGGTTGCGAACCAGTGACATACCTATAACTGAGGTGAATATAACCAGCACCAGCGTGAGGAAAACTCCCATCACGTGGGCGACTTGAATAAACAACGAAATCTCTATGTAAACATAGAGGAAAACGGCAATTAACGGTATCCAGCGCACCGTACACTCCTGTTGTTGGGAATACTGTAGCAAGCGCCATCAAGCACTTGCGTAAAATAGTTTGGCCTTTAAGCGTAGTCAAAGAGATGGCGACGCCTTAGTCAAAAATCAATCTTCGTGCCGCATTATTTTTTTGGAAATTTTCAACAATTGATCAGCATCACATATTAATAATTGTTATGTGAGATGACGTTTAATAAGTGATCCAGATTACTGCTTTTATCTATCATCAGCATATCATCACGGCGTAGAGACCGAATATGGACATAATCGTCGGTCTATTCATCGCACGACCAAAGATCCTGTGCGTGCCGTGATCAACCAATGGCAGCTTTAATTAAGAAGGTTCACATGTTAAATAACATTCGTATCGAAGAAGACTTGTTGGGTACCAGGGAAGTGCCAGCGGATGCCTATTATGGTGTTCACACTCTGAGAGCGATTGAAAACTTCTACATAAGCAACAGCAAAATCAGTGACATACCTGAATTTGTACGCGGTATGGTGATGGTTAAGAAAGCAGCGGCAATGGCGAACAAGGAGTTGCAAACCATTCCGAAAAGCATCGCAAACACCATCATCCAGGCTTGCGATGAAGTTCTGAATAACGGCAAATGTATGGACCAATTCCCGGTGGACGTTTACCAGGGCGGTGCCGGTACCTCCGTTAACATGAATACCAACGAAGTGCTCGCCAACATTGGGCTTGAGCTGATGGGCCACCAGAAAGGTGAGTACCAGTATCTGAACCCGAACGACCATGTCAACAAATGCCAGTCCACCAACGATGCTTACCCAACCGGTTTCCGTATCGCGGTGTACGCCTCTATTGTAAAACTGATTGATGCGATCAATCAGTTAGGCGATGGTTTCCAGCGCAAAGCCGTTGAGTTCGAAAACATCCTGAAAATGGGTCGTACTCAGTTGCAAGACGCCGTCCCAATGACGCTGGGTCAGGAATTCCATGCCTTCAACGTGCTGTTAACTGAAGAAACCCGTAACCTGCTGCGCACTGCAGAACTGCTGCTGGAAGTGAACCTTGGTGCGACCGCAATTGGTACCCGTCTTAACACGCCAGAAGGTTACCAACAACTGGCGGTGCAGAAACTGGCTGAAGTCAGTAACCTGCCATGCGTCCCAGCTGAAGACCTGATTGAAGCGACTTCCGACTGCGGCGCATACGTGATGGTTCACAGTTCGCTGAAACGTCTGGCGGTGAAAATGTCGAAGATCTGTAATGACCTTCGTCTGCTCTCCTCCGGTCCACGTTCGGGTCTGAATGAAATCAACCTACCAGAACTGCAGGCCGGTTCTTCTATTATGCCAGCCAAAGTGAACCCGGTGATTCCAGAAGTGGTTAACCAGGTTTGCTTCAAAGTTATTGGTAACGACATCACCGTCACCATGGCTTCCGAAGCAGGTCAGTTGCAGTTGAACGTCATGGAGCCAGTGATTGGCCAGGCGATGTTTGAGTCTATCCACATTCTGACTAACGCTTGCTACAATCTGCTCGAAAAATGCATCAACGGCATTACCGCGAACAAAGAAGTGTGTGAGAACTACGTCTACAACTCGATTGGTATCGTGACTTATCTGAACCCGTTCATTGGCCACCATAATGGCGATATCGTCGGGAAGATTTGTGCTGAGACCGGCAAGAGCGTGCGTGAAGTCGTGCTGGAGCGCGGCCTGCTCACCGAAGCCGAACTGGATGATATTTTCTCTATCAACAACCTGATGCATCCAGTTTATAAAGCGAAGCGTTATACCGATGAAAATGAACAGTAGACCAACCGGTAGTTAAAAAAAGGCACGTCCATTGGACGTGCCTTTTTCATTTCTACGTTAAACAAATACACAACATATAATTATCAAATAAGCAAACACAAGGAAGGGAATTATGTTTGGAGCAGAACTCGTCATCGTGCTTTTAGCGATATATCTCGGGGCCAGACTCGGCGGCATAGGCATTGGCTTTGCTGGCGGTTTTGGCGTACTGGTTTTAACCCTTATTTTCCAGGTTAAACCCGGTGCGATACCGTTCGATGTTATCGAAATTATCATGGCAGTTATTGCCGCGATTGCCGCTATGCAAGTCGCTGGGGGAATGGACTATCTGGTAAGCCTTGCAGAGAAACTTTTGCGTCGCCATCCTAAATACATCACGTTCCTCGCCCCGCTGGTCACCTGGTCTATGACCATTCTGGCGGGTACCGGGCACACCGCATTTTCGACACTGCCGGTGATTACGGAAGTTGCGAAAGAGCAAGGGATCCGCCCGTCACGCCCACTGTCTATTGCCGTTGTCGCGTCGCAAATTGCCATCACGGCGTCGCCGATTTCCGCAGCAGTGGTATTCTTCTCTGGCATCCTTGAGCCAATGGGTATCAGTTACCTGACTCTGCTGGGCATCTGTATTCCTGTCACGCTCGTGGCGGTGATGCTGACTGCAATTGTGTGTAACTTCCTTGGCTGCGAACTGAAAGACGATCCGGTGTACCAGGAACGCCTCGCTAAAGGTGAAGTGAAACTGCGTGGGTCCAGCGTGTTTGACCTCAAGCCACATGCTAAGCGCTCAGTTCTACTGTTCCTTATCGGTATTATCGCGGTGATGTTCTATGCCACCGCTATCAGCGAAACCGTTGGCCTGATTCAAAACCCAATCCTGCCGCGTAACGAAGCGATTGTGGTGTTTATGCTGACCATCGCCACGCTTATCTGCATCACCTGTAAAATTGATACCGGCGAAATCCTCAATGCCAGCACCTTCAAATCAGGTATGAGTGCGTGTATCTGCGTGCTGGGTGTGGCCTGGTTGGGTGATACTTTCGTTAAAAACCATATTCAGGATATTCAGGCCGTTGCAGGTGACTTGCTGCAAAGCTATCCGTGGTTGTTAGCCGTGGTGCTGTTCTTCGCCGCAACGCTGCTGTACTCCCAGGCAGCAACCACCAAAGCTCTGATGCCTGCGGCCCTGATGCTCGGCGTAAGCCCGCTGACTGCCATCGCCTCCTTTGCTGCGGTGTCTGCACTGTTCGTTCTGCCAACCTACCCAACTCTGTTGGCGGCGGTGGAAATGGATGATACCGGCTCGACGCGTATTGGTAAGTACGTGTTTAACCATGCGTTCTTAATCCCTGGCGTGATTGCTATTTCACTGTGCGTGATCCTCGGCTTTATCGTCGGTGGCATGGTTCTGTAAATCTTTTAAAACACGGGTCGCGCTGCGGCCCGTTTAACACCGCCCCTCCCTCCTCCATGCTATAGTCAACCGCTGTTTCCCCAGATACGAGGTTAGCTATGCCCACTACCCAGGCTGTTGTCATCCTTTGTACTGCCCCAGACGAAGCCACCGCCCAGGAACTTGCCGCTCTTATGCTGGCTGAAAAACTGGCCGCCTGCGTCACCTTATTACCCGGTGCCACTTCGCTGTATTACTGGGAAGGGAAAATGGAACAGGAGTATGAGGTGCAGATGTTGCTCAAAAGCGATATCGACCATCAAGAAGCCTTGATCGCGTGTCTCAAGTCGCATCACCCATACCAAACCCCTGAATTACTGGTTCTGCCAGTTACCCACGGAGATAGTGATTACCTCTCATGGCTCTACGCATCTTTGCGCTAATCTTTGCGCTCTTCAGCACTCACGCTTTTGCAGGTCTGTTCGATAACCAGAGCAAATCTCAGTTTGTTCCTGTCGACCAGGCTTTTGCTTTCGATTTCCAGCAGTCTGACCACCAGCTCAACCTTAACTGGCAGATAAAACCGGGCTACTACCTGTATCGTCAGCAAATCAAACTGACCCCGGCACAAGCTGAACTCGCTCCGCTGGAACTGCCGAAAGGCACATGGCATGAGGATGAGTTCTACGGTAAGACCGAGATTTACACCCAGCAACTCAATCTGCCCGTCACCCTAAAATCGGCAGCGAAAGGCGCGACCGTTAGCGTGACTTACCAGGGCTGCGCCGAAGCAGGTTTCTGTTATCCGCCTGAGACGCGTGTGGTGCCGCTGAGTGAAATAGTGGCAGTGGATGAGGGACGCCCTCACCCTAACCCTCTCCCCCAGGAGAGGGGACAAACCCGCGCCAACTCAGAATCGTCTTTCCCCCTCTCCCCTGGGGAGAGGGCCGGGGTGAGGGGCCCAGACAACAGCGCCCCAACCCAACTGCCCTTCTCCGCACTGTGGGCATTTTTAATTGGCATCGGCATCGCCTTTACGCCTTGCGTACTGCCTATGTATCCCCTGATTTCCGGCATTGTGCTGGGCGGCAAACAACGCTTATCCACCGCTCGCGCCCTGCTTCTGACCTTTGTTTATGTGCAAGGGATGGCGCTGACCTATACCGCTCTGGGGCTGGTCGTCGCGGCAGCAGGCCTGCAATTCCAGGCGGCGTTGCAACACCCTTACGTGCTTATCGGGCTGTCAGCACTGTTTGTACTGCTTGCCGCGTCGATGTTCGGGCTGTTTACGCTGCAACTGCCGTCATCGCTGCAAACGCGTCTGACGTTGCTGAGTAATCGCCAGCAAGGGGGTTCAGCAGGCGGCGTGTTTGCGATGGGTGCGCTGGCCGGATTAATTTGTTCGCCTTGTACCACTGCACCATTGAGCGCCATTCTTCTGTATATCGCCCAAAGCGGGAATATGTGGCTGGGTGGCGGCACGCTGTATCTCTACGCGTTAGGCATGGGCCTGCCGCTGATGTTAATCACTGTTTTCGGCAACCGTCTGCTGCCAAAAAGCGGCCCGTGGATGGAAACTGTCAAAATCGCGTTTGGTTTTGTGATCCTTGCACTACCAGTATTCCTGCTTGAACGCATACTGGGAGAGACATGGGGAATTCGCTTGTGGGGCCTGCTCGGTGTGGCGTTCTTTAGTTGGGCGTTTATCACGAGCCTGCAAGCCCACAAATCATGGATGCGCATCGTGCAGATAGTTTTGCTCGGCGCGGCGCTGGTCTGTGCTCGCCCTCTGCAAGACTGGGCATTTGGTACCTCCGTCACGGCAAACCAGGCACATCTCAATTTCACAAAGATTGCCAATGTCGAGCAGCTTGACGCGGCACTCGCTCAGGCGAAAGGTCAACCGGTGATGCTCGATTTGTACGCCGACTGGTGTGTAGCCTGTAAAGAATTTGAGAAATACACCTTTAGTGACCCAAAAGTTCAGCAACGCCTGGCAAATACTGTTTTACTGCAAGCTGATGTCACCGCCAATAATGCGCAGGATATCGCACTGTTAAAGCATCTACAGGTTTTAGGTTTACCCACAATATTGTTCTTTGATGATCAAGGCCGCGAGCAGGCACAAGCACGCGTGACAGGCTTTATGGATGCGAGTACGTTTGATGCGCATTTGCGCAATCAGGCACCGTAAACAACAATTCTATGGGACATAGTTTAAGGGTAATGGAGGAGATAACCGTGCAACGCGAAGACGTACTTGAGCACGCCCTACACGTCCTTGAACGTGTGGGGATTGCAAGCACCACTCTGGAGATGGTCGCGAACGAAGCTGACTATCCGGTAAAAGAAATTCGTCAATTCTGGCCAGACACTGAAGCGTTGCTGTACGACGCACTGCGCTATCTGAGTCAGCAAGTGGATATTTGGCGCCGTAAGTTAATTCTCGATGATGAGCTGTCGCTGGAACAAAAACTGTTGAAGCGCTACCAGGCGTTGACCGAATGCGTCAATAACCAGCGCTATCCGGGCTGCCTGTTTATCGCCGCTTGCACGTTTTATCCCGATGCAGCGCACCCGATTCATCAACTGGCGGATCAGCAGAAAAAAGCGGCGTGGGAATTTACTCATGAGTTGCTGACGCAACTGGAAGTGGATGACCCAGCGATGGTGGCTCACCAGATGGAACTGGTGCTGGAAGGTTGCCTGAGCCGTTTACTGGTGAAACGCAGCCAGGCAGACATCGATACGGCACGCCGACTGGCTGAAGATATTCTACGATTTGCGCAGTGCCGACAGGGTGGCGCTTTAACCTGATGAATGCTTTTCTCGCCATTCTGAATGAAAAGCAGGCAGTTAAACGCATTTAACACCTTTTTTATGACAAAGCCGTTGACGCCAAACGGCCTTTACGGTTTAATGCGCCCCGTTGCCCGGATAGCTCAGTCGGTAGAGCAGGGGATTGAAAATCCCCGTGTCCTTGGTTCGATTCCGAGTCCGGGCACCACTATTTAAAGAAACCAGCCTAAGGGCTGGTTTTTTGCTTTCTGGGGTTAGGACTCTCCATCGAACTACGTGGGGTTCGGACGAATCACAAAGCCAGCGTCATAAAGCGGCTGTTCGGGTCGGGTTGATAATCCGCAAACGGCTCGCAATCAACAAAGCCATGCTTGAGATAAAGTTGATGGCAGGCAGCAAAGCCTGGTTGTGTCCCCGTCTCTAAGCTCAGACGCTTTAATCCCCGCTCGCGAGCAACCTGCAGAATGTGCACTAAAAACTGGTTCGCCACACCACGGCGTAAAAATTCCGTTGCCGTGCGCATTGATTTCAGCTCACCATGTCCATCCCCCAGCGTTTTTAACGCCCCAATTCCGGCTAATTTTTCCCCTTCCCACGCCGACCAAAACGTTACCGCTGGGTCACGCAGTTTTTGTACATCTAATGCATGGCTGCTTTCCGGTGGAGACTGCTCCAGCATGCCGGAAATATGAAAAGCCACTAATGTCTGCACCGCGTGATGCGAAAGATCGTCAACTTTGATAGTGAACATGCTCTGTTTCCATATGAATGTTTTGCGAATCTATAACATATTTGCAACATCAAAGCGGACATCAGAATACTCGTCCAATACAAATTCCTTATGACACTCATTTATTCATACGCTGGAGCTGAATCTCATCGGCGATTTTCGCTTGCTCTGCCAATCCAGGAAACTGCGATGGCAGATAAAAACTCTCAGGCGCTTTCAGGCTATGCATATCACTACCAGTATGGATTTGCAGCTCCCCAAGCTGGCTTAGCGTTGCGCCGGCCACTTTTACGGGCATTACTAAACGATAGGCATGGGCATTTTCAAACGGCACCTTGGTCGGATAGCGGTTTTCACTTAAATCGTAGTTACGGTTGAGCACCAAAAACTTATCCGGCACCCGGCGTTTGCTGTTCCACCAGTCACCGTCAACGGAGCGGAACTTCCGTTCGGTCTCTGCTTGACTGACCGCGCCAAGTTGCACCAGCGCCTTATGGAGCGCTTTATCCATCGCATGATTGTAAGAATCCACCGAGCTTGCCTGCCCGTGCAAAATCACATTTATCGCAAGCCTTGCCCCCAATAAATTGGAATAGAGATCTTCTGGTGAGAACGCCGATATCTCCTCAGGGAACCCCGGAACAGATTCGAAACCATACCACTGGGCAATCTCATGCCATTGCGCGAGTTGAAAGGCGAGATGCCCCGCAAGCCACGCTGCAAGGGTATAGCGTTCAGACATTGACGCAGGCGGTGTAAACGCATGCAGTTGAATACGTCTGACACCCAGCTCTTCGCTGTAGAACAACCGCCAGTCCTGGCCGAGTCGGGAGTAAATCTGCGAGAACAGATAAAAGGTGTTATCGGCAGTATCACGCACGTGGGCGATATCAATAAAACCGCCACGATGGGTATAGATCAGGCCACTTTTCTCTTCGCTCAGGCCGACGATATTTTTCACCGCTCCCAGCGCGCTGTCGTTGTAGCGATGCTGGCCGAGCGTTGCGAGAGTGAGAATATTACCAATCTGATAAACCGGAATCGGCACGCCAACGGCGCGAACTTGCAAGTCATAACCAAAAGCGCAGCAAGGGCGCAGGGACTCAGGCGCAGTCAAATCTTGCGCCACTGGCCACACACGCCGCGCCTGCTCAATAGGCAAAATATCTGCTGATGTTGGTGGCGCGCCATAACTCAGAGACGCCACCCCCATCAGCACAATCGCAATCCAGAACCGCATTAAAATGCCTCCGCAACTTGAAAGTAAAAACCGGCACTCTCTTTACCCAATCCCAGATCGAGACGGATGTTCATGTCCGGTTTTACCTCGAAGCGGTAACCGGCGCCCACAGTGGGTAACAGCGGATGATCCGAGAGGTTTTCCGGGCTGTCGCCCAATGCGCCCGCCCCCACCCACAGAACGTAGCCATGTCGCCAGTTGAGCTTCTTGCGATATTCAATCTGCGTGCTGACCACATCTTTATCGCGATAGCGCCCCTGATAATATCCACGCATGCGTTCGTCATCGCCAGCCTGAGATAGACGATCCCATGGCACATCGCCCCGCGCGAAACGTCCCCAAAGATCAAACGCTAAGACATCCTGATCGTTGAGCGGGAGGTAATAATTATATTGCATCTCAAGCACGGTGAAGTGGGTATCTGAACCAAGGGAAGGATCAAAAAGACTGTATTCGGCACTAAAGAATTGGCCGTGTCGCGGGCGGGTTACCACATCTCGCGTATCGTAATTAAGCGTGGTGGTGACACCGGAACTCAACGTACTGCCGCCCGCATCGTAGCGGGAAAAGTTATCGCCAGGATTCGGATCATCGATATTATCCGCATCATAGGTTGAGAAGTCCCAACCCACGCCCGCATACAGATTATCGACGATCTGACGCATGATCTGTGGGTGGATGCTGAACGACTGCTGGGTGTATTTCTGCTCGTTGCCTTGCGCCGCGTCATAACCAATGCCCCAAAAGCCGGTGGGGATTTTCGCAAGCGACCCATCCACAAACAGCCGCCATTCATCACCGGCGAAAAACGTATAGTTCTTCATACCAAGCCCCAGCGCCCCGCTGGTACTGACAAAGCCGGTCAATGAGATAGAAGAGTTTTGTGTCACACGATCCCTGGGATCAACACGGTAAATGCCCGCCACGGCCGTTCCCAAACCGAGCTTTAACTCTGGGGTATAAAACGGCCCTGGCAGCACGCTCCAGTTAATTCCTTTGCTGGCATCATACTGATTGTCCGCACCCAATTTCCCCAGAAAACCGTCAACTTCTTCGCGCGTCATGGCTTCCGTGGCCGTCGGTATCGTCATGAGGCTTAAGAAACCCAAAAATAGCGCGCCACTTTTATTCATTAGAATCGGTATTCGCCCGCCAGGAAGAAGCTATTACGCTCGTTAAAACCAATTTCAGTCAGGATATTAAAGTTTTGCGTGAGTTCATACTGCGCGCCAATCAGGGTATTCCACGGTGAAGTCAGATGCTGTTGAACGTCAAAACGCCCATCATTGTCTTTGTTCACGGCGCTAATCAGCGGCTGAAGTGAAGCAGGCATATGCAAATCAGAGAGATTGCCTTTGAACTCCTGCTGAACGTCCTGATACATCGCCCCAACCCAGACACTCAAATGCGAAGGCCCGGAAATCTGCGGCATATCAAAGCGATAACCCACGCGTGGCGATACCGTCAACGCCGAAATTTTGCCATCCAGAATATCGAAACTGGTACGCGTATAGTTAGTATCCACCAGCGTAAACCAGTTTTCGTAACCGCCTGCCAGGGTAAAACCGGTGCCGTAAGTGACGCCTTCGAAATCGAGTGTGAAATCAATATTTTGTAAATCACCGCTCTGGTTCAGCCGGTGTACCGACGAGGCAATAAGCCGATCGATGCCAGTATAGCGCGACGGGTCAGCATCCACAGAGACGTTCGAAACCGACGATCCTTTGGTGTAACCCATCAGCCCGTAGATATTTAAAAACGGGAATACCCACATATCGAGGCGCAGGTTTTCGCTATTACTGCGCTCCCGGGTGTTGCCGACGTCGATATTAAACATGTCGCTGGGAATCGCATGCTGACCCAGCTTCAACCCGGAGAAAGTAATACTGTCGACATCCACATTCTGGCGAATATTCATGTAACTGAGATTCACACCAAACGGCAACGGAATGGAATATCCCCGTGCGCGTGCTTCATCCCCCCAGATAGGAAACGTGCTGCTCTCACTTGCCGTATCCGTTGATGCGCCAAACGCCGCACCGGATAAAAACAGCAATGGCAGCGCGTAAGCCCGGCACTGTTGCACACCACTTAATATTATTTTCATTAGCTTCTCTTTGTAGTTAGCTTTGTCAGTCTCGCGGTTAATTCCTTTTACAGCCCCGCCCCCACGTTGAAATAGACCGCTTGTTCGTCGTCGCTAAACGCAATATCTATACCCGTATGCAGCCCAAACTCGCGCGCGATCAGGTAACGGAAACCGCCACCCCACGCCACTTCAGTCGTCTGATAAAGCTCATCCGCATTTTTTGCGGCGCTCCCCGCGCCCACAAATCCCTGCAATACCCAGCGCGGCGTCATTTGCCACTCAAGCTGCGTTTGCACGGTGCCGACATAATCAGCTTGATAGCGATAGCGCGAGATGCCTCGCAAAGAGATATAGGGTCGCGCCATCGGCGGTAAATGGCTGTCGTTGTTCGATAGTGCCTGATAATTTCCCGCCAGCGCCAGGGTGAAATCGCCCCCGAGCGGCTGGAAATATTTGCCATCGAGGGTCAACATGTTGTACCGATAATCGCCGCCGAGAAAGTGGGTATAAAACTGATATTCACCGGTGGCCGACAAACCACTGCGCGGATAGAAAAAGTTATCCGTGGTGTCATATTCCATCAGTAAACCCACGCCCGAAGTCGAGCTTTCCTCGCCAAGCACCCGTTGAAAGGTGCGGTTGATAAGCTTGTTATCGGCCGAGATTTTCATATTTGCATAGAACTGCGAACCACCAAGGAAAAACGGAGTATCTGCAACGCGGAACAGTAATTTTTGCATACCTCCGTACCCGTTTGTTTGGGTACTAATGCCTTTTCCGTTCTCAAAACCTGCAATATCGCCCGAATAAATATCAATATTTACATTGGCATAGCCCAGGCCAACCAGGTAGCGAATGCTGTCATTGTTCCAGGTATGACGATGACCACCGCCGACAAACCAGGTGCCGTTTTGTGTCGCTCCACCGCCAAATGCCGAAACCGCCGGAGGTATGGCCCGCCCATCGGTTCGGTTTTTGGAAGCGCGGCTATCCTCGGTATCATGTAAGAACAGGCCAAACAGCCCGCCCCCATAGCCAACCGCCGGTTCTGTTATCACTACCGGAACCGGTAAGAATCCATAGCGGTTGTCACTTAAATACTGGCTCATATCCAGCATGCCGTCGCTATCATCAATAAATCCTGCGGCGTGGCTTTCCATGGGTAGCCACAGCCCAGGCAATGTCAGCACAGCGAGCAGATACGCGGATTTATTCATAGCGGTTTTTCGGGTTGCATTGCCGCTTGCAAGGCGCATGAGGTGAAATGAGATGTCCATGCCAAAGAAAAAGCAACGCCCTAATCATATGCATCACCCAGTGAAAATGTAATTTTGTTTTATTATTCAATCACACGAGAGATATCATTCCCGTCAAAGAACTGATTTGAGCATAGTTCAGCATCATGCATATTCAAGATAAAGGGAGATAAGTTAAGGGGTTGGGGACCGCAGTTTTCAACGATGGCACAGCCATAGCAAGCACGGTATCATCCAATAAACTTATAAAAGGGCGGGCATTAATGGATATTAATCACAGCACTGGCGAAAATGTCATTACCAGTACCAAAGGCTATATGTGGTTTTTGTCTCTGAATATTATCATTTGCGCCTGGTTATTATTGCGTGGCACTCATCGCCCGGATATCGAATCCCTTCCTCAGTTATTACAAATTCTGTGCGGCTGCATCATTGCGCTCTCCGCAATTAACCTGATTATTACGCTGAAAATAAAGAAGAATATCAACGACGGCTTCTATCACGCCGTGCTTCCTTTTGTGGTGCTGGCTTTCGGATTGCTGTGGTCGGTGATATTTCTTAACTTCACGCTTTACTACCAAAACCCGCTCATCACCCTAATGCTGACCGTCTCAGTGTTACTGCCCGCCACCATCACCTTCTTCATTTCTGGACGGTTGCTGCTGCTGTTCTCCACGCCTTTGGCGCTGTGTTTGTTGTATGTCGAAACGTACTTACAAGATCAATTTAGCGTGGTGCAGTTCGCAGGGGTGCTGATTATGCTGTTAGTCATCTACTCTGCCCGCTACATCTTGCTGGAGTGGTATCAGCGCGTACAACGGAGCGAATATGAGAAGAATATCCTGATCAAAAAGTTGGTTCAGCAGGCACACTATGACGCCTTAACCGGCCTTTTCAATCGCCTGAGCATGGCGAGTTTTTTTGAAGAGTGTGTCAGCGCCCTTTCCGATAGCAATAAAAAACTCTTCATGATTGTCCTGGATATCGATTATTTCAAACAGTACAACGATAGATATGGGCATGTGACTGGCGATAAATGTCTGATCAAAGTCTCGCAATGTATTGAGCAATCGCTGCGTAAAGAGAGTGACAGTGCGTTTCGTTTTGGCGGTGAGGAGTTTGTCGTCATGACGGTGTGCAACGAAATTTCTCAGGCCAAAGCCATCAGCCAGAGGATCCAGCAAAATATTGCTCATGCCCATATCCCGCATAAAGGCTCGGCGATTTCTTCCGTGTTGACGGTCAGCCAGGGGATTGCCCAATGGCGCGAAGGGATGACTCTCGAAGAATTGGTGGAACAGGCAGACAAGCAACTTTATCAGGCGAAGGAAAACGGTAGAGATCGGGTTTGCTACTAAAACGAAAAAACCCGCCGAAGCGGGTTTTTAAATTCTTTAGAGCTTAGTTAACGCTAACCTTACAGGCTAGTTACGTTACCAGCTGCTGGGCCTTTAGCGCCGTTCTCGATGGTGAAGGAAACTTTCTGGCCTTCATCAAGAGATTTGTAACCGTCGTTCTGGATTGCAGAGAAGTGAACGAACAGGTCTTTAGAACCGTCGTCTGGAGTGATGAAGCCGAAACCTTTATCAGCGTTGAACCATTTTACCAGACCAGTCATTTTGTTAGACATGTGTATTACCTTTTGATTTAAGTGTGCCTTACGGCGATTTGGTATGCTTTACAGATTTTATGAAGCGGTAGAGGAGCACACGACAAAGGGTATCCAGGGATGACTCTTGAAGGACTGCTTTACTAAGTTGCTTTAAAGGTCTGTACGTCAAACCGATGGGTGTATTAACTCATGCTTAGGCGATGAATGACAAGGATTATTTTAGCCGTCCACAGGTCTGGAGCTAAAGCCCCCCTCTTTTAGCGCTTCGCTTAGGGGGTGTAAATCATACTCAATCACACCCGCTTCGCTTTGCTCTAATCGATTGTTAATAATCTATTTTTGCCACTTTTCGTAGTGCTTCTGGCGTCACTTCTGGCAGGCCAAAAAACTCCATATAAGCAGGAATCATCTCAAATAACATATCTGTTCCAGGTTGTATCTGGCAGTCTCTTTCCAGGGCTGCGCGCAAAAAAGGCGTGATTTCGTTTTTCATCACCACTTCGCCGACAAAACTTCCCGGCGTTATTGCACTCATCTCCACCGGCAGTTCGTCGCCTGTATTCATCCCCAACGGCGTTGCGTTCACGACAATGGAAAACCCCTTCGGGTTGCGCAAGTGGGTTTGCACCGTGAGCAACGGATAGTGGCGACGCAGACGTGTTGCCAGCTCTTCACAGATTGCGGGACGGTTATCGAATAATGCCATCGTTTCCACACCCGCTGCGGCAAGAGAGGCGGCAATAGCAGAACCCACTCCGCCGCATCCCACCACCAATGCCCGCGCCCCTTTCACCTGAACCCCTTTGCGCAACACGCCGCGCACGAAACCGTCGCCATCAAACATATCGCCACGCAAGCTGCCATCCGCTTCACGACGAATGGCATTACAGGCTCCGGCAATTTGCGCGGTGGGGCTTAAACTGTGGACCAATTCGCAGGTCGAGACTTTATGCGGCATGGTCACCAGCGCCCCCACAATATTGGTCAGGCGAAATAAAGAAGGGATCAGCTGCGCATAATCTTCAGCTTTTACCCCCATCGGCACCACTTTGATATCAATGCCCTGCGCTTCAAACCACGGGTTGTAAATCATCGGAGCTTTGAAGGTGGTGGTTGGATAGCCCAGATGAGCGATTAAACGGGTGTTGCCACTGATTTCCATCATTCATCGTCCAGTTCAATACGTTTGATATCGCCAAGAATAAAGACATACGACAATACGCCCAGCAATGCTGCCCCGCCGATATACACCAGCGCATAAAAGAAATTGCCCGTCGCCGCGACGATGAAGCCGATAATCAGCGGTGTGATAATAGAGGCAAGATTGGAGCAGAAATTAAATAAGCCCCCCGTCAGCCCGGCCAGATTCTTTGGCGCCATATCAGAAATCAGCGTCCAGCCCAGTCCCACCATTCCCTGCCCGAAGAAGGCCACGGACATCACTGTAATCACCAGCGCGTCAGTCGGCATCCAGTTAGCCGAGATAATCAGGCTCGCCATTAACAGACCCGCGATAATCGGCAATTTACGTGCGATGTTCACCGAACCGGTACGTTTCAGAATTTGATCCGACACCCATCCACCAAACATCACGCCTACAGCGGCAGCGAGGAACGGCATAATGGCGAAGAAGCCCACTTTCAGCCACGGCATATGGCGCTCGGTGGCGAGATAAGTTGGGAACCAGGTCAGGAAGAAGACTAACGTGGTATTGCCAGCAAACTGGCCAATCCCTGCGCCGAGTATCTGGCGGCATTTCACCAGTCTTGCGACATTCGCCCAACTGAAGTTCATCTTAGGCTCAGGTTCCGCCTCTTTCTGATCATGCCCGATATATTCCAGCTCAAGCTGGTTGGCGGTTTTCGATTCATGCGGCTCGTGATAAAAACGCCACCACACTAATACAAACAAGATCCCCGCAACCCCGACGGTGATAAACAGCGCTCGCCAGCCAAAGGTTTCCATAATAAAGAACAACAATGGCGCAAAGGCTGCGAGGCCAACATATTCCCCCACCGTATACACCGCGGTCGCACGGGCGCGTTCATGTTGCGGGAACCATTTGCCCACGACCCGGCTATTAACCGGGAAACACGGTGCTTCACTGATCCCCAACCCTAAGCGGCATAGCAGTAAGGTTTTCAGCCCCACCGTCAAACCGTGGAATAAGGTAAATGCCGACCAGAAAAACAGCGCCAGTGCATAGGTGATTTTGTTTCCGAAGCGGTCAAGGAAAATGCCACCGGGGATTTGCATCGCCGCGTACGTCCAGGCAAAAGCAGAAAACACCATCCCCATCGTGGCCGCACCAATACCGAGGTCGGCGCTCAGTTGCGGCGCGGCGATACCTAAAACCGTACGGTCGAGGTAGTTGATCATGGTCCCAATAGCCAGAAGGGTCAGGATAACCAGTCGGGTTCGGGAGCGCTTTTCTACACCAGTTTTCGGGGCGGCGATGTCGCCCTGGCCATAACTCGCCATTGTTTTATCCTCTGTCTATTTGTAGGTAACAGGTGTTTTATTGAACCTTAAGGTTCATTTATTCAGATTGCTGACAAAGAGCGATAAACGGGTTTGTAGGGTGGATAAGCGTTAGCGTCATCCACCCTTTGCGTCAGTGGCGTCGGATGACGCTGCGCTTATCCGACCTGCTAAGAGGTTTGTCATCAGTCTGATTTATTATTTTTTAAATCAAATCATCGCGTTTGCATGGCTGCCAGGCGAACTGCCGCGTTAGTCGCGCCATATTGTTGATAATCACCCCGCCGCTCGACCAGTTCAAAGAAGAAGCGGTTCGGGCGGAACGGTGGGGTATACGCATGTAAAAATTCTTGCAGGTGAGCATCACGCTCATAAAGGATGTCCAGACGCGCAAGCCCTCGCAGTAACGTATTGTCTGCCCCGTAACGCGCCAGCAAATCGTCATAATAGTTCGCCGGGATCGGCAGCAATTCCAACCCCTTAACGTGCAGACTTTCAACGGTTGCCGGTAAATCATCACAGGCGAATGCCGCGTGTTGCAACCCGGTTCCCTGATAACTCGCCACCGAACGCGCGATTTGTGTATCCAGACTATGGGACATATTCAGCGGCAGGCGAATCGAATGACACGGGCTGTGCATTACCTGGCTTCGGACCAGACCGTACGGATCCGGCACGCTGAGTTCGTTATCCAGCTCAAAGCCAAACACTGCGCGGAAAAACATAATCCAGTTATCGCGACTGCCTTCGACTAAACCTAACGCGAGGTGGTCAATGCCACGCAACACGCCCTCGCTCGCGGTTTCAGTCAGTGTAAAGTCTGTCTGATAAATATCATTTTCGCCCGCATCCGGCGCTTCAATCAGATAAATTAAGCTGCCATCTGGAGCACAAATGGCTGCCAGCGCTCGCTCGTCCGGGCCGTGTTCTTCATGCCAGATGGGGTAGCCATAATCTTGTGCCCGCTGCAAAACGTTTGCCGCACCTTTGACTCGCCAGGCCATGGCACAAAGCGAAACGCCGTGACGACGATGGAACTCATCCGCCCAGCTATGCGCCTGATGGTTGATAATCACGTTCACATCACCGTTGCGCCACAGCGAAACATCCTTAGAGCGGTGCTCACCGGCGTGGGCAAAACCGAGCGGTTGCAAGGCTTCGCCAAGGGCGACGGCATCCTGAGCATCGGTAGCAAACTCTAAAAATTCGATGCCCTGATAACTGGCCTGCGGCGCACTATGGAACAAGGGCGCATCAATGAGCGGATTGTTATTCCAGGTCTGCTCCTCCAGCCACAGCAGCGAACGATAGCCATCTTTGGCGGTTGGCGCGTTCGGCGTAGCGCGGAAGCTGTCGTTGAAAATCTCCAGCGACCACGGGCCACGATAACCTTTCTCCGTCAGCAGGCGGGTAAACTCCACCACCGGCAGTTCCCCTTGCCCCGGGAAGCAGCGGAAATGACGGCTCCACTCCAGCACATCCATTTTCATCAATGGCGCATCGGCCAGTTGCAGGAAGGTGATTTTATCCAGTGGAATATCGTCGAGATTGATCAGCTGATCGCCGAGCGACAGCACATGGAAACTGTCCAGCACCAGCCCCAACGCCGGGCTGTTCACTTGTTTTACCCGCTCCCAGGCCTGGCGATAACGGTTCACATGCGTGCCCCACGCCAGCGCTTCATAGCCGACTGTAATTTCATTTTGTTGTGCTAATTCAGCTAAATGCGCCAGGTCACTGACCTGCAAATCAATATTAGCGGAGCAGTCCGGTGCCACGTTGCTGCACAGCAACATGGTGTCGCAGCCCAGCTCATGCATCAGAGCAAACTTACGCCGCGCACGTTCCAGATTGCTGGCAAATTGCGGGCGCGAGGCCCCTTCAAAATCGCGGAATGGCTGAAACAGCGTGATGGTCAGCCCAAGATCGGCCGCCATCTTGCGCACATCGGCGGGCGTGCCTGGGTAGTAAAGCAAATCATTTTCGAAAATTTCGACACCGTCAAAACCCGCAGCCGAGATTGCGGCCAGTTTTTCCGGCAACGTGCCAGAGATAGATACGGTTGCAATTGAACGCTGCATGTTGGCTCCTGGGGATCGGGATAAGTCGGTTAATGTTGTATCATTTGGTTCATATTGCAAATTTATAGTTAATTAATTGTTACCCCAGATCACACCGCCAGAAGTTAAAAAAAATAGCGGGCGATTACCGAACAAAACAAAGACGGGTTACACTTTTCAGTCCCTCTCCTGGCAACCATAAGGCAGACACAACATGTCAGATAATAACTATCAGCCCCCAAAAGTATGGACGTGGAAAAAAGGTGAAGGCGGCACCTTTGCTAACATCAACCGTCCGATTGCTGGCCCGACCCATGAGCGTACCCTGCCTGTCGGCAAGCATCCGTTGCAGCTCTATTCTCTTGGTACACCGAACGGGCAGAAGGTCACTATCCTGCTTGAGGAGTTGCTGGCAGCAGGCGTGAGCGAGGCTGAATACGATGCACACCTGATTCGTATCGGCGAAGGGGATCAGTTCTCCAGTGGCTTTGTCGATGTGAACCCAAACTCGAAAATCCCGGCATTGATGGATCATTCAGTCACACCACCGATTCGCGTCTTTGAGTCGGGGGCAATCCTGCTGTATCTGGCGGAGAAGTTCGGTCATTTCTTGCCAAAAGAGCTGGCAGCACGCACCGAAACCCTGAACTGGCTGTTCTGGCTGCAAGGTTCTGCCCCTTACCTCGGCGGCGGGTTCGGTCACTTCTACAATTACGCACCGATGAAAATTGAGTACGCGATTAACCGCTTTGCTATGGAAACCAAGCGCCAACTCGACGTGCTCGACCGCCAACTGGCGAACCATCGCTTTATTGCTGGCGAGGAATACACCATTGCTGATATCGCTATCTGGCCGTGGTACGGCAGCCTGGCAAAAGGTGGGTTGTATGATGCGGCTGAGTTCCTCGATATTGCATCGTATAAAAACTTCGTCCGCTGGGCCGATGAAATCGCAGAACGTCCAGCCGTGAAGCGTGGGCGTATTGTGAATCGCACCTTCGGTGAGCCGTCGCAGCAATTACTTGAACGCCACGACGCATCAGACTTTGATTTGCGTACCGAAGATAAACTGGCGAAATAACATTCTGATGGCAGGTTGCAACCGTGACCTGCCATTTTTATTGTTTAAAAATAAACAAACTTAATATAGTTTCAGGATAACCCTGCAGGTAAGTTGCCGTCTGAGTTAATCAGTAAGCAAACTGCAAGGAAATATCGTGTTAAAGAAATCCATTCTTATATTCGCCTTCATTCTCGCCGGGTGCGCCCAACAAGGCGATGAAAAGGTCGAAGCGTTAAATACTATCGAATTCCACGCCACCCCGTCATCGACTGCCACAGCGAACAGTAATCCTGTGGAATTAGAAAGCCTGCACAACGCCAATAAGCAAGCTATTGCCAGTCTGACAGCTGAAATTAAAGCGGCACGTGTGGATGGCCTGAAAAGTGACGATGTATTTGATAATCGCTATGGAATCGATAACGTGTTTCAAGCGCTGACACGCCTTGAAGAGTTTGGTGAACTGAACAATATCTATTTGAAAGATAAGAATAAAACTGGACTAGTGCAAATTGGTAAGGTGTTAACGCCTCTCACCGGGAAAACCTCCTGATCGTAAAGTAAAAGGATGTCCTGACGACATCCTTTTATTAAATCGGTAACAACAATCAGTAAAGTTGTTTCTCAATCAGCAGCTGCTGCAAATGTTGCTTCTGTTCAGGCGTGAGCACACGGCTGACATTAAACACGTATTTAGCTCTCTGATAGCGCACCTGGCTTTGGATATCTCCAAGGGCAGAAAGCTGTTTCTTCGCCGCACCATCATCCCACACGCCGGTCTGGAACATATTCACAATGGCATCCTGAGCTAAAGCATCAGTATTAATTTTACCGATCTCTTTTTGTGCATCCTCACGCAGTGTATTCACCGTCTTAATTTGTTCTGGTGTCAGTTTTAATTGCTGTGCCAGGCTATCTTGCAGCAGCGTTTCTGTAGAAGTGGATGCAGAAGCCATACCTGAAAAAGCCAGAACCGTTGCCACCATGGCAACTTTAAACATTTTCTTCATTCAATACCCTTACAAATAATAAGTAATAATTCCATTAGCACCGTTATATTAATAACGCAGCCAGAATGACATTGATAATCCTTAGTCGTTTATTTTTAAACAAATCAGTTAACTCTCCATTAACAATGTTAATTATAATATTTAAGATATATGATCTGGAGATTACCATGCTCGAAATGGAGTTTATTACCCTTTATATTTTCATTTTCTTACAGTGGATTATTATTAAAAGAACCGGGCTCAAACCGTGGATTTCTCTATTAATGCTGGTACCGTTAGTTAACCTGTTCGCCTACTTATATATAGCAACCGCTCGATGGCCCAATGCAAAACCGAAAAAATAACGCCATTCGTCGGGGTGATTTTTTAATTACTGTTCTGCTAACCTATTTTATCTTTAATAAGAGTCGAACAGGTCTGTTCTATTGCTAAGTCACCGTTGCGCGGGGTACACACCTGCTGCATAAATTCATTGATTTCAATAAATAACAGAAAACCGCATAGTAAAAAGCCACACTATGTTGCCATAGTGTGGCTTCGTACTGCTTACTATTTGATGGTTGCTTACATAGCTCACTTCCTTATGAACCAGAAGCAGCATAAAGTTAATACGCCTGCCATTCAAAAGTATTTTTATGTAAAAATAAATTTTAATATTTAGCTAAAAAAAACCCGCCGGACAGGCGGGCTTATTGTATTGGCACTGCAAGATGCACAAACAATATTAAAGGATCGAATCACTCGGATTGATGATATCAATGAGGCTTGATGTCTCAACGTGATAATTGTAGTGCGTGACAATTTCTGCAGCAAACTTATTCGTGTATAAAAATAAATTTCTCAGAAACTGAAATTAACCCCGGCGTAAGCGCCGTCGGCTAAGATATTATCGCTGCGTCCATCTTTCCCTTCCATGCCAACATAACGGTATCCGCCATCAACGGAAAACGTTTTATTCACATTCCAGCGAAGACCAGCGTTGGCTTCACCGTACTGTGCAACACCGCTGGAGAGCGAATCAGGTGAGAAATAAGCATCACCGAACAGAGTAAAATGTTCACCTAGTGGCAGCTGCGCACCACCGCCCACCGCAACGGCGTAACCCTCGTCGTTGTCATCTGGGTTCAGATAAAGCGTTTTGCCCCCGAGAGTAATTAACACCGAACCTAACGGAATATTCCAGCCCATTCCCAGGCTCGCCACATCACCGTCATTATCGTTATGCGCCCAGTTACCACTGAAGGTAAAGCCGGGTTCATTGGCGCCAAAACTCATCCCGAGGTTAGTCCATTTAGAACCCGCCTCACCGTGGAATGAAACTGCATTTGCCGAACCTGCGGCCAGTGTTGCAGCAACCAGAAAAGCCACTTTTAAATATTTCATCGTTTTCCTCTTTTCTCTATAGGGTTTTCAGATCAAAAAAAAGCCCGATAGGCACAAGTGCATCGGGCAAAACGGACGGTACTACTATTTTTTTAATTGCATCTGGGGCTTACGGCTGTACGGCTACACCGGCGATTTCAACAACAACGCGGCGGTCAGGTGCCAGGCAGTTGATCAGTTCTTGACGCTCAGTCACTGCATCACAAGTTGTGCCAGTTACCGGCTCGCTTGAACCACGGCCTTCTGCCTGCACGTTTTGAGCTGGCATACCTAAACGAACCAGTTCGTTAGCAACGGCTTGTGCACGTTGAGTGGAGAGATCCAGGTTGTAGTTCTGGGAACCCAGACGGTCTGTAAAGCCAATCACCATGGTAGTTTTCTCTTTAGACGCCTGAATTTCCGGGCGGTTGAAGAGATCACGCACTGCAGCTTCACCTTCTGGTGACAGCACAGCAGAGTTGAAGGCAAACATAACGTCTGATTTCAGATTGAAGCGCTGTGGCTCAACCGGTGCTGCTACTGGCGCTGGAGCTTCAGCAACAACCGGTGCTGCAGCATTTTGACCGAAGCGGTAAACCACGCCTGCCGTCACAGTGCTGACATCAGAAGTGATGCCGATTTGGTTGGAGTTACCGACATTGCTAACCCACTGGTATTCCAGACGGCCAGCCCAGTTGTCGTTAAACTCATATTCTGTACCCACCGCTGCCAATGGGCGCACGCCGGTTTCAAACTTGGTGTTGCCATCTTGCTGAGTTTCAGCACGGTATGCCATTGCACCGGCACGACCGTAGATGTCCCAGTTTTCATTGAATGAATAGCTGGCTTTCATAGACAGTTGCAGGCCCTGGGAGCCCATTTTGGCACCGGCTACACCGTTGTTGCCTTCAACTTGCATGTTGCCAAGGTAGTCGTAGCCACCTTCAACAGCCAGCCATGGGTTAATCTGATAACCACCAAATACGCCGCCGCCAACATTATCGCTGCTGGTATCGAAGTCGGTAGCATTGCTCAAATTATCATTGAAGTCATTGTTACCATTGCCGTCGAAATAATGTGACCAACCTAATTTAGCACCGCCATACCAGGTATTGGTATCGGCTGCGGCATTAGCGTTCGTTACTGCGAAGGCGTTGAGTGCGATTAACGCAATAAGAGTCTTTTTCATCATATTCCTTGAAGTCGCTGCTGGGGGATTGCTCAATGGTATTAATATTTAAGCGATGAATGGTATTGATATTCCCCAGCAGAGGGAATTTGAAGTTTGTTTAAATTTAAATGAAAAAGAGGTAGGTGAATTTATTGCATCAACGCACTGCTAAAACTAATATCACTATAATAGTTAGCCTGCTTTAGAATTTCTCAGGCAAATTGATAACTTCTAATAAGTAGCCGCCACGTCGAATGTCAATATAGCCGCCATTTTTTAGAGCAAACATAACATTCAAAATACTGCTACGCGATAAGTGCGTTCTTTCCTGGATATAATCAAGAATAGACGTTCTTAAACGAGATTCTTCCGGCAGGCGTCCCATCTCAATAAGATGACCACGAATAATGGAATAGGTGCGCTGTTGTACGACGACCGAGTCACGGTAGCAAAGGTAGGTGGTGTAATACGCGAGAATAATAGCGACATCTTTCCACAAACCCTCTTGCGTAATTATTTCATGGGCTACGCTGGCATCAAGACGGAGCATGGTGCATTCGGTTTCTGCACGCAGAATATGGCTGCGTAAAGGTTGAATGCTCTCTGCAATACCGAACAAATTCTGACCGGAGAGCGTTACGATAACCAGGCCATCCGTTGCACGGAGCACGGAAATCTCGCCCTTTTTGAACACGTAGAACTGCGGGACATCTTTATATTCCCAGTTAATACGCTTACGGGGAATGATCTCCATAGGGGTGCCATGGGGTTCGAGGACGGTCAGCAGGCGCTCAATGGCATCTTCGGGTCGGGTTGGAGTAGGTATAATCATTTGTTTTCCTGAAATTACTCACAATACATGCAGGTTCCTTGAAGTATATACCACGCCAAAGATCTAGCTGGGAGCCGCTACCTTAGCGGGCTTTGCCACTTACATACAACTGTGTATTGTAAAACTAATACATTATTCGCCAAAAGTTTTACAACTGTGTCGGTGATGAAAAGAAGTGTAATTTCTGACTTTTCCTCTTGCACATTATTGGGAATATGTGCAATTAAAAAATGGCTAATTGTTTATTTTTAAACAAAATAATTGTGGTGCCATTCCCCCCTTCTCATTAGTGTCTCCGAACATTTTCTTACGGGGGCACCCATCTATGATTCTGGACTATCTTGCCTTAGGCGCTCTTATATTTGTGGGACTTACGCTGTTTTACGGCGTTATTGTCGTGCACGACATCCCCTATGAAATTGCGGTGCATCGTAACCACCCACACCAGGATGCGATTCATGCTGCGGGCTGGGTGAGCTTATTCACACTGCACGCATTATGGCCGTTCCTGTGGATCTGGGCGATGTTATATCGCGAAGATCGTGGTTGGGGTTTTACGACTAAAAATCATGAACTGGAAGCGCTTCGCGAACGTTTAGCGCAACTGGAAGCTCAGCACAAAAATAATACAACAAACCATCAATAACTGAATTATTGAGCAGGATTCATTGTGGATTTACTACTTATTCTTACCTATACCGCCATTTGTGTGGGTATATTTAAATTCTTTAAAATTCCATTAAATAAATGGAGCGTCCCTACCGCAGTATTGGGTGGGATTATTCTCATTGGCTCTCTGCTTTTATTAATGAACTACAACCATCCTTATACCGAAAGGGCTCAGATGGTTACCGTCACGGTACCTATTATCCCTGAAGTCTCGGGAACGGTGGTCGAAGTGACGTCTAAAGCCAATAAGATGCTGAAAAAAGGCGATTTCCTGTTCCGTATTGACCCAACAGCTTACCAGGCCAAAGTTGAGTCGATAAAAGGTGAGATTGAAAGCGCGCAACAAAACGTTGAGATGCTTAAAGCGCGTCTGGCGTCCGAAAATGCCGATATCGCTCAGGCGAAAGCGCAACGTGATTTAGCCATGAAAGATGCTGACCGTTACCGCAGTGGCAGCCATGACAAAATGAAAAGCCCGTTCACAGACCAAGAAGTGGTCCGTGCGCAGCAAACTTATCTGGCAGCGCAAGCTCAATGGCGCTCTTCCCTGTCGAAAAGAGATCAAACGGCTGCAGAACTTAGCGCTCTGATTAACGGCGAAAACGCCGTGGTGTACCGCCTGAAATCCAATCTCAAAGAAGCCGAGTACTTCCTTGAGAAAACCGTTATTCGCGCCCCGAGCGATGGCTACGCGACGCAACTGTTCCTGAAACCAGGCATGTTCGTCCGTCCGATTCCGCTGCGCCCGGTGATGGTGTTCGTACCGGATCAGAAAACCAGTGTTTATGCGGTGTTCCGTCAGAACTCAGCGCTGCGCTTAATCGCAGGCGATGAAGCCGAAGTGGTATTCAACGGTCTGCCAGGTAGCGTCGTAAAAGGGAAAGTGAAACAGATCCTGCCCGCCATTGCTAACAGTAGCTACCAGGCACAGGGACATCTGCAAGGCTTAAGCCTTGATCCGAAACTCGACGGCATCTACGCGGAAATCGAGCTGAGCAACGTAGCCGATGTGGAGAGATTGCCCGCCGGTACCATGGGACAAGTGGCGGTCTATTCCGATCACTTCGAGCACGTTTCCATTATCCGCAAAATCCTGCTGCGTATGACCAGCTGGATGCACTACCTGTATATCGATCATTAATCCGAGGTAACAAAGGAGCCACCCCATGCAGAAAGCAAAAATGTTCACTCTTTTCGCCATCGTTATTCTGACGTGGGGGAGCACCTGGCTTGCCATGAAGTTCGCGTTGGTCAGCATGCCACCGATCTTTGCCACCGGCCTGCGCTTCTTAAGCGCAGCGCCGCTGCTACTGTGGATGTTGAGCATTACCCGCTCTTCGTTGTTGTTCCCACCAGGCCACCGCTTTTTCCAGTTTTGCGTGTTCCTGTTCTGTTACTGCCTGCCCTTCACGCTGGTGCTTTACGGTGAGCAATACGTCGACCCAAGCACCGCGGCGATAATCTTTGCCGTGATGCCCGTCGCCGTGATGCTGATTTCCATTGTGCTGCTGAATACTCCAACCAGCTTATTGCAGCTGATGGGGGCTGTGCTGGCACTGGTCGCGCTGTTCTGCATCCTGCAAGAAGAAGCCAGAGTCAGCCTGAGTAACAACTGGAAAGGGGCGTTAGCCGTGGTTCTCGCCGTGTTCATGCATGCTTTTATGTATGTTCAATGCAAGAAGCGCAGTTGCCCGGTTTCGCTTTTCACCTTCAATACCCTGCCTTGCCTCGCCGCGGGATTAATCCTGACGATGATTGGCGCGATAGTAGAGAAACCGATGCTGGAAAATATTACCTGGCTGTCGTTTGCCTCGATTATTTACCTTGGCATCGTGGCGGGCGTGTTCGGGATTTTGTGTTATTTCTCGCTGCAAAAACGCCTTTCGACGTTCAGGACATCGCTGGTGTTTATCTGTTTCCCGGTGATCGCCGTCATCCTCGAATGCGTGGTCATGGACAGCATATTTTCACAGACATCCTGGCTTCTGCTGGCGGCGATGTTGGGCGGTGTTTTTCTCTCTGTTATCCCGGTTGAGAAGAGAAAACGCGTGTCGATATCCCAACAGCAGTGGAATTAGTACGATATTTTCTTCGCCATATTTACAACTTATTAATACATGTTAAGAATGAGTATTATTTGAACATAAATATGGTCAATGTCAGAAGACAACCTCAGGCAGCAGATCCAGAACCTCAAAAAGCACAATGCCCGACTCAAAAGAATTGCCCATGACTCACGCAACAAGCTGAGTGCGGCGCTCGACGGGACAGGTTTGTGCTTGTGGCAACTCGATGTCAGTAGCGGCAAATTGGTTATTTTCAACCGCCGCTGGGGAGCCATGTTAGGTTATCGGCCCAAAGAACTTAGCGCTCATTTTGATGTGTGGCGTGAGCACCTGCATCCTGAAGACAGAGACAGGGTGCTCGCCGCGTTTTATAACCATCTCGAAGGGAAAGCGCCCTATTACGAGGCACTGCACCGCATGCAGGCCAGAAACGGCACCATCACCTGGGTGCTTGATCGCGGACGTGTGACCGAATGGAGCGATGACGGCAAACCGCTGAAAGTCACCGGCACCCACATCGACATGACCAAAGAAAAGCAGTACGAGGAGCAACTGGCGAAGCTCGCTAACCACGACCCGCTCACCGGTCTTGCCAACCGCCATGCGCTTAAGGCGCAGTTCGATCTGCTCAAAAAACTCGGCTCGCTGTCCGTGGCATTTATCGATCTTGATGATTTCAAAAACGTTAACGATACCCTCGGGCATCGCAGCGGCGACGAAGTTCTGTTGCAACTCAGCCAACGTTTATCCGAAGCCTGCCCAGCGGAAGTGACCATTGGTCGCCTGGGTGGCGATGAATTTATCCTGCTGATGCCCTGGACGCTGGATAACAACCAAATCCAGACCATCGCCCGCCGCTGCCTCGATGCCGCCATCACTCCGTTTGAATTGAGTAATGGTGCGGCGAAAGTGGGCGCATCCATTGGCGTGAACGAATCCTGGGCCAGCGACAACTTTGCCGATGCCGTGATTCGTGCCGATGAATCCATGTACCTGATTAAACGCACCGGCAAGAATGGCATCGCACTGGGTGCCAGCATTCTGATCCACAGTTAAGCCAGATATTTGCGGAACCAGTCGAGGGTTCGCGACCAGGCCAGCTCCGCTGCCGCCTTGTCATAACGCGGTGTCGAATCGTTGTGAAAACCATGATTCACACCCGGATAGATATAGCCTTCGTAGACTTTATTATTGGCTTTCAGCGCCGCTTCATACGCAGGCCATCCCTCGTTAATCCGCGAATCCAGCTCACCGTAATGCAGCAACAATGGCGCTTTAATACGCGGCACATCTTCCACTTTTGGCTGGCGACCATAGAACGGTACGGCGGCGGCTAATTCCGGATAGGCAACCGCCGCGGCATTTGCTACACCGCCACCGTAACAAAATCCGGTAATACCGACTTTTCCCGTTACCGCCTCGTGATGCATCAGGAACTCAATCGCGGCGAAGAAATCATTCATCAGTTTGGTGGGATCGACCTGAGATTGCAGCTCACGGCCTTTTTCGTCATTGCCCGGATACCCGCCGACCGAGCTCAAACCATCCGGTGCCAGCGCAATAAATCCCGCTTTGGCCACACGCCGCGCGACATCTTCTATGTAGGGATTCAGGCCACGGTTTTCATGCACCACTACCACGCCCGGCACTTTACCCGCGGCTTTCGCCGGACGCACCATATAGGCTCTCACCTCCCCATGCCCTTGCGGACTTGGGTACTGAATATATTCAGCCACAATATCGGGATCGGTAAATTCCACTTGTTGGGCGAAGGCGTAATCAGGCGTCAGCAAAGTGCCAAGCGCCACCGCTGAAAGCCCACCGACGACAAACTTGCCTGCCAGGTCGAGAAACTCACGTTTGCTGATTTTGCCGTGGACGTAGAAATCGAAGTATTCGAGTAATTCAGGAGGGAAATCTTTTGCGGTAAGTCTGGTCATTGGCAGGCCCTTTATCGATAAAAGATGGATAAATAATGGCCTGCATTTGACGATTTTGCCTGCTCTAATTTAAGCGGGATTTAACGACGTTCACCCGCCAGATGCCGAAGCACACCAACACCAATGCCAGGGCATAACGCCACTCAAGAATACTTTCTTGCAGGAAGATGGCTGAAAGCACCGCACCCGACACCGGGATCAGGAAGTTAAACGGCGCAATCATCCCCACGCGGTTGTGCTTGAGCAGCAAACTCCATAGCGCAAAGGCCACGGAAGAGAGCAATGCCAGGTAGCCAAGGATTGCCACCGACTCCAGGCCATGAAACGCCAACCGCCCGCCACATGCGTAGCCGCCAACGGTCAGCACCACGCCACCGATGGCCAATTGCCAGCCGGTCATAATGGTCGCATCCATGGTTTGCGAAAGACGTTTTCCATACAGCGACGCGGCAGAAAGAATAAATGCCGCCAGCACTACGAAGCCGTCACCCATCCAGCTGAAACTGAAATCCATCAGCTGGCTATTGAAGTTCACCACCATCACACCGGCAAACCCCAACACGCAGCCCACCACTTTGTTAATACTGAGCTTGTCGTTTTGATAGATAAAATGCGCCAGCAGAACGCTAAAGAAAGTGCCCGTGGCATTCATAATTGAACCTTTCACGCCTGTGGTATAGGCGAGGCCAATATAAAAGAAGAGGTATTGAATGGCCGTTTGGGTCACGCCTAACAGCGCAAGTTGCGAAAACTGGTGGCGGGATAAACGCGCAACCGGCTTGCCCTGTAACAGGGCAAACGCCAGCAACAGCAGGCCGGCGATGACAAAACGGTAACCGGCAAAGACCACTTTTCCCGGTAAATCGTCCGTCGCTATCTGGAAAATTTCATAACCGTTTTTAATGGCCGGGTACGCACTTCCCCATAACAAGCAGCAAAAAGCCGCTCCCATCCATGCGAATTTCTTGTTAGTAAACAGCGAAACGTTATGACTCACGCCCCTTCCCTTACCCAAAAATAAACTGCCGTTTCAGAATCGGCCATTATCCGTTAATACACAAAAATAGCGATAGCATTCTCAACAGTTTTAGACGAGCCAGGGGAGCGTGAGCGCAGATATTTAGTTAACGCTTTGAGTCAGTTCGCCTAATTTCGCTTTAGGCGTTTTTTGGCACTGTTTAACAATTTTTGGCACCGATACCGTTTCGACTTCCTGCCAATGGACATAATCACCGCCTTTAAAGTCGGTATTTCTGTTCACGACCCAAAAAGCGACAGGCGTCATATATTTTGGATTCATGTCGATAAATTCCTGACACGTCATATTTTTCGGCGTCGTCTCCTGGACGGCGAATGCGCTATTCATTGAGCCCGATAAAGCGGCAACTGAAATAATTGCCGTAATAAAGTGTTTACTCTTCATAATTTCATCCAATGTTTATTGTGAATTTGAAACAGCTTGTTTTAGTTGCGGGGCAGTGGTCAAATTCTTGCGTAAAATGAGAAAACTCGCTGCACTGAAAATCATCTCAATACCAACAAATGCGGTGGTAAATAGATAAGATTGTTCAGGAGTCATCCCTAACCAGATAACGGCAATCAGCAGATCAAAAATACCGATAAATATGTTCGGGATAGCGCCCACATGGCCACGCATCGCGAACCCTGAAAGGATGCGTGATACCCCACCAATAATGAATAAGCAGCAAAATACTAACGATAACGAACTCATTCCAACCAGCGGATGTGAGACAAAACTGTAGCCCAACAACAACCAGGCTAAGGCAAATACAACACTGACAAATTTAGATCTCCAGTGCTGGGAGCGGAAAACCACCAGACTATAAAGCGTATAAAAACCGCAGACCATAAACAGCATGCCAATGATATAACAGAGATACATCCCAGCCATAAAAGGAAAGATAAGACAGCAGGCACCACATATATACAGAAGAACCGCCATAATCATGGCATGCCTTTTATATTGTAGACGTGAGCCTTCACTAAGACTCTTTACTCTAAATGGGTTAAATATGAACATTTGGCATCCACCTTATAATTGATACCTGAAATAGTAAATCTATTGATCTGACGGGGTAAATAAGAGTGAAGCCCCATTGCTATACGCTCAATCTGACAACTGTCAGACGACTCCTGCAATATTCATTCCGCACTCTGATTTTCATCCGTATATTAATTTTCTATTCTGGCTCCGTTGGTGATTAACACCCATTTTATTCAGGAGAAAAGAATGAAAAAATTAATTCTGGCAAGCGTTCTGGCTACCATGATGAGTTCTGCACCGGTATTGGCTGCAACTACGACTACTCCCGCGCAAACGGCTGCTGCAACCGCACAAATCCAAAAAGAAGCTGCCGATGTCATGCAAGTTGCCGTACAGGGCGAAAATGCCATGCGTGATATCCAGTTTGCACGCCTGGCACTGTTTCACGGTGAACCCGCTAGCGCTAAAAAGCTGACTGATGATGCGGCAACGCTGCTCAAAGATGACAGCGTGGACTGGAAGAAATTTGTCAAAACTGATGCCAAAGCGAAGATGATTGATGATCAGTACGTCATCATTAACGCCAATGTCACCTTGTCAGAGGACTATATTGCGACCCCGGCCAAAGAGAGCGCCATCAAATCTGCCAATGAAAAACTGGCGAAAGGCGATAAAAAAGGGGCAATGGAGACCTTACGTCTGGCAGGGATTGGCGTGATGGAAAATCAATATTTGATGCCTTTGAATCAGACCCGTAAAGCGGTGGCCCAGGCTCAAAAATTGCTGGCAGACGGTAAATACTACGAGGCTAATTTGGTTCTGAAAGGTGCTGAGGACGGTATCGTAGTGGATAGCGAAATGTTCGCCGCGACTAACTAAGTTAGTTTTGAATTAAGGTGCCGGGCGTCGGATGACGCTGGCGCTTATCCGACCTACGATTTCGATTTGGATTTGGATTTCGGTTTCAATTCCGATTGCCGGTTGCCGGTTGCCGATTCCGGTTTCCGGTTACCGGTTGCCGATTCCGGTTTCCGGATGACGATTCCGATTTCCGGTTGCCGGTTGCCGGTTGCCGATTTCCGGTTGCCGATTGGCGATTTCCGGTTGCCGGTTGCCGATTCCGATTGCCGGTTTCCGGTTGCCGATTCCGATTCCGATTGCCGGTTTCCGATTGCCGATTTCCGGTTGCCGATTTCCGATTTCCGGTTGCCGATTCCGGTTTCCGATTGCCGGTTCGATTGGCGATTTCCGGTTGCCGATTCCGATTGCCGGTTTCCGATTGCCGGTTTCCGATTCCGATTCCGGTTTCGGTTTCGGTTTCGGTTTCGGTTTCGGTTTCGTAGGGTGGATAAGCGCCAGCGTCATCCACCATTTTCGATAAGCGCCAGCGTCATCCACCATTTTCAATGACTCATCAAACTATCAATCTCAACGTCTATCTCCCGCAACACCGCGGCAATTTTCTCGAGCGTCTCCTTGCGATCCGCAAGCGGAATCGAATCATGCCGGCGTGCTTCGAAAGGCTCACACAATGCCTGAAGCGCGGTGATTTCCAGAATCTGCGCCGAACCATGCAAACGGTGCAACGCGTGCAAAAACATCTGAGGTTCATCCTGCTCTATTGCACGCACGGCGACCTGTAAATCGTTAGCCGAAGCCTCGCGGAACGTTTCCAGAATCTCGTTTATCAACTTCCTGTCCCCGCCGGTATTCTCAGTCAAAATACTCAGCTTCAAATGTCCCGTAACGGAAGAGGACGCACGCCCAACATCGAGCTTACTTAGCTCGTGGGTCAGCGTCTGAATCGAAATCGGTTTAAACAGGCACTGATTCATCCCACTATTCAGGCACTGCTCCCGCGACTTCGACAGCGCACTGGCGGTCAGCCCCCAGATTTGCAGCTGCACATTTTTGCTGCGCAAAGACGCCGTTAACGCCATGCCATCTTTTTTCGGCATGTTCAGATCGGTGATTAACAAATCGTACTGTTTGTTAGCGATTCTGGATTCAGCTTCCTCGCCGTCGCAGGCTTCATCCACGTTGTAACCAATCGCATTCAACTGGCGCTTTAGCAGCAGGCGATTAGTCGGATTATCGTCAGCAATCAGAATCGACAAACGCGGCAATGGCGACAACGCGGCAGGCGTCTTCTTCGTCGGTACAACAGTCTGCTGCGCCGTTTCAACCGCAAGCGTAATCGTGAACGTAGAACCCCGTGATAACTGGCTGCTGAGTTCCAGCGTGCCGCCCATCAACGTCACCAACTCTTTGGTGATCACCAGACCCAATCCAGATCCTGTTTGTTTGCGCCCCTGGCCCGCCTGAACATAACGGTGGAATAACGTCTTTTGCTCTTCAGCACTGATCCCGCAGCCGGTATCACTCACCTTCACCACCAGCGTTCCGTGTTTATCCTCAACCTCCGTCAGCTGGCAAGAAACCTCAATATGCCCTCGTTCGGTGAACTTCAGTGCATTGCCAACCAGATTGTTGAGGATTTGCCGCCAGGCTTGCGGGTCAATCAGTACACGGTCATCCGCCGCAAGATCGCTGATATAACGCAATTCCACACCCTTCTGTCGGGCCAGCGCCTTAAACGAGTGACACTGGATGTCGATAAGCTGCGATAAATCCGTCCATTGCGGGGAAATCTGGTATTTTCCGGACTCAATTTTATCCACATCGAGGATCTTCCCGATCAAGCCAAGCAGCGATTGCGCCGTAGCACCAGCAAGTGCGACAGCCTCTTTGCGCTGACTGGCGTTGAGATCCGAACTCGACAGCAACTCCAGAAAGCCCACAATCGAGCTCACCGGCGTACGCAGCTCATGGCTCATACTCGCCAGAAAGCGGCTTTTCGCTTTAGTCGCCTGAATCGCTTTATCTTTTTCAGCTTCCAGTTCATGTGAAAGTGCTTCTTTTAGCCGCAGCTCTTCTTCGAGTTGCCGTTGCGACTCCCTTCTTTTGCGCACTTCACGCGAAAGCGACAATCCCCAGCCGAGGCTAATAGCAATCAGCACTAACGCAAACAGCACCAGCTGATAGAACTGCTTGCTGTAAAGTCTCCAGGTATCTTTCTGTACGCTGGAAATTTTCGACCACTTCTCAGTCATTTGCAGAATGTCGCGCGGAGGAATAGCTTGCAGCGCCTTACTCATAATGGCGTTCAGTTCGGGTTCATCGCGTGCCATCGCAAACCTCAGCGAGGCGCTCGGCATGCCGGGGAGCCGCATGTAGTACATTTTTTGCAGATAATAATGGTCAATCATGTAGCGGGCGGATAACTCGGTGGTTATCGCCGCATCCACATCTCCCTTCTCAACCATTTTCATTGCCTCAACGACGTTTTCCGTTTCAATCAACGTCGCCTGCGGATAACGTTGATGCAAGTCGTCGGTCAAAATCGTCCCTGCGGCCACGGCAATACGCAGGGGTTTGGTGAGCAACCGGTCGGCATTTTCCTGATGAGGCGTGACAATCACATACGAGACACTCATCAGCGGATCGCTAAACGAGATAAATTTCTGCGGCACATTATTCAGCGTAGCGGCGGGGATCATATCCCATTGATCGCGCGCCATTTGGTTTTCGGAATTAACCATCACCGGCTGAAATTCAAGGCCGGTTTGGAGCTGAATAATATTGAGTAAATCAGCCATGATGCCACGCAGCTCGCCACCCTGGTCGAGAAGCGTAAACGGTGGATAGTTTGGGTTAATCAACACCTTAATTTGATGATGTTTTTTAAGCCAGTCCTGCTCTTGCTTACTGAACGGAATTGGCGAGTTGAGATAGGAAAGATTGCCGCGATTCAACCAGTTCTGCATCATCCGCATATGGGTTTCATTACTTATAGAAGTCATGAACGTTTCAAGGATATTTCGCAATAATGGCTGATTCTTGCTGGTGATAAAATAATTGTATTGTTGTTGCTGGTTAAAGTAGTGGGTAATCACCAGCGACTGTGAGAAGTACTTAGAAATGTAATTTCCGGTGGTGACGTTATTACCAATAAAATATTGATTCTGACCGTCCCGCACCGATGATAATGCCTGGTAATCATTATCGTATAAGGTCATTCTGGCGTGAGGAAAGGCTTCCCTGACAACAAGCGAAAACGGGCAATCTCGCACGCAAGCAAGCGTCACCACTTTGTCCGTGTTCAGCGGCAACAGAGTATTTTTCAGCGAGGTGACCAGCGTCGGCCAGGTTTTGATTAACGCCGAAGTCGTCAGCAGAGAACTGCCCACCTCTTTAGTGTCAGTCAGTTGTGTGAGCAGCGTATCGACTTCATGCCTCGACAATGCCGCAAGGGCCTCTTGCTCACTATCAAACTGTTTTATCGCGATTTTAATCTGCAGATTTTTTTGCATCAGGGCCAGATAATCGGCATTCACCCCCTGATAAATGCCCCCGGTACTTTCATAATCGATAGGGGAAACTTCCGGCAACCAGGTCCCGACAGTCAGCGTTTTTTTACGCTCGAGCCACAGCCTGTGTTCCGCGTTTAAATGAATATCCAGCACCGCGGGCTGGTAGTTACTTTTAAGCTCAATGACCTGAGTTGCACCCGCAGTAGAAAAACTACTTAAACCCAACATCACAATCAAATAAATAAACACACGAGCCAACATCTTATTACCCTATTTTATTTCTTTGCGCATAATCATAAAGTTCCATTAATGAGGAACAATCTAACTTTTCCATTAAGCGGGTTTTATAAGTGCTAACCGTTTTATTACTGATATTCATTTTGCTGGCGATGGTGGTGTAATCAATGCCGTTAAGAATATAGCGTAACACCTTCATTTCCTGGGTCGATAACGTATCCAGTTTGTCCTGCTCAGTCCTACCGGTGCCGATAAATCGCTCAAGTGAAAAAGGAAAATAGCTATAACCATTCTTTGCCGCGTCGATGGCCGCGAGAATATTATTCATGCCCTCCTTTTTACTGACAAATCCATTGGCTCCAGATTCTGCGCTGCGCTTGCCATAGAACAATTCGTTTTTGGCGGAGATGATAATGATAACGCCCGTGAAATGGCGTTTACGTAATTGTTCCAGCACTTCAATGCCGCTGATGCAGGGAATATCTACGTCGATGATCAGCAGTTCGGGTTTGAGCTTTTCCACCGTTTGCACCACATGCTCGCCGCTGTCGAGTTCGCTGGTGACGGTGATGCCATTGGTATCCAGTAAATTGCGAATGGCGATCCGCGCCAATGGATGATCGTCAACGATTATCGCGTTCATTGCGTTAATAAATCCTGATGTTTGAAAAACGAAAATAGCGAGGCGGGTAATATTATTACTTTTAGGGATAATTCTGCAGTGGCGGATATTTATAATTAACAGGGTAATGTGTTGTTAAATATTTACAGCCAGTAAAGAATAAGCAATCAACTCCATTTAAGTTACTTATTCTTGCTATTTAATATTGATATAAATAACACTTAATATGATGCTGATCATATTTTACTGACTTTAACGCGACTTAATTAAATACTTCATCGACCATCGCGCTGCCGAGGCGCATGGCGGAACAAATGCGTGGCATGCCGAGCGAAACGCCCTGGTGGGTCTGGGTGGTGGCAAAACTTACCGGCTGTTGCTCGCTGTCGCAGTCATCGCCCAGCCAGGCGAGCGCTTCTTTGCTTTCCATCATTGCTGCTGTTGACGGGAACATCAGCCATTCATAATAGTAATGACGGGTGCGAGTTGAGGCATTCACATCTTGCGCTAACTGCCTGATAGCTAACGCCCGCGCCTGTTCCACCAGTTCCGTTGCCTGCAACGTGCTGCCAAAACGCAACGCATCGCCAAACGCGCCCCAGTACAACTCCTGCAACGCGACATAACAGCGTCCTGCCGGGGAAAACGAGGCATAGTGCCCCGCCTGCCAACGGGCAAAAACTTGCTCGCAATGTACGATGCCCAGATGGGTGAGATCGGTGCCGTTAAATTGCGCTTCCAGCTTAGCGACGCGTTGCGCCAGTTGTTGCTGTACTTGAGTAAACAGCTGTCGTGTTTCACGCGCCTCGTTATTCACCCGCGCTGAAGCGGCGGACATGGCACACACGCTGTCATAGACGATCGCCATCGCCCGATGTTTTTTCGCCACACGCTGGCAAAGCTGCCCGAGTATCGCTAGCGTGAACTCCGGCGTCTCCAGTAACACTTCGTCCATCGCCCATTTTTGTAACTGACTTCTGCCGATGAACTCGCCGCTCAGACGTTGGTAATAGGCTTTGCTTTGCTGGCTATGCCACAGCTCACGTGTGACACCGCTAGTTTTTGCAAAATCGACGACAAACTTCTCTGCAACACACTCCAGAGCGCGAGTTTGAATACCTTGTAATAGACTGCTCATTGCTGTTCTACCGTAAATAACGTCTGAATATCATCCCGTAGCAGGCGGGTGTCTTCATGGATGTAACGCGTGGTGCGTACGCACTGCTGGAGCTGATGACGCAAGCTCATCACCGCGTCTTCATTTTGCTGACGCGCCAACAAACTTTGTTGCAGATTCAGGCGTATCGCATCCAGCGCCTGGGAAAAATCGACGAAGAAGGCGGACATGCCCTCGCTCACCGCATTTTCAATTTGCGCGGCCATGGTCTGATTGAGCTGCAACAGGAAGTTAGCCACGTGCTCGCACAGCTTGTGCTGAACATCGGGCAGCGAAATGACGTAGCGACTTTGCATTACCGTGTATCCTTCCCAGCCCCACTCGTCGCTATTGAGCCAGCGCGCAACCGTGCCCCGCATCCCCGCCGGACGGCGTAACCGCGCGACCGGAATATCTTGTTCCTCAATCAGTTCATTGAAGGCTTTATTGGCATTGAAATTTAACAACCCGACATGGAACACCGGCAGGGTGATATTGGTGCGAAATCCGGCCTGCGCCAGCCCTTGTGCGACGCGGGATTCAATCGGTTTTAAGGTATTACGCAGCGTATCCGCCAGTTCGATTTCCAGATAACTGAACAGATGCATCAGCTCCTCGGTCATTTTTTCCTGCGCGGCGGTGAGGATGATTTCGCAGGAAGCCCGGATCCTGTGCAGTGCAATCTGCGCCGACTGTTCGTCGTCAAAACTCAGCGTGTCATAGCGGGCGTCAAAATCGACACCACGACGGGTGCCAAACGCCATCGCCTGGCGGGTGAGTTTTTCTGGCACCGTGCCATTCTGGAAATAGTCCGCTACGTTGGCATTAATCTGTTGCTGATAACGACGGATAAAGTCCTCCATCGCATCCACAGCCTGATCGACGTTGCTGCGTGCAACTTCACCAGCCGACTGCTGGCTGGCAGCCGCCTGGTTAATGTCCTCTTCAATGGCCGTAATATTCTGCTGCAATTGCTCGCTGGCGATGCGTAAACCCTGGCTGCGGAAATTCAGGTACTCTTCCGCGCTTTGCGTGTAGTTAAGTAATTTCTGGCAGGCGGAACGCAACGCGTACATCGAGGCGTTGGCGTGGGCGGCATGAAGCACCTTTTTGATAGGCTCGGCAAACTGCGAGTCCTGCCAAAGCAGCTCTGCCGCCTGGTGTACCACTGCGCTATCTGCCAAATCATCACGCTGCCAACGGCGCCCGAGTGCGGCATCAGCAAAATCCTGCACCCAGCGATGTTCATCCGGGTCCGGCAACTTCGTGTGTAACGCCATTTCATGACGCGCACGGTTAGCCAGATATCCCCACATGGAAGAGACCGGGAAAACATGACTCGGCTCAATCATCCCTTTCATCAGCGTCCCGGAAATCAATGCTTTAACCTGTTCTTCGTCGTCGCCATTCCTGTCTTTTTGATCGAACTTGTTGACCAGCGCGTACAGCGGTACGCAAGAACCGGTGCCTAATATCGCTTTTCGCACGTCTTCGTCAGAAACTGACTTCAACTGGGTATAATCCAGTACTGCCAGCACCGCAGACGCCTGCGCCAGTTGTTCTCGCAGCATTTTTTGCAGATGCGGTTGCCCGGCTTCATTCGGCCCCGGCGTATCTAATAATGTCAGTTGCCCGTGACCTTCATTAATTCCGGCCAAATGAACAAATTCCACTTCAATTACCGGAACATGTTCAATTGCTGCATAAGCTTTAAATGGAAAAGCCACATCCAGTGCTTTTGATAAACGCACTAAATCATTAAGGCTTTTCAAACAATGAAAAATAGGTTGAGCACCCAGATAATGCTTAGCGAAAGATTCCCCTTCAGTTATTCGGGTTAATAATGCTGCCATATCCCGATCAATTTCCAGATGCCTGCCAAGCGTTGCTCTGTCGGTTTGTTGCAAACGAAGTTGCAACGTCTGCATTAATTTGTCGATGGGTTGCACGTAAGGAAAATGCAGCACCGGTTCACGCTGGCCTGGCGTGTGGCGAATTAATGTCGGTAATGCCGTCATCGGGCGATTGCGATTAGGCAGGACTTCTGTGCCAATAATGGCGTTGATGGTCGTGGATTTGCCGGCTTTAACCGTGCCGACAATGGCCAGAACCATTTCATTCTGCGTGATTTTGCGTAACTCATTTTGCAGCATGGCCTGCTGCTCCTGAATGGTACGCGGGCAAAACTTAGACGAGGCAACCGACCCCACCTGCGCTTTACCCTGGTCATTTTCATCAGGCTGGGTAGTAAAAGAGGTCGCTTTTAAGGAATTAAGATTTTGTAAGGCGAGTTGTAATAGCCGCTCAGCCTCCTGACTTAACTCAAATATTGCTTGTGTATGCATAAAAAATCCTTACTTAAATCAAATTATCCGGATTTTTATAAAAATACTTATATTTGCAGGTCAATTAAGTACCGGTAATTATAATTACGCGCGGAAATCAATTATTCGATGTTTTTATAATTAAACTTACTTTTCAAAAATGAAGTTATCAGGTGGCATATAAAAAGAAAGAAACAATAGCGCATTTCAATAAGCTAATTCTGTATTTTCATCCCGAATTTAGCAATTGATTAAAGATACTAAATATTAATCTTTGCGTTTCGCTTACCCCGATGGCAGTAGGTGTAGCGGCAATAATCCCTGCAGAAGTAGGGTTTTAATGTATAATTGTGCCACTTTTGGCGGAAAGCCGCTATTTTTGAGGATACTAGTAATGACTCTCCCTCATTGCCCAAAATGCAATTCCGAGTACACCTACGAAGACAACGGTATGTTTATCTGCCCGGAATGTGCACATGAATGGAATGATGCCGAACCCGCTTCAGACAGCGACCAACTGATTGTTAAAGATGCCAACGGCAATCTGCTGGCTGACGGCGATAACGTCACCGTGGTTAAAGATTTGAAAGTGAAAGGCAGTTCTTCAATGCTGAAAATTGGTACCAAAGTGAAGGGTATCCGTCTGGTTGAAGGCGACCACAACATCGATTGTAAAATTGATGGTTTTGGCCCGATGAAATTGAAATCAGAGTTTGTGAAGAAGAACTAGTTAAGTGTCGGATGACGCTGCGCTTATCCGACCTACGAAGGATCGTTGTAGGGTCGTTGTAGGGTGGATAAGCGCAGCGTCATCCACCGTTTTCATCCGCACTACAAGAAGTTTCCCCTCCCCCCGCCTGGCTTGCCTTACTCCCCACAACTAAACTACTTGTGCACTCCGCATTATGAGGAACAAGTCATGTCTGTAAGTCCCTACATCTTTTTTGACGGCACCTGTGAAGAAGCTATCGCGTTTTATAATCAAGCTATCGGTGCTGAACTGCTGTTTAAAATGACTTTTGGCGAGATGCCGAAGGAGGAAGCAAGCGACACGGCGGAAGGCTGCGGTAGTGGATTCAACTGGCCTGACGACAAAATCATGCACGCCAATGTCCGGATTGGTGACGGTGAAGTGATGATGAGCGACGGCAATATGTCCGCTGATAAAGTGAAACACACAGGCTATTCACTGAGCCTTGCCACCAAAGATCTCGACGAAGGTAAGCGTTGGTTTGAAAACCTGGCCGCGGGTGGCGATGTCACGATGCCCTGGGGAGAAACATTCTGGGCCAAAGGATTTGGCATGCTGACCGATAAGTACGGAATCCCATGGATGGTGAATGTCGAAAAACCAATGTAACCGGTTCGACCTGATACCAAACGTAGGTCGGATAAGCGCAGCGTCATCCGACATATCTGATGAAAATGGTGGATGACGCTAGCGCTTATCCACCCTACGCAACCCGTTCTCTATCTTTTTACCGCGCAATGGCCCAGTTAATGGGAATCGCCCCCAGCCCGCGTAAATAGTCCTGTAACGGTTGCGGCATATAAGGCCCAGGCTGCCACTCGCCGTTGATGGCTGACTGCTGTAGCAGCACTGAACCGCCACTCAGCCGCTCAATAACCGACTGATGCACCATCATCGATGACGTCACCGGCGGAGGAAGCTGGCGCGGGTTGATGCGCAAATAACGGGTCGGTGGATACCAGTCGCAATGCAACGGCCCCAGTGGATCAGCCACAATATTGCTGGGTGCAAGATTAATCCCCAGGTCGTCAAGCGCATCGTGCATCCACAAATACGCGCCATTCGACAAGCTGCGATCCTCACAGGTGGTGCTATAGCCCCCGCCCACATCCTGATGAATACCCGGAAACATCACCTGTAAAATACGATCGCGGTTGTCCCACAACACCGGGGATAAATCGACGCGCTGCTCATCAATCGCCAGCGCCTGTAGCCCGTATTTCACCCGTGGATGCAGCTCGGTATTGTTAAAGCGGAAGACGTTGTAACGCTTATCAGTGAAATATTTAGGAATGCCCATCTGCCCGACCGTTTCCCACACCGCAACCGCTTCAATTGAAGCAGGCCGCGCAATGCAGGTGGGATCCACGCTGTCGCAAAAAAAACCCGGTAACTCGCGCACCACACTGCCCAGCAGACTCGGGCTCATTTCCGCTGAATGAGCAAGATACTGCGCCCACACGGACGAGGCAAAACGCCACGCTTCTTCTTTATTGCGCAGGTTTAGATTGAGTTTTTCACGACTTAATAAGCCACGATCGATGATCATTTCCGCCAGAACCCGCGCGGTATAAGCGCCGTGGCTAAATCCCACCAGATAGATCCGATCGCCCGCCTGCCAGTGACGGCTGATAAAGGTGTAGCCACGAATGATCGGCACGATCAAATCTGCGCCAAATGCGCCACCCAGACGTTTGATCAGACCGTTATGGGGATCGCCCATGCCATAAATATATTTCGCGACTTGCACCACATTGCCGCTGTTATCCGTAAGCGTTTTTTCTTGCTCATTGGCTAACAACAAACTCTGTTGGTCGACAATTCCTTTCAAATCAATAAATAACTGATAAACATTACTGGCGACGGTTTCATCATCCAGCTTTGCTTCCACACCGGGAGCGGTCCATGTGCCATCGGCACAAAAAATAATATTTTTGCCCATTATTTGCCTTCCCAACGGCCGACAGGTACCAGTAAGCAAATACAAAAACGAAGCGCCTAACAATACGACAAATAGCTGATTAGCTTGATGACTTCCAGGCTGAGACTCACTCTTCATCATATGGAAACTTATTCTTAACAAAACCGTCACATTTCATCGGCACCATGAGGCAACTTTTTTAAGGAGCCGAATGATGCAAACAATTATTCGCGTCAACAAACTCAGCAAAACCTTCAACCAGCATCAAGCGTTGAATGAAGTCTGTCTGATGGTTAATGAAGGTGAGATGGTTGCTCTGCTGGGGCCATCTGGCTCAGGCAAATCTACCCTCTTACGCCATCTGAGCGGTCTGATTACTTCCGATAAATCACCCGATTGCCACGTGGAATTGCTCGGCCGCACCGTACAAAAAGCGGGCCGTCTGGCGAGCGATATCCGTAAAAGCCGCGCCCACACCGGCTACATCTTCCAGCAGTTCAACCTCGTGAACCGCCTGACGGTACTGGAAAACGTACTGATTGGCGCACTGGGTTCCACGCCGTTCTGGCGCACCTGTTTTAACTGGTTTACTCGCGAAGAAAAGCAACGTGCATTGCAGGCGCTGACCCGCGTCGGTATGGCGCAGTTTGCTTATCAACGCGTGTCCACCCTGTCCGGTGGGCAACAACAGCGTGTGGCGATTGCCCGCGCGCTGATGCAACGAGCAAAAGTGATTCTGGCCGATGAGCCGATTGCCTCTCTGGATCCAGAATCCGCGCGCATCGTGATGGAAACGCTGCACGACATTAACCGTCTGGACGGTATCACCGTGGTGGTGACGCTGCATCAGGTGGATTACGCCCTGCGCTACTGCGAACGTATCGTCGCGCTGCGCCAGGGTCATGTGTTTTACGACGGAAACAGCTCGGCGTTCGACAACGAACGGCTGGGGAATCTCTACCGCAGCATTAACCGCGTTGATGCGGCGGCTGCATAAAAAACTTCAACCAATCAATCGCCTCAAGGAATTGTCCGCCATGAGCTACAAAGCCGTGAAAGCCTTAGCCTTTACCAGCCTGTTAAGCGTCAGTGCCCTGTTCAGCCCGGCTCACGCGGAAGAACAAGAGAAATCCCTGAACTTCGGCATCATCTCCACCGAATCACAACAAAACCTGAAACCACAATGGGAACCGTTCCTCAAGGATATGGAGAAGAAGCTGGGCGTGAAAGTTAATGCTTTCTTCGCACCGGACTACGCGGGGATCATTCAGGGGATGCGCTTTAACAAAGTGGATATCGCCTGGTACGGCAACCTCTCGGCAATGGAAGCCGTCGACCGCGCTAACGCTCAGGTCTTTGCTCAAACCGTCGCAGCCGATGGTTCTCCGGGTTACTGGAGCGTGCTGATCGTTAACAAAGACAGCCCAATCAACAACCTGCAAGAGCTGCTGGCAAAACGTAAAGAGCTGACTTTCGGTAACGGTGATCCGAACTCAACCTCCGGTTACCTCGTCCCGGGATACTACGTTTTTGCGAAGAACAACGCCTCGGTGAGCGAGTTCAAACGCTCTGTGAATGCCAGCCATGAAACCAACGCCCTGGCGGTTGCCAATAAGCAAGTTGATGTGGCGACCAACAATACCGAAAACCTCGAAAAGCTGAAAACTTCCGCGCCAGACAAGCTGAAAGAGCTGAAAGTCATCTGGAAATCTCCACTGATCCCAGGCGACCCGATTGCATGGCGTAAGAACCTGTCTGAAACCACCAAAGACAAAATCTACGATTTCTTCATGACTTACGGAAAAAATCCGGAAGAAAAAGAAGTGCTTACTCGTCTGGGCTGGGCTCCATTCCGTCCATCAAGCGACCTGCAACTGGTGCCGATTCGCCAGCTCGCCCTGTTTAAACAGATGCAAGGCGTGAAAGACAACAAAGGCCTGGATGAGAAAGACAAAACCTTGAAAGTCAGCGAGTTGCAAAACCAACTTAGCGACCTGGATCGTCTGACGGCAGCACTTTCTGCAATGAGCAGCGTGAACAAAGCGGTTCAGTAAACCCACCCTCACCCTAACCCTCTCCCTGAGGGAGAGGGGATTGTACGGTTTTCTCCCTCCCCTGAGGGAGAGGGGATTGTACGGTTTTCTCCCTCTCCTGTGGGAGAGGGTCGGGGTGAGGGCAAACACCAACATGGAGCACCTAATGCAACAAACCATTCAGGTCGCCGCACCAAAACGCAGCTGGTTTTCGTTACTCAGCTGGGCGGTTTTACTCTCGGTGCTGGTGGCCTCCTGGCATGGCGCGGAAATGGCCCCGCTCACCTTGATTAAAGATTCCGGCAACATGGCCACCTTCGCGGCCGACTTCTTCCCTCCTGATTTCAGCCAATGGCGTGACTACCTGGGTGAAATGTCCATCACCCTGCAAATCGCCGTTTGGGGCACCGCACTGGCTATCGTGCTTTCCATTCCTTGCGGCCTGATGTGTGCCGACAACCTGGTGCCATGGTGGGTTTACCAACCGATGCGCCGTCTGATGGACGCCTGCCGCGCCATCAACGAAATGGTGTTTGCGATGCTGTTCGTGGTCGCCGTTGGCCTTGGTCCGTTTGCCGGTGTTCTGGCGCTGTTCATCCACACCACGGGCGTGCTCTCCAAACTGCTTTCTGAAGCGGTGGAAGCTATCGAACCCGGCCCGGTGGAAGGTATCCGCGCCACCGGTGCTAACAAATTTGAAGAGATCCTCTACGGCGTCCTCCCACAAGTGATGCCGCTGCTGATTTCCTACTCGCTGTACCGCTTTGAGTCGAACGTCCGTTCGGCAACGGTGGTGGGCATGGTGGGCGCCGGCGGTATTGGTGTGACGTTGTGGGAAGCGATTCGCGGATTCCAGTTCCAGCAAACCTGTGCGCTGATGGTCATCATCATCGTCACCGTAAGCCTGCTGGATTTCATGTCCCAACGACTGCGTAAGCACTTTATCTAGGTGAAGCCGATGAGCACTCGTTCCGTAGGGCGGATAAGCGCAGCGTCATCCGCCGTAAATGCCACCCAGAGGATTGACTGAAAATGCACTTATCCAGACATCCGACCAGTTACCCCACGCGTTATCAGGAAATCGCCGCCCTGCTCGAGGTGGAGCTGCGTAAAAACTATCGCTGTGGCGACTATCTGCCAGCCGAAAGCCAGCTGGCGGCACGTTACGAAGTGAATCGTCACACGCTGCGCCGCGCCATCGACCAACTGGTAGAAAAAGGCTGGGTACAGCGTCGCCAGGGGATTGGTGTGTTGGTACTGATGCGCCCGTTCGACTACCCGCTGAATGCGCAAGCGCGCTTTAGCCAGAACTTGCTGGACCAGGGCAGCCATCCCACCAGCGAACGCTTACTCGCGGTTTTGCGCCCGGCCTCAAGCCACGTGGCTGACGCGCTGGGCATCACCGAAGGCGAGAACATTATTCACCTGCGCACCTTGCGACGCGTCAACGGGATCGCGGTGTGCCTGATTGACCACTACTTTGCCGACCTTAGCTGGTGGCCCGCGCTGCAACAGTTCAACAGCGGTTCGCTGCACGACGTCATTCATGCCCGGCTCGGCATCAGCCTGACACGTACACAGACACGCATCAGCGCCCGCCGCGCACAGGCCAAAGAAAGTCGCCTGCTGGAGATCCCTAACATGGCTCCGCTGCTTTGCGTACGCACGCTTAACCACCGTGAAGGCGAGGCGAATCCGGCGGAATACTCCGTCAGCCTGACCCGCGCCGACATGATTGAATTCACCATGGAGCACTAAATGGACGCATCGCATTTTGACACCGCACAGCGCCAACAGTGGATGGCCGTGCTCGCTCACAGTCTGCCGCAAGAGCTGGCAGCACTTTGGGCAGAACAAAAACTGAATCCTGAATATCAAGTCATTCGCAAGTCCGAAACCGGACTTGTACAAATTCAGGCGCGAATGGGCGCTACCGGCCAACGCTTTTTTGCCGGTGACACCACGCTGACCCGCGCCGTGGTTCAGCTCGCCGATGGCACTTACGGCTACAGCTATCTGTTAGGGCGGGATAAAGCCCACGCCGAGCTGTGCGCCGTCATCGACGCGCTGATGCAGGAAAAAGTTCGATTCCGGACTTTACAAGAAACCTTATTGGCACCGCTGGTCGCAAACCGCGAACAGCGTCTGGCCGCACGTCGCAGCCAAATTAATAGCAGCCGAGTCGACTTCTTCACTCTGGTTCGCGGAGATAACGCATGACCCTGATGACCGCTTTTAACCTGCCCGTGCAAGATGCCCAACAGAGCTTCCGTCGCCTGCTGAAAGCCATGAGCGAGCCGGGTGTGATCGTGGCGCTGCATTCGCTGCAACATGGCTGGAAACCGTTGAATATCGCCTCCACCAGCGTGCTGCTCACCCTTGCCGATAACGACACGCCGGTATGGATCAGCGAAGCGTTAAGCAATGACGTGACGTTGCAAAATGTCCGATTCCATACAAATGCATCAATTTCATTGACACCTGAGCACGCACAGTTTGCCGTCGCCGACAGCAGCATTACCGCGCAGCAACTTAATGCGCTGGCGCAGGGAACGGACGTGGCTCCGGACACCAGCGCAACGCTGATTTTGCAAGTGCCGAGCCTGAGCGGTGGCCGCATGTTGCGCCTGACTGGCGCGGGCATTCGTGAAGAACGCATGATTGCCCCGCAACTGCCTGACTGCGTGATCTTTGAGCTCACCGAGCGCCCGCACCCGTTCCCGCTGGGCATCGATTTAATCCTCACCTGCGGTGAACGCCTGCTGGCCATTCCCCGCACCACGCATGTGGAGGTGTGCTGATGTACGTCGCCGTCAAAGGGGGCGAAAAGGCGATAGCCGCCGCCCATCAATTGCAGGAACACAATCGCCGTGGCGAGCAAACGCTGCCAGAAATGAGCGTCGCGCAAATCGAGCAACAGTTGGGGCTGGCAGTCGACCGCGTGATGACCGAAGGCGGCATTGCCGACCGTGAGCTGGCGGCGCTGGCTATCAAACAGGCCAGCGGCGATATGGTCGAAGCCATCTTTTTATTGCGCGCCTATCGCACCACCTTGCCGCGTCTGGCCGTCAGCGAGCCGCTCAACAGCGCCGACATGCGCCTCGAGCGTCGTATTTCGGCAGTCTATAAAGACGTGCCGGGTGGGCAATTACTTGGCCCGACCTACGATTACACCCACCGCCTGCTGGATTTCACTTTGCTGGCCAACGGCGAAGCGCCGGCGCTTAAAACCGCTGACGACCACGCCGAACCCGCGCCGCACGTTTTCAGCCTGCTGGCAAAACAGGGGCTGGCAAAAGCCGAAGAAGATAACGGCGAGCAGCCTGATGACATCACCCGTCAGCCGCCGGTTTACCCGTGTTCACGCTCCTCGCGCCTGCAACAACTGGTGCGCGGCGACGAAGGCTATTTGCTGGCACTCGCCTACTCCACGCAACGCGGTTACGGGCGCAATCACCCGTTCGCGGCTGAAATCCGCAGCGGCTACATCGATGTGGAAATCACGCCAGAAGAGTTAGGTTTTGCGGTGAACGTCGGCGAACTGCTGATAACTGAATGCGAAATGGTGAATGGATTTGTCGCACCCGCCGATGAAACACCGCACTTCACGCGCGGTTACGGCCTGGTGTTTGGCATGAGCGAGCGCAAAGCGATGGCCATGGCGCTGGTAGACCGCGCGTTGCAAGCCCCGGACTACGATGAAACCGTCGCTGGCCCCGCGCAGGACGAAGAGTTTGTGCTCGCGCACGCCGACAACGTCGAAGCCGCCGGGTTTGTCTCACACCTGAAACTGCCGCACTACGTCGATTTCCAGGCCGAACTGGAACTGCTCAAACGTCTGCAAAAGGAACGTAATCGTGACTAAGGCACTGACTGGCTACAACTTTGCTTATCTTGATGAGCAAACCAAACGCACTCTGCGCCGCGCGATCCTGAAAGCCGTGGCCATCCCTGGTTACCAGGTGCCGTTTGGCGGGCGTGAAATGCCGATGCCGTATGGTTGGGGCACCGGCGGGATACAAATTACCGCCAGCGTAATTGGCGAAAACGACGTGCTGAAGGTTATCGACCAGGGTGCAGACGACACCACCAATGCGGTGTCGATTCGCAACTTCTTTAAGCGCGTAACCAACGTCGCCACTACCGAATCCACCGCCGATGCGACGCTTATCCAGACCCGCCACCGCATCCCGGAAACGCCGTTGACCGAAGATCAGATCCTGATTTTCCAGGTGCCGATCCCTGAGCCGCTGCGCTTTATCGAGCCGCGTGAAACTGAAACCCGCACCATGCACGCGCTGGAAGAGTACGGCGTGATGCAGGTAAAACTCTACGAAGACATCGCCCGTTTTGGCCACATCGCCACCACTTACGCCTATCCGGTGAAAGTGAACGATCGCTATGTGATGGATCCGTCACCCATCCCGAAATTCGACAACCCGAAAATGGACATGATGCCTGCGCTGCAACTGTTCGGTGCCGGGCGTGAAAAACGCATCTACGCGGTGCCGCCGTATACCCGCGTCGAAAGCCTCGATTTTGACGACCATCCGTTTACCGTTCAGGAGTGGGATGAGCCTTGCGCGATTTGCGGCTCGCACCACAGCTATCTGGATGAAGTGGTGCTCGACGATGCGGGCAGCCGCATGTTCGTCTGCTCCGATACCGATTTCTGCCGCCAGAACAGCGAGGCTGCAAGCCAATGACTCAACCGTTACTTTCCGTGAATAACCTGACGCACCTTTATGCCCCGGGCAAAGGGTTTAGCGACGTTTCATTCGAGCTTTATCCTGGCGAAGTGTTAGGGATTGTCGGCGAATCAGGCTCGGGCAAAACCACCCTGCTGAAATCGATTTCGGCTCGCCTCGCCCCGCAAAACGGTGAAGTCATTTACCTGGATTCGTCGCTCTACGACATGAGCGAAGGCGAACGCCGCCGCCTGTTGCGCACCGAATGGGGCGTGGTACATCAACATGCGATGGACGGCCTGCGCCGCCACGTTTCGGCGGGCGGCAACATTGGCGAACGCTTAATGGCAACCGGTGCGCGCCATTACGGTGACATTCGCGCTACCGCTGAGCGCTGGCTGGAAGAGGTGGAAATCCCGGCCTCGCGCATCGACGACCTGCCAACCACATTTTCCGGCGGGATGCAGCAACGTCTGCAAATCGCCCGCAACCTGGTGACGCACCCGAAGCTGGTGTTTATGGACGAGCCAACCGGCGGGCTGGATGTTTCCGTACAGGCGCGTTTGCTCGATTTGCTGCGCGGACTGGTGCGCGAGTTGAATCTGGCGGTGGTGATTGTCACCCACGATTTGGGCGTGGCGCGTCTGCTGGCTGACCGCTTGCTGGTGATGAAACAGGGAAAAGTGGTGGAAAGCGGCCTGACTGACCGCGTGCTGGACGACCCGCACCACCCGTATACCCAGTTGCTGGTTTCATCGGTATTGCAGAACTGATTTTTGTCGGATGACGACGCTTACGCGTCTTATCCGACCTACGAAAAATACACGCTGCATACCTGTAGGTCGGATAAGGCGCAGCCGTCATCCGACATGCCAACAACGAACTTGTAGGTCGGATAAGGCGAAGCCGTCATCCGACGTCATGGCCTACGTTTTAAGGAATCAATATGACCAGCTTACGGGTTGAAAACTTAAGCAAAACCTTTGTGTTACACCATCAACACGGCATTCGCTTACCGGTGCTGGCGAACGCCACACTGGAAGTGAAATCGGGGGAATGTGTGGTGCTGCACGGTCATTCCGGCAGCGGAAAATCCACCTTGCTGCGTTCGCTGTACGCTAACTATTTGCCGGATAACGGCCATATCTGGGTTATGCATAACAACGAATGGCTCGACATTGTGCAGGCTCCGGCGCGTGACGTGCTGGCGGTGCGCCGCCATACCATCGGCTGGGTCAGCCAGTTTTTGCGCGTTATCCCGCGTATTTCAGCGTTAGAAGTGGTGATGCAGCCGCTGCTGGATTTGGGCGTATCGCGTGACGTCTGTGAAGACAAAGCGTCAATGTTACTCACCCGCCTGAATGTGCCGGAACGCCTGTGGAACCTCGCGCCATCAACCTTTTCCGGTGGCGAGCAACAGCGCGTCAACATCGCCCGGGGCTTTATCGTGGATTACCCGATTTTGCTGCTTGATGAACCGACCGCCTCGCTGGATGCGAAAAACAGTGCGGCAGTGGTGGCGCTGATTCTGGAAGCCAAAGCACGCGGTGCGGCGGTGGTCGGGATCTTCCACGACGCAAGCGTACGTAATCAGGTCGCAGACAGACTGCACAACATGGCAACCCCGATGGCAACCATTGAGGCTAAAAATGATCATTAATAACGTCAAGCTGGTGCTGGAAAATGAAGTGGTAAGTGGCTCACTGGAAGTGGCCGACGGGGTGATTCGTAATTTTGCCGACAGCCCAAGCCAGTTGCCGCAGGCGCAAGATGGCGAAGGCGGCTGGCTGCTGCCGGGGCTTATCGAACTACATACCGATAACCTCGACAAATTCTTCACCCCGCGTCCAAAAGTCGACTGGCCGGCGCATTCGGCGATGAGCAGCCACGATGCCTTAATGGTAGCAAGCGGCATCACCACCGTGCTGGACGCCGTCGCACTGGGTGATGTGCGCGACGGAGGCGACCGTCTGGAAAACCTCGAGAAGATGATTAACGCGGTGATGGACAGCCAGGCGCGTGGCATCAACCGTGCCGAGCACCGCCTGCATCTGCGTTGCGAATTGCCGCATCACACCACGCTGCCGCTGTTCCAGCAATTAATTGAACGCAAAGGCGTGTCGCTGGTGTCATTGATGGACCACTCACCGGGCCAGCGCCAGTTTTCAAACCTGGTGAAATATCGCGAATATTATCAAGGCAAATATTCCCTTAGCGACGCCGAGATGAACCGCTACGAGGCGGAACAACTGGCGCTGGCAGAACGCTGGTCACAGCCAAACCGCGTGGCGATTGCCGCCGAGTGCCGCGCCCGTAATATCGCGCTTGCCAGCCACGATGACGCCACCGCCGCGCATGTTGTGGAATCACACGAATTAGGCAGCGTAATCGCCGAATTCCCGACCACACTTGAAGCAGCACAAGCCTCGCGCCAGCACGGTTTAAGCGTGTTGATGGGTGCGCCGAATATTGTGCGTGGTGGCTCACATTCCGGGAATGTGTCGGCGAGTCTGCTGGCGGAGGTCGGCCTGCTGGATATTCTCTCCTCGGATTATTATCCGGCAAGCTTGCTGGACGCGGCTTTCCGGGTTGCGCACGACGAAAGCAACAGCATCACCTTGCCGCAAGCGGTGGCGCTGGTGACACGCAACCCGGCTCGCGCCCTGAATCTCGATGATCGTGGTGTGCTGGCAGAAGGCAAACGCGCCGACATGGTGCTGGCACATCTTCACGGCGACCACGTCCACGTCGGCCACGTCTGGCGTCAGGGAATACGGGTGTTCTGATGAGTAAAATAGTCTGGTTGATGGGGCCGTCTGGCTCCGGGAAAGACAGCCTGCTGACCGCACTCCGTCAGCAGGAGAATAATCAACTACTGGTGGCGCATCGCTACATTACCCGCCCTTACGACACCGGATGTGAAAACCATATCGCGCTCAGTGAAAAGGAGTTCACCCAGCGCCAGCAGCAAGGGTTGTTCGCGCTATGCTGGCAAGCGCATCACCAGTGTTATGGCGTGGGTATTGAGCTGGATATCTGGCTCGATTCCGGCTTCGATGTGGTGGTAAATGGCTCACGCCAGCATCTGGCGCAGGCACGGGCGCGTTATGGCGAAGCGCTGGTGCCGATTTGCCTGCATGTTTCTACGGACGTGTTACGCAAGCGACTCGAGCAACGCGGGCGCGAAAATGCGCAGCAGATCGAGCAACGTCTGCAACGTGCAGCCTTGTATGCACCGGATGTGGACAAGTGCTTGATACTGAATAACGACGATAATCTTGATGAAACTGTCTCGTCGTTTATGCATTTGATCTACTGAGCGGCTTTCATGTCGGATGACGCTACGCTTATCCGACCTACAAGTGCTGAGCGTCATCCACCACATTCACCAGGAGTTGCGCTATGTTGGAATTACGCCCGGCCACCATCGCCGACAGCGATGCCGTCTTTGCCCTGATTTGCGAGTTAAAGCAGGCGGAATTTAATCGCCAGGCTTTTAACGTGGGATTTGCGGCAAACCTCGAGGATCACAACTTATGCTACCAACTCGCGGAGCTAAACGGCGAGGTGGCAGGAATGGTGAGTTTGCATATGCAGTTTCATCTTCACCACGTGAACTGGGTAGGTGAAATTCAGGAATTAGTGGTGATGCCTGAGGCACGTGGCTACGGGGTGGGAAGCAAATTATTGACGTGGGCCGAAGAGAGAGCGCGTATCGCCGGTGCGGAACTGACCGAGCTTTCGACCAGCATCAAACGCCACGACGCCCACCGTTTCTATCAGCGCGAAGGGTATCAACAGACCCACTTTCGCTTTACCAAACCGATGGAATAAAAAATGAGCCTGACGTTAACCCTCAGCGGAACCGGCGGGGCGCAACTGGTGCCCACCTTCGGCTGTACTTGTGCCGCCTGCGAGCGAGCGCGCAATCATCCGCAATATCGCCGCAAACCTTGCAGCGCGGTGGTTAAGTTCAACGACGCGGTGACGCTGCTGGATGCAGGTATTCCGGATTTGATGGATAGCTGGCAGCCCGCTGATTTTCAGCAATTTTTGCTGACGCACTACCATATGGATCACGTGCAGGGTTTGTTCCCGCTGCGTTGGGGTGTCGGCGAGAAGATCCCCGTTTATGGCCCGGCCGATGAACAAGGCTGCGACGACCTGTTTAAGCATCCCGGCATTCTGGATTTCAGCCATACGCTACAACCCTTTGTTGGCTTTACCCTCCAGGCACTGCGCGTCACCCCCCTGCCGCTTAACCATTCCAGGCTGACACTCGGTTATCTGTTTGAAACTCCGCACAGCCGCGTGGCGTGGTTAAGTGACACCGCCGGATTGCCCGAGAAAACACTTAAGTTTCTGGCTAACAATAAGCCGCAGGTCATCGTGATTGATTGCAGCCACGAACCGCGAGCGCAGACGCCGAAAAACCATTGCGATTTGAATACGGTGGTTGAGTTAAATAAGCAGATCGGCTGCCCACGAGTGATCCTGACGCACATCAGCCACCAGTTTGATTGTTGGATGATGGAGAACGAATTGCCCAAAGGGTATGAAGCCGGGTTTGATGGGATGGTGATTCGGGTGGATTAATGGGTTGTGTTGGTGGTTGGGGGTTGGATGTCGGTTGTTGGATGTTGGATGTCGGATGACGCTTCGCTTATCCGACCTACGTTTCGTTTTTAGGTTTGGGTTTGGGTTTGGGTGTTGGTTTTGTAGGGTGGATAAGCCGCAGGCGTCATCCACCATGCGTCATCCACCACTAACACCGCAACCTAACACACTAAACGCGAAATTATTCCCGCTCACGGTGGATCCCGAACCTCGCTCGCATCATGCAAAAATTACCGGAAATCATCATCCAAACGGCGTTCGTCGTCTTCGAGCTGGCGGCGTTGATTGTCTAACTGACGTTGCTGTTCATCCAACTGGCGACGTCGGTCTTCGAGCTGCCGGTGTCGGTCTTCGTACTGGCGTCGGTCATCATCGTTACGCCGCTGATTCTGGTCGTCCCAATTGCGATCGTCGTTATCATCATTGCGGCTGTCGTTCGGCTTATAGGCGTCATTAATCGCCTGGGTAATAGAACCGACAATCGAATTATCAAACAGGCCGTCCAGGGTGTCGGCGTGGGCAAGGTTTGTCATGGTCAGGGTGCCGAGTAGCAGCACGGTGGAATATCGCTTCATAAGCCCATCTCATGAAAATTGAGTCTCTGGAAGATAAGAAAATCGCCTACTGCTCAACAGAGGAGAAATCTCAATTTTCACTGCCATGAAGTTCAAAAATATCATCACCCCGGTTATTTCAAATAGATCGTAAAACGCGTCTTCAAGTTGCCTGAATAAGGCCATTAATTGGCAATGGCGGGGCATAAGCACATTGTTAACAAATTCTGGTAACGAACTATTTCCAGGAAAAGAGAAATCATAAGATGCGCGCAAGCATTGTTTATTATTCAACCTGATTAAGCGGGTGATTATATGCAGGCGGGATCGGTTTTTACTGAAGTTATTAAAGTGAAATAATCACGGTACGGTTGTTTATTATAAAGCGGCGTCACTATATAGCGTTAATTTGCGCTTTTTCCAGTTTTAGATTTCAAAAAAAATCCTTATATAAAACACGGATTAAGTGACCAGGAATAATCTCAGAAACATTCGTAAATGTTATGTAATAATCCTACCTAATACATTCATATTATGTAAATCGGTTGTATCATTGTTGTAATGCCGCTTAATGCTTACAGAGTGATATGCCATGTCCAGACAACGCAGTGATAGCCCCATCCGCCCTCGCCATCATCGTTTTGCTCTGGAACCCCGCCAGTTGTTTGATGGTGCAGCCGTTGCGGAAGCCGCGAATCATGCGGATAACCCGTTAGAGGCTCAACATCACGACAGCACGCCCGACGCCTCTAAAGCGATATTTGTTCCGCCTCCGGCGGCTCCTGCGCCTGCGTCAATCACCGCTCCGGCCCCTGCTCCGGCAGATGCCCCTGCGCCACATGAAGTATATGTCGTCGACAGCCACGTGCAGAACTGGCAATCGCTGGTTAATCAATTACCTGAAGGTAGCCGTGTCGTTGTTCTGGACTCTCAGCACTCGGGCCTCGAACAAATTAATGAAGCGCTTAAGAACGATAAAAATATCACCGCGATTCATATCATCAGCCACGGTGCCAGCGATGAAGTCACGCTCGGTAGCGACAAACTCAACGATCGGACGATTGAGCAATATCAGCAGCAGTTAGAAAAGCTCGGGGAAAAACTCACGACTGACGGCGATATTTTGCTGTATGGCTGCAACGTCACCTCACAAGACACCGTGCTGATTACCCGTCTGGCGGATTACACCCATGCGGATGTTGCGGCGTCGAATGACGAAACCGGCAGCGCGGAAAAGGCGGCAGACTGGACGCTTGAGTCACAGACCGGTGTTATCGAAACGCGCTCGCTGGCGCTGGCTTACGATGGTGTGTTGCAGGCGCCAGAGCTGACCATCACCAGGCCAGACATTGTGGTTTCCGAACCTACAACGCTGCACCCTGGTGCGGAAACCGGTGCCTTTACCGGCCTGACGCTAACGCCGAGCGACGATGCCAACATCGTGATCACGGTGACAATAAGCAATACCGACGCGGGGGATTTGGTCAACGGCAGCGACAGAGGGAAATTCCTCGAGTACGTCGGGCCGATGGAAAATGCTCAGGCCTGGCTCAACTCGCTGAGATTTACCGCCAGTGACGTGGAACTGGGTCACCAATCGGCGACCACCGATGTGGTGTTTGAAATGCTGACGTTATCGGGCGGCGCGAGGCTTGTGACACATGTCACCATTACACCGGCCAACGACCCGGTGAGCGTTCCCGACAGCACTTTGATTGTGCCGGAAAGAAACGGCACGGGTACCGTTATCACCCAAACGACGCTGGCGGCTTTCGACCCGGATGTGAACGCGGGTGCGCAAAGCAATTCGCAGATTGTCTACAGCCTGACGACGATCCCACAGTATGGTTATCTGACGCTAAACGGCACGCGTCTGGGCGTCGGTTCGGTGTTTACTCAGGCCGATGTCAATTCTGGCTCACTGAGATACATCCATACCGCGACGGGCACCGCGCAAAACACCGCCGATGGTTTCTCCGCCAAAGTGAACGACGGTGCAACGCCTGTCGGTGATTCCGATACCGTTAACGTCACCCTGGAAATTGCCCCCGAAAACCAGCCGCCCACCATAAGCGGCGGCGGCATTGTCTATGAAGGCCAGCCGCAGAATGCCGTTGGAACCGGCAATGTCGGACAATATATTGTCGCCGAAGGCGGTGGTGATACTCAGGACAACAGTCTCATCTTAACCATTACGTCGCTGCCATCCCACGGCACGCTCTATTTCAATGGCGTTGCGGTGAATGTCGGCCAGCAAATTGGTTATGGCGAACGAAACCTTCTGACTTACGCCAACAACGGTCAGGACGGTTACCCGCAAGATTCGTTTGGGGTGCGCGTCACCGACCAGGGCGGCGGCACCGATACACCTGCCAGCAGCGACACGCTGATTAATCTTGATATTCAGGCGGTTGACGACGACCCGTTCCTGGATACCGAATCCAGTCTGCACGCCGATGTGGTGCCTGGCCCCGCCGATGTGGTGCTGACGCCAGAAATGCTGACCAGTCTGGACCCCGATTCCTCCGCCGATCGCGTCAGTTTTATTGTTGATACCGCCGGCCTGACGCACGGCTATTTGACGCTCAACGGATTGCTGTTAAAGACCGGCGACACCTTCAGCATGGAAGACGTGATTGAAGGCAAAGTGGCGTATGTGCAATACCTGAATGCGCAACCGGGTGGCATCGACGTGTTTAATTTCCGCGTAATCGACCACTCCACCGCGCTGCGCTGGAATGCGGACGGCAGCACCTTCACACGTCAGGGCGGGATATGGGATGGCAATACCCCAGCCGACCAGCTCACCCACTTCCAGTTCACGATTGGCCTGGTGCGCCTGGCCAATAACACGACCCCGGATAACGTCCCGCCGTGGAATGTTCCCGACAGCTCGACAAGCTCGGATTATATCGGTACCGATCCGGGTAATTCGACGCAGGCCCCACACGGCTCCATTAACGAAGGCGGCTATCTGGTGCTGTCTGGTACCGGAAATATCGCCGACGCGACACCGGGCATGAGCTACATCGTGCAAGGCGTCAGCCCCGAGCAAATCGTTTACACCTATCTGGGGACGGATGCGGGGCAAAGCGGCCTGACCATCATGAAAAGTGATGGCAATGGCGGCATGGTAGTGGTGAATGCGTTTGGTTCTTTCACCCAGGCAGAACTGGATGCCGGACTGGTGCGCATCGTTCATGACGGCGGAGAAAACTTCACATTTAACGCGCGCTTCTCGGTATCCGCAGGGCAAGTTACGCTCGACTCACGCGGCAACCCGGTTCCCGTAACCTGGAACCCTGAGCTTAAAATTTATGTCACGCCCGTTAACGACGCCCCCACGATAACCGGCTCGTCGAATACGGTTATCGCCGAAGGCGAAACGGTTTATATCACCACTTCGCAATTGAACTTGCGCGATCCGGATGACGCCAACAGCGGCTCACCGTGGGAAAACGTCCCCAATATCAACGGCAGTAACAACTACGCACTCGACAACGAAGTTCTCGGAGCCAACGCGCTTAAAATCGTCTTCCAGTCGCTGCCCACCGGCGGCGTGCTGCAATACTTTAACGGCACCGATTGGGTGACGATTACCAGCGCCGACATCGGCACGCTAAAACTCGACGCCAGCCTGCTGAAAAGCGATAACACCAGCGGGCTGCGGTTTGTCAGTAACGGTTCAGAAGTGCGCAACACCAGCTTTATCGTGACGGCGGTTGACCGTTGGGGTGAGTCGTCGGCAGCGAATGCCACCGTAGGCATTACTATCACCAACGTTAACGATGGCCCGATGATCCCGGCAACCCCTGACAGCCCGGATATCACCGTCCCGCCAGACTCACTCAATAACATCGGCGGCACGCCTGCCAACAACCCGGTAACGGTTGTGGAAGGGGGCTACGTTCAGCTCAATAACTCACAGCTTCAGGCCTACGACCCGGACAGCTCTGCCGAGCAGGTGCAATATACGGTGACCACCGTCCCGGCTCACGGACGCCTCGCGTACTCCACCGATGGCGTCAATTTTAGCGTCCTCGGCAGTGGTTCCACTTTCACCCAGGCGGACATCAACAACGGTCATATTTATTATCTGAATAATGGCGATGAGACGACCGCCACCGGGTTGAATGCCGATGGTTTTAACTTCACGCTGTCGGATGGTGACAAAGAACAGGCCGGCAATCGCTTCGCCATTAATGTCACGCCAGCAAACGATAAACCCACCGTCACCGCGCCTTCCGGCCCGATTGATATTGGCGGCAGTTCTCATGCCGTTAACGGTTTTACGGTCGCTGACCCGGATATCGCCACGGGTTCAAGCGCCACCAACCACATTGAAACCACGGTGCGCTTGCTGCACAGCAATGGCAGCGCCTTTAGCCAGGCCGAATACAACAACATCGTTTTGGCAGCGGCAACAGGTACCGGAGCGACCGTCACCGGCGGCGTTAACGGCTACCTGGTCATAAGCGGCAGCGTCGCGCAGGTTAACGCCGCGCTGGCAGGCTTAACCGTCACGTTCCCTGATGACCGCAACTTACAGTATCAGGTGCAAGTCATCACTGATGACCGCCTGCGTGACAACAACGGTAATTTAACCGGCACCGCCAACGGCGGCCCGGTAAACCAGCCTGCCACTCCGGCGTTTGGCACTCCGCCCGGAACCGTCGATGGCACGATTTACAACTGGTATGCAGATGGCGTTCCGGCTAACAACGGCAACCTCACCGCCGGGCAGGTGGTGATCAACGCCTCCGAAACCAACGACCCAGGCACTCTGGTAGTAGGCAATAGCGATAAAACCACCTTTGAAGATCAGCCGACATTTATCGGTGGCGATATTACCCTCACCGATGACGAATCAGCGGCTTTCGGCAAGTCAGTGAAAGTCACGCTCACCGTTCCACAAGGAACGCTGGGGATTGGTGGTGCCGCAGATAACAGTCTGACGGTGATCAATGGCGTGACCATTACGGGCGATAACACCGGAACACTGGTTCTGGTCGGCACCGCCAGCGATATTCAGGCGTTGCTTAACGATGCCACAAACGGCCTGACGTACCTGAGCGCACAAGACGCCAACCACGATCAAAACGGCGCGGCTGCGGGCGATGTCACGCTCAATATTCAACTCGATACCTCAACGGCAAGCGTCGGGAACACGACTGGCAACGCGATAACCAATGTGGAAGTGGCTATCACTATCACTGCGGTGAACGACAAACCCACTGTCACCGCGCCAACGGACACCATTCTGCTCGATAACAACGCGCCTGGCGGCAATAACGTCGGCGGGTTTGTGATTAGCGATCCGGATGTTTCAGATGCGGGCGGCATTGCGACCGGCGAGCAGAATATTGTGCAAGTCACGGTGCGCATCACCGACCAAAACGGCAACCCGTTCCTGGTCGGGCAGTATCGCGACCAGCAAAACTCAGCGGTGAATATCTCCTCGCTGAACACCACCTCGGGTGTGACGGTGCAATCCACCAGCCCGGACGGCACCAACCCGCCTTCAAATGGCGTGAATGCACCACTGGTGATCACCGGCACTATCGACCAAATCAACGCTTATCTCGCCCAATTGCAGGTGAGAATGAGCGGCATACAAGTTGATGATGCTGACCAGTATTTCCGTGTCGAAGTGATTGTCGATGACCGCGTACGTAATGCGGACGGCACGCTGACCGGCACCGCCAACGGTGGCAATAATATCGGGCCAGACGGTGTCGGCACAGTTCCGGTGCCAACCGCGGCAATCAATCCGTATGGCGCAATTCCAGGCGGGCTAACAGAAAACGTCACCTCCAGTTACCGCACCGTTTTCCAGAGCAGCATCAACGACCCGACGCACATTGAATTGGGGGGGTCTCCGGTGCTCGCCACCGATGAAAGCAGCGCGACCGTCACCCTGCCGAAAATTACTCTTAGCGATGTGGATGCGGGCAGCCAGACCATGACGGTCACCGTGAAACTCCCGGCTGGATTTACCTTCGTGGCACCTGGCGGCAGTGGCGGTACGGTGAGCGGTGCGGGAACCGACACGCTGACGTTTACCGGCTCTTTCACGCAAATTAATAGTTACCTTGCCGCGCTGAAAGTCTCGCTGCCCGACGCCCCAGGCAGTGCCACGGCAGCCGACTGGAACGGCAATTTTGGCGTTATCGTGACGGTGAACGACGGCGGGAACTCCGGTTCACGCCCGGTGACGCTGCCCAATATGACCGATCCAAATGCCGATCCCGGCCAGGTCGAATATGAAGATGGCCCCGGCGGCACATCCTCAGCGCTGGTCACCACGCGTACCTTCACCTTCACCGTCAATCCGGTAAACGATGCGCCGCTGGTGGTGGGCACGCCGACCACGACAATCCCGACGCTTGAAGAGGATACGACTGGCACTACGCTTAATGGTCAAACGGTTAACGCTCTGTTTAGCGGCTTCTTTAACGACCAGCACGATAGCGTGGATAACTCCGCTAATGGCGGCGCGGGTGGCACGAATGCGGATAATTTCTACGGCATTGCGATAACGCAACTCACCACCAATGCCGCGCAGGGTGAATGGCAATATTCCCTCGATGGCACAAACTGGATTGCGGTCGGCAACCGCAGCGATAGCAACGCGTTAATTCTCACGGCAACGGCGTCACTGCGCTTTGTTCCGGCGGCAAACTACTTTGGCAACCCGGCAACACTCGGCGTGCGGCTGGTGGAAACCAACGTCAACGGCGACCAGTCCACCACGCCAACCGTGCTACCGAACGGCAGCGTGACGGATATCAGCGGCGTGGGCGGGCACGGTGGCAGCTCGATTTACAGCGAAACCGTGATTACGCTCAGCACCGTCATCACCAACATCAATGACCGCCCAACGCTCGGCGATAAAACGCTGACCATCGCCGAAGATACCAACGGCACGCAGACGGTCGGCCAACTGTTCCAGTCGGTTTACGGGGATGCAGCGGATAACCAGAGCGCGATTGCCGGAGGCGGGAACGCCAGCACACCGCTGGGTTATATCGCGATTTATGGCAATACCACCGACGCCAGCAAAGGCCAGTGGCAATATTTCGATGGCACCAACTGGCAGGCGATCCCGTCAGATATCGGGCCATCCAATGCCTTCGTGCTGGCAAGCTCCACGCAGATGCGCTTTGCGCCAACCGCCGATTACAACGGCTCAGTCAGCGGCGGTCTGCAACTGCGCGCCTCGGATACCACCGATACTAACGCCAGCGGCATCTTTGGCGGCCGGGTGAATTTCTTCGACTTTGCCCGGGATAACGACCCGACATCACACTGGTCAAACACCGCGACACTGACTGTCAGTATCACGCCGGTGGTGGATGCGTTTAACGACAGCTTCACCACCCACGCCAATGTTCCGCTGGTCAAAAATGCCAGCGATTTGCTGGCCAATGACACCTTTAGCAATGCGGATAAAACTGTCAGCGAAATCTCGCAGCAGCCGACCAACGGCACGCTGACTTACGTGAACGGCGTGCTGACCTATACGCCGAACCGTGGCTTCGTCGGCACCGACAGCTACTCGTATGTCGTCGTCAGCGGCGGCGTGTCCGAAACCGCCACCGTGACGATTAATGTGACCAACCAGGCCCCGATTCCGGTTAACGACAACCAGACGCTCGACGAAGACAGCTCCGCAACGGGTAACGTGCTGACCAACGATCGCGATCCAGAGGGTGACACCCTCAGTGTGAAAACCTTCACCGTCGAAGGGCAAACGTACGACGCAGGCACCACGGTTACGCTTGCAGGCAGCCACGGAACACTGACCGTAAAGACCGACGGAACCTATAGCTACACGCCGGGCGGCGACTGGAACGGCAATATTCTGGTGAGCTATGTCGTGACCGACGGCAACATCAATGGCGACAAAACCGCGACATTAGGTCTGCACGTGACCGAAGTCGATGATGCGGTGGATAACATCGAAAAAGAGCATACCGGGACGGTCATCTCCACCGACGTGCTGGCAAACGACAGATTCTCGAATACCGATAAAGCCATCACCGGCTTTACCCAGGGCGAGCATGGCACGGTGACTCGCGGCCCTGGCAACACGCTGATTTACACCCCGACGCCGGGTTATGTCGGTCAGGACAAATACTTTTACACCATCACCAGTGGCGGCATAGAAGAAACCGCCACCGTCTATATCCTGCTGACCAACACGCCGCCAACGGCGACTACCCAGCTGGTGTCAACGCCGGAGGATACGGCGCTTGATGGCGACGTGCTGCATAACATTGTCGACCCCGACGGTGACCCGTTACATGTCACCGACTTCCAGATTGCGGGCATCGCCGGAACCCATCAGGCCGGTGAAAGCGTGGTTATCGCCAACCAGGGCACCTTTATTTTACGGGCGAACGGCACTTACTCCTTTGTGCCCATTGCCGACTGGAACGGCAAAGTGCCGACCATCACGTTTAACGTGTCGGATAACACCTTTGATCCGCCAACCCAAAATACGCTGGAAATTACCGTCACCCCGGTTCAGGACTTCGTTAACGACTCCGTGACGACACATGCCGGAACGCCCGTCACCATTGACGCGCTGCATAACGACCGCTTCAGTAATCCCGATGCCACCATCACCAGCACCGGCACCGGAACCGACATGCCGCAACATGGCACGGTGAGCATCGTGGATAACCAACTGGTTTATACGCCGAATGCCGGGTATGTCGGCGAAGACTCGTTCACCTACACCGTCACCAGCGGCGGCGTGCAGGAAACCGCCAGGGTGACCGTCACGATGACCAACACCCTGCCGTCGGTGCCGGATGTCTATATCAGCACCACCGAAGATCGCCTGATCCTCAACACGCTGCTGGGTGAAGCCTCGGATAACGACAACGACACGCTGCGCATTACGACATTCACGATTAACGGCGTCGATCACCCGGCCGGGCTGGACGTGGTGGATATCCCCGGCATGGGCAGGATCACCATCACCGCAGAGGGTTTATATATCTTCAGCCCACTGGCTGACTGGAATGGCGTGGTGCCGCCGATTACCTTTACCGTCAGCGATGGCAATCAGGGTAGCGAAGTGAACGGCACGCTGGTTATCAACGTCAGGTCAGTGGTGGATATCGCGCCGGATCAGGCCACGACCCACTCTGACGATGCCGTGATTATTGACGTACTTGCCAACGATACCTTCAGCAACCCGGACAGAACCGTCACGGTTTCTGGCATCAGTGCGCAAGGCGGCAGAGTAGAAGTGCTGTCGGATAACACCGTGCGTTATTCGCCACCTGCGGGCTATGCGGGGCGCGACAGCTTCAGCTATTCCGTCACCAGCGGCGGCATCACCGAAACCACCATCGTGACGATTGTCGTCACCAACGAATCGCCATTAACCGGCAACATGCAGTTGACGATGAACGAAGATGATCCGGCGGGGCTCAGCGGCACGCTGAATGTGAGCGACCCGGACAACGATGTGCTGCGCGTGACCTCGTTCCAGATCGACGGCATGACGGGCAGTTTCCCGGTAACCAATTTAGGCGCCCCTACCGTTGTATTGATCCCCGGCGTCGGGGAATTTTCGCTGACTTATGACCGCCAGTATACTTTCACGCCGCTTGCGGACTGGAACGGCATCGTGCCGCAAATTAGCTATACCGTGACTGATGACAACGGAGGCGCACCGGTCACCGGCAAAATTGATATTGCGGTGAATGCGGTGAAAGACACCGCAGATGACTCGGTGACGATGCACGCCGGAACCAGCAATACCACCAACGTGCTGACGAATGACAGCTTCGAGAACCCGGATCGCGCCGTCACCGGCATCGTCACCAACCCGCAACACGGCACCGTCAGCTTTAATGCCAACGGCAATATTATCTACACGCCATCTGCGGAATTTGTCGGCAATGACAGTTACACCTACACCGTCACCAGCAACGGCACAACCGAAACCGCCACGGTCTTGATTACTGTCACCAACGAAATTCCCGTTGCCCGGCCCGATGTGAATTCCAGTGTCGAAGACACGCCGATAATCGGCAACGTGTTAGATAACGACAGCGATGACGACAACCTCTCGACCCGGCAGGATATCCTGCGCGTCACCAGTTTTACGCTGCTGGGCGACTCGCTGGTTCGCCAGGTGGGTACGCCGGTATTTATCTCCGGGCAAGGGCAATTCACCCTGAATGCCGATGGCAGCTACACGTTTATTCCGGTCAAAGACTGGAACGGGACGCTGCCGGTGATTACTTATCAGATTAGCGATGGGCGCAACGGCGGTACCGCCAGCAGCACATTGACGCTGAGCATCGATTCAGTGCCGGACATCAATCCTGATAATGCGACGACACATGCCGGAACGCCTGTGGAAATTGACGTGCTGGCTAACGACACCTTTGAAAACAGCGATCGTCAGATAACTGCCACCACCAACGGCCTGCACGGCACCACGACTATCGTGAATGGCAAAGTGATTTACACCCCGGTGGCGGGTTTTGTCGGCACGGATGTGTTCGGCTACACCGTCACCAGCGGCGGCGTGCGCGAATTTACTTTAGTCAGCGTCAACATCACTAACACACCGTCCGTCGCGGTTGATGACCCCGCTTCATCGCCGGAAGACGAGGTCGCCAGCGGCAATGTGCTGGACAACGACAGTGATATTGATGGTGACAAATTAACCCTTACCGGCTTTACCGTGGATGGCACCACGATTTATGCGGCGGGCGGCTCGCTCACTCTCCCTGACAAAGGGGTGTTAGTGATGAACGCCAATGGTGACTGGACGTTCACGCCGGTTGCCGACTGGAATGGTACCTTGCCGGAAATCACCTATTTCGTCAGCGACGGCAATAACGGTGGCGAGTCTACCGCCAGACTGCGCGTCGTGATCGCTGAGGTACAAGATGCCTTTGACGATAGCGTGACGGTGCACGGCAACAGTTCCGTCACCACCGATGTGTTTGCCAACGACACCTTCGCCAACGGCGATAAAATTATCGAAAGCATCACCCAGGCCAGCAACGGCACGGTGACTGTCGTCGATGGCAAAATCACCTATAAACCGAATGTCGGTTTTGTCGGCCGCGACAGCTACACCTACACGGTGTTGAGCGGTGGGATTAAGGAAACCGCCACGGTCAGCGTTACCGTGGAAGACACCCTTCCGGTGACGCGTCCGGACTTCAACTTCACGCCGGAAGACAACGTCATCACCGGTAACGTGTTGTTAAACGACCAGGATCCTGATGGCGACCCGTTGACCGTCACGCAATTTAACGTCGACGGCCAGACCGCGCCGGCGGGATATCCGGTAATTATTGCAGGCGTGGGTGAATTTACGTTACGCAGCGACGGCAGCTACACGCTGACCCCGATTGCCGACTGGAACGGCAGAGTGCCGACCATCACCTACACGGTAAACGATGCGCTGATGGGCGGGAATGCGACCGGCACGCTGAACATCGTTGTCACGCCCGTGGTTGACGTGGTTGCCGATAACGCCACCACTCACGCGGGCCAGTCGGTGAGCACCGACGCGCTGACAAACGACAGTTTCAGTAACCCTGATGCCACCATTACCGCCATCACCAACGGCGAAAATGGCCGCGTGGTACTGCAAAACGGCCAGCTGATTTACACCCCGCGCGCAGGGTTTGTCGGCACCGACACTTACACCTATACCGTGACCAGCGGCGGCGTCAGTGAAACCACCACCGTCACCGTGAATGTGACCAACAGCGTGCCGGTTGTTAACCCTGAAGGGGTTGTCACCCCGCAAGGCGACGCGGTTTCCGGCAATCTGTTAACCAATGATGTCGATTCCGATGGCGACCCAATCACTGTGTCGCGCTTCCAGTTTGGGGGTAATACCTACAACGCGGGCGAAACGGCGGTGCTGGCGGGCGTCGGCAGCCTGACGGTACTGGCGGACGGCAGCTATCGGTTTAACCCGTTCGGCAACTGGAATGGCTTCGTGCCGCGGGTCACTTACACCGTCAGCGATGGCAACCAGGGCGGCGAAACCAACGGCACGCTGCGCATTCTGGTGGCGCCGTCAGTGGAAATTCAGGTGAGAGAATCTGGCCTGACGCCGCTTGCGCCGGGCGCTCAGCAAGTAAACGGCACGCTGGATCTGCTGTCGCTGGACAGGCTTCAGACCCTGACATTCCAGGGCCGCGTTATCACCGCCGAACAGTTGCAGCAACTCAACCCGCTGTCACCCATCACTATCGAAACCGTGACCGGCACCATCACGCTTCTGGCTTATTACAGCCCGGCAGATGGCGAAGCGCGCCTCGATTATCGCTTCGTATTGCGTGAGGCCGTCTCGCAACCCGGCGAAGTCAGCACCAGCAACGACTACGGCGTGCAGGTCAACGGCGTCACCATCGGCCAGTTGCGGATAACGGTGTTTAACGACAACCCAACCGCCAGCGATGACAGCGCGGAAATCTTGCAGGATCAAGGCCAGGAATCGGTCAGCGGCAACCTGTTTAACGACGACCGCATTGGCGCAGATAAGGCCGCCCAGAACGGGCCCGTCACGGGTGTGGCATCAGAAAACACCGGCGTCGCAGGCACCATTGGCGGCTCAAGCGGCGGGCAATACGGCACGTTGTTCTTAGATAGCCAGGGCAACTGGCGCTATCAGGTCAACACCAGCGACCCGCGCGTCGCCGCCCTTGAAGCCAACGCCACACTGACAGAAGTGTTCGTCTACACCATTACCGACAGCGACGGTGACGTTAGCGAAGCGCGACTGACGATCCAGATCCACGGCGTCACCGCGATGCCAAACGTCAACGACCCTGACGGCGACCAGATGTTTGGCCGTGACGACGAAGAGTTGCTCACCCGTTACAGCCAAAGTTACGAACCAGGCTTGTTTATTCTACCGCTTGTCTATGATTTACAGAGTGAGGCTAACGGTTTGCCAGGGCGTCTGAGCAGCCGGTTTGCGGCTTACGGCTATGGCACCGAAACCAGCACTTCACCGGTGATGCAGCAGGCCGTGTTGTTCTCGCGCTGGTACAACGACAGCCGCGCAGAGCGGGGTTTGCCAGGTCTTGCGCACAACGGCCTCGGGCAAAACTCGCTCGGCAACGGCTTTGGCCCGTTTGGGATGGGTCAAGCCAGTGAACGAATTCCATCGCCTCCCACTGCCGTGGCGCAAGAAAGGCCGCAGGTTGAACAACCTCCGGCGATCGCTCTGGGAGCACAACCGTTATCGGCGCAGCTCGCAGCTTTGGAAAAAAATAATTTGGCGTCTGGGAAGCACATTACAGTCCCGACAATCACTCGCCGGTAACTGGCTGAGAGCAACTGTTTAAGATGGAAATAACAACGATGAACGCATACGTGGTGGCTCAACATAAAAAACGTGGCGTGCCGCTAATCAAACCTGTTGCCGGTTTGATTGCGGTGCTGATTCTGGCGGGCTGCGGCACCATAAAGCCAGAGCCGCTCAGTCAGGACGAGATAACCGCGCGAGTCAATCGCGATCGCGCTGAAATGTACCGGGGTCAGGAAGCACTGCAAGGCCCCCTGACGTTATCCGATGCGATGGCGCGAGCGTTAAAATATAACCTCGACTATCGTCTGAAAATGATGGAAACCGCGCTGTCACGCAGCCTGCTGGATGTCTCACAACAAGACATGCTGCCAAAATTGATGACGGATGCGGGTTATCGCTGGCGTGATAATGATTCGGGCGGCACCAGCGTCGGTATCGACGACGGCGTCATAAGCCTGCGTCCATCGACCTCCGAAGAGCGTTCACATTATCTGGCTAACGCGACGTTTTCCTGGGACGTGCTCGACTTCGGCATGAGCTATTTCCGCGCGAAGCAACAGGCCGATGAAGTGAATATCGCCGAAGAGCGCCGTCGCAAAGTGCTGCAAAACATCGTCCAGGAAGTGCGTGATGCCTACTGGCGTGCGCTGGGCGCGCAGCGTCTGCTCGATGAAACCCAACCGCTGGCGGAGCAAATCGCCCAGGCGCTGGATAAAACCCGCGAAGCGGAACAGGCGGGGATCTTGCCTCCGGTTGAAGGGCTTGAGTACCAACGCGCCCTGCTCGACGGCATGACGCTGCTCAACCAGAAACGGCAGCAAATGGAGCTGGCGAAAAGCGAGCTGACGGCGCTGATCAACCTGCCGCCAGGCACGCCGCTGGTGTTGAAAGACACGCCAACGCCGCTGGCACCGTCACCGACCAACATTGATAAGCTTGAGCAGATGGCGCTGGAACGTCGCCCTGAATTGCGCGAAGAAGATTACAAAACGCGAATCGACAGCTACGAAACCAAGCGTCAAATCGCCTCGCTGTTCCCGAATCTGAATCTGTTCGCCGGAATCAACTACGACTCCAACGACTATCTCTACAACAGCAACTGGATTGAAAGCGGCGTGGGTGTCTCGATGAACCTGTTCAAACTGCTGAGCATTCCGGCGATAAGCACGGCTAACGACGCGCGTGCTCAAACCGATGATGCACGTCGTATGGCGTTGAGCATGGCGGTTCTGACTCAGGTACGCGTGGCGACGGAACGCTACAAACTGGCCTCTTACGACTTCCAGATTGCGGAGCAATCGGCGCAAGTTGACCAGCGCCTGGCGAGTATTTCCCGCGCCGGTTCCGACAACTCCCTGACCAGCGACCTGGAAACATTAAGAACCCAGGCGCGTTCGATTGTATCTCGCTTTGAAGAAGCCTCGTCGTATGCAGAAGCTCAGGCCGCTTATGGCCGCGTGCTGAACTCCGTCGGGATTGATTTACTGCCAGATCAGGTAACGAAAACCGACGTTGCCAGCTTATCGCGACAAATACAGACCAGTTTGCGCCAGCAAGAGAGCGCGGTATTTGCCCATGCGGCAGGTGTGGCGGCGGAAAAACACCCGGTTTCGGTGCAAATCACCCGTCTGCCAGCGGGCATTTCACGCGCCAGCATCCAGCAGTCTGTGGGCCGGGTTATCGAAGCGAACCATCTGTCCCTTGAGCCAGCGCCGAACAGCATCAATCTGCAAATGAGCTTTAGCCTGGGCACCAGCAACGGCACGCGCAAAGGCGTGTGGACGATGCGCGTCAGAGATGCCAACGATGCCGAAGTGCTGACACGCCAGTACGTGAGTTATTTGCCTAACGACACCAGCACGCGTTCTATCAGCGCCCTGGCCGAAGCGGCAACGTTATCGATTACCAGTGATTTACAACGCATTGCAGGGGCGACACCTGTTTTGACCGCGACGCCATGAGGCTGCATATGAATATAAAAACAACGGTGGATGACGCTGCGCTTATCCACCCTACAAAACTGATTATGAACACAAAAAAAATGGTGGAGGGTTTACGTAGGTCGGATAAGCGCAGCGTCATCCGACAAAAAATTATCGCTGGCGCTCTATGCGCGCTGGCCTGCTTATCGACACCCGCGTTGGCGGCGGATGGCCCGACGAAGGTGCGCTTCCTGGTGCTCGCCAACCGCGAAAGCCCGCTTTCCAGCGTGGTACCGGGGCGCATGGCGAAAATCAATGTCGAACTGGGCGATACTGTCACCCAGGGCAAAGTGCTGGCCAACATGGACTGTAGCGACCTGGTGGCGCGCAAAAACGCCGCCGAAGCGGAGTTCCACGCCGCCCAACTGCGCTATGAAGCCAAAGCAAAACTACAGGGATTACAATCTGCTGCCGCGCTGGAAGTGGGTTTAGCCGCCTCAGAAGTGAACCGCACCAAAGGGCAGATGGGAATTTTTGACGCCCAACTGGCGCAGTGCAAATTCATCGCGCCATTCAACGGGCGCGTGGCAAAAATCTACGTTAAAGAAGGCCAGGGCATTGGCGCAGGTGCGCCGGTGATTGATCTCGTAGGCAGCGGAACTTTGCGAGCACGCTTAAATGTGCCGTCAAGCTGGGTGTCGTGGCTGAAAATCGGCTCACAGTTGAATGCGTCAGTCGGTGAAACCGGGAAGCAATATCCGCTCACGGTGACGCACATCAGCGGCAAAGTGGACGCCGTCAGCCAGACCATCGAAATCGAAACCCGCTTCCCGGACAAAACCGATGACGTGCTGCCAGGCATGAGCGGGCAAGCGGTCGCCGTCTGCCCACCCGATGAAAACCGTTGCCTGAATAACGGAGCGGTAAATTCGTGACCGCAAGTGTCGTGTTCTACCAGCTAGCCGCTCGCGTAGAAACCATCAGCAACGTCGCCGAACTCGGTTTTGCGATTTGTAATGAAACGCGCCAACTGGTGGATTACCGCCAGGCGGCACTCTTGTCACTCGCCCCTTCAAACCGTGCAAAACTCGTCGCCCATTCGGGATTAAGCGATACCGACAACAACACGCCGTATGCCTTGTGGCTGGCGGATGTGGCAAAAGAAATCGCCCCGCATTGCCGGGCACTGCCTCCGGAAGCCCGCGTGCTGGCGCTGGCACCCGCCCAACTCAGTGAAACACTGGCAAGCCAGTGGAGCGAGTGGTTACCGCCGAACGTGTGGGTGCTGCCGTTAACCGGTGCCGACGGCGACATTCATGCGCTGTGGTTTCTTGGGCGCGACGAAGCATGGCCGACCTCCCTTGCCCCGACTTCACCTGAATTTATGCTGTTGCAGCTAAGCGGTTTGTACGGTTACGCCTGGTGGGCGTTAACGGCGCGCCCGTCGCGTTTCCGGCAATTCTGGCAGCGCAACACCGGACGCCGCCTCGGCTATATCCTGCTGGCTGTGCTGTTAGTGCTGTGTATTCCGGTGCGCGAATACACGCTGGTGCCTGCGGAAATTATCTCGCTCAAAAGTGAAGTGATTGCCGCCCCGGATTCCGGCGTGATTAAGCGCATGGTGGCGTTGCCAAACAGTGACGTGGTGAAAGGCCAGGTGCTGGCCACGCTCGACGACACCACGCTGCATAACCGTCTCGCGGTGGCGCAGGCGGAGCTAGAAACGGCGGAAACCACGCTGCACCAGGCCTCTCAGCAAGCGATTGAAGATCAGCAAGCCAAGTCAGAACTGGCGATGGCGGAAGGTAAATGGCGTGAGAAAAAGGTCGAAACCGAGTCGATAAAACGCGACCTCGATAAACTGACCATTCGCGCCCCGGATAACGGTGTATTTGTCTATACCGACCCCGACGACTGGGCGGGGCGTCCGGTGCAAACGGGCGAACGCATCGGTTTACTGGCCGATCCGAACAATCTCGGCCTGCGTGCCTGGGCGCCGGTCAGTGAATCCACCAACCTCAATCACGGCGCCCCGATGAAAGTATTTTTGAAAGTCGCGCCGCTGGACTCTTTTAACGCGAAACTGGATTACGCAGGTTATCAAACCGTCGAAGCGCCAAATGGCGTCGCCAGTTATCTGCTGCGCGGCGAACTGGAGGGCAAACCAGAAGTGGCACGTATCGGCTTGCAGGGAACGGCGCGCGTGACGGGCGACTGGGCGCTGCTCGGTTATTTGTTGCTGCGTCGTCCAATCGCCACACTACGTGCCGGGAGCGGCTGGTGATAACCGCTGCCGCAACCGCCCCGCCGTGGCCTGCACTACGTGATGAATTGCGCCTCAATAGCGCGGGCAGCAACCGCGACGGCTCTCCGGCGTGGCATCTGGCTGACCCGGTACGTAATCTGTTTTTTCGTCTTGGCTGGCTGGAAATTGAGATCCTCAAACGCTGGCAACTGGCCGATGCCGCAAAGATAGCGCAGGCGATTAATCAGCAAACTACGCTTGTGGTCGAAGAAGAAGATATCAAAGCGTTTGTGCTGTTTTTACAGCAACAACAGTTGCTGCGCAGCGCCCGTTATCGTCCGGCGTCATCGGTGTGGAAATGGCTGCTGCACAGTTATTTATTTATCCGCATTCCGCTGGTACATCCGGAAAAAGCGCTACGTAAAGCGCTGCCGTGGCTACAGCCGCTGTTTAGCAAAACCTTCCTCTGGTTGACGCTGTTTGTGGCGATTAGCGGCATTGTGCTGGCGGCGCGGCAGTGGGATACCGTGGTCGCCACGCTGCACAATTCAGTCAGCTGGCAAGGTGCGGCGGCCTTTGCAATAGCCCTGGTGTTTTCCAAATGCTGGCACGAAATGGGACATGCGCTGACCGCCACACGCCATGGTGTGCGGGTCGGGCATATGGGCGTCGCCCTGCTGGTGATGCTGCCGATGGCCTACACCGACACCGGCGAAAGCTGGAAGCTGATTCGCTCCCGTGACCGGTTAAAAATCGCCGCAGCGGGGATTGTTTCAGAGCTGGTGCTGGCGGCATGGGCGACATTGCTGTGGTCATTCGCCCCGGAAGGCAGTGTCAAAAACGCGTTGTTTTTCCTCGCCACGACGGCGTGGGTGATGACGGTGGTGGTCAACGCCAGCCCGTTTATGCGCTTCGACGGTTACTACATTCTGAGCGATATTCTGGATTTCCCGGGTCTGCATGAACGTGCCGGAAACTGGGCGAAACGTGCGATGCGCTGGCATCTGTTTGGCATCAACGATCCCGCGCCCGATAACGTCACTCCCGCGTTTGCCCGCTTTTTGACGGTGTTTGCTTTTGCCACCTGGATTTACCGCCTGCTGCTGTTTATCGGCATCGCGGTAGTGGTCTATCACGCCTTCTTTAAGGCGCTGGGTGTGATCCTGTTTTTGGTAGAGATTGTGACTTTTGTGGTGCAACCGATGATCAGAGAAATCAAAACCTGTTGGGCTCGTCGGCAGGAAAGCCAGCCGTTCTATCGTCGTCGATTGCTGCTGATGGTTATCGCCGCGCTGTTGGTCATTTTTGTGCCGTGGTCGAATAAAGTGAATCTGCCAGGCGTTATCGAGGCCGGTTTTGTGCAACCGATTTACACCCCCTACAGCGCACGCCTGGAGAAAGTTTTCGTCACCGATGGCCAGCAAGTTAAGGCCGGACAGCCCCTTTTCGAGCTGATTGCCCCGCTGCCTGAAACTTCGCAACGCAAAGCCGAAGAGATGCGTCGGGCATGGGAATTTAGTGCGCGTGGCGCGTTAGGGCTGGATAAAGATGGCCCGGCGAAACAGGTTCTGGCGGAGCAAATGGCACGCCAGTACTCGCTCCAGCAAAGTGCCGGCAGCAATGAATTGTTGCGCCTGCGGTTAGTGGCAGCCTCTGCGGGGCGTATCGAAGATAGCGATGTTTCGTTGCAGCCGGGGAGCTGGATTTCGACCTCGACGCACATTGCCACGCTTGTGAACGACGGGCGCTGGCGAGTGAAAGCGCTGGTGGGTGAAGAAGATCTCGCGCGGCTGCAAATCGGTGCAAAAGCAAAGATTTATCAAGGTGGGGAGTGGCAACCGTTGATGGGCCGCGTGGTTTCCATCGACCATAACGTGGTGACGCGCCTGCCTTCTTTGTTGCTGGCCAAGGAGCATGGTGGGCCGGTGCAATTAAACCCGACGGCTCCGGCAAAAGATCTGCGGCCGCAAGGGGTCTGGTATCGCGTGTCGATTGAAGGTGATGGAAAATCGGCACTGCTTAAGCGGGAAAATCTCGCCGATATTTCGGTAGAAAGCCAGCGTCAGAGTCTGGCGCATCGCTGGTTTAATAGCGTGTCATTGATGTTGATTCAACAGACCGGAATGGGGAAAGAGGGGTAGTTTTTGTCGGATGACGCTGCGCTTATCCGACCTACGTTTAACGGTTTTGTAGTTTTGTAGTTTTGTAGTTTTGTAGGGTGGATAAGCCAAAGGCGTCATCCACCAGAATTTTGCCAAAGTCAGTTGTAGGGGGGATAAGCCGCAGGCGTCATCCACCATCATGCGACAGACAGACCAAAGTCAGCCCCTCTTTACAGAGGGGCTAAGTCCTTGCTACAGGATGATCAATGAGGTGCATAACAATCTGTGAGGCGGCTAAGTTGAGTTCCTGAACCCACCCACTTCCTCCTGGGATACTGGAAGGGGTCTTTCTATTAATGTCCGTTTCCGGACTTTTAGTCAATTGTTTGACGATGACCTTTTCATTGATTTGCAAACCTGACACAAATTTTTATGGATGCCGCGCAAGGCGTAAAGCCTGCGCCAGTTTTTGCTGGTTGAAAGGCTTACGCAGCAGTTCTACTTGCGGAAATTGCTGGCTGCTGCGGCGTAAATCCTGCCCGCTGATAAGCAGGCAAGTGAGGTGTGGATAGTTATCGAGGGCATGCTGGATAACATCGGCGCCGCTCATCGGGCCGGGTAACATCAGGTCGCTAATCAGGATCTGAATATCCGGCACATCTTTGAGAAATTGCAGCGCCTGCTGGCTGTCGCTGGTTTCGAGCGTCAAATAGCCCAACTGATGCAACTGCTCACACAGCGTCTGGCGCACGTCGAGTTCATCTTCCAGCACCAGCACCAATTGATCCTCTTCGGTACTCGCCGCCAGCGGCTCCGGCAAGATTTCATTGAGCGCCTGCGCGGGTGCGCGCGGCAGTTGCAAACGCACCAGCGTGCCTTGCCCTGGCGCACTTTCGATTTGTACGCGCCCACCCGACTGGCGCACAAACCCATACACCATCGACAACCCCAGGCCGCTGCCACTGCCCGTCTGTTTGGTGGTGAAGAACGGTTCAAACACCTGGGCTTTAACCTCCCCGGACATCCCATGACCACTGTCGATCACTTCCACGGCCACCATGTCCTGTTTGCCGCCACCGGAGCGCACCACCCGCTGGTTCCAGGTGCGGATTTTTATCGTGCCGCTTTGCCCTTCCATCGCGTCCCGCGCATTCATCACCAGATTGATAATCGCATTCTCAAGCTGATTCACATCGATCCACGCCGGCCACGCCGGATGCTGCGCTTCAATTTCCAGCGCCAGCGTGGCGGGCAGCGCATGGCGAATCAGCGGGTCGAGGTTTTCCAGCAAACTTTTCATCGCTACAGCGTGGGGATGGAGTGACTGTTTGCGGGAAAAAGCCAGTAAACGTTGGGTGAGTTGCGCACCGCGTTCCGCCGCTTTCAGCGCACGCTGAATGCGCGCGGCATCGGGCGAATCCACTGATGTCAGCTCAAGGCTGCCGATGATCACCGCCAGCAAGTTATTAAAATCGTGGGCCAGACCGCCGGTCAACTGCCCCACCGCTTTCATTTTTTGACCGTGCACCAGCGCCTCTTCCAGCGCTTTACGTTCGGAACGCTCCAGCACCACGTTCACCATCCCGCGCCCCGGCACCGGGCTAAAACGCAGTTCAATAGTGCGATTATCAGCCAGCCGCAGCTCTTGTGGCTTGGGTAGCGGGCGTGAAAGGTTTTCGAGAATATGCTCCTGCAATGGCGTCACTTGTTTTAGCAGACTCAAATAGTGTTGCCCGCGTTGCAGCCGCTCCGGTGCCAGCCCCAGCAATAGCGGATATTGCGGATTCCACACCACCAGAATCCCGTCATTATCGAACAGCGCAAAGCCATCGCGCATCGCGTGAAAGGTCGTTTCCAACTGGGTGCTTTTTTCTTTCAGTAACTTCGAGGTGTGTTCAAGAGATGCGGTATTGCGCGCAAAAACGTTAAACGCGCGCGCCAGTTCGCCCAGCTCATCGCGGCGCTGTAATGCCGGTACGCTGACATCCCGTTCGCCACGAGCCAGCCGCGTCATCGCGTGAGAAATCGCCGTGAGATTCGAGCCAAGATTGCGGTAAATATACCAGCCGGCAAAACCGGTTATCACCAGCGCCAGCAAGGCAAACAGACCGATAAACGCAATCATCGATTGCAGCTCTTTATGGCTTTGATCGGTGCGGTTAAGCGACTCCCGGGCAACTTTTTGCACGTACTGATTAATGTCCTGATTCAAAAACGCCACCAGCGCTTTGATGTGATACATAAACCACGAGATGCCTAAATCGCTTTTATCCAGTGCCTGCGAAAGCGGGAGTAATTGCTGCAAATGTGCGGTGAACTCCTGCAATATCTCATCGACTAACGGTGAATCTGCATGTGCCGGAAGCTGCGCCATGACTTCCGTAAGTTGCACCACGGTCGCATTGGGGGAAGGCGTTTGAATGGCTATCAGGATCAGCCTGTCCATCTCCGTTAACAGCCGCGCTGAAGGCGTCGTCAAACCGTCGCGGGCATTTATATCCTGAATATGATGCAGATAACTTTGGTTTTGATAGAGCGCACTGAGCAACGCGTTACGTTCCAGATGGCGACGATGGCCAAGTTCCAGCATCCGCGTGACGCTGCTTTCCAGTTCGTTGCTGCGATCGGTAATACGCTTAACCAGTTGCGGCTCATGGCTGGCGAGCGGAGCATTCGCCAGATGATTAAGTGAATTCTGCAGCGCCTGCTGCGTTTGCTGCAAACGCTGGGCTTCACTTTGATATTCCAGCGCACCGACGACTTGCGTCAGGCGCACCGCCGCCGTCGCCACATTTGCGGTATCACGCGCAAGCTCCATACTGCCGGACATATCGCTCAGCGTTTGCCCCTGAACCTGCTCCTGCAAACGGCTGGCATGGTTAAAACCGAGAATCGCCACGCCGCACACCATCAACGTCACCGCGACAACCAGCAGGTTAAAGGACAGCAGGCGTCCGCGAGCGCTGGTCAAAAATGGCGTGCGGGGTGGTGGCATGTTTTGGCTCCGGTGGATGGTTTGGTCCCTCGCTTTGGCCCTCTGCCCAGAAGGGAGAAAAATGTCTTTTTCTGGCTGGGCAATAATATGAAAGCAGAATTGCCTTATTCTTTAATCTATGTCTAGTATTCCCTGTTACATATGTAAAGCCCCTGCCGAATAAATAAACACTGTAAATGAACGATTTCTTATTATTGATGTTTTATATAAAACTAAGGAATGATTATGGCAAACTCAATCTATTTGACACTTAGCGGTAAAAATCAAGGTCAAATATCCGCTGGATGCATGTCACTTGATTCAATTGGCAATAAAGCGCAGATTGCGCATCTTAATCAAATTATGGTGTATGAATTAAACCATCGTTTAACACTCAGGGGCAATTGAAGTCATAAAGGACTATGTATATGAACCACTCTGGTTATTTACGCATACATATGGAAGCCGACAGAAAAATTGCATTATCCTTAGAGAAAGGAATAAAGAGTTTTCAGGAGAATGGCAATGAAGTCATGAGTAGTAGAACGGGGTTTGCAACAAAATCGGCTATGTCCTATGTAATATCTAAGTCTATTTCTGAATCGATGGGCTTTACAGCTAAAATCCGTGCAGCAATAGGAAAATTTAGCAATGTTACTCTAACACTGCTTAGTTTTTATAGTTATGTCCAAAAAGCAGCCCTTTCTGCAAGAAGATTGAAAACACTCAACCCTTATTTTTATCAAATATTACATCATGAAAATATTGAAATGCTTTATTTCATCATTGAACCAGTTCTGCAAAAAAACATTGGCCACCTGAATAATACTCTTAGTGAAAGAGATGCAATAACAATATTAAGGGATATAATAAAATGAAAAGATTTCTCAAAAACTTTATTTTCGACTGGATTAAAACAGAAACAATTTATTCATATCTTCCTGTCGCATTAATTGTTCTTTTATCTTGCTTGTCTTACAGTTTTTTTCCTGAGCACTGGGGGAAACTTACATTACTATCAATTTTCGTGGTTCTCGTGGGGGTGTGGAAACTAGCAAAGCATCTTGAGAAGTAGCGCACCTGCAACTTAAAGAATGCTGTGTATATGACAAATATGAACGACTTCTGACATTTTGCATTTACCTGCGTGTGATTGACTGGCAGCAATCGAAACCTTCACCCGCAGGAGCCGCGCTATGAGTAGCGTTCCCATTCTGGAAATGCGCAATATTGCCAAATCATTCGGCAAATTTTATGCGTTGAAAGGTGTCGACTTAACGGTATTCCCCGGTGAAATTCACGCATTAATGGGGGAAAACGGTGCCGGAAAAAGCACGCTGATGAAGATCCTCGCCGGCGCGTATACCGCCACCAGCGGCGAGATTTTAATTAACGGCCAGCCCTACAGTATTAAAGGGCCGAAAGATGCGTTAAACGCAGGCATCACACTGATTTATCAGGAGATGCAGCTCGCGCCCAATCTGACGGTTGCTGAGAATATTTTCCTCGGCAGCGAGCTGTCGCGTGGCGGCCTGGTCAAACGCAAAGAGATGGTTTTGCAGGCGCAAAGCGTTATCAACCGCCTCGGCGCACAGTTTAAAGCCAGCGATTTAGTTTCCCGGCTGACCATTGCTGAACAACAGCAGGTGGAAATTGCCCGCGCATTGCATCGCAACAGCCGCATCCTGGTGATGGATGAACCCACCGCCGCCCTCTCTTCTCGTGAAACTCACCGCCTGTTCGAGTTGATTATGCGACTGCGTGATGAAGGTATGGCGATTATCTATATCAGCCACCGTATGGCGGAAGTCTACGAACTGTCTGACCGCGTGAGCGTGCTGCGCGACGGGCAATATGTCGGCAGCCTGACGCGTGAAAATCTGAACGCGAACGAACTGGTGCGCATGATGGTGGGCCGTCCGTTAAGCGATTTGTTCAATAAAGAACGTGACATTCCACTTGGCAGCGTGCGTCTGAATGTCCATCACCTGACTGACGGCGCAAAAGTGCAGCCGGTCAGCCTGCAGGTGAAATCGGGCGAAATCGTCGGACTCGCAGGACTGGTCGGGGCCGGGCGTTCCGAGCTGGCACAGCTGATCTTTGGGGTGCGCAAATCCACGGGTGGCAGCATTGAAATCGATGGTAAAGCCGTAAAGATTCATTCACCTCGTGAAGCTATTCAACACGGCATTGGCTTTCTCACGGAAAACCGCAAAGAGCAGGGTTTGTTCCTCGAACTGGCGGCGCAAGACAACATCACCATGGCGACACTCGAGCGTGATGCCCACTACGGCTGGCTCGATCGCAAAAAAGCCCAAACCATTTCTGACGATGCTATCAGCCTGCTGAATATCCGCGTGCCGCATGCGCAAGTTCGTGCGGGCGGTTTATCCGGCGGTAATCAGCAAAAGCTGCTGATCTCGCGCTGGGTGGCGATCGGCCCGCGAATTTTGATCCTCGATGAGCCAACTCGCGGCGTCGATGTCGGCGCAAAAAGTGAGATCTACCGGATCATGAGCCAGATGGCAAAACAGGGCGTGGCGATCCTGATGATCTCCAGTGAGTTGCCGGAAATCGTCGGGATGAGCGACCGGGTTTATGTGATGCGTGAAGGCAGTATTGCGGGCGAATTACACCCGGCCGACATCACGCAAGAGAACATTATGACGCTGGCAACCGGTGTCGAAGATGCCCACAAAAAGGTGGTTCACCATGGCAATTAATCAACGCAAAGAAACGCCGCTGGCGCACACCACACCGCAACAGGTCGCCAAATCCGCCTCGTTGAAAAAAGCCCTGTTCGGCGATTTGATGCAAACCGTCGGTATTTTGCCGATTTTGATATTGATCGTGGCGATATTCGGTTTTATCACGCCTAACTTTTTTACTGAATCTAACCTGCTGAATATCGCCCGCCAGTCGTCGATCAATATCGTTCTCGCCGCCGGGATGACATTCATTATTTTGACCGGCGGTATCGACCTGTCGGTCGGCTCGATTCTGGGTACCACGGCGGTGACCGCGATGGTGGTTTCGCTGATGCCTGGCTGGGAGTCGCTTTCGATTCCTGCGGCCTTAATGATGGGCACCGGGCTTGGGCTGTTCAACGGCATGCTGGTTGCCTGGGCCGGGCTACCGCCGTTTATCGTCACGCTCGGCACCTATACCGCGCTGCGCGGCGCGGCCTATTTGCTGGCTGACGGCACCACCGTGATTAACTCCAATATCAATTTTGAATGGATAGGCAACTCGTATCTCGGGCCGATTCCGTGGTTGGTGGTCATCGCACTGGCGGTGATTGTGGTGTGTTGGTTCATTCTGCGACGCACCACGCTTGGGGTTCATATCTATGCGGTTGGCGGCAACATGCAGGCCGCACGTCTGACGGGCATCAAAGTCTGGATGGTTTTGCTGTTCGTTTATGGCATGAGCGGGCTGCTTTCGGGACTTGGCGGTGTGATGAGTGCATCGCGGTTGTATAGCGCCAACGGCAACCTCGGTGCGGGGTATGAGCTGGACGCCATTGCGGCGGTGATCCTTGGGGGCACCAGTTTTGTCGGCGGTATTGGCACCATCACCGGCACGCTGGTTGGCGCATTGATTATCGCCACGCTCAACAATGGTATGACGCTGATGGGCGTCTCCTATTTCTGGCAACTGGTGATCAAGGGTGCGGTGATCATCATTGCGGTGCTGATCGACAAATACCGTACCCGTCACCATCAAAGTGCATAACAGGTGTAAACGGTGGATGACGCTATCGCTTATCCACCCTACAAAACCAATAACCATGCTTTTTCACAGGTCGGATAAGCGTGAGCATCATCCGACAAAACCGATAACCATATTCTTCGTAGGTCGGATAAGCGTGAGCGTCATCCGACAAAATCACACAGGAGATTCACCATGCGTTTAAAGCTACTCGCTGCTGCACTCATGATTGCCGCTGTGCCTTTTGTTCAGGCAAAAGAACTGAAATCCATCGGGGTGACGGTGGGCGACCTCGCCAACCCGTTCTTCGTGCAGATTACCAAAGGTGCCGAGCTTGAAGCCCGCAAACTGGCAGGCGATAACGTGAAAGTGACACTGGTTTCCAGCGGCTACGATCTCGGCCAGCAGGTTTCTCAAATCGATAACTTTATCGCCGCGAAAGTGGACATGATCATTTTGAACGCCGCGGATTCTAAAGGGATCGGCCCGGCGGTGAAGCGCGCGAAAGAAGCGGGGATCGTGGTGGTGGCGGTTGACGTGGCAGCGGAAGGTGCGGATGCGACCATCACCTCAAACAATACTCAGGCGGGTGAAATGGCCTGTAAGTACATTTCGGATCGTCTGAAAAACAAAGGCAACGTGGTGATCATCAACGGGCCACCAGTCTCTGCGGTACAAAACCGTGTTGAAGGCTGCGAAACCGAGTTTAAAAAGCACCCGGAAATCAAAGTCCTTTCCTCTAACCAGAACGCCAAAGGCAGCCGTGAAGGAGGGCTTGAAGTGATGACCTCATTGCTGGCGGCGAATCCGAAGATCGACGGCGTGTTTGCGATCAACGATCCGACGGCGATCGGTGCCGATCTGGCGGCGAAACAGGCACAACGTAACGAGTTCTTTATCGTCGGCGTGGATGGAAGCCCGGATGCGGAAGAAGCCCTGAAGCGTGGCGGAAATACGCTGTTTGTGGCAACGCCTGCCCAGGATCCGCAAGTGATGGCGGCGAAAGCGGTGGAGATTGGTTACGACATTCTGCAAGGGAAGCCTGCGCCGAAAGAGCCGGTGCTGATCCCGGTGACCATGATCGATAAGAATAATATCGGCACGTATAAGGGCTGGACGGTGAAATAACGTTTTTCCTTTGGTATGGGTCGCCCTCACCCCGACCCTCTCCCCCAGGAGAGGGAGAAAACTGCAGATCCCCTCTCCCAAAGGATAGGGAGAAACCGACCAGTTCCCTCTCCCAAAGGATAGGGAGAAACCGACCAGTCCCCTCTCCCAAAGGATAGGGGGAAACCGACCAGTCCCCTCTCCCTCAGGGAGAGGGTTAGGGTGAGGGTTGTTCTAAGGAGACAAAATGAAACGCTCTGAAGTGAACCAGATCCTCTCTCAAACGCGCCATTTCTTTATGCAGCACGACGTCCATCTGCCGCCATTCGCCTCTTACAACCTGGCGAAATGGCAGCAGGTAGATAAACACATCTGGCAGGAAGTCTTTGATCTGAAACTCGGCTGGGACGTGACCGCGTTTGGCGGGAGCGATTTTTTGACTCAGGGGCTGACGCTTTTCACGCTGCGTAACGGCTCGCCCGATGGCACGCCCTATGCCAAATGCTATGCCGAAAAAATCATGCATGTGCGCGAAGGGCAACTCACGCCGATGCATTTTCACTGGCGCAAACGCGAGGACATTATCAATCGCGGCGGCGGTAATTTGATTGTTGAACTGTGGAATGCCGATCAGTTCGAGCAAACCGAAGAGAGCGATGTGACGGTCGTTATCGATGGCTGCCGCCAGACCCACGCCGCGGGCAGTCAGTTGCGGCTATCGCCCGGTGAAAGCATTTGCCTGGTGCCGGGTATTTACCACAGTTTCTGGGGCGAACCGGGTTACGGCGATGTGCTGGTTGGGGAAGTGTCGATGGTCAACGATGACGATCGCGACAACCGTTTCCTCAGGCCGCTCGAGCGTTTTAATTCCATTATCGAAGATGCACCCGTGCAGCAGCTGCTGTGCAACGAATATCGCCACCATCTTTAATTCATTTCCAACCATTCATTTCCAACACCAGGGGAAACATTATGGCTTTGATATCGCTCGCAGATGGACTGGCTCATGCACGTGAAAATGGCTATGCATTAGGAGCGTTTAACGTGCTCGACAGCCATTTTCTGCGTGCCCTTTTTGCCGCCGCAAAGCAGGAAAATTCGCCTTTTATTATCAATATCGCCGAAGTCCATTTTAAGTATGTGTCACTGGATTCGCTGGTTGAAGCCGTCAAATTCGAAGCGGCACGCCATGATATTCCGGTGGTGCTCAATCTCGACCACGGCCTGCATTTTGAGGCGGTGGTGCGCGCGTTACGCCTCGGTTTTAGCTCAGTGATGTTCGATGGTTCTACACTTGAATATGAAGAGAACGTTCGCCAGACCCGGGAAGTGGTGAAGATGTGCCACGCGGTGGGCGTTTCGGTTGAGGCAGAACTTGGCGCGGTAGGCGGTGATGAAGGCGGTGCGCTGTATGGCGAGGCCGACAGCAACAAGTTTACCGACCCGGCCATTGCGCGTGATTTTGTCGACAGAACCGGCATCGACACGCTGGCGGTCGCCATCGGCAATGCGCACGGCAAATACAAAGGCGAGCCGAAACTCGACTTTGATCGGCTGGCGGCGATTCGTCGCCAAACCGGCCTGCCGCTGGTGCTGCACGGAGGCTCAGGCATCAGCGACGAAGATTTCCGTAAAGCGATAAGCCTCGGTATCCACAAGATAAATTTCTATACCGGAATGTCGCAGGCCGCTCTCAGCGCGATTGAGCAACGGATGAATCAACGTCACGCCATTTATGACGAATTTGCCGAATTGCTGCTGGGAATTGAAGAAGCGATTACTGACGTTGTCGCCCGGCAAATGCAGATTTTTGGCAGTTCAGGTAAAGCGTAGAGCCTGATGGGATGGGCTCCTAAGGAGAGGCTATGAGTGAGCGCAGCGGGATTATTGCCGCCGGAAATATGCTGGTCGACCATGTGCATCAAATTGTGCAATGGCCCCAGCGCGGGTGGCTTGCCGAAATCGTCCACAGTGAACGCTCGACCGGTGGCGCGCCGTTAAACGTGCTGCTGACGCTGGCGAAAATGCATGTCGGCCTGCCGCTGCAAGCGGTGGGTTTGGTGGGCGATGACCACGATGGTGACTACATTATGGCGATGCTGGATCAGTATCATGTCAATCGCCAGCACGTACACCGCACCACTTTCGCACCGACGTCGATGTCGCAAGTGATGACGGACCCGAGCGGGCAACGAACCTTTTTTCACTCGCCAGGGGCGAATCGTCTGCTTGATTTACCCGCCTTTGACCGCCTCGAATCGTCATTCAAAATCTTCCATCTCGGCTATTTGCTGCTACTCGATAGCCTCGATATGGAAGATGCAGAATATGGTACCCGCAGCGCACGCTTGCTGGCGATGATGTCTCAGCAAGGCTATGAAACGTCTCTTGATTTGGTTTCGCGCCAGGGCGACCCGCGTTATCGCCCGATGGTGCTCCCTGCCCTGCGCTGGCTGGATTATCTGGTGATTAATGAGCTGGAAGCTGGCGAATTTAGCGGGCTGGATATCCGCCATACGGACGGCACGCCGCACATCGAAAATATTGCGCAAGCGGCAACGTTGCTGCTGGAGTCAGGTGTCAGGCAAAGAGTGGTGATTCATTGCCCGGAAGGCGCGTGGGGGGTGGAGCCTGGAAAAGAAGGCATCTGGGTGGCGTCATTTATGTTAACGCCGGATGAAATTATCGGCAGCGTCGGAGCCGGTGACGCTTTCTGCGCCGGTATTTTATATGGCTGCCATGAAAAATGGCCGCTGCTGGATAGCCTGAAATTAGCCCACGCTTGTGCTCGTGCGAATCTGTTATGCGCGAATGCCATTGATGGGGCAAAAACGCTGACGGAATTGCAGTTGTTTATTAGCGATAACGGCTAACCTCCTGAATCATTTTAAAAACTAAAGAGGTCGGATCCGGCCTCTTGTGCAGAATTAGTCTCCCTCTCATCCCCTCATCCCACTCAATATAGTCAGGCTTCTTTCAAACCTTATACATATGATTTACCATATGTGTCACGTAACGACATTGGGGTTGAAAATGCTACTTCCTGTTCAGCTTTTTAAAACGCTATCCGATGAAACCCGACTTTCCATCGTGATGCTGCTCCGGGAGTCCGGAGAGTTATGCGTCTGTGATATTTGCGCCGCAACCAGGGAGTCTCAGCCTAAAGTCTCGCGTCACATGGCGATTCTACGCGAGTCTGGTCTGGTGAGTGACCGTCGTGAAGGCAAGTGGGTGCACTACCGTTTATCGCCAAATATGCCTGCCTGGGCTGCTGCGACTATCGATAACGCATGGAACTGCCTGCGAGAAGAGACGCGCGAAAAACTAAAAGTGATGCAGAAAAGTTCGTGTCAGGAAAGCTGAAACACATTCAATAATTCATATGTGATGGAGTAGATAATGTTACTGGCTGCAGGGATTTTTTTATTCACACTCATGCTGGTTATCTGGCAACCCAAAGGTCTGAGTATCGGATGGAGTGCGACGATTGGTGCGGTTCTGGCGCTGGTTTGCGGGGTTATCCAGCTAAGTGATATTCCCGTGGTGTGGAATATTGTGTGGAACGCGACGGCGACGTTTATCGCGGTGATTATCATTAGCCTGTTGCTCGATGAGTCGGGCTTTTTCGAGTGGGCAGCGTTACACGTTTCTCGTTGGGGCAACGGGCGTGGACGCCTGCTGTTCACCTACATTGTGCTGTTGGGCGCCGCGGTCGCCGCGTTGTTTGCTAACGATGGTGCAGCACTTATCCTGACGCCTATTGTGATAGCGATGTTGCTGGCGCTGGGTTTCAGCAAACAGGCAACGCTGGCATTTGTCATGGCCGCCGGTTTCATTGCAGATACCGCCAGCCTGCCGCTTATCGTCTCGAACCTGGTGAATATCGTTTCGGCAGACTTCTTTAAACTGGGATTCACCGAATACGCGTCGGTGATGGTGCCCGTGGATATCGCCGCCATTGCGGCAACGCTTGCCATGCTGCATCTGTTTTTCCGCAAAGATATTCCACCTGTCTATGAGCTTGCGAAACTCAAAGCGCCCGCAAAGGCAATCAAAGACCCGGCCACCTTCACAACAGGCTGGATTGTTCTGGTTCTCCTTCTGCTGGGATTCTTTGTGCTTGAGCCTTTGGGCATCCCCGTTAGCGCCATCGCCGCGACCGGTGCTTTGATTTTGTTGACTGTGGCGAAGCGAGGACAGGCGATTAATACCGGGAAAGTGCTGCGTGGCGCGCCCTGGCAAATCGTCGTTTTCTCACTCGGGATGTACCTTGTCGTCTACGGGCTCCGCAATGCCGGGCTTACGGAATACCTTTCCGGCGTGCTGAATATTCTTGCGCAACATGGACTGTGGGCCACGACACTTGGGACGGGTTTCCTTACCGCATTCCTGTCATCCATAATGAATAATATGCCGACCGTGCTGATTGGCGCGTTGTCGATTGATGGCAGCACCGCGACTGGAGTCATTAAAGAAGCGATGATTTATGCCAACGTCATCGGTTGCGATTTGGGGCCGAAAATCACCCCGATTGGCAGCCTGGCAACCCTTCTCTGGCTCCATGTGCTGGCCCAGAAAAACCTGACGATCACATGGGGATATTACTTCCGCACTGGCATCGTCATGACATTGCCGATTCTGTTTGTGACGCTCGTGGCACTGGCGTTACGTCTGTCTTTCACCTTGTAATGAGATACTGAAATGAGCAACATCACCATTTATCACAACCCAGCCTGCGGTACCTCGCGTAACACACTGGAATTAATCCGTAATAGCGGGAATGAGCCGACGATTGTTTATTATCTTGAGACACCGCCCTCACACGATGAACTAAAGAAACTCATCGCGGATATGGGGATTACGGTGCGCGAACTACTGCGTAAAAATGTCGAACCTTATGAGCAGTTGGGTCTGGCAGAGGATAATTTTAGTGACGATCAGCTCATCAACTTGATGCTGCAACATCCGATTTTGATTAACCGCCCTATTGTGTTCACCCCGTTGGGAACCCGCCTGTGCCGCCCTTCAGAAGTGGTACTGGATATTCTCCCTGAACCGCAGAGAGGGGCGTTTACTAAAGAGGATGGGGAAAAAGTCATTGATGAATCAGGGAAGCGGATGAAATAAACGCAGCCAGATAAACAGAATAAGTCTGGTGTAAACCAGGCTTATTCAAACTGGCGATCACGCTAAGAATGGTTATGTTTACGCGGCATTATTTTCAGCCTGAATAATATCAGCGGAAAATACATACCCCACACCGCGAATGGTGCGAATTAATGCTGGCTGATGTGGGTTCGGTTCTATTTTTTTACGCAGGCGCATAATCAGCACATCTATTGTTCTGTCGAATACTTCAAGGCTTTCGCTGTGAGTCAATTCCAGTAATCGCTCACGCGATAACACTTTGCGAGCATTTTGCACCAGGGCCAGCAGCAGTCCATATTCGCCCTGGGTGAGATCAACCTGTTCATGTGCGGAGTTGAATAGCTGGCAACGCGCGGTATCCAGTCGCCAGCCGTTGAAGTGTAATCCGCAGCTTTTGGTCGACGGAGGTTCCACCGCCAGCGCCCCGCTTCGACGCAGCACCGCTTTTACACGCGCCACCACCACACGGGGGTTGAACGGTTTGGCGATGTAATCATCGGCACCCATTTCCAGCCCGACTACCACGTCAGATTCGCTACCCAACCCAGTCAGCATCACTACCGGTAAATCGGGCCGCTGGCGCTGTATGTGTTGCAGGACGAGCAGGCCATTGATATCGGGCAAAATCATGTCCAGCAGTACCAGCGCAATTTCTGGAAACTGCGCGATGGCTTTCAGCGCGTCGTTTCCTGAATGGCAAACCCTCACCTCAAAAACGTGTTCGTTGAGCACATCTCTGAGCACGTCGCAGATGGCCAGATCGTCATCCACCAGCAATATGGCAGGCTTCATGGTGGTACTCCGCGATGGATGAAAGGGACATGAGACAAGTGTGGGCGATTGTGGAAGGAGTACCGCACAAAAGACAAATACCCATGCTGAATTTTCAACCAGTGTCACAAACCCAGCTTCAGTCGACACGTCACTTTTGACGATGACCTGTTTTTCGTCAGCGTTTTGTTGCTTTTATCGCCGTAAAATGACCGTAATCCCCATGTTTTCTATGTGGCATAGATAATGCATTACAACGGATAGATATGATCAGCTGTGTGAGTGTCACACACTTTTAAGTGCCCTAATCATTCAGATTGCAGGAAGGCGGCAAGGCCGTGAGTCTCCAGGAGCATAGTTAACGTTAACTATGTGGCTGGGGCGAATGGGTGAAGCCAACGCATCTGCAACTTGAAGGATGATGGGTATATTGACTGGAGCAACAATGATGAAAAAAGTCGTCACGGTTTGCCCCTATTGCGCCTCAGGTTGCAAAATCAACCTCGTGGTCGATAACGGCAAAGTCGTCAAGGCGGAAGCGGCTCAAGGTAAAACTAACCAGGGCGATCTTTGCCTGAAGGGTTACTACGGTTGGGATTTTATTAACGACACAAAAATCCTCACCCCGCGCCTTAAGTCACCGATGATTCGTCGCCAGAAAGGCGGCAAACTCGAAAACGTTTCCTGGGATGAAGCACTGAACTACGTCAGTACACGTCTGCGTGAAATCAAAGCGAAACACGGCTCCGATGCCATCATGACCACCGGTTCTTCCCGTGGTACCGGCAACGAAACCAACTATGTGATGCAAAAATTTGCGCGCGCCGTTATTGGTACCAATAACGTTGACTGCTGCGCACGCGTCTGACACGGCCCATCGGTTGCAGGTCTGCACCAATCGGTCGGTAACGGCGCTATGAGCAACTCAATCGTCGAGATTGAGGATACCGATTTAGTGTTTGTGTTCGGTTACAACCCGGCAGATTCACACCCTATCGTTGCTAACCGCGTGATCCGTGCGAAGCAAAAAGGGGCGCAAATCATTGTTGTCGATCCGCGTAAAATTGAAACCGCGCGCATCGCCGATATGCATTTGCAGTTAAGAAATGGTTCTAACATCGCCCTGCTTAACGCAATGGGGCATGTGATTATCGAAGAAAACCTGTATGACCAGTCATTCGTGGCGGCTCGTACTGAAGGTTTCGACGAGTATCGCAAAATTGTGGCTGGCTACACGCCTGAATCCGTTGAAGAGATTACTGGCGTGAGTGCGTCGGAAATTCGCAACGCAGCGCGGATGTATGCGAATGCAAAAACCGCCACCATCCTGTGGGGCATGGGCGTGACCCAGTTCTATCAGGGCGTGGAAACGGTTCGCTCGCTGACAAGCCTTGCGTTGATGACCGGTAACCTGGGTAAACCTAACGTCGGTGTTAACCCGGTTCGCGGCCAGAACAACGTTCAGGGTGCTTGCGACATGGGCGCACTGCCGGATACCTATCCGGGCTACCAGTATGTGAAAGACGAAGCGAGTCGCGAGAAGTTCGCGAAAGCCTGGGGCGTTCCATCGCTACCGGCGCACACGGGCTATCGCATCAGCGAATTGCCACACCGTGTTGCCCATGGCGAAGTACATGCGGCGTACATCATGGGTGAAGATCCGCTGCAAACCGATGCAGAGCTGTCGGCTGTGCGTCAGGCGTTTGCGGATATGGAACTGGTGATTGTACAAGACATCTTCATGACCAAAACCGCGGCGGCTGCCGACGTGATTTTGCCATCCACCTCATGGGGTGAACATGAAGGCGTTTATACCGCCGCTGACCGTGGTTTCCAGCGCTTCTTTAAAGCGGTAGAACCGAAGTGGGATCTGAAAACGGACTGGCAGATTATCAGTGAAATTGCCACCCGTATGGGCTACCCGATGCACTACAACAACACCCAGGAAATTTGGGATGAGTTGCGTGGTCTGTGCCCAGATTTCTACGGTGCCACTTACGAGAAAATGGGCGAACTGGGTTATATCCAGTGGCCTTGCCGTGATGTCGCCGAAAGCGATCAGGGAACCTCGTTCCTGTATGACGGTAAGTTTGACCGTGAAAATGGTCTGGGCGAGTTCTTTACCTGTGACTGGGCACCGCCAATTGATCGCATCACCGAAGAGTACCCAATGGTGCTTTCCACGGTGCGCGAAGTGGGCCACTACTCTTGCCGTTCGATGACCGGTAACTGTGCGGCACTGGCAGCCCTGGCGGATGAGCCTGGCTACGCGCAAATCCACATCGACGATGCCGCGCGTTTGGGTATCGAAGATGAAGCGCTGGTTTGGGTGCATTCTCGCAAAGGTAAAGTCATCACCCGTGCGAATGTGAGCGAACGCCCTAATAAAGGTGCCGTTTACATGACGTATCAGTGGTGGATTGGTGCCTGTAACGAGCTGGTGACGGAAAACCTCAGCCCGATAACCAAAACGCCGGAGTACAAGTACTGCGCCGTACGTGTCGAGCCGATCGCCGATCAGCGCGCCGCCGAGCAGTATGTGATTGATGAGTACACTAAGCTAAAAGCCAGTCTGCGCGAGAGCGCGGCGGGTTAAAAACTGTAGGGTGGATAAGCCGCAGGCGTCATCCACCCTTTTCGCAAGTTGTGGCGGTTGACGCTGCGCTTAACCGCCCTACAAAACACGCTAAAGCTGCCCATTCGGCAGCTTTTTTTTTGCCTTTTTTCCCCTCTCTGCGCGGGATGTATTGATTAGATTTTCAACAATTTAATTAATGCGTGATCTGCCGCCCAAAAAATAAACAAAGCTCCTGAGCCCTCCTGTTATTAACGTTTTCATGACATATTATTAACATCCTACAAGGAGAAAAAAAGCCATGAGCCAAGTACATAAACACGCCATTCCTGCAAACATTGCGGACAATTGCCTGATAACGCCGGAGCAGTATCAATCCATGTACCAACACTCGGTGCATGACCCAGACGCATTTTGGGGCGAGCAAGGGAAGATCCTTGACTGGATCAAACCTTATAAAAAGGTGAAAAACACCTCTTTCGCACCAGGAAACATCTCTATCAAATGGTATGAAGAAGGCACGCTGAATCTGGCTGCTAACTGCCTGGACAGACATCTCAAAGATCGTGGCGATCAAACCGCGATCATCTGGGAAGGCGACGACGCCACCCAAAGCAAAACGCTGACTTACCGCGAGTTGCATCGCGAAGTGTGCCGCTTTGCCAATACCCTGAACGAACTGGGTATTAAGAAAGGTGATGTGGTCGCAATTTATATGCCGATGGTGCCTGAAGCGGCGGTTGCGATGCTGGCCTGCGCGCGTATTGGCGCGGTGCATTCGGTGATTTTCGGCGGTTTCTCGCCGGAAGCGGTCGCCGGACGCATCATCGACTCCAACTCCCGTCTGGTGATTACCGCCGATGAAGGCATTCGCGCCGGACGTTCTATTCCGCTGAAGAAAAACGTCGATGAAGCGCTGAAAAACCCTGGCGTGAAAAGTGTCGAACACGTGGTGGTGCTTAAACGTACCGGCGGCAATATCGAATGGCATCAGGGTCGTGACCTGTGGTGGAACGAGTTGGTGGAAAAAGCCAGCGCGCACCATCAGCCTGTCGAAGTGAGCGCCGAAGATCCGCTGTTTATCCTCTACACCTCGGGTTCCACCGGCAAGCCAAAAGGCGTGTTGCACACTACCGGTGGGTATCTGGTGTATGCCGCAACCACCTTCAAATATGTTTTCGATTATCACCAGGGTGACGTCTACTGGTGTACCGCTGATGTGGGTTGGGTCACCGGCCACAGCTATCTGCTGTACGGCCCGCTGGCGTGTGGTGCTATCACCCTGATGTTCGAAGGCGTTCCCAACTGGCCAGCACCTAACCGTATGGCGCAAGTTGTTGATAAGCATAAAGTGAACATTCTCTACACCGCGCCAACGGCGATTCGTGCGCTGATGGCTGAAGGCGATAAAGCGATTGAAAACACCGATCGTTCGTCGCTGCGCATTTTGGGTTCGGTGGGTGAGCCAATCAACCCGGAAGCGTGGGAATGGTACTGGAAGAAGATCGGCAACGAAAAATGCCCGGTGGTCGACACCTGGTGGCAGACCGAAACCGGCGGTTTCATGATTACTCCGCTGCCAGGGGCAACCGAGCTGAAAGCCGGTTCCGCCACTCGTCCATTCTTTGGGGTTCAGCCAGCACTCGTGGATAACGAAGGCAACCCGCAGCAGGGGGCGACCGAAGGCAATCTGGTGATCACCGATTCATGGCCAGGCCAGGCACGCACACTGTTTGGCGACCACGAACGTTTCGAGCAGACTTACTTCTCGACCTTTAAAAATATGTACTTCAGTGGTGACGGCGCGCGTCGTGACGAAGACGGTTATTACTGGATTACCGGACGTGTGGACGACGTGTTGAACGTTTCCGGACACCGCCTGGGCACAGCAGAAATCGAGTCAGCGTTGGTGTCGCATCCGAAAGTAGCTGAAGCGGCCGTAGTCGGCATTCCGCATAACATTAAGGGCCAGGCGATTTACGCGTATGTGACGCTCAACCACGGCGAAGAGCCGACACCTGAGCTGTATACCGAAGTGCGTAACTGGGTGCGCAAAGAGATTGGCCCGCTTGCCACTCCGGATATTTTGCACTGGACAGATTCACTCCCTAAAACTCGTTCCGGCAAAATTATGCGCCGCATTTTGCGCAAAATTGCCGCCGGCGATACCAGCAACTTTGGTGATACTTCAACGCTTGCCGATCCGGGTGTTGTTGAGAAGTTACTGGAAGAAAAACAAGCTATTACCATGCCTTAATCTTTTCCCCCTCTCCCTCAGGGAGAGGGCTGGGGTGAGGGTTGTTTCATGGTGATATGCCCTCATCCCAACCTTCTCCCTCAGGAGAAGGAGCCAAAAAAATAAAACCACCCCCTTACCTCTGGAGAGATCTGTGATGAGTGAACAACTTTATCAACGGATAGAAGACAGTGCGCATTTCAGGGAGTTAGTCGCTAAACGGCAACGGTTTGCCACCATTTTGTCCATCATCATGCTGGTGATTTACGTCAGCTTTATTTTGCTCATTGCCTTTGCTCCCGCCTGGTTGGGTACGCCTTTACATGCAGGCACCACCGTGACGCGAGGCATTCCTATTGGGGTCGGCGTGATCCTGATCTCTTTCTTCCTGACTGGAGTCTATGTCTGGCGGGCGAACGGTGAATTTGACCGTCTGAATAACGCAGTGCTGCGCGAGGTGAAGGTATCATGAAACGTCTCTTCGGCGTCCTTGCCGCCCCGCTCCTGAGCCTGCCTGCGTCCGCCTTTGCCGCGGATGCGATTACGGGGGCTGTACAACGTCAGCCGACCAACTGGCAGGCGATCATTATGTTCGTCATTTTCGTCGCCTTTACTTTAGGGATAACCTATTGGGCGTCAAAACGCACCCGTACCCGTAGCGATTACTACACCGCGGGCGGCAATATCACCGGCTTCCAGAATGGCCTGGCGATTGCGGGCGACTATATGTCTGCCGCATCGTTCCTCGGTATTTCGGCACTGGTGTTTACCTCCGGTTATGACGGCCTGATTTACTCACTGGGCTTTTTGGTCGGCTGGCCAATTATCCTGTTCCTGATTGCTGAACGCCTGCGTAACCTCGGTAAATACACCTTTGCTGACGTGGCCTCGTATCGCCTGAAACAAGGGCCGATTCGTATTCTGTCGGCCTGCGGTTCACTGGTTGTCGTGGCGCTTTACCTGATTGCCCAGATGGTGGGCGCGGGTAAACTTATCCAGTTGCTGTTCGGCCTGAACTACCACGTTGCCGTGGTACTGGTCGGCGTGCTGATGGTGATGTACGTGCTGTTCGGCGGCATGCTGGCCACCACCTGGGTGCAAATCATCAAAGCGGTACTGCTGCTGTTCGGCGCAAGTTTCATGGCCTTTATGGTGATGAAACACGTGGGCTTCAGCTTTAACAATCTGTTCGCAGAAGCCATCGCGGTGCATCCGAAAGGTATCGCCATTATGAGCCCTGGCGGGCTGGTGAAAGACCCGATATCAGCGCTTTCGCTGGGGTTAGGTTTGATGTTTGGCACCGCCGGTTTGCCGCACATTCTGATGCGTTTCTTCACCGTGAGCGATGCCCGCGAAGCGCGTAAAAGCGTACTTTATGCCACCGGTTTCATGGGTTATTTCTACATCCTGACCTTTATCATCGGCTTTGGCGCCATCATGTTGGTGGGTGCGAACCCAGCCTTTAAAGATGCCGCTGGCGCGTTGATTGGTGGCAATAACATGGCAGCGGTTCACCTGGCTGATGCAGTGGGCGGGAGCTTGTTCTTAGGCTTTATCTCGGCAGTCGCTTTCGCCACCATTCTTGCGGTGGTCGCCGGTTTAACGCTTGCGGGGGCGTCTGCGGTTTCCCATGACCTCTACGCCAACGTGTTCCGCAAAGGGGCCTCTGAACGTGATGAGCTGAGAGTGTCGAAAATCACCGTGGTGGTATTGGGCATAGTGGCTATTTTGTTGGGGATTTTGTTCGAGAAACAGAACATCGCCTTCATGGTTGGCCTGGCGTTCTCGATTGCGGCGAGCTGTAACTTCCCTATTATCCTGCTCTCTATGTACTGGTCAAAACTGACCACCCGTGGCGCAATGGTGGGCGGTTGGCTCGGACTGATTACTGCGGTGTTGTTGATGATCCTCGGCCCAACAGTTTGGGTACAGGTTCTCGGCCACGCTACGGCAGTCTTCCCGTATGAATATCCAGCGTTGTTCTCGATTCTGGTCGCGTTTGTCGGTATCTGGGTGTTCTCAGCGACGGATAACAGCCCGGAAGGCAATCTGGAGCGTGAGAAATTCCGTGCTCAGTTCATCCGTTCCCAGACCGGGATTGGTATTGAACAAGGCCGTGCGCACTAATGAGTTTTACCCTTCCCGGCTCACCTGAGCCGGGAAATGTGTCAGATAACGCTGCGCTTATCCGACCTACAAAACCTTTTTTGACGGTCCGATTCACTGACCATCAAAACATCAACCAGCCCACCAATGGCGCAATCAATACCATCACAACGCCGGAAAACATCATCACCAGACTGGCAACCACCCCTTCCTGCGGGCCAAGCTCGTAGGAACGCGCAGTACCGGCGCCGTGAGAAGCGGCGCCAAAACCAGCCCCTTTTGCCATCCCTTCACGAATCGCAAGACGTAAAAACAGCACATCGCCTATCGCCATGCCAAATACGCCGGTCACTACCACAAACAGCGCCACCAGTTCCGGCTGGCCGCCGAGCGGTTTTGCCGCAGCCAGTGCAAAAGGTGTGGTAATCGAGCGCACCGCGAGACTGCGCTGGATTTCATCTGACAAGGTAAACAACCGCGCAAGCCAGACGGAGCTGGTTACCGCCACCACCGTTGCGGTGATAACGCCTGCGGTAAGTGACATCCAGTGACGTTTTATTACCTTGAGATTGTCATACACCGGCACGGCAAAGGCGATAGTCGCCGGGCCCAGCAACCACAGCAGCCAGTGCGCTTCGCCCATATAATTTTGATAAGAGATGTGGCCAAAAATAAGCATCGCCACCAGCAGCACTGGCGTCAAAACCAGTGGCATTAACGGCAGTTTACGAAAGCGGCGATAGAGTTTTTTATTGGCAAAATAGAGCCCGAGGGTCATCACCAGGCACAAAATACTCAGCTGAAAATTATTCACAGCGCGCCTGCCTGCGGGCTTCGCGTGCCAGTTCAAAACGGTAGACTTTATCCACCACCAGCGCGGTTGCACCAAGCACCAGCGTGGTGCTGATAGCAATCACCAGGAAAATGCGCCAACCGTCGACCATCAGCAATTCGGCATAATTCACCACCGCGACCACCGCAGGCACAAAGAACAGCAGCATTTCTGCCAGTAACCAGCGCGAACCGGCGCGCACCCATTTCAGCTGCACCACACGACAAACGATCAATGCCAGCAGCAATAACATCCCCACCAGGTTTGCCGGCAGCGGCAAATGCCACCAGTCCACTAACTGTTGGGCAAAAATAAATAATCCCGCGTAGAGCGCCACTTGTACTGGTACTTGAATACGGCGAAAAAGAACCGGCGTAAAACCACGTAACGCCACAGCCATGAGAATGGCACTCCTAAAAAATTTGAGGAGGCAATTATAGTTAGCCAACTTCCTTGAAAGAAATGAATTAAAATCATCAGAGGTATAGTCAACGGGAATAGTTATGGACATCAGGACACTGCGTTATTTTGTTGAGGTGGTTCGCCAGCAAAGTTTTACCCGCGCTGCCCAGAAGATGTTCGTCACTCAGCCGACCATCAGCAAGATGCTGCGCAACCTCGAAGATGAGCTCGGCTGTACGCTGCTGATTCGTGATGGGCGAAAGCTATTACTGACAGATACCGGCGAGGTGGTTTATCAACACGGCCTGGCGATTCTGGCGGAGTTTCGCCAGCTGGAAGCCGAACTTGGCGACATCAACCATCTCAACAAAGGCGTGCTGCGCCTCGGTATTCCACCGATGGTTGGCATGCTTATGGCCGGGCCAATTAGCCTGTATCGCCAACGCTATCCTGCGGTCGAGCTGAAGATTTCCGAATTTGGTGGACTGACAGTGCAACAGGCGGTGCTCAATGGCGAGCTGGATTTAGCCATGACCGCCTTACCCGTTGATGACGAGCATACCTTTTCCACGCTGCCCTTAATCCAGAATCCATTGTGCGTTTTGGTGCCGCGTTCAGGCCCATGGACGTCGCGGGAAAGTATCGACCCAATCGAACTTGCCGCTCATCCGTTGCTTATCTATAACGAAGATTTCGCCTTAAGCCGCCAGTTGATTCAGCTGTTTCAGGAGCATGGGTTTACACCGCGAATTGCGGTGCGCAGCGGCCAATGGGATTTCCTCGCCGCCATGGTGCAGGCGGGTGTTGGCATAGCGATTTTGCCAGAGACGATTTGTCAGAAGCTGGATAAAAACACGCTGATGTGGCTGCCGTTAAACAGCGATTTGACGTGGCAACTGGCGATGATTTGGCGTGAAGGGGTTTATATTTCCCATAGCGCGCAGGCGTGGATTGCGTGTTGTAAGGAGTTTTGGCCGGTGGTGGAAAATCACAGCGGTGGATGACGCTGCGCTTATCCACCCTACAAAAAACGATGTAGGGCGGGTAAGCACAGACTGTTAATTATTGCTGCTCAACCAACAATGCCTCGAGCAAATCGAGATCGTGTAACAGCTTCATCAACGTCTCATTGCTGATTTTCTGCGTCGCGCGTAAATGGTAAAGCTCGGCGCGCTCGGAACGTAACGCGGCCAGACGGAAACGGCGTTCGAGGCTCTCTTCAAGCTCGCTGCTTTCCATATCATTTCGCCCATCAGCACGGCGGCGCAAGTTCCCTATCACGCGTGAACTCACCTCTTTTAGCAACTGATCGTCGATGTTCTCGTTAACGTCAGAGTGCAGGCGTTCTTCCATTTTCTCGATGGCGATAATCGCCACTTCTGCCGTTGCCGCACGGGCAATACGCTCTTCCTGGCGCGCCACCGACTTGTCCGGCACTTCCACATTGCGCAGCAAAATCGGCAGCATAATCACCCCGGTAAAGAGCGAGAACAAAATCACGCCAGTAGCAAGGAAGATAAGCTCATAACGCGCCGGGAATGGCGTTCCATCACCTAACAGCAGTGGGATGGACAACACACCGGCAAGGGTGATAGCCCCACGCACGCCAGCAAACGAGGCAATGCACAGCTCGCGCAAGCTGTAAGAACCGAACTCCAGCGGACGCTTTTTCATAAAGCGTAAACTGATGCGTTTCATCGCCCACAGCCACAAGAAACGCACGCCAATCAGGGCGAAATAGATAAGCCCGACGTCGACAAACAGCATCCATAATTCCACGTTCGGATCCGCGTTTGCCGCCGCAATCGACGTCTTCATGATGCTGGGTAATTGCAGGCCTAACAGCAGGAACACCATGCCGTTAAACACAAATTCGAGCATTGCCCAGACGCTGTTTGCACGCAGACGCATCGCCAGCGGTGCACTGCGCAACACGCCAGAACGGGTGATGGTCATACCGGCGGCAACGGCTGCCAGAATGCCGGAAACACCGATATGTTCGGCAATCAGGTAAGAGGCAAACGGCAGCAGTAACAGCAGCAGAATTTGCGTGGCGGGTTCGTCACCGCTCCAGCGGCTCATCAGACGTAATGATTTGCCGTACAGCCAGCTCACGGCAATCCCCGCAAGCAGACCGCCAATCGCCACTTTAAAGAACTCGAGGGTGGCACCACCCACGCTGAACACCATGGTACCCACGGCAACCGCCACGGCCATTTTTAACGAAACCAGGCCGGATGCGTCGTTCATTAACGCTTCGCCCTGCAAAATGCCCATAATTTTCTTCGGGATGCGCCCTTCTCCGACAATGCCAGAAAGCGCTACGGCATCTGTCGGCGAGAGCACAGCCGCCAGTGCAAACGCGGGAAGCAGCGGGATACCCGGCACCAGAGCGTAAATCAGGAAGCCAATACCGACGACGGTGACCAGCACCAGAACCAGCGCCAGGCCGATTATCTCTCGCCCATGATGGAGAAATTCATTTGTCGGGGTTTTCCAGCCATCGGCAAACAGCAGCGGCGGGATAAACAGCACCAGAAACAGTTCCGGATTGAAATCGACATGCAAACCGAAGTGCGGCCAGGCGAGCATCGCGCCTATGGCTATCTGCATTAACGGTAGCGGGATCTGGAATGGCAGCATGCGTGTCGCCACCCCAGACAAAGAGACCACAAGGGTCATGATGAGAATAGTAAAGAAGATTTCCATGCTTTCCTTAGTCGCGGTGTTTTGTGAAACCCTTTATGCAGGATGTTGTTATACCCAATAGTAAAACAACTTTTTACACAGTAAGGAAACAGGAAGTGAGTTGAGGTTGTTGTTGGAGGGGTTTGAAGGGTGGGAAAGTTTGAACTTCCCACCCGAATTACTGGTGGATGACGCTTACGCTTATCCACCCTACAAATGCTGCATTACGTAGGTCGGATAAGCGTAAGCGTCATCCGACATAACGATAACTTAGATGGCCCAGCCGCCGGCGTAGAACGCGACCAAAGCGATAGCAATCACCACGGTGCCGATATTCAGCTTACGCCATTCACCTGACACGATGCGGCCAATCACCAGCGAAGCGAAACCAATCATGATGCCGGTAACGATGTTACAGGTCAGCACGATGAATACCGCAGTAATCAGGCCAGCCATGGCATCAACGAAATCAGCGAAGTCGATTTTTGCAACGTTGCTCAACATCAACAGACCAACATACATCAACGCCGGAGCGGTTGCGTAAGCAGGAACCAGATAAGAGAGCGGAGAAAGGAACAGAATCAGCAGGAACAGAACACCAACGGTGATAGCTGTCAGGCCGGTTTTACCGCCCGCCGCAGTACCTGCCGCAGATTCGATATAGACCGCTGCTGGAGCCGCACCCACCAGGCCTGAGAACACAGAGCTCAGGGAGTCGGTGGTCAGCGCTTTGCCGCCATCAATGATTTGACCGTCTTTATCCAGCAGATTTGCCTGGCCTGCAACCGCACGGATGGTGCCCGTTGCATCGAATACCGCCGTCATGACCAGCGCCAGAACGCTTGGCAACACCACTGGATTCAGTGCGCCCATGATATCCAGGCTACCAATCAGCGAATTACCCGCTTCATCTTTCAGTGAAGGCATAGCGAAGATGCCAGAGAAATGTACCGCTGGGTCGAAGATCAGGCCGAAAATTGAGATGCCGATAATGGTCAGCAGAATGCCGCCCGGGACTTTCAGTTTTTCCAGACCAATGATCACCGCCAGGCCAATCAAAGACATGATGACCGGGAAGCTTGCGAAATGGCCAAGAGCGACTGGCAGACCGTCCAGTGGGTTTTTGATAACCAGACCGACGCCGTTTGCGGCAATCAGCAGCAGGAACAGGCCGATACCGATGCCGGTGCCATGCGCAACGCCCATCGGTAAGTTACGCAAAATCCAGCTTCGAATGCCGGTTGCGGAGATGATGGTGAACAGCACACCCATCAGGAAGACGGCGCCCAGCGCAACAGGTACGCTGATGTGTTGGCCCAATACCAGGCTGAATGCGGTAAAAGCAGTCAGTGAAATGGCGCAACCAATTGCCAGCGGCAGGTTTGCCCAAAGGCCCATCACAAGAGAGCCGACACCGGCTACCAGGCAAGTTGCCACAAAGACCGCCGCAGGAGGGAATCCTGCTTTACCGAGCATGCCCGGAACGACGATCACGGAGTACACCATCGCGAGGAAAGTGGTTAAACCCGCCACAACTTCCTGACGAACGGTACTACCACGTGCAGATATTTTGAACCAGGCATCAATACCGCCGGTTGCACGCGGAGAATGATTAGACATAGTGAAAAATCCCCTGAGATTTTTATGATTACGTTGGTATACGTGGTGGACAATCCACTGCTGATTAAACGTTTAAATTCTTAAATACTTCGAATTAATCCCTGTGCTGCATTTATGACAAAAATGGGGCGTCACAAAAAAGCAAACGTTTAACTCCGCGTATACAAACTGGGTGTAAAAATTAAGGCAAACGATTATCCGGCCTTCTTACATGGATTTTCAACCGAACTTTGCCGCTTTTTGCTGAAAAAAGCGTTAGCCGGCGAAATTATCGCCACCTCATGCGCAAACGTTATCGTCGATGCGCAATTTAGCAACAATCCTGCAAGATACCGGTAATGAATTTTCCTGACTCATAGGAGTTTTGAATAGATATGAACTCAATATCCTGAATAATTCGATTTGCATCGCGGCAGCAAGAGAACAAGTCCCGATGAGCTTACATAATTAAGTGATTATTCGGCCCATCCATGGGCCTCACCCCTTCGGGGCGCTGTTAACAGCGTTCAAATCTGCTCCCGGCAGATTTGTCGGGCGCGTGAACGTAGCCAACAAAGAGGCAAATTGAAGGATGACGGATATTATCCTGGGATCTCGAATGGCCCACCCTGTTCTATCGCTCGCTGCCAGGCCGGACGTAGTTGTATGGTATTAAACCAGTTTTGCAGATTAGGTAAATCGTTGATGCCACCGCGAGACAGTAACGCAACGACCGGGAAACTCATTTGAATATCCGCGGCACTGAATGCCTGGCCTGCAAACCACGGATTTTTTTGCAGTGAATCTTCGAGATAACGCGCATGCGTCAGAATCTGTTTATTCAGATACGCCTTTTGCACGCCTTGCCCCAACAAATTACCCACCGGACGCAGCAACCACGGCACTGGCTCTTTACCCAGGCTACCAAACACCAGTTTCATCATTAATAGTGGCATTAACGATCCTTCGGCGTAATGCAGCCAAAAGCGATAACGCAATTTATCTTCGCTGGAAATCGGTTTGAAGCGGCTCTCGAGATCGTAGGTTTCTTGCAGATATTCAATGATTGCCCCGGACTCCGCGAGGATATTGCCGTTATCTTCCACCACCGGTGACTTCCCTAATGGGTGCACAGCTTTTAACGACTCTGGCGCCAGCATGGTGGATTCGCGCTGATAGCGAACAATCTGGTAGGGCACCTGCAGCTCCTCAAGCATCCATAAGATACGTTGCGAGCGAGAGTTATTGAGATGATGAACGATAAGCATGAGTTAACCTTCTGTTTAGCAAGATGAGTTAACTATAGGTAAAAGCGCAAAATGTGGAGTATTAGTGCTGTATAAAAAATACTCAAATAACCTTGAAACTTGCCAGAGGGGATCTACACTTAAGTTGTCAGCGCAATCCGGAACCTCCTGAGAAAGTGTGATTGAGGGACGCTGATGTCGGGGGAAACCCTCCTTGCGAAAAGCGGGATAGATCGAAAGACAAAGACCGGGAACAAACTAAAGCGCCGAAGTTGGGCGCTTTAGTTTTGCTGTCACATCTGTCACATAATGACATTTAACTGCCATTTCTAATCTTCCAGAAGACGCGCGCCCGTCCCCTGTTCGCCGAGTTTGTCGCCAGGATTTCGTAATGGACAATCCGCACCGGACAGACAGCCGCAACCAATACAGCCATTCAACTCATCACGTAAAGCCGTGAGCGTATCGATGCGTCGATCGAGTTCTTCGCGCCATTGCGACGACATCTTCTTCCAGTCGTTTTTATTAATTTTATGCCCGTCAGGCAGCACACCAAATTCTTCACCAATCGTCGCCAGAGGAATACCAATGCGCTGCGCAATTTTAATAATGGCCACGTTTCGCAGCACATCACGCGTGTAGCGCCGTTGGTTTCCGCTATTACGTACGCTTTTGATGAGCCCTTTGCTTTCATAAAAGTGCAACGCTGAAACTGCCACGCCGCTGCGCTTCGCCACTTCACCTGGGCTGAGCAAAGATTTAAATCGGGGTGATTTCTTTTCCAAAATGGTCTTTACCTCAAGTTAACTTGAGGAATTATACTCGCAGCCAACAGAACCTGCTAATTGAAATCGGGCTTGAGGATGGCGTATGGCACATCAGGATATTATTCAAACTTTGACTGAATGGATTGACGATCACATTGATCAACCGCTGAACATTGATGTTGTGGCAAAAAAATCTGGTTATTCAAAATGGTATCTGCAACGGATGTTCCGTACAGTGAAGCGCCAGACCCTGGGCGAATACATTCGTCAGCGTCGTTTATTAATGGCGGCAAAAGAGTTACGCAACACTCGACGCCCGATTTTTGATATTGCGATGGACTACGGTTATGTCTCCCAGCAGACCTTTTCACGTGTTTTTCGCCGTGAGTTTGACCGCACCCCAACTGACTATCGCCATCACGCCTGACGCGCTTTGCCAGAAATTTGTCCTTTAGTACATGAATAAAACGGAACAGAAAATGCACTGCAAAAGTGGTGATTAAAAGAACAAATGTGATATAGTTCACACATCCTGTGTAACAGGAATCTTCTTACATTTTCTGTACCCACTCATTTCCAGACGGTCTCTGTGCTGTAATTGCTGCGCCTTGTGTCGCGCATAACCGTTGAGCGTAATGAGTTATGTGATAAAGGAACAATTTCCATGGCGGCAATCACTACCAGCGTTCTATTAATGCGCTGGCCATTAGTCAGTGCGGTGTTGATGTTTGTAGCTAGCACGTTGAATATCCAGTTTCGCAAATCCGATTACACGTTTTTTGCCATCGTCAGCAGTATGCTGGGGATAGCTTCTGCTTTATGGTTTGCGACGGGTTTGCTAGGGCTGGAGTGGACGGATTTCCCGGTCATCTGGGCATCGTTTAAAGACATCATGATTGAGATCTCAAGCCATACCCCGCCAGAATGGCCGATGGTGATGACCTGATGGGTCTGAGTTAAACGAGTCTGTTTTGAAAATGTAAAAGGCCTCTTTCGAGGCCTTTTTTGTTTTTGTGAATCTACAGCTTTTGATGGAAACGGTCAGGTTCCTGAGTAGATATCAAAACTAAAGTATTTTGCCGCCAGTTTTTTGTAGGTTCCATCGGCGAGGATCTGGCTAATCGCGCCATTCAGTGCTTCGCGCAACTCCGTGTCATCTTTACGCAAGCCAATCGCGGCACCCGCATCGAATAATTCAGGATCCTGCAATGCGCCACCGACAAAAGCAAAATCCTTGCCCTGCGGTTTTTTAAGGAAACTGTATTCAGCCATGACGCCAGAAAGCACCGCGCCGTCTATGCGCCCGGATTCTAAATCTCGTACCACCATATCCGCGCCCTGATAAGCGACAACATTCACACCCGCACTACGCCAGTTTTTGTTGGCGAAGGTTTCCTGGGCTGAACCTTGTTCCACACCGATGGTTTTGCCCTTCAGTTGCTCAACATCTGCTTTTATTGGCGTGTTTTTATGGGCGACAAGGAATACCGGACCGTTATAAATTTTGTCCGTAAAGGCAATTTGCTGTTTGCGTTTCTCGGTCATATACATACCGGAAAGAATAGCGTCAAACTTTCTCGCCTGCAGTGCAGGAATAATCGCATCGAAGTTATTTTCAACCCAAACACATTTGGCCTGAAGTTTCGCGCAAATAGCATTCCCCAAATCAATATCAAACCCAACAACTTTCCCAGTCGCATCTTTCGATTCAAAGGGAGCAAATGTTGGGTCAACGCCAAAACGGATTTCTTTAATATTATTTGCCAGGGCCGAACTTGTCGCCAGCAGAGCCATCAACGGTAGAATATATTTCTTCATAGTAGCTCCAGTGAATTAACGACAATAGGTTTGCACTAAACGAGAAAAGAATGATGCGCCGGTTGAAATAATATCATCATTAAAATCATACCCCGGGTTATGCACCATACAGCCGCCTTTATCGCCCTTTTCTCCATTGCCTAATAAGAAATAACTGCCCGGTCTTTCTTGCAGCATAAAGGCAAAATCTTCACTACCCGTTGAAGGGAGCACTTTATCGAGCACGGCATCTTTACCAAAGCATTCGACAGCCAGCTCGCGGGCAAAGGCAGTTTGTTCATCATCGTTAATCAGCACCGGATAAGAATCATAAACTTCCACATCACAACTCGCGCCAAAGCTCTTCGTCGTCAGATCAGCTAATTCTTCAATTCTTTTAATTAATAGATCGCGGATTTCTGGTTTCATGGCACGCACGGTTAATTCCATTACCGCACTATCCGGAATAACGTTCGAGGCGATACCGGACTGGAAAGTCCCGACGGTCACAATGGCCGTTTCACCGGGCGTCACATTGCGCGAAACAATAGTTTGCAGCGCGGTGATTAACGCCGCGCCCGTCACGATGGGATCAACAGTACGTTGCGGGTAAGCGCCATGGCCGCCGTAACCTTTAATGGTGATTTTTACTGTATCCGCCGAGGCCATAAAATTGCCGGAATAAAACCCTAGTTTGCCTGTCGGTAAACCGGGCATGTTATGCAACGCAAATACGCGGTCACATGGGAAACGGTCGAACAGCCCATCTTTAATCATTAAGTCCGCACCGCCGATCGCTTCTTCGGCTGGCTGGAAAATAAGGTGCACAGTGCCGTTAAATTCACAGGCTGGTGAGGCAATATATTTTGCTGCCGCTAATAGAATGGTGGTGTGGCCATCATGGCCGCAGGCATGCATTTTCCCAGGCACAGTACTCGCCCACGGTAAATTGGTTTCTTCAAAGATGGGCAGCGCATCCATGTCAGCACGCAGGCCGATAGATTTCGTGGAGTCGCCTTTTTTCAACGTCCCGACAACCCCCGTGGTGCCAATACCCCGCGTGACCTGGTAGCCCCAGGTTTCAAGTTGCTGCGCCACTAAGTCGCTGGTTTTAAACTCCTCCAGACTTAATTCTGGATTAGCATGGAGATAATGCCGTATTGCTATCATCTCAGCTTCAGATGCTTTTATTTCTGGAATAACGAAATCCGTCATGCTGTTCTCCGGTGGAGTTATATTGTGTTTGCACAAAACAACTTAGCTGGATAACGTTTTAATGCAAGTTGGATTACTTATAGTGAGATGGCATGCATTCAGATTACTTATGTGATTTTCATGTCGTTAATTTAGCTGAAAAAAAACCCCGCCTATGCGAGGTTTTTAAATCACGTTTTATTCCAGTTATCAGAATGGAATATCGTCGTCAAAGTCCATTGGTGGTTCATTGTTAGATGGCGCTGGTGCGCTCTGCTGCGGACGAGCTTGCGCGCCGCCGCTGAACTGGTTGCCACCCTGCTGCGGTTGCTGAGGCTGACCCCAACCACCTTGCTGCTGACCTGGGTTACCGCCACCTGCTGGAGCACCGCCTGCTGCACGGCCACCCAACATTTGCATGGTGCCGCCAACGTTAACCACGACTTCGGTAGTGTATTTTTCAACGCCAGCCTGGTCAGTCCATTTACGCGTCTGCAATGCACCTTCGATATAAACCTGGGAGCCTTTACGCAGGTATTCACCCGCGACTTCTGCCAGTTTGCCGAACAGCACTACACGGTGCCATTCAGTCTTTTCTTTGGTTTCGCCGGTTTGCTTATCGCGCCAGGACTCTGACGTGGCCAGAGTAATGTTGGCAACTGCGCCACCATTTGGCATGTAGCGTACTTCCGGGTCTTGACCCAGATTCCCGACGAGAATCACCTTGTTTACGCCTCTGCTGGCCATGATCGTGTCTCCTGAAACGTTTTATGAATAGTGTAAACCCTCGATTCTACCACGCCACCCCTAATCTTTATAGCTGCGGCATGCATTCCAGAATGTCGGCAAGGTATACATTATTGCATTAAAGCACTGGATATCCATTCAGGTTTTATTGTGTCATAATTAGCCGTTTGTGATCGTCGGCGGCCTCCTGTGCGGCCTGGCAAAAAGCGTTTAAACCGGGAAAGGTGAATGGATAAGATCGAAGTTCGGGGCGCCCGCACCCACAATCTAAAAAATATTAACCTCGTGATTCCACGCGACAAGCTGATTGTCGTGACTGGGCTTTCGGGTTCTGGCAAATCCTCACTGGCTTTCGACACCTTATACGCCGAGGGGCAGCGTCGTTACGTCGAGTCCCTCTCCGCCTATGCGCGTCAGTTCCTGTCGTTGATGGAAAAGCCGGATGTCGACCACATTGAAGGTTTGTCGCCTGCGATTTCTATCGAGCAGAAATCCACGTCCCATAACCCGCGTTCAACCGTCGGCACCATTACTGAAATTCACGACTACCTGCGCCTGCTGTATGCCCGCGTGGGTGAGCCACGCTGCCCGGACCATGATGTCACGTTGGCGGCACAGACTGTCAGCCAGATGGTCGATAACGTTTTAGCGCAGCCAGAAGGCAAGCGCCTGATGCTGCTCGCGCCGATCATTAAAGATAGAAAAGGCGAGCACACCAAAACGCTGGAGAACCTGGCAAGCCAGGGTTATATCCGCGCAAGGATCGACGGCGAAGTGTGCGATCTTTCCGATCCGCCTAAGCTTGAATTACAGAAAAAACATACCATTGAAGTGGTGGTTGACCGTTTCAAGGTGCGTGAAGATTTAGCCCAGCGCCTCGCTGAGTCGTTTGAGACTGCGCTGGATTTATCCGGTGGTTCTGCGGTTGTCGCCGATATGGATGACGAAAAAGCCGAAGAGTTGCTGTTCTCTGCGAACTTTGCCTGCCCGATTTGCGGCTACAGCATGCGTGAACTGGAACCGCGCCTGTTCTCGTTCAACAACCCGGCCGGTGCTTGTCCAACCTGTGATGGGCTTGGCGTGCAGCAGTATTTCGACCCAGAGCGTGTGGTGCAAAACGGTGAGCTTTCGCTGGCTGGCGGTGCAATTCGCGGCTGGGATCGCCGTAATTTCTATTACTTCACGATGATGCGTTCGCTTGCGGAGCATTATAAATTCGATGTCGAAACGCCGTGGAATGAACTGAGCGCCAGCGTGAAAAACGTGGTGCTTAACGGTTCCGGTAAAGAGAGCATTGAATTCAAATACATAAACGATCGTGGTGATACGTCCGTGCGCCGCCATCCGTTTGAAGGCGTTTTGCATAATATGGAACGCCGCTATAAAGAGACCGAATCTTCCGCAGTGCGCGAAGAGCTGGCGAAATTTATCAGCAACCGTTCATGCTCAAGCTGCGAAGGGACGCGTCTGCGTCGTGAAGCTCGCCATGTGTATGTCGAAAATACTCCGTTGCCGACCATCTCAGACATGAGCATTGGCCATGCGATGGAGTTCTTCCAGAACATGAAGCTCAGCGGCCAGCGTGCGCAAATCGCTGAGAAAGTGCTGAAAGAGATTGGCGATCGTCTGAAATTCCTGGTGAATGTCGGTCTGAATTACCTGTCACTTTCACGTTCCGCCGAGACCCTTTCCGGTGGTGAAGCGCAACGTATCCGTCTGGCGAGCCAGATTGGTGCGGGTCTGGTTGGCGTGATGTATGTGCTGGATGAACCGTCAATCGGTCTGCATCAGCGCGATAACGAACGTCTGCTGGAAACCCTGATTCACCTGCGCGATCTGGGGAATACCGTGATTGTGGTCGAGCACGACGAAGATGCTATTCGCGCCGCAGACCATATTATCGATATCGGCCCAGGTGCCGGTGTTCACGGCGGCCAGGTCGTCGCTGAAGGCACCATGCAGGACATTATGGACGTGCCGGAGTCGCTCACCGGGCAGTTCCTCAGCGGTAAGCGTGAAATCTCCGTACCGAAAAAACGTGTTCCAGCCGATCCTGAGAAAGTGCTGAAGCTGGTTGGCGCGAAGGGTAACAACCTGAAAGACGTGACCCTGACGCTGCCAGTAGGCTTGTTCACCTGCGTGACCGGGGTTTCGGGCTCAGGTAAATCCACGCTGATTAACGATACCTTATTCCCTATTGCCCAACGCCAGTTGAACGGCGCGACGATTGCGGAACCTGCGCCGTATCGCGACGTTCACGGCCTGGAGCATTTCGATAAAGTTATTGATATCGACCAAAGCCCGATTGGACGTACGCCACGCTCAAACCCTGCGACTTATACCGGCGTGTTTACGCCAGTGCGTGAACTGTTTGCCGGAGTGCCGGAATCCCGTGCGCGCGGTTATACACCAGGTCGTTTCAGCTTTAACGTGCGTGGCGGGCGCTGCGAAGCGTGCCAGGGCGACGGCGTTATCAAAGTCGAGATGCACTTCTTGCCGGATATTTATGTTCCGTGCGATCAGTGCCGTGGCAAGCGTTACAACCGCGAAACGCTGGAAATTAAGTACAAAGGCAAGAGCATCCACGAAGTGCTGGATATGACGATTGAAGATGCGCGTGAGTTCTTTGATGCCGTTCCTGCGCTGGCGCGTAAGCTGCAAACGTTAATCGACGTGGGCCTGTCTTACATTCGTCTTGGGCAGTCTGCGACGACCTTGTCAGGTGGTGAAGCACAGCGTGTGAAACTGGCGCGTGAGCTTTCTAAGCGTGGTACCGGCCAGACGTTGTATATCCTTGATGAGCCAACGACTGGCCTGCACTTTGCCGATATCCAGCAGCTGTTGGAAGTTCTGCACCAGTTGCGCGACCAGGGCAATACCATCGTGGTTATCGAGCACAATCTGGATGTAATTAAAACCGCAGACTGGATTGTCGACCTTGGCCCAGAAGGCGGTAGCGGCGGCGGCGAGATCCTCGTTTCCGGTACGCCAGAAACGGTCGCTGAGTGCGAAGCGTCGCATACCGCTCGCTTCCTCAAACCACTACTCAAGTAATTAGCTAGAAAGCTGCTGCCGGGTCTGATCTGGCAGCAGCGATAATGCCTGTTGATACGAGGCATCCACCAGATAGTAAATCTGCGAATCAGGCAGTGACCCATCCAGATAAACCGTGCTCCAGTGTGCTTTGTTCAGATGCGCGCTCGGATAAACATCGCTGTGTTGTTCCCGTAACAGGTCAGCCAGTGCCGGGCTTGCCTTTAACGAAACCGCGGGCCGTTGCTCCACGTCATGCACCATCGCATACATCACATCCGCTACTTTGATTTGTGTGGCCTTCCAGTCGCTATGAACAGTTTGTTCCGCTCCGGGTTTGTTCATGCAGTACTGCAATAGCTCCGAATTGGTCATCTTTATTCCCCTTGATGGACTCGCGTGAAATCGATGTGTTGGACAGTTTTTCTTTTGTAGGTCGGGTAAGTGTAGCGTCACCCGACACAACAGTCGTCGATGGTGGATGACGCTGGCGCTTATCCACCCTACAAACTCTAAGTGTGCGAGCAACTCACCAAAAGGTAAAACCCGATAGGGTATTTTTGATGAAAAAAACGGCGATGAGCTTTCGCGCACCGCCGAGTTTAGAAGGGATAATTGATTAATATTCAGAGTTAACAATCACTTCCTCACCAAACGCCCCGGCTTTTGGAAGCGGCTGATAGCTTGAGTTTGAAGCACGTAACAAGCGGATACCTCGTGCGCCGACATCCTGTGCCGCAGTAATATCACCGTCAGAATCGCCGTAGAACACTTTGATTTTCTTATCTTTCAGCCATTGGGTTTTGGTGTTTTGCCCCGGCTGGTCACCGGCAAAAATAACTGGATTCACCTGAGCTTGTGGGATCTGGAAATCATTTTGCAGCGTTTTGGTTACGGTTTCTGTTTTGGTAGGGCTACGACCCGTGACAAAATAAATGCTGTCACCGCGTTTGAGGTGCATGGCGATGAGATTTTTCGCCACCTCTTTCGGCATGCTGAAGTCATCCCAGCCATTATTCATTTTTTCCCAGAACGCGGCATTTTTCAGGTAATCCTGTTTACCTGGTGAAAACTCTTTTTGCCCGCGATAGAAGCCAGGGCTTGAGAAAAGTACCGTATCGTCAATGTCGAAACCCACGGCCATCGGTGCACGGCCCAACAGGCTATTTTCAATTTGTGCCACAGAAACCCAGTGAATCGGCACTTGCTGCGCCAGCTGCGCAACGGTGACGCCTGGATTCAATGGCGCGGGTGCAGATTCCTTAGCAATAACAGACTGATTCAATCCTAATAACAAACACGCGACACTAAGTGCCAGAGTAATTTTACGCATCGTTTTCCCTTTTGTTTTTATCGTTAGAAAATAGAATGAATGGTCAAAATTCAATTCGACCATACCGATGCGTAAGCGCCAGAGAAAGGTTTTTTTTCAGATTTATCATAGAAAAAGGCGATGATCACAGATTGGGATTTGTGCAGAACACCCTCATCCCAGCCTTCTCCCTGAGGGAGAAGGAGTAAACCAAACCCTTTGCTGGGTGAGGGATTAAATAATGTAAGTGAGTACTTACATTACTGCAGCAAACGCCTGCGCCACGCGCTGTACGTTATTGCTGTTTAGCCCGGCGACACACATACGACCGCTGGCAATCAGGTAGACACCAAATTCGTCACGCAGACGATCAACCTGCTCCGCACTCAAGCCGGTGTAACTGAACATCCCGCGCTGTTTCAGCAGGTAGTCAAAGTTACGCTCTGGCATTTCGGCTTTCAAAACAGACACTAATGCCTGGCGCATATCGAGGATACGGCGACGCATGGTTTCCACTTCTGCCAGCCAGTTGGTTTTGAGCTGTTCGTCGTTCAGAACCGCAGCAACAACCTGTGCACCAAAGTTTGGCGGGCTGGAGTAGTTGCGACGCACAGTGGCTTTGAGTTGGCCCAACACACGGCCCGCCGCGTCGGCATCTTCACAGACAACCGACAATCCGCCGACACGTTCGCCATACATTGAGAAAATCTTCGAGAACGAGTTGCTGACTAACGCCGGCAGCCCTGCGCTGGCAACCGCGCGAATCGCGTAGGCATCTTCTTCCATACCCGCGCCAAAGCCCTGGTAGGCAATGTCGAGGAACGGAATCAGGTCGCGGGCTTTCAGGATTTCGACCACCGCATCCCACTGTGCATCAGTCAGATCAGAGCCTGTCGGGTTATGGCAGCACGGATGCAGCAGCACGATACTTTGTGCAGGCAGCGTATTCAGCGTTTCCAGTAATGCTTCGAAGCGCACGCCGTTGGTTTCACTATCAAACCACGGGTAGGTATTCACTTCAAAACCCGCACCACCAAAGATGGCGACATGGTTTTCCCAGGTCGGATCGCTGACCCAAACCTGCGAATTTGGGAAATAAGTTTTCAGGAAATCCGCACCCACTTTTAACGCGCCAGAGCCGCCAAGTGTTTGAATTGTCGCGATACGCCCTGCCAATAACGCCGGATGATTTGCACCAAATAGCAGCGGTGCAATCGTGCTGCGATAGCTGTTCAGACCTTCCATCGGCAGATAAAGGGATGCGCCATGGGGTTGAGAATTCAAACGTTCTTCCGCTTGAGCAACCGCCTGTAGCTGCGGGATCACCCCATCTTCGTTGTAATAGAGACCGATGCTGAGATTGACCTTGTCACTGCGCGGATCAACTTTGAAACGCTCCATAAGGGAAAGGATGGGGTCGCCAGCATAGGCGTCAACTTTTTGAAACACGGTGAGGTTCTCCTGGTTTACAGTGTGGCGGACATCCAATGTAAACCGGAAGTTGGGCAGAGATCGAGAGGTTTATCGCGGGAATTTGCAGGGTGGATAAGCGTGAGCATCATCCACCCCAGAAACATAAAAATGAAAGGGAGTTAATCCAGGTATTCCATCGCCACCCTTGATGTCAGGCGCGTGATAAGTTCGTAAGCACTCACTTTTGTGATTTCAGCGATTCGCTCAACCGGAAGATTGTCTCCCCACATCACCACGCTATCACCCACTTTTTCTTCTGATTGCGGGCCCAGGTCGACGCAAATCATGTCCATTGCGACGCGGCCAACAATCGGCACTTCCCGACCATTCACCAGAACAGGCGTGCCAGAAGGTGCTGCACGCGGATAACCATCGCCATAACCAATCGCCACCACGCCCAGACGCGTATCGCGCTCAGCAATCCAGGTACCGCCGTAGCCTACCGCTTCACCCGCTTTGTGTTCACGAACAGCAATCAGGCTGGAGGTTAGCGACATCACTGGCTGGAAGCCAAAGTCTGTGCCCCACGGCTTTTGTTCAAGGGGTGACACGCCATACAGGATGATGCCTGGACGAACCCAGTCCATATGCGAGTCTGGCCACAGCAAGATGCCACCCGACGCGCCAATAGAGCGCTGCCCCGGCTTGCCTGCGGTAAATGAATTGAAAATATCAAGCTGACGCAGGGTCGCGTCGGATTCAGGCTCATCAGCGCGGGCAAAATGGCTGACGATATTCACTGGCTGAGTGACATTTTTGCAGCGTGAAAGGCGCTGATAGAAGGCTTCAGCTTCGTGCGGCAAGATGCCCAAACGGTGCATGCCGGTATCAAGCTTCATCCACACGGTAATCGGCTGGCTGATTTCTGCCTGCTCCAGCGCTTCGAGCTGCTCAATACAGTGGACGGCAGTCTGGAAATTTTGTTCGGCAATGGTCGGAAGGTCGCTTGCGTTGAAGAAACCTTCGAGCAGCAGAATGGGCTGAGTAATCCCGCCCGCCCGCAGACGAATGCCTTCTTCAAGACGGGCGACGCCAAATGCATCTGCGTCAGTCAGTGTCTGGGCTGTCTCCAGGAGACCATGCCCGTATGCGTTTGCTTTCACAACCGCCACCATACGACTGGCAGGAGCCAGTTCACGCAGGCGTTGGAGGTTGTGTCGCAGAGCGCGGCGGTTAATTTTTACGGTTGCCGCTTGCATGTTTTGTCCTTGAGAAAAAATTTATCTACATTCCGCACATACGGTGGATGACGCTACGCTTATCCACCTTACGTAGGGCGGGTAAGCGCAGCGTCACCCGCCAAAAATAAAAAAATCAATCCTCATCATATTGCGGGCCTGCGTAATTGTCGAAACGCGAGAACTGCCCGTTAAAAGTCAGACGCACGGTACCGATTGGGCCGTTACGCTGCTTACCGAGGATGATTTGCGCGATGCCTTTCTCGTCACTGTTATCGTTATAAACTTCGTCACGATAGATGAACATGATTAAGTCGGCATCCTGCTCGATGGAGCCGGATTCACGTAAATCCGAGTTAACCGGGCGTTTATCGGCACGTTGTTCCAGGGAGCGGTTAAGCTGCGAGAGCGCCACAACCGGTACCTGTAGCTCTTTTGCCAGTGCTTTGAGCGAGCGTGAAATCTCCGCGATTTCCAGCGTACGGTTGTCCGACAACGAAGGCACACGCATCAACTGCAGGTAGTCGATCATTATCAGGCTCAGGCCGCCATGTTCGCGGTAGATACGACGCGCACGCGAGCGCACTTCCGTTGGCGTCAGGCCGGACGAGTCATCAATGTACATATTGCGTTTTTCAAGCAAGATGCCCATGGTGCTCGAAATACGCGCCCAGTCTTCATCGTCGAGCTGACCGGTACGGATTTTGGTCTGATCGACGCGAGATAATGACGCCAGCATACGCATCATGATCTGTTCACCTGGCATCTCGAGGCTGAAAATCAGCACCGGTTTTTCCTGCAACATCGCGGCGTTTTCGCACAAGTTCATGGCAAATGTGGTTTTACCCATCGACGGACGCGCCGCCACGATAATCAGGTCTGATTTCTGCAGGCCGGCCGTTTTCTTATTCAAATCCTGGTAGCCCGTATCCACGCCCGTCACACCATCGTGAGGAGTCTGGAAGAGCGTTTCGATACGCGAAACAGTGGCTTCGAGGATTTGGTCGATGCTTTTTGGCCCTTCGTCTTTATTCGCGCGACTCTCAGCAATCTGGAACACGCGTGACTCGGCGAGGTCGAGTAAATCTTCGCTGGTACGCCCTTGCGGGTCATAACCGGCATCGGCGATTTCATTCGCCACGGCAATCATTTCACGAACAACGGCGCGTTCACGCACGATGTCGGCATAAGCACTGATGTTCGCAGCACTTGGCGTATTTTTTGATAATTCGGCCAGATAGGCGAAACCACCAACGCTTTCCAGGTTGCCCTGTAATTCCAGAGACTCAGAAAGCGTGATCAGGTCGATTGGCTTGCTCATTTCGAGCAAACGCTGCATTTCGGTGAAGATCATGCGGTGTGGACGGCTGAAAAAATCGTTAGCCACGACGCGCTCGGAGACGTTATCCCAGCGTTCGTTGTCCAGCATTAAACCGCCCAACACCGACTGCTCCGCTTCCAGAGAATGTGGCGGCATTTTCAGCCCTTCCATCTGACGGTCGCGGTGTTCGTTCGGTTTGTTGAAGGGTTTATTTCCTGCCATAGTGAGGGAGTTACCAAAATTCAGATAAGAGAGACGAGAGTTTACTCTATCTCCCTCCGAGGAAACAGAAGGAGTTCTCATGGCAACACGCATTGAATTTAGCCAGCACGGCGGGCCAGAAGTCTTAAAAGTTGTCGAATTTACCCCAGCCGCTCCCACAGACCACGAAGTACAAGTTGAAAACAAAGCGATTGGTATCAACTATATCGATACCTATATTCGTAGCGGTTTATACCCGCCTCCGATGCTGCCAAGTGGCCTCGGAACCGAAGCTGCGGGCGTGGTAAGCAAAGTGGGCAGTGCGGTCACGCATCTTAAGGTCGGCGATCGCGTTGTCTATGCACAATCCGGGCTTGGCGCGTACAGCAGTGTGCATAATGTGCCCGCGGATAAAGCCGCAAAACTCCCTGATGCTATCTCGTTCGAGCAAGCTGCCGCGTCATTCCTGAAGGGTCTGACGGTCTATTATCTGTTGCGTAAAACCTACGATATTAAAGCCAACGAAGTGTTCTTATTCCATGCCGCCGCCGGTGGTGTTGGGCTTATCGCTTGCCAGTGGGCCAAGGCGCTGGGTGCAAAACTGATTGGTACCGTGGGGTCGGCGCAAAAAGCTGAAAGCGCTAAAAAAGCCGGTGCCTGGCAGACCATTAACTATCGCGAAGAGAATCTTGTCGAGCGCGTCAAAGAGATTACCGCCGGCAAAAAAGTCGCGGTGGTTTATGACTCGGTTGGGAAAGATACCTGGGAGGCATCACTTGACTGCCTGCAACGCCAGGGACTGATGGTGAGTTTTGGTAACTCATCGGGCCCGGTGACGGGTGTGAATCTGGGTATCCTTAACCAGAAAGGCTCGCTGTATGTTACTCGTCCGTCATTAAATGGTTACGTGACCACGCGCGAGGAACTCGAAGAGGCCTGCAATGAGCTGTTCTCACTGATTGCCAGCGGGGTTATCAAAGTGGATGTGGCTGAAAGCCAGAAGTTTGCCTTGAGCGATGCCGCTCTGGCACACCAGACGCTGGAGAGCCGCAGCACACAAGGCTCTAGTCTACTGATTCCTTAAAAGAATTTGGGCTTCCCGAGGGAAGCCCATTCTTTTTTTGTTCGCGCTGTGTGTAGGGTACAGCACGATGAATTCTTTGTTCGCAACCCAGTAATAATGTCAGGTTTGGTAAATAATTGATATGCCACCGCCAGCAATCTTAGCCAGAAAGATGCGAGGTTGTGATCAACTCCTCAATACCTGAGAACATCACTCAGTTATTACAAACAAAACCTAGCGCTTATCCGCAACCAGCGACAACGCATGCTCGACCACCGCGATACCGGCACCCGGTTTATGGGCGTTTTCACTCAGATAACGACGCCACTGGCGCGCACCCGGGATACCCTGGAATAAGCCCAGCATGTGGCGAGTCACATGACCCAGATAAGTTCCGTTTGCCAGTTCGCGTTCGATGTACGGGTACATGGCACGAACCGCGGCAACTGTATCCACTTCCGGTTTATCGATACCAAAAATCTCACGGTCAACCGCCGTCAGCAGGCCTGGGTTTTGATAAGCTTCGCGCCCAACCATGACGCCATCCATATGTTCCAGATGGGTTTTTGCCTCTTCCAGCGATTTGATACCGCCGTTGATGGCCATCGTCAGATGCGGGAAATCACGTTTGAGTTGATAGACGCGCGGGTAATCGAGCGGCGGAATTTCACGGTTCTCTTTCGGGCTTAAACCAGAAAGCCAGGCTTTACGCGCGTGGATGATAAACATCTCACATTCGCCCTTCCCGGCGACCGTACCGATAAAATCGCACAGGAACTCGTAGCTGTCCTGGTCATCAATGCCGATACGCGTTTTGACGGTGACAGGAATAGAAACCACATCGCGCATCGCTTTAATGCAGTCGGCAACGCGCTGCGCATCCGCCATCAGACACGCACCGAACATCCCGTTTTGCACACGGTCAGAGGGGCAACCCACGTTCAGGTTAATTTCGTCGTAGCCACGTTCTTCGGCCAGTTTCGCGCATTGCGCCAAAGCCGCCGGATCACTGCCACCTAATTGCAACGCGACAGGATGCTCGTCCTCGCTGTACGCCAGATAATCCCCTTTGCCATGAATGATCGCACCGGTTGTCACCATTTCGGTGTACAGCAGTGTCTGGCTTGATAGCTGACGCAAGAAATAGCGGCAGTGGCGGTCAGTCCAGTCAAGCATCGGCGCAATGGAAAAACGATGTGGCTGGAAGGGAGTCTGGTTTGTTTGTGAGGACATAGGCTGGGTGTTTACGGGATACGGTTAAAAAAGGGTCGCTACTATAGCATAAACCTGCGGCCAGCACGTGTTGTCCGACCGCAGGATTAAATCAGAACGTCATGCCCACTTGCACACCCGCCCCCCAGGTCTCGTCTTCGCCGTACAAGCCCATTAAATCAACATGAACCAGGTCGAGAGGCGCGAAACCTACACCTCCGGTAAAGACATTACTTTCCCGGGAGCGCATATCGGCACGATAACCGGCACGCACTGCAAGCCATGGCAGCGGAGTAATTTCTGCGCCAATGCCCGCAAACTGCGAGTTATCTTCACTCTTAAAGTTTTTGGTTTCGGTGAGATCAACATCGGTCGTCAACACCAGCAAATCGCTGTGCCATGCGACACCGGTGGTGACCAACGGGCGAATCTGATAAGTATCTTTGAAACCTCCAACCTCTTTAGTATCGATATCACGCGACACCAGATTTTGCCCGGTTAAACCTACGGTCCAGGAATCACCAAAGTCTGCCGCTAAACCGGCATCGATGTTAAAACCGGTATTGGAATTACGATTTCGACTGTCACGAAAATCATCTTTCTTATACTGATAAACCGAGGTGCTGTAGTTATACAACCAGGTCTGTTGCAGCTTTGGCGTTACGCCAACCGAGACAGGCACCCCGCCCACATCAAATTTGTGCGCTATTGCAACGCCGTAATCCGAGACAATGGCCGCACGGCCAAAGCCTTTTGAGGTGAGTTGTTGCACATCACTTGGTTTAGGGATAACCGTCCCGTTGGCAATCCCATCAAGATAATCAAGGTCGTGCCGTGTAATGTCTGACGTGACCTTCGCTGTCCCATAAACCTTCGCCACAAACGCAAACGGCAAAGTTTCATTTGGGATACTCACAGCGATTGCACCACCCGCTTTCGCGCGAGCCTCATCTCCCCTGACATTTTTCAACTGCGCAGAGAGAGCTGCCGCATCGTGTCGGATCTGTCGATACAGGCGAGGATCCCGAATAATCTGCTGTAAGGGGATATTGGCATAATTCAGATAATCCTCAGCCGAGTTGCTGATGTCATCAATATTATCTTGCAGGTTATCGGGGTCAGTTATTTGCATTCCGACTGAAGGTATCAGGAGTGCGGCATTATCGCCCTCCTGACTTCTGGTGAGTAAAGCGGGGTTAATCAGTACTGCACTGCTCCACCGGGAAGATGCCACACCGGTGCCTCCCATCGCATCATTGCGAGCTTCTGTCCATGTCCCAGCTGCATTCGCGTTATTTGCTATAAATAAAAAAGCGGCATTAATTGCCACTAAAGATTTGTTTTTTATCATTTACTACCCGCCGTCTTACTTCCGATTAATGAATCAGCCCCTGTCGGTCGAAAACCAACAGGAGTGAATAATGCTGTGAAGAAAAGACTCAATAGCGGGTGGACTCACCCAAATGGCATCCCCGAATCAATCCGTCCGGGTTAATATTTCTTTATTTCCTATCGTGTTATTTATACTTTACCGTTGGATTTTCGTGAAGGCAGACCATCGTGCGGGCCGAAAAATTGCGGGGGATGGTCAATCCAGCGATCTTTACGTTGTGCTGCGTAAGAGGGGTTTAAGGGGTAGTAAATTCTGTTTTCGGCTTTGTTGGCCTCGCCCACAATCAACAACCGGACTTCATGTTCCGTATTGTTGATGAAAGTATGGCAAATGCCGGTTCCGGCCGGGAAACCGACACTGTCACCTGGCTCAAGCGCGTGAAGATGGCCATTGATCCACACCTGCGGATGCCCTTCCAGAACATATGCATACTCCTCCTCGCTACTTTCCGCATGGGGATAGGACGTGCGGCGACCAGGCAGCAGGCGTTCATGGTGAATTCCCAGGCGTGTCAGCCCGAGTGTGCGAGCCAGTGGCGCGCCAATAGAAAACAATTCTGCGCTGTCTGGATAAGTTGAGTCATCTTCACCTTCCAGTTCTTTCCAGTGGCGAATGCAGTCAGGTTTATTCATAACAAACTCCGGGATAGTCATCTCAAAAGGATGCGGCAAGAATGGCGCACCACTCGGCGTTTTTTGCGCGTTGTGATAGAGTGTAGGGCTAATCTACAGGGGAATGCTGATGGACATCACGACTTCACAAAACGTGTTAGCGCAGGCTGAAAAACTATGCGAGCAGCGTAATGTGCGCCTGACGCCTCAACGCCTGGAAGTGCTGCGTTTATTGACGCAACAAGCGGGTGCAATCAGCGCTTATGATTTGCTGGATTTATTACGTGCCAGTGAACCACAAGCCAAACCTCCGACGGTTTATCGTGCGCTCGATTTTCTTCTCGAACAAGGCTTTGTGCATCGTGTTGAGTCTACTAACAGCTATGTGTTGTGCCATCTGATTGATCAGCCGACTCACTCATCTGCGATGTTTATTTGTGACAGGTGTGGTGCGGTGAAAGAACATGGTGCGGAAGGTGTTGAAGATATCATGCATCAGCTGGCGGCCCAGTTAGGGTTTGCTCTGCATCATAATGTTATCGAAGCACACGGTTTATGCAGCGCTTGTGCAGAAGTTGAAGCTTGCAGTCACCCAGAAGCATGCGGGCATGACCACACGATTCAAAGTAAGAAGAAGTCACGTTAGTAAGATCGAATAATTAGCAGAGATAATTCAAGTTGTATCGCGGCGGCAAGAGTACGCATCCCGATGAGCTTACTCAAGTAAGCGATTCCGGGTAAGTGAACGTAGCTAACAAAGAGACAGCTTGAAGTATGAAGGATAGTTCGGTACATCCTTGTACCTGGGCAGGGCAGCCTTTGAGAGTTAACACATCTGAGGGATGAGATTACCAGCGGTAATCGTTACGTTTTTCCCAATCAACGACTTCTTTCTCTGCCTGTTCTTGTTCGTATCCATAACGTTCCTGGATTTTACCTACTAGCTGATCGCGTTTCCCTTCAATGACAGTCATGTCATCATCAGTTAGTTTGCCCCATTTCTCTTTTACTGTGCCTTTGAACTGTTTCCAGTTACCGCCGATTTCGTCTTTATTCATAATGGTATCCTCATCGTTCGGTTAAGAACTGCTAAAAGAACTAACATCGTCCAGATGCTGCCGTTTGGCTGACACTGTTTCTGCTGGACGTGATAATAATTGTAGTCAAGGATATGGCAGTCTGGAGAAAACTAAGAATATTGAACCATAGCGGTAAATATCATCATGCTGACCTGGTCCATAATTAGGTGGTAAATCAGCATGCTGCATGTAGTTTAAAAACGCGTCAGGAGTTGTAACTTTGAGTTTCAGCGGGGAACCATGTGTTGTCACGCCAGTGGCGTCGCCAAATCCATCCCAAAGACAGCCCACGCAGCGCGAGAAACACCGCTACGGATAACCACAAGCCATGATTACCCAGATAAGGCACTGTCAGTAATGTTAGCCCAAAGCCCACGGCCGCCACTGCCATACTGTTTCGCATTTCTGCACCACGTGTTGCGCCAATAAACATGCCATCTAGCAGATAGCACCAGACACCCACCACCGGTAAAACAATCTGCCATGGCAAATAGCGATCGGCTTGTAGCTGCAATTCTGGAATAGAGGTCAGAAGCGACACGATGTTTTCACCAAACAGCGCGTAAACGACGGCAAACATCAGCGCTACCAACCCTGACTGGCGGCAGGCCGCACCCCAGACTTCGAGCAACTGCCCACGATTTCTGGCACCAAATGCCTGCCCCGAATGGGCTTCAACGGCGTACGCAAACCCATCAAGTGCGTAAGCGGTGAAGGTGAGTAATGTCATCAGTACCGCGTTAACTGCGACAATTTCATTGCCTAACCGCGCACCAAAAATAGTCACTGAAGCGAAACACACTTGCAGCAGCAACGAGCGCAGCATGATGTCCCGGTTAAGCGCCAGCAGACGCCGGACGTTTCCGCGCCAGGCTTTTATCAGCATCTCAACGCTGATTCCCCGCAGACCCATCACCTTTTTCACCATCAGCAACCCGATGATAAATGTGGCGTATTCTGCAGTGACCGTCGCTAACGCCGCACCCTGAACATCCATGTGCAAGCCCATCACCAGCCACACATCCAGCACAATATTCAGCACGTTGCCGACCACCAGCAAGATAACCGGTGCGCGCGCATATTGAACGCCTAATAACCAACCGAGTAATACCAGGTTAGCCAGTGACGCAGGAGCGCTTAGCCAGCGGATCTCAAGAAATCTTCGCGCCTGCAAGAGCACATCCTGGTTACCGCCAACAATTTGTAATGCCAGGGAAATGAGCGGTTCACGCAGAGCGACAATCACCACACCTGCACCCAGTGCCAGCAATAAAGGTTGCACCAGGGCACGCGCTAATGCCGAAGGATTATTAGCCCCGAAGGCTTGTGCGGTTAAGCCGGTGGTACTCATGCGCAGGAATAGCAGAAGCATAAACAGGAAACTGGTTGCCGTAGCGCCAATAGCGACACCGCCAAGATAGACAGGGCTATCCAGATGACCAATAACTGCCGTATCGACAAGACCGAGCAATGGCACAGTGATGTTGGAGAAAATCATGGGTAGTGCGAGGCGCCAGAGGGCTTTGTCTGCCGGTGCTAACATTATGATAGCCAATCCTGGGAGGATATTTGAAGTATTGAGAGGCGATGCGCACGGTAGCGCATCACCTGAAGAGATTTACAGCCAGTTGCCGTTGCGAATAACCCCAACCGCCAACCCTTCAATAGAGAAGTTATGCTCGCGCAGGTCAACCACAATCGGTTCAAACTCGCTATTTTCAGGAAGAAGATGAACAACATTACCCTGCTGTTTTAAGCGCTTAACGGTAACTTCATCATCAATACGCGCGACCACAACCTGGCCGTTACGCACATCCTGAGTTTTATGAACCGCCAGCAGGTCACCATCCATAATACCGATGTCTTTCATAGACATCCCACTGACGCGCAGCAGGAAATCAGCATTAGGTTTGAACAGTGATGGATCAACCTGGTAGTGGCCTTCGATATGCTGCTGTGCAAGGAGTGGCTCACCTGCAGCAACACGCCCAACCAGCGGAATACCGGTAATTTCTTCGACCAGCAAGCGGATGCCGCGCGACGCACCAGAAACAATCTCAATGACGCCTTTACGGGCAAGTGCTTTCAGGTGCTCTTCAGCGGCGTTTGGAGAACGGAACCCCAGACGTTGAGCAATCTCGGCACGAGTCGGTGGCATGCCGGTCTGGCTGATATGATCCCGAATAAGATCAAACACCTCTTGCTGCCTGGTAGTTAACGCTTTCATTCCGCCCCCTGGGTGTTTATACAGTTATGCTGTGAGTATATACAGTCAAAGGCGATTTTGGAACCACAAATTAAGCAAAAAACCAGCCACTTAACTATTCTGGAAAGATCATCGCAAATGCTGCCAAAGTAGTGTGACCCAGGTAATAACTGCGAGGATAATGGCGATTAATACAGCAGCCGAGCCCATGTCTTTGGCGCGTCCAGAAAGCTCGTGGTAATCCGTGCCAACGCGGTCAACAAGGGATTCAATCGCGCTATTGAGGATCTCAACGATCATGACCAGCACGACCGATCCAATCAATAGAATACGGGTGATAGGGTCAACATCTAACCAGCAGGCGATGGCAATGGCGATAACCGCACTCACGCCTTCCTGGCGGAACGCAGCTTCGTTAATCCAGGCTGCTTTGAGCCCTTTCCATGAATAGCCTGCGGCTTTGATGATTCGGGTAAATCCGGTGACGTTACTCGCCATTTTGGGAAACCTTTTCAAAATAATTGGGTCAATGCGTATCTATATCGCAACGCCACAGAAATCTGGATGAGATTCTGATATTCTTGCGGCGAAATTGCATTATTAACCTGAGGCTTTACATCGTTTATGTCAGGCTGGCCAAGAATCTACTACAAATTACTTAATTTACCATTAGGCGTTCTGGTAAAGAGCAAGTCCATTCCGGCAGATCCACAAGCCGAACTGGGCTTAGATCCCACACGCCCAATAATGTATGTGCTGCCTTATAACTCTAAGGCGGACTTATTAACGCTGCGCGCGCAATGCCTCGCGCATGGCTTGCCCGACCCTCTGCAACCATTAGAGATAGACGGAGCGGTACTGCCGCGCTACGTCTTTATCCACGGTGGCCCGCGTGTATTCACGTATTACACGCCGAAAGAAGAGTCGATCAAGTTGTTCCATGATTACCTCGACTTGCACCGTAGCAATCCAAATCTGGATGTGCAGATGGTGCCGGTATCGGTGATGTTTGGCCGCTCCCCAGGCCGCGAAAAAGGCGAGGTTAATCCGCCATTAAAGATGCTCAATGGCATCCAGAAGTTTTTCGCCGTGACCTGGCTTGGTCGCGATAGTTTCGTGCGTTTCTCGCCACCCGTCTCACTGCGCAATATGGCAACCGAGCACGGTACGGATAAGAAGATTGCACAGAAACTGGCTCGCGTTGCACGCATGCACTTTGCTCGCCAGCGTTTAGCGACCATTGGGCCACGTCTGCCGGTACGTCAGGACCTGTTTAATAAGCTTCTGGCATCGAAAGCTATCGCTCGCGCTGTCGAAGATGAAGCCCGCAGCAAGAAAATCTCCCATGAAAAAGCGCAGCAAAACGCTGTGGCATTAATGGAAGAGATTGCAGCTAACTTCTCATACGAAGCGATTCGTGTGAGCGACCGCGTGCTGAGCCTGACGTGGAACCGCTTGTACCAGGGGATCAACGTTCATAACGCTGAGCGTGTGCGCCAGCTAGCTCACGATGGTCATGAGATTGTTTATGTCCCATGCCACCGCAGCCACATGGATTACATGTTGCTGTCTTACGTGCTTTATCACCAGGGGCTGGTTCCTCCGCACATCGCGGCGGGTATCAACCTGAACTTCTGGCCAGCCGGTCCGATTTTCCGTCGCCTCGGTGCGTTCTTTATTCGGCGTACCTTTAAAGGCAGCAAACTCTACTCCACCGTATTCCGTGAATATCTGGGTGAGCTGTTTAGCCGTGGCTATTCCGTTGAATATTTCGTGGAAGGTGGTCGTTCTCGTACCGGGCGCTTGCTCGACCCGAAAACCGGCACGTTGTCGATGACCATCCAGGCCATGCTGCGCGGCGGTACTCGCCCTATTACATTGGTGCCGATTTACATTGGCTACGAACATGTAATGGAAGTGGGAACTTACGCTAAAGAGCTGCGTGGTGCGACCAAAGAGAAAGAGAGTTTCATGCAGATGGTGCGTGGGCTGAGTAAGCTGCGTAACCTTGGTCAGGGCTATGTGAACTTCGGCGAACCCATGCCGTTGATGACCTTCCTTAACCAGCGTGTTCCTGAGTGGCGCGATTCCATCGACCCAATCGAAGCGATCCGTCCTGCGTGGCTGACGCCGACGGTTAATGAAATTGCCGCCGAGCTGATGGTGCGTATTAACAACGCAGGGGCGGCGAACGCCATGAACCTGTGCTGTACCGCGCTGTTGGCCTCGCGTCAGCGTTCACTTACCCGTGAACAACTGACAGAGCAGCTCAACTGTTACCTGAGCTTGTTGCGTAATGTTCCGTATTCACCGGACGCGACCACACCAGACCAGACAGCTGAGCGGCTTATTGAACACGCGTTGCAGATGAACAAGTTTGAAGTAGAGAAAGACACTATCGGTGACATCATCATTCTGCCACGCGAGCAGGCGGTGCTGATGACGTATTACCGCAACAACATCCTGCATATGCTGGTGTTGCCTTCTCTGCTGGCCGCGATCATTACTCAACATCGTCGCATCGAGCGTAGCGAACTGCTGCGTCAGGTTGCGTTACTTTACCCGATGCTGAAAGCGGAGCTGTTCCTGCGCTGGAGCACCACAGAGCTTGCCGGTGAAATTGACATTTTGCTCAATGAACTGGCGCGTCAGGAACTGGTTACGCTGGTTGGTGATGACGTGCAGATTAACCCTGCGCGTTCACGCACCATGCAGTTACTGGCAGCGGGTGTTCGTGAAACACTACAGCGTTATGCGATCACCTTCTGGTTGCTGAGCGCGAATCCGTCGATTAACCGTGGGACACTGGAGCGCGAAAGCCGCACCGTTGCCCAACGTTTATCTGTTTTGCATGGTATTAATGCACCGGAATTCTTTGATAAAGCCGTCTTCACCTCGCTGGTCTTAACCTTGCGTGATGAAGGCTATATCAGTGACACCGGAGATGCTGAGCCAACCGAAACCATGAAGGTCTACCAGATGCTGGCGGATCTGATCATGCCGGATGTGCGTTTGACGATTGAAAGTGCGACGTCGCAGGCTGCGACTGAGTAATGCCCTCACCCTAACCCTCTCCCACGGGAGAGGGGATTGCCGGTTTTCTCCTTCTCCCTTGGGGAGAAGGCCGGGATGAGGGGGATGTTTAGAAGTGTACGTAGCTCAACACCAGACCAATAAACAGCACCAGCCCAACGTAGTTATTATTCAGGAATGCACGGAAACAGGCATCGCGGTCACGATTCGCCGTCAACCGTTGCTGATGGATAAAGAGACCACCCGCCAACGCAATTGACCAGTAGAAAGCGCCGCCTAATCCGTTCAGCCAGCCAATCACGGCCAGCAAAACCATCACCACTACCTGCAAAATCCCGATGATCAAATTGTCATACCGTCCGAACAGTATCGCCGTGGATTTGATACCAATTTTCAGGTCATCATCGCGATCAACCATCGCATATTGTGTGTCGTAGGCCACTGCCCAGCAAATATTGGTTAAAAACATCAGCCAACAGCTTAGCGGAACAGATTCACTGACCGCCGCAAATGCCATCGGGATCGACCAACCGAACGCCGCACCCAAAACCACCTGTGGAAGATGGGTGTAACGCTTCATAAATGGGTAAACCCAGGCTAACGCTAATCCCGCAACCGACAATAAAATCGTCATGGTATTCAGTGTCAGCACCAGTAAAAATGAGAGCAGCACCAGCACCACAAACAGGATGCGCGCCTCTTTTTCACTGACGGCACCGCTCGGCAGTGGCCGATGGGCGGTACGTTTTACGTGACCATCAAACTTGCGGTCAGCGTAGTCGTTTACCACACAACCCGCGGCGCGCATCATCCAGACTCCGGCGATAAACACACATAAAATGGTCAGCGGTGGTACACCCGGCGTCGCAAGCCATAACGCCCATAACGTAGGCCATAACAATAAAAGCGAGCCAATCGGCTTATCCAGCCGCATCAGGCGTTGGTATGCCTGCAATTTGCCCTGTTTCAGACTCCACTCCATTATTTTTCCTCTGCATACAGCGGAGAAGCGGGAAGGAATAACTCGGTCAGTACCAATGGCTTTCCGGCTAATCTCAGGCGGGAACGACGCCCCCACAACTCCGCATTGCGTCCAATCTCAATAAAATCCCTTGTCAGGGAAGATGCACTAAACAGATAACGCCCGAGCGGCGTAGTGCCGAGTCGCTGCAAAGCAAGCTCAGGCCCTTCAAGAGTTGATTCCGGTACCACCGTGCGCCCAAGCAACCAGGGTTCCTCGTCACCGCAGAGCACAACTTCGCGCAACCAGTAGCGTTTAGCTTCTGGCATCATCTCAGCTTCGGGGAAATCGACAGGCGAATCAAAAAAACCTTCACGTACAATGCGGACAGTGACACGCGAACAATACTGTTCAAAGCGTTTAGTCATTGAGTCTTCAAGCAACAACCAGTCAAGAAGCGATGCACTCAGCCCCTCGGGAATCGTAGCCTCAAAACGTAAGGCGCGCAGTGGCGAAAGCGCGTCAGACATGTGAATTTCTCCGAAACAAAACCGAAAGTTATTGTAACGCAGAATAGGTATGGCGGGGGATTCAAAACACCTTCTAAATCATTCAGGTTGAATCAAGGCGGCAATTGGGAGTCAGCTTGAAGTGGGAGCAAAGTTGCCCTAAATAGTTCGAGTGGCATCAAGGCGGCAAACGAACGAATCCCTATGAGCTTACTAGAGTAAGTGATTAGGGTGAGTGAGAGCAGCCAACGCCGAGGCAGCTCGAAATATGACGGGCAAAAAAAGGTGCGCTCAGTGAGCGCACCAATACTTCAAACATCAGCATTGCGGGGAGACGGTTACCCCTTGCCTTTTACACTGCTGATAAAAGTTTTACGGGCAGAAGTGGATCCCAGACGTTCTGCTTCATCCAACAGTTTCAGGGCTTTATCGACATCCCCTTTGTCTACTGCTTGCTTGATAGCCTGGTTGAAGTAACTTTCTGTATCGTTAAGCATTGGCTCTTTTTTCACAGCTGGCGCAGGAGCGGCAACTGGAGCTGGAGCTGAATACGTTGGCGCTGGTGCCGCTGATGTCGCGGCTACCGTTGCTGCAGGCGCTGCGTAAGTGGCTGCTGGTGCGGCAGTATTCCCGACAGTGACCGGGCCTGGGCCTTTTGAACCAAACAATGGCCCAACCAAAATGCTGGAACCTGAAGAGGTTCTGACTTTCAGCGCCAGCTCACCTTCTGTGCCATGGCGGGCAATTGGGTCTGGAATATCCGGAACAGCGTTACCATTACCCTTGGCATAGGCTTTCGCCGGGTCAACCATGGTCGTGGTTTGTTGTAAGTCTTTGTTGGTGGTAAAGACCAACAGATAAAGTTTTTGTTGCCCCAACGCTGGGGTTAATTTCATTACGCCTTCCAGACGATTGGACGACATCACACCTGGCTCTTCATAAGCAAAGAAGCTGGATGGGAAGTAGGCTGCAGGCGTCATGTTCTGGTCAAGTACCAACACGTTTGGCGCAAATACAGAATCGTTCTTCACTTCACTGGTGAGCGTAATCGTCAGCTCACCGATGCTTGCCGGTACGCTGTAGGCTGCAACTGGCCCGGTAATATCGCCGACATTCAGGCTCTGGCCAGTGGTGGCGAGATTAGTTTTTTGAGTGTTCGTTTGGTCAACCGGAGTCCATTGCAGTTGTTGCAATGCAGAGGCCGGGATGGCAGGTGCGGCAGAGAGATCCTGTGGCACGATGTTCACATCAGCCAGGCTTACGCCGGGCAGGCTGGCGAGCAACCCTGAGGCCAGGCAGAGTGCGATGAGACTTTTTTTCATTTTCATTGTTATAAACCTCGACTGGGAAGTCGGTGGAAAGTTAGCCAGGCAATAGCGCTTTCCATCGAAACAGGCATTGGCATACAAGGGTAATAACGAGGGGTTCAGTGGCGAACCCCTCATCGTTTCATAACATCAGGCTAAAGCTGTATTACCACCAGATTTCCATCTGGGCACCGAAGGAGAACTCGTCGTTATCGCCGCGGCTAGTAGAGAAGTTACCGTTACCGGTTGAATCGGAGATAGCAAAGCGAGTTGCGTTGCCGTCACCATTTTTAGCGTAACCCCACTTCTCATCCCATTTAGCGTAAGTTGCGAACAGACGCAATGCTGGACGTGACCAGATGCTGTCGCCTGCTTGCCATTGTTGCGCCAGGGTAATTTTGTACTGACCGTTACGTTCGCCAGTTTCCTGGGATTTCACGTTGTCGTAGCCAACTTCCAGCAAGGTGCTCATGATTGGCGTCCATTTGAACATTGGACGCACACCGATGGTGTACCACTCAGTACCCTGGTTATCATCCATATCCAGGTTCTGGTACATACCGACATACATCAGGTCCCACTGGTCTGCCAGGGTGATTGCACCGTGGTCGAGAACACGGATCATGTTGCCGTCGTTGTTGATGCTGCCGCCCTGCGCCTGACCTTTACCATTTGAGGTCATAGAGTCAGTTGCGTACTGGACTACGAATTTGTTGAAGCCTTTCATCATGCTCTGGGTGTGTTCAAGAGTCCCCATCCAGCCGTCTTTAGACGCGCCAGGTTGCAGATAATAGTCATCAGGAATGTTGGTGTGGCCGTAATCTACGCCCAGTTCCAGGGTACCGCCTGGGTTGGTTTCAATACCTGCCCAACGCACGTCAAACACGTCGTTTGGAACTTTGTTGTTGTAGGTACGTTCGCCAGTCACTGGATCGAATTCAGCAGCACCGGATGAACCACCAGATTCAGCAGAACGGGTGGCCGCAAAGGAGAGTTTACCTACGCCGACGTCGATGTTTTCCAGACCTGCACCAGGACCAGAAATATCCCAGTAGTAGAAGTCGATCATGTGAACGTCATGACGTTGATAGAAGCGCTTACCAGCCCACATATTGGCGCCTGGCAGCGAGTCGATGAGGTTTTTACCCTGCACGTTAAATTCACGGATTGCTGGAGTATTGCCATCTTCCCAGTCGTTCAACTGTGGAGAGTTATAGGCAATGTTGGAGTCGAAATAGAAGCTCTTATCGCCTTCTTTCCAGACTTCCTGGCCTAATTTAATTTCCGCGTAGGTTTCACATTCGTTACCAAGACGGTATTTAGATTGAGCACCTGTTGCCTGGAAACATTCTTGTGGGCCGCCGCTACCGGTCCAGCCGATACCAGAACGGGCATAACCGTGGAAATCCACAGCCAGAGCCTGAACAGACATAACGCCTGCTGCTACGGCGACTGCCAGTGGAAGTTTGCGCAGAGTAATCATCGTTCTATCTCCTGAATCATTGCTTTTCTTTTTTATGGGAATGCTTAAACACCTGGCTCTTGATGCAGCCGACGACATGCAGTGCCATCCTCACGGAACAGATGGCAACGCTCTGGCGGCAAGCCAATAGCGAATGTGGCACCCTCTTTTACCAACACCACGTCATTCTGGCGGTACACCAGGTTCTGACGGATGGCGGGGATTTGGATATGAATCTGAGTTTCATGACCGAGTTGCTCGACCACTTGAACTTCACCTTCAAGAGTGACGTCAGCGATCTCGCTTGGCAGTAGATGTTCCGGGCGAATACCAAGGGACATATTGGCGCCGACCTGAACTTCTTTGCTCTCAACCGGCAGCCAGACTTGCTGACGGTTAGGTAATTCAACCTGCACCTGATCGATTGCGGTTGCGGTCACTTTCACTGGCAGGAAGTTCATTTTTGGCGAGCCAATGAAGCCCGCAACGAAACGATCTGCCGGATAGTGGTACAGCTCGAGTGGCTTACCGACTTGCGCGACACGGCCTGCGTCCAGCACCACGATTTTGTCGGCAAGCGTCATCGCTTCGACCTGATCATGAGTCACGTAAATCATGGTGCGCCCGAGGCGTTTGTGCAGTCGGGAGATCTCAATGCGCATCTGCACACGCAGCGCCGCATCAAGGTTTGAAAGAGGTTCATCGAGCAGGAAGACACGCGGTTCCGCCACCAGCGTACGGCCAATTGCCACACGCTGACGTTGTCCACCAGACAGCGCTTTCGGGCGGCGCTCTAACAGATGCGCTAATTGCAGTGTTTCCGAAACCTGAGTGACTCGCTGATTAATTTCACTTTTCCTGGCGCCCGCCAACTTCAGGCCGAAAGACATGTTTTCTGAAACAGAAAGATGGGGATACAAAGCATAAGACTGGAACACCATGCCCACACCACGCTCAGCAGGTGGAATGTCGTTCATGCGCGTTTCGCCAATGAATAAATCACCGCTAGTGATAGTTTCCAGCCCCGCGATCATACGTAACAGTGTGGATTTTCCGCAGCCTGACGGGCCAACAAAAACCACGAACTCACCTTCCTGGATGTCCAGATTGATATCTTTCGATACCACTACATCGCCCCAGGCTTTTGTTACGTTCCGTAGCTGTACGCTTGCCATGTACTTCTCCCTTCATTCCGTCACGATGCTAATTGGCAGGTGATTCAAGATGTGTCGGACTATGACGGATCTATACATTTGGTAACTCCTCCACCCTGATGTTTTTTATGGGGGAGGAGGCGGGAGGATGAGATGTCGGTTTCTGCAACCGGTTACAGTCTGCGCAAGAGATTTTCGTGATCGTGGTTTCAAAATTCCGAGGGGTTTTGTGTGCTCCAGGACACATAACTGCCAGTTATGTAATGGGGATCACAGATAATCGAGGTGGGGCGTAGGGCTAAGGAGGATGAGAAGCACTTGCCATCTGAGCAAACTGGCAACCGTAACGCGACCACCTTGACCTTGATGTATCCACGCGCAAACCACCATTCAAAGGATGGGACTATGAAAATTAAAACTGGCGCCCGCATCCTCGCTCTGTCTGCCCTGACAACGATGATGTTTTCCGCCTCTGCACTGGCAAAGATAGAAGAAGGCAAACTGGTTATCTGGATTAACGGTGATAAAGGCTATAACGGCCTGGCCGAAGTGGGTAAAAAGTTTGAGAAAGACACCGGTATTAAAGTCACCATCGAACACCCGGACAAACTGGAAGAGAAATTCCCACAAGTCGCGGCGACCGGCGATGGCCCGGACATCATCTTCTGGGCACATGACCGTTTCGGTGGTTACGCACAATCTGGCCTGTTGGCCGAAATCACTCCAGACAAAGCTTTCCAGGACAAACTCTATCCGTTTACCTGGGACGCCGTTCGTTACAACGGCAAAATTATTGCTTACCCAGTCGCGGTTGAAGCGCTCTCTCTGATTTACAACAAAGACCTGGTACCTAATCCGCCAAAAACCTGGGAAGAGATCCCTGCGCTGGATAAGCAGCTGAAGGCGAAAGGTAAGAGCGCGTTGATGTTCAACCTGCAAGAGCCGTACTTCACCTGGCCGCTGATTGCTGCTGACGGTGGTTACGCGTTCAAACTGGAAAACGGCAAATATGACGTGAAAGATGTGGGCGTGGACAGCGCAGGCGCGAAAGCGGGCCTGACCTTCCTGGTCGACATGATCAAAAACAAAAACATGAATGCGGATACCGATTACTCCATCGCAGAAGCGGCCTTTAACAAAGGCGAAACCGCGATGACCATTAACGGCCCGTGGGCATGGTCCAACATTGATAAGAGCAAAATCAACTACGGCGTCGCGCTGCTGCCAACCTTCAAAGGCAAACCTTCCAAGCCGTTCGTCGGTGTGCTGAGTGCTGGTATCAACGCAGCCAGCCCGAACAAAGAGCTGGCGAAAGAGTTCCTGGAAAACTACCTGATGACCGACCAGGGCCTGGCTGAAGTCAATAAAGACAAGCCATTGGGCGCGGTTGCTCTGAAATCTTACCAGGATCAACTGGCGAAAGACCCACGTATCGCCGCCACCATGGATAACGCCCAGAAAGGTGAAATCATGCCAAACGTGCCGCAAATGGCTGCGTTCTGGTATGCCGTTCGTACTGCAGTCATCAACGCCGTTAGCGGTCGTCAGACTGTTGATGAAGCGATGAAAGACGCTCAGGGACGTATTACTAAGTAATCACTTCCCCCTCACCCCGACCCTCTCCCTAAAGGAGAGGGAGAAAACCGGACGATCACCTCTCCCACAGGAAGAGGGAAAAAACCGGACGATCACCTCTCCCACTGGGAAAGGGAGAAAACCGGACGATCACCTCTCTCGCTGGGAGAGGGAGAAAACCGGACGATCCCCTCTCTCACTGGGAGAGTGAGAAAACCGGACGATCCCCTCTCCCACTGGGAGAGGGTTAGGGTGAGGGTGGTTTCAGATGATGAGTTTTGAGGAAGACCCCATGGATGTTGTGAAAAAGAGCCACTGGTGGCAAAGCGATGTACTGAAATGGTCAGTCATCGGGTTGTTAGGCCTGCTGGTAGGTTATCTGATTATCTTGATGTACGCCCAGGGGGAGTACCTGTTCGCCATAATGACGCTGATTTTAAGCTCGCTTGGCCTCTATATTTACGCTAACCGCAAGGCATATGCCTGGCGCTATGTTTACCCGGGTCTTGCCGGTATGGGGCTGTTCGTTCTGTTCCCGCTGGTTTGTACCATTGCCATCGCCTTTACCAACTACAGCAGCACCAACCAACTGACGCAGGAACGTGCACAGCAAGTGCTAATGGACCGCCAATATCAGGCGGGCAAAACCTTTAACTTCGGTCTCTACCCGGCGGGTGATGAGTGGCAACTGGCCCTCACCGACGGTGAATCCGGTAAGAATTTTATCTCCGACGCCTTTAAATTTGGCGGCGAGCAACATCTGAAACTGAAAGAAGCGGATGCCCTGCCCGCGGGTGAAAAAGCCAATCTGCGTGTGATTACCCAAAACCGCCAGGCGATGACGCAAATCACCGCTGAAATGCCTGATGAAACCACGCTGACCATGAGCTCCCTGCGCCAGTTCTCCGGCACGCGCCCGCTGTATACCGCTAAAGAAGATGGTGAGCTGACAAACAACCAAAGCGGCGTGAAATACCGTCCGAATAACCAGATTGGTTTTTATCAGTCTGTGAATGCCGACGGCAACTGGGGCAACGAGCAATTAAGCCCGGGCTACACCGTGACAATCGGTTGGAAAAACTTCTTACGCGTCTTCCATGATGAAGGTATCCAGAAGCCGTTCATGGCGATTTTCGTCTGGACGGTTATCTTCTCAATCCTGACGGTGATCCTGACTGTGGCGGTCGGCATGATATTGGCGTGCGTCGTCCAGTGGGAGTCCTTGAAAGGCAAAGCGATTTACCGGGTGATGTTAATTCTCCCTTACGCAGTGCCTTCGTTCATTTCCATTCTGATTTTCAAAGGGTTGTTCAACCAAAGCTTCGGTGAAATCAACATGATGTTGAGTTCGCTGTTTGGTATCAAACCCGCCTGGTTTAGTGACCCGACCACCGCGCGTTCAATGATTATTATCGTGAATACCTGGCTCGGTTATCCATACATGATGATCTTGTGCATGGGCTTGTTGAAAGCCATTCCAGATGACCTGTATGAAGCCTCGGCAATGGATGGCGCAGGCCCGTTCCAGAACTTCTTTAAAATCACTCTGCCGCTGTTAATTAAGCCGCTGACGCCGCTGATGATTGCCAGCTTTGCCTTTAACTTTAACAACTTCGTGCTGATTCAACTGTTAACCAACGGCGGACCAGACCGCCTGGGCACCACGACGCCTGCGGGATATACAGACTTGCTGGTGAGTTACACCTACCGCATCGCGTTTGAAGGCGGCGGTGGCCAGGACTTTGGACTTGCGGCGGCTATCGCAACGCTTATCTTCCTGCTGGTTGGGGCATTAGCGATTGTTAACCTGAAAGCCACCCGCATGAAGTTTGATTAAGGAGCAACACATATGGCTATGGTTCAACCCAAATCTCAAAAGCTGCGTCTGCTTACCACGCATCTGCTACTGCTGATATTTATCGCCGCGATTATGTTCCCGCTGTTGATGGTGATCGCGATTTCACTGCGTCCGGGTAACTTCGCCACCGGCAGTCTGATCCCGGATCAAATCTCCTGGGAGCACTGGAAACTGGCGCTGGGCTTCAGCGTGCAACATGCCGATGGCAGCGTAACACCTCCTCCGTTCCCGGTGCTGTTATGGCTGTGGAACTCAATCAAAATCGCGGCCATTACTGCACTGGGTATTGTCACGCTCTCAACGACCTGTGCTTACGCTTTTGCGCGTATGCGTTTCCCAGGAAAAGCGACGCTGCTCAAAGGGATGCTGATTTTCCAGATGTTCCCGGCAGTGCTGTCACTGGTGGCGTTGTACGCGTTGTTTGACCGTCTCGGCCAGTACATTCCGTTTATTGGTCTGAATACGCATGGTGGGGTGATCTTCGCCTATCTTGGCGGCATTGCGCTGCATGTGTGGACGATTAAAGGCTACTTCGAAACCATCGATAACTCGCTGGAAGAAGCGGCAGCGCTGGATGGCGCAACCCCATGGCAAGCTTTCCGCCTGGTGTTACTGCCACTGTCTGTGCCGATTCTGGCGGTAGTGTTTATTCTGTCGTTTATTGCCGCGATAACCGAAGTCCCAGTGGCATCGTTGCTGCTGCGTGATGTCAACAGCTACACCCTGGCGGTAGGTATGCAGCAATACCTCAACCCACAAAACTACTTGTGGGGCGACTTTGCCGCAGCCGCTGTGCTTTCAGCCATTCCAATTACCATCGTGTTCCTGCTGGCACAGCGCTGGTTGGTCAGCGGCCTGACGGCCGGTGGGGTGAAAGGTTAAGATTTCCTGTTCGTTATTGTTCTACCTGATGTAATTTTACCCGACAGCTCTCGGGTTAGAGCAAGGCGGCAACTGCAAGAGCCCCCAAGAGCTTACTAAAGTAAGTGACTGGGGCGAATAAAGGCAGCCAACGCAACACTAGCCCGATAGATAAAGGGTAATGCCACTGTATCCCTCATTTGACTTTGTATTTTCTTCGGCGGCCTTCGGGCCGCCTTTTTTATTCGCGCTTTAAACGGCTGCTGTTACACAGCCACAGCGTAATCACCAGCAGCAAAATCGCCCCAGAATAAATCAGCACGTCCAGCGGCTGCTTATGGTCGATGATGATAAGCCGCACGATAGCGGTGATGCCGATATAGATAAAGTAGCGCAGTGGGAAGTGATAACCCGACTGGAAGTACTTGACGATCAAGGCGATAAATTCGAAATACAGGAAGTAAACTACCAGCCCTTCGATAAACAGATATTTGCTGACCTGTTCGCCAGGAGTAAAGAGCACATTGGCTAAATGCAGAGTTTCTTTGCCGAGGAAGATAATGAGGATCAGACCAAGAGTGAGCAGGGCCAGATTGAGTACCGTTTGCAAAACGGTGGCGATCAACTCAACGCGGGTGATAGTCGTCATAACAGCACCTCGTGGGTTAGGGTCCCGAGGGGATGTTATACGTTGAAAGTGTGATCTGGATCTAGTTTATTTACTTATATGTTGGGGATGAGCCAGGGTTTATCGCGAAGCGGCAATTTAAAACCGGGCGACGGGGTCGCCAGGGAAGTGTCGTAACTCCCCTGGCACGTTCACCGTTAGCGGGTGTCTGTGGGAAAACAAAACGCTACGGTGAGCGGAAAAATCACCGCTCAGGCATATCCTGTAGTCCCACTACCCCCACTATCTAAAATTAATATCCCGATCGCTCGTCATCCCATACAACTCAAACTTACGTCCCAACATCTGTCCACCGTCACGCGTCAGTGGCGTCCAGCTCACTTGTGCACGGCTGCGAGTTGGTGAGGATGAGAACACATCCAGCGGTACGTTGACGTAGAAACCTTTGGTAAAGTCCCCTTCCCCATACTCTTCTTTTGACACGTTAGTAATCGTCGCGTAAGTCCCGACCACCACCCCGCTGTCGAAGCGTTTGGAGATTTCCAGCGTGCCGCCTTTATCTTTCGCCAGATACTGGCCAACGCTCAGTTTCACCAGAACATCATCGGCAAACGGCGGCGTCCAGTAGCCAGTGATATGGCCGGTTGGCGCGCTGTAATCCGTGAACTTCATCATGTCCAGCGAACTGGTCCAGTCACGCTGTTTGACGTAGTTGGCGTTAGCCCCAATCGCCCAGTTGCTGTCGACCGGGCGATACAGCACTTCCGCCCCCACCCCGCCATACATGGTTTCGAGATAGCCGCCGTAAACCTGTCCATACCAGCTGTTACCCAGATACTGGAAGTAGTTGGCTTGCAGGTTATTGACGTAAACATCGTTCTCAACGTAGTCGCGCACGTGAGTACGCACACGCGGCAGCGTCGAGTCAGCCGGTGGATTGGTGTAGTTAAATTTGTCGTAGTTATTGGCGATATTGGCAAACAGGCTGCCGGTGGTCAGCAAATGATCCGTCACCCACCAGTCGGCGGTGCCCATCACCCCAACCTGATACATATAGAAACTTTCAGGCCCACCAAAAGATTGATTCAAAACCGGATTAATCGAGAAATTCACTTTCGATTTATCGATGAAATACCCTTGTTCGGTTTTCTCTGGCACCACGGGCTCAACACGTTTCTGCACCAGTTGAGTTTCATGCCCAAGCGGTTCGCCTTCCAGCTGATGACGTAGACTCGCAACATCCGTTTCGGTGGTCACTTGCGGCATATTCAGACGCGTTTCGTTAATGCGAACGGTGCGGATATTCTCCGGCAGGTCGTTCATGATGATGCGATTGGCGCGCTCGATCCCTTCGCGGGAATCGCGATATTTCACCTGTTCGCCCGTCACATACAAGGTATCGCCTTTGACCTGAATATTTGGATTGGCAAAGCCCGCGTTGTATTTGAGCTGCGTCAGTTGGTTGGCGACCACCGTTGGCTGCAAAATTTCATCTTGCGGCTGCGGCTGGTATTGCGGGCGACGGCTATCGTTGTAACTCGGGCGTAAGTCGTTGAAGTTGGTACGCAACGTGACGCCAAACATAAAGGTATTGCCGCGCTCATAGCTAACGTTAACGTCTGCCCAATCGGCTACACGGTAGATAGCGCCGACGTTAAAGTTACTACGCTGCTCGAGTTTCCCGGCAAAATCTTGCGTGTAATTATTGCCTTCGTATTCCAGCTTCAGGCGTAGCGGTTGCCATGGAGTCTGGTATTCGATACCACCGAATAATGACGCGGGACCATGAAACATGCCGCTGAAATTAAATGAACCGGCCTGATTGTAGCTGTTGTCGCGATAGCAAAAGCCATCGCTGACTTCGCAAAACGGGTTCTTGACGTTCCCGCTGGTGCCCATATAACCCCAGCCCATCCCAAGGGTAAAATCGAACGGTCCCCAGGCTTTGCTCGCCACCACATATTCACTGTCGAACAGCCCCGTACCGCCTAAGTCGCGTACCCCAACCGCCACTTGCGGCAGGTAATATCCCTCTTCCCAAAGACGGATTTTCATGTCGAAGGCTTTATCTTTATAGGTCTGATCCCCCGAGAAAGCATCGACATTGCTGTACTGTCTGGTGCGCACGTCGGTGTAGCGCAGCGTCGTTTCCAGCCATGGGAAAAGCTGCACCGAAGCCGAGTAAAAGCGGTACTGATCGTTATCGCGATAGTTGAGGCTAAATTCCCCTTCGCGTGCCATGCGTGCCGTAGGGGTTTGCAGCAAACCCACACCGCCGAAATCCGATTGTGACGGGCCGACAGGTGCGGGGAAAGTTTCTGCGTGGACGGCAGAAGAAACAGCCAGAGCCAACAGGCTGTAGAGCGTTTTTTTCTTCATCAATCCGGTCTCCGATGCGTCAGAGAATTAAGGATTTGCTGATTCAGGTCGTTGAAATCAGAATTAAAAAGGTGGTCTTTAAAACCCACAAACAGGATGCTTCCCGGGGTAAGTTCGACATGGCGATTATTCCAGTAGGCCACCGGCGCTTTTTGCGTTTTACCATCCGGATAAATCACCCAGGCGTAGCTGCGGTCGGCGCCACTGAGTTTGTCGATGCCATCGAGATATTCATCCGCGCTGCGCCCGGCAACGAAAGGCTTTGCACCCGGTGAACTTACCAGGCCCATCAGTGTGATGGTGGACGGCTGCGGCCCTGCCCACAGGCTGTAGTCGCCTTGCAATGGAACATTAGCGCGAGGATGGACACGCACCCAGTCAGGATCGAGGTCGACAAACTGCCGTCCGGTAACGTGAACAGCCTGCATTTGCTGGCGTAATCCGTTGATTGCGGCGGCATCATCACCCTCTTCCTGCGCTGCTAATGCGCTTAATGAAGCCAGTAATTTCTGATGCTGTTGTTCTGCAACTGCTGATGCCTGTCGCTCGCTGATGACAGCACCCGGCCACCATGCGTGAGCCAGTGACGGTTGGGAAACCAGGTCGGCCAGCCGTTCGACGTTTTTAATGGGTTGATTTTGTGGGTAAATCGTTACGTTTCCAGCCGCCCAGGCGCTGAATTGTAGAGTGGATAAGGTCAGCGCCGCAAAAACATGTCGGATGACGCTCCGCTTATCCGACCTACAAAACCGTAGAGTGGATAAACAACACGTCATCCACCATTTCGCCACGTTCCGTAGGGTGGATAAGCAACGCGTCATCCACCATTTCGCCACATTCCGTAGAGTGGATAAGCAACACGTCATCCACCATTTCGCCACATTCCGTAGAGTGGATAAACAACACGTCATCCACCATTTCGCCACATTCCGTAGAGTGGATAAGCAACGCGTCATCCACCATGTGGTTGAAGAAAGCGTCATCGCTTTTATTTTCATTGTTTCGCCGCCTTCAACAGAATCGTGGTAACTGGCCAATAATCCGGGCCAAGAAATTGTTTTGACTGGCGCACCTGGCCTTCGCTGTCTATCCAGAAACGGTTATGCCAGGATTTTCCCGCAGCCGTCACTTCTTCGTCGAGGACGCGAACCGACGTGGTGCTCGTCGCCACTTTCAGCGTGTCGGTCCCATCCCAGGTGAAAGTCGAATGCGCGGTCGCCATACGCACCTGCTGATGTTCGGTCCAGGCCATTTGTCGTGTCCAGCCAGCGCCATCCACAATCTGGTTCGCTTTTGCCAGCGGATCGCTTGCCTGATTAGTCACTTGCTGGAGGTTGTCGCCAAGTCCTGTGGTTTTCACGATGCGGCCATTTTCCGTGACGATCATCGCCCGGTCCTGGGTGACCCATTTTTGTAGGCCTTCTTCGTCATAGGCCAACACCACAAATATCTGCGGGCCGTTATTAATGCGCATGTACTGGCTGGCGTAGCGCATATTCTGAATCTCGTCACTGGTGAGCTGAATACCGTCTTCACCCACAATGCTGTGCCAAAGCGACGAGCCAAGGCCTTTGGTGGAGTCAGAACAAGCCTGAAGTAACAAGCAGGCAAGAAGAATTGCGAGTCGCTGCACGAGGTTTTCCCGGAGTAGAAATAACCACACCGAAGTGTGGTTAGAGTTAAATCACCCGCTAAATTAACGGGTGCTGGTCGTCGTGGTGGTTGTTGTCCCAGTGTTGGAACCATCACCGCCACCGGTTGCAGCAAGTGCTACACCCACTGCCGACCCGACAGTGCTGGCGCTGGTCGCAGTAGAACTACCTGCTGACACAGAAGTCGCTTGTGCGCCGGCTGCTTCGCCTACCGATACGGGATCAGCAATCGCAGCGCCAGCAGCTGCCAGCGTGAATATGGCAAAAGCGCCATAAAGAACTTTCTTCATAACAATTTCCCTTCATTGAATGAATGGAGATTTGCCCAAAAGAGTTTCAGGCGTTTCGAGTATACACAACAAATAATAGGGTTAGACCGATGCGGGAAATATGGAAGGCGCTTTAAGATAGTTGGAAATATAACGACAAAGCAAATAATGACATACAATTTATCAGCTATAAAACAATGAGTTAATATATAAAAACCACACCATTCAATCTAATTAATCTGAAAGTAACCCTCCTGAATTATCAGGATATAGGCATTTTTAGGATTAACCTCACTCAGGGAAATTGAGGATAATAAGCATCAAGGGGATTTATCTTATAAATATTATCTAGCAATAAATAAGCCGGCACATAAGGCCGGCTTATTTTTAATTCCAGCGGCTAATTATGCGCGCCAGGATTTATAACGGTTGATTAGGCCGTTTGTAGAACTGTCGTGAGTGCTAATTTCTGCGTTATCGCCCAGCTCCGGCAGAATACGGTTAGCCAGTTGCTTACCTAATTCAACGCCCCACTGATCGAAGGTGAAGATGTTCAGAATGGCACCCTGAGTGAAGATCTTGTGCTCATACAGCGCAATCAGTGCGCCGAGGCTGAACGGGGTGATTTCACGCAGCAGGATGGAGTTAGTTGGGCGGTTACCTTCGAACACTTTGAACGGCACAACGTGTTCCAGAGTTTTCGGGTCTTTACCCTGGTCCGCATATTCCTGCTCAACCACATCGCGAGCTTTACCGAACGCCAGCGCTTCTGTCTGTGCGAAGAAGTTAGACAGCAGTTTTGGATGATGATCAGAAAGCGGGTTGTGGGTGGTTGCCGGTGCGATGAAATCGCAAGGAACCATTTTGGTGCCCTGGTGAATCAGCTGGTAGAACGCGTGCTGACCGTTGGTGCCCGGCTCGCCCCAGATGATTGGGCCAGTCTGGTAATCCACGGCGTTGCCGTTACGGTCAACATACTTACCGTTGGATTCCATGTTGCCCTGCTGGAAATAAGCAGCAAAGCGGTGCATGTACTGGTCGTATGGCAGAATTGCTTCGGTTTCAGCACCGAAGAAATTGTTGTACCAGATACCGATCAGCGCCAGCAGCACTGGCAGGTTCTGTTCTGCCGGAGTGTTAGCAAAATGCTTATCCATGGCGTGCGCGCCTGACAGCAGTTCAACAAAGTTTTCGTAGCCGACAGACAGGATGATAGACAGGCCAATCGCGGACCACAGGGAGTAACGGCCACCGACCCAGTCCCAGAACTCAAACATGTTGGCAGTATCGATACCGAACTCACCGACGGCTTTCGCGTTGGTAGACAGTGCCGCAAAGTGCTTCGCTACGTGTTTGTTATCGCCAGCGGTTGCCAGGAACCAGTCACGCGCGCTGTGGGCGTTGGTCATGGTTTCTTGAGTGGTGAAGGTTTTAGATGCGACCAGGAACAGCGTGGTTTCTGGGTCAACATTCTTGAGAACTTCAGCGATATGCGTGCCATCAACGTTGGATACAAAGTGCATGTTGAGGTGGTTTTTGTACGGACGCAGCGCTTCGGTCACCATGAATGGGCCGAGGTCTGAACCGCCAATACCGATGTTCACCACATCAGTGATCGCTTTGCCGGTGTAGCCTTTCCAGTTGCCGCTAATAATGCTTTCGGAGAAGGTTTTCATCTTTTCCAGCACCGCGTTCACTTCTGGCATTACGTCCTTGCCATCGACCACGATTGGCGTGTTGCTGCGGTTACGCAGGGCAACGTGCAGCACGGCACGGTCTTCAGTACGGTTAATCTTCTCACCAGAGAACATGGACTTGATAGCGCCCTGCAAATCCGTCTCTTTCGCCAGCGCCTGCAGCTTAGACAGAGTTTCTTCAGTGATGCGGTTTTTGGAGTAATCCACCAGCATTAAATCATCGAAAGTGGCGGAGAACTTAGTAAAACGGTCGGCATCCTGTGCGAAAAGCTCAGCGATAGTGACATCTTTCATTTCGTCAAAATGCGTTTGCAAAGCCTGCCATGCAGCGGTCTGCGTTGGGTTGATATTTTTCATAGCGATACCCTTTTGATTTGAGAACTGTGACTGCGCTCAATTGTATATCCACAAAACCGGATTTGTGATGATTTTTCTACCCCTTCACCGGGAATACCGTTTCAGGTTATGTGCCAGCGAAAGGATCGTCGACCTGCCCGGCGCGTTTTCGCCACCGGTAATAAAAATTTCCAGAAAAAATCAACAGGAGCAATCTGAGTCGCCTGTGCGCCAAAGGTGTAACTATCAAAGTGGCGTGACTACATGAATATTTTGGTTGGCTGGATTATTTGGATAAAAATCGCGGGGAAGCACCTTAATTTAGCGTCTGAAAGGAGGAAAAACTATTCGGTTAAATGGACAAACTCATCCGACCTTATCCCGCATCCTGCCTGCACTGGCAGAGAATGAAAAGTCCGCCTCTTCCAGGCGTTGACATCTGTCGCGTTACCTTTTATTTGTATACGGCTACTTGCTCACTTGTGAGTAAGCCAGAAGAGGCGCGTCGCCCAGGTATCGTGTCTGAGGAGCCAATCCGCAGACGACACAGGAGGGGGAGCGACGCCGAGATAATATGCGTATGGCAGCGTATGTTATCGACTACAAGGGCTGAATCCCTTGGGTTGTCACCGAAGCATTCGGCAATTGGATGCTTATACCCGGACACATTGCGTTCTAATGTACAGACTCTGGGTAGACAAGGTGGGGCGCTTCTGGGTGTATCCGTAGTTCAGGTTTTCTTTTCTACGTCTGCCCCTTTCCCGCTCCCCCCCTTGTGCCAAGGCTGAAAATTTAATGCCATTACCCCGGAATTTTTCGTGTGCATCCAAACATGATGCAGGCTGAAGAATGACGGACTGGTCCCTGACACGAGGTTGTAATGTCTTACCCACAAACCGTTATCGCCAAATTTGGCGGCACCAGCGTAGCTGATTACGACGCAATGAATCGCAGTGCTGATGTTGTGCTTGCCGATGAAAACGTTCGCGTAGTGGTACTTTCCGCATCTGCGGGTATCACCAACTTACTGGTTGCGCTGGCACAAGGCCTGGAAGCGACGCAGCGTTTTGTTAAGCTCGATGCCATTCGCAAAATTCAGTATGACATCGTCGAGCGTTTGGCGAATCCGCAGATCATCCGCGAAGAGATTGAACGCCTGCTTGAAAACATCACCACTCTTGCTGAAGCGGCATCACTGGCGACATCTACCGCGTTAACTGACGAACTGGTCAGCCATGGCGAATTGATGTCTACCTTGCTGTTTGTCGAGATCCTGCGTGAGCGCAAAGTCGACGCACAATGGTTTGATATCCGCAAAATTATGCGCACCAACGACCGTTTTGGCCGTGCTGAACCTGATGTGGCGACATTAGCAGAGCTGGCGAGTCAGCAGTTGCAACCACGTCTGGCGCAATCTCTGGTGATTACTCAAGGCTTTATCGGTAGCGAAGCCAAAGGCCGCACCACCACGCTTGGCCGTGGCGGTAGCGATTACACGGCGGCATTGTTGGGTGAAGCACTGAAAGCCACTCGTGTTGATATCTGGACTGATGTTCCTGGCATTTACACCACCGATCCGCGCATGGTGCCATCAGCAAAACGCATCGATAAAATCGCCTTTGAAGAAGCCGCTGAAATGGCGACCTTCGGCGCCAAAGTCCTGCATCCGGCGACCTTACTGCCTGCGGTTCGATGTGACATTCCGGTGTTTGTCGGCTCCAGCAAAGATCCAAAAGCGGGCGGCACCCTGGTCTGCAACGAAACTGACAATCCACCGTTGTTCCGTGCTCTGGCCGTTCGTCGCAAACAAACGCTGGTGACGCTAAGCAGCCTGAGCATGTTGCACGCTCACGGTTTCCTCGCCGAAGTATTCAATATACTGGCGCACCACAATATTTCCGTAGACTTGATTACCACGTCCGAAGTGAGCATCGCGCTGACGCTGGATACTACCGGTTCAACTTCAACTGATGAAAGCCTGCTGACCAGCGCATTGCTGACGGAGCTTTCCTCGCTATGCCGCGTGGAAGTAGAAGAAAACCTCGCGTTGGTCGCCATCATCGGTAACAAACTGTCCAAAGCGTGTGGCGTGGGCAAAGAGGTGTTTGGCGTACTTGAGCCGTTCAATATCCGCATGATTTGCTACGGTGCATCCAGCTATAACCTGTGCTTCCTGGTGCCTGGCGATGACGTCGAACAAGTGGTGCAAAAACTTCACCACAATCTGTTTGAATAAATTCTAATCTCATGCAATGAATACCAAATGCCGGGCTCGATCCCGGCATTTTTATAACCATAAAACAACACAACACTTGCAAGGATCTCAATATGCTCGCTGTATTCACCCGGCTGTTTCCGCTGTGGGCGGTACTGCTGTCTGTACTCGCCTATTACACTCCCGCGACGTTCACCCCCATCGGCCCATGGGTCAGCACGCTATTGATGCTGATTATGTTTGGTATGGGCGTGCATCTTCGCATCGATGACTTTAAACGAGTGTTATCACGCCCGGCGCCTGTCGCGGCGGGGACGTTTCTGCACTACCTGATTATGCCGCTGGCGGCATGGGTACTGGCGAAGCTGTTCCATATGCCACCTGATCTTTCCGCTGGCATGGTGCTGGTTGGCAGTGTGGCGAGTGGTACCGCGTCAAATGTGATGATTTATCTGGCAAAAGGCGATGTGGCACTCTCCGTGACCATTTCTTCTGTTTCCACGTTAGTTGGCGTGTTTGCCACACCTCTGCTGACGCGTTTGTATGTCGATGCGGATATCAAAGTAGATGTGATGGGTATGCTGATGAGCATCCTGCAAATTGTGGTTATCCCTATTGGCCTCGGTTTGATTGTGCACCATCTGTTCCCGCGCCTGGTAAAGCGTGTAGAGCCGTATCTACCGGCATTTTCAATGCTGTGTATTCTGGCGATTATCAGCGCCGTGGTGGCCGGTTCGGCTTCGCATATCGCATCGGTTGGGCTGATGGTGATTATTGCGGTCATCCTGCATAACGGAATTGGATTACTGAGCGGATACTGGGGCGGGAAGCTGTTTGGCTTTGATGAATCCACATGTCGCACCCTGGCAATCGAAGTGGGTATGCAGAATTCAGGCCTTGCGGCGACGCTCGGCAAGATCTACTTCTCGCCACTGGCTGCTCTGCCTGGTGCGCTGTTCTCGGTGTGGCACAATCTGTCCGGCTCGATTCTGGCGGGTTACTGGTCTGGCAAACCGATTGATGAAAACAAAGGTAAGCGTTTGAAAAAACGTCGCGCTTAATTCATTGCTGATTTAGCCAAAAGCTCGGGAAACCGGGCTTTTTTGCTTTTAACGCTGCGAAAGGCTGACAATCTTGCCAATGCAACTGGCAGTATTTACCCACATTTTAGAGGAACTTTACGACCAGAAGCTGATTTTTACTGAGCTGGCGGGCAGTTTGCTTTACACTGGAGGCCACTTCTTAAGAGGCCGCAACAATGTCCACATCAAGACTGACACAGCAAGATATGACCGAAGCCGAGCAGCGCGAACTGAAAACGCGGCTAGACCGCGCACGCATCGCCCATGGTCGTCCCCTGACAAACTCAGAAATCAACCACGTTAAAAAAACTTATATCGACCAATTAATGGAAGCGCGTGAACAGGCGGCTAAAAAAGTTCGCCAGATCAAAAAGCAAAAAGCAGCAAAACCAGATACATCAGCGACCTATTCCTGGTCTGCCAACAGCCATTCACGCGGAAAGCGCTAACCTAGCGCCCTTTCTTTTTACGCCCTGGCTGGGCAAAGCGTTTGCGTGAAGCAAGCTCTGCCGGGGTTTTCGCGCTGCTCTTTGGCCCTGCACTTGCCGGTTTTTTTGCCACGGCGGGTTTGGCCTTTGGTTTTTTCGCAGGCTTCGCTTCGGAAGAAGAGTTCTCAATCAGTTTAAACAGCTCAACCAACTCATCGTCAGATAAATCACGCCATTCACCCAGCGGCAGCCCTTTCATGCTGACGTTCATAATGCGAGTACGTTCAAGCTTCGTCACTTCATAACCAAAGTGTTCGCACATACGGCGAATCTGGCGGTTAAGGCCTTGTACCAGAGTGATGCGAAACACAAACGGCGCTTCTTTCTTCACTTTGCATTTTTTGGTTACCGTTCCCAACATCGGAACGCCTGCGCCCATGCCACGAATAAATTCGTCAGTGACCAGTTTGTTCACCGTGACCACGTACTCTTTTTCATGGTCGTTGCCAGCTCGCAGGATTTTATTCACCAGATCGCCATGGTTGGTGAGGAAAATCAGCCCCTGAGAGTCTTTATCTAAACGCCCAATCGGGAAAACACGTTTGCTGTGATTAACGAAATCGACAATGTTGTCCTTTTCGCCATCTTCGGTAGTGCTCACGATACCCACAGGCTTATTCAGCGCGATGAGAACCAAATCGTCTTCGTCACGGGGTTCGATTAACTGACCGTTGACCTTCACCACATCTCCGGCAAATACCTGATCACCAATCGCGGCGCGTTTGCCGTTGATAAAAACATTTCCCTGTTCGATGTAACGGTCGGCGTCACGGCGGGAGCAGATACCGCTCTCGCTAATGTATTTGTTCAGACGTGTAGATGAATTGGGCAGCATGGTTCCTCCGTAAAACCTGGAATATACCTTACCTGAGGAGCGATGCGAACAGGCAGCACGTAGTTTGTCTGTTTATCTCGAGGTATTTCGCAAAGCGAGAAAACAGGTAGCGGCATGAATATCAGCGACAAGAAAAAACGCACGATGAAAAGACAGGCACCTTCAATTCAGAAAGTGCCTTGCAGGTTAGTATTCGTCGCGCTCATCATCGTCAGGTTGCTCAAGCACGCTGTACGCAACGGCACAGAATAGAGAGTTCAGACGCTTCATGTCCCCGAGCAAACCGAGGTGCAGCGAGCTGGTTTCGATACTCTGCACGTTTTGCTGATGCAGGCGATCCACGTGCGCATGTGAGAAACGACGATTCAGAATACGGAATCGATGTTTGTTACGGCGCAAGCGGCGAGCACTGTTTACGTCCGCAGAGAAGAATACCGACAAGCTAAGTTTCAGGTTGCTGGTAAGTTGCTGCAGCAGAATATCCAGTTCCTTCAGGCCATCCGGCGAGAAGGCCCGCCGCGCGGCCAACGATTTATCGGCCACTTCACTGCCCATGCGCTCGAGAATATCCGCCGCCTGTTCGAGGTTTAGCGACATCTCAATAATTTCCGCCCAACGGCGCGATTCGACTTCCGCAAGCTCCTCTTTTTGCATCTGCGCCATGTACAGTTTGATTGCGGTGTACAGCACATCCACATCATCCGCGAGCTTACGCAACTCTTTCTCCTGACGCGGTTCGCCGTGCATGACCTTGCTCCAGGTCTCGAGCATTTGCTCGAGCACGTCACCCATACGTAAGGTTTCACGCGCCGCGTTTGACAGGCCAAGCGCCGGAGTATCGAGCGCGGTGACATCAAGGTGCTTAGGCTTCATGCGCGCATCCACTTCTGGCACTTCGCTAATCACGCTGCGGCAGAAACGCGCCATCGCACCGGCAAACGGCACCATCGCCAGGCAGCGAATCAGGTTGTAGAAGACGTGGAAATAGATAACCAGTTCAGATTCCGGCTGCGAGAGTTTTTGCATCGCGTCCGCCAGAATGTGAATGAACGGCAGCACAATCACTCCGCCCACCAGCTTGAACAGCAGGCTGCCAAGTGCCACACGGCGAGCCGCAGCATTGGCGGTGCTGTTGTTGAGCATCGCCAACAGACCCGAGCCGAGGTTGGCACCAATCACCAGGCACAGCGCGACATCAAACGAGATAATCCCGGCGGACGTGAGCGTAGCGGTCAGCAAAACTGCGGCAAGGCTCGAATAACTGATAATGGCAAACATCGCGCCAATCAATGCATCAAGCATGATATCGCCCGTCAACGAGGCGAAAATCACCTGTACGCCTGAGGCTTGGGTTATTGGCGTAACAGCAGCAACGATCAGCTCCAGCGCCAGCAGAATCAAACCAAGGCCGATACCCACGCGCCCAAGTTGCCCTGCCCGCGTCTGTTTACGACTGAGGAAGAAAATCACGCCAATGAAGATGAGTAATGGCGATAGCCAGGAAAGGTCAAAGGTCAGGATACGCGCCATCAGCGCAGTCCCCACATCCGCCCCCAGCACGATGACCAGCGCAGGCGTAAGAGCGACCAAATCCTGGGCAACAAACGATGTCACCAACATGGTCGTGGCATTGCTACTCTGAACGAGCGCGGTAACACCAATACCTGCACAGAAGGCGAACGGTTTTTTTTCAACACTGCGGCTGAGCACGCTACGGAGATTGGCCCCATACACTCGCATGATGCCGGTACGCACAATGTGCGTTCCCCATACCAGTAGTGCCACCGCAGAAAGCAGATGCAATAAAGTAAGCACGCGTTCTCCGGGAAGTTATTAGAAAAGAAAATCCTTCTCTTTCCAGTATATACGGATTGGCTGTAATTAAACGTTTCGTGGTGTCAGGACAGGAAAAGTGAGAAGTTGTAGGGTGGATAAGCGCAAGCGTCATCCACCTTTTTTTGTCGGATGACGCTAACCCTTATCCGACCTACAAAATAAAAAATTAGTCCGCGTCGTAACCCAGATTAGGTGCTAACCAGCGCTCAACATCGGTCACCGACATCCCTTTACGACGGGCATAATCTTCCACCTGGTCGCGCTGGATCTGCGCGACGGCGTAGTATTTGCTGTCAGGATGGCTGAAGTACCAGCCGGAAACCGACGCACCCGGCCACATGGCGTAGGATTCAGTCAGTTTCATGCCGACCACGTTTTCGACATCCAGCAATTCCCAGATGGTCGCTTTCTCGGTATGTTCCGGGCAGGCCGGATAACCTGGCGCCGGGCGAATGCCCTGGTAGTTCTCACGAATGAGATCTTCGTTGCTGAGGTTTTCTGTTGGCGCGTAGCCCCAGTAAACCTTACGCACACGCTCATGCAGATATTCGGCAAAGGCTTCCGCCAGGCGGTCAGACAGCGCTTTCACCATGATTTTATTGTAATCATCGTGCTGCGCTTCAAAGCCTTCTGCCAGTGCGTCCTCTTCCATGCCACCGGTGACGGCAAACGCACCGATGTAATCCTCTTTGCCGCTATGTTTTGGCGCGACAAAATCTGCCAGGCAGTAGTTGGCAAAGCCGACTTTTTCAGTCTGCTGACGCAAATGGTGCGCCACTGTCAGCACCTGAGTACGAGATTCATCGCGATAAATTTCGATGTCATCGTCAACGCGGTTTGCCGGGAACAGCCCCACCACGCCACGCGGCGTCAGGAGTTTCTCTGCATGCAATTTGTCGAGCATATCGTTGGCATCTTTGAACAGGCGCTGCGCCTCTTCACCAACCACTTCATCTTCGAGGATGCGCGGATATTTCCCGGCCAGCGACCAGGTCATAAAGAACGGCGTCCAGTCGATATAATTACGCAGCGTTTCAATGCTGGCCGTCACTTCCTGTACACCCGGGCGATGTGGAACTGGAGGGGTATAGCTTGCCCAATCAAATGCCAGATCGTTTTCACGCGCGGCAACAAGCGTAACCGGCGGAGTACGCGGTTTTTTACGGCCATGCTGAGTACGTACGGTGACATATTCTTTGCGGGTGCGCGCCACAAAATCGTCGTGCTGCGTTGGTGAAAGCAGCGCCGAAACGACGCCGACAGTACGTGAGGCGTTCTGCACGTAAACCGTTGGGCCGCTGTAGTTCTGCTCGATTTTCACTGCCGTGTGCGCTTTAGAAGTCGTCGCCCCGCCAATCAGCAGCGGCAGCGTAAAGCCCTGGCGCTCCATCTCTTTGGCGACGTTAACCATTTCGTCCAGCGACGGCGTAATCAGACCGGAAAGACCAATAATGTCCGCGCCCACTTCACGGGCGGTTTTCAAAATCTTCTCGGTTGGCACCATCACGCCCAGGTCGATGATTTCGTAGTTGTTACATTGCAGCACCACGCCAACGATGTTTTTGCCAATGTCGTGAACATCGCCTTTCACCGTGGCGAGAACGATTTTACCGTTGGTTGAGCCTTTCTCTTTACTGGCTTCAATGTACGGTTCGAGATACGCCACCGCTTGTTTCATCACGCGGGCAGACTTCACCACTTGCGGCAGGAACATTTTCCCTTCGCCAAACAGGTCACCGACCACGTTCATGCCGGTCATTAGGGGCCCTTCAATCACTTCGATTGGACGGGCAACTTGTTGGCGGACTTCTTCGGTGTCAGCTTCGATAAATTCGGTGATGCCTTTGACCAGCGAGTATTCGAGGCGTTTTGCCACGTCCCAGCTGCGCCACTCGGCTTGCTGTGCGGCCGCGCCATCATCGCTTTTGCTGCCGCGATATTTTTCGGCGAGATCCAGTAAGCGTTCCGTACCGTCATCGCGACGGTTAAGGATCACGTCTTCGACGGCATCACGCAGTTCAGCAGACAAATCATCGTAAATCGCCAGCTGGCCTGCGTTGACGATACCCATGTCCATGCCGTTACGGATGGCGTAATAGAGGAACACCGCGTGAATCGCTTCACGCACCGGGTCGTTACCACGGAAGGAGAACGACACGTTCGACACGCCGCCGGAGATCATCGCATGCGGCAGTTCGCGCTTGATGTCTTCGCATGCGCCGATAAAGTCCTGGGCATAATTGTTGTGTTCTTCGATACCTGTCGCCACGGCGAAAATATTCGGGTCGAAAATAATATCTTCTGGCGGGAAACCAACATCTTCGGTAAGAATTTTGTAGGCGCGGCGGCAAATTTCAATTTTACGCTCTCGAGTATCGGCCTGGCCCACTTCGTCAAACGCCATCACCACCATCGCGGCACCGTAACGGCGCACCAGTTTTGCGTGATGGATAAACTGCTCGACTCCCTCTTTCATGGAAATCGAGTTAACGATGCCTTTGCCCTGAATGCACTTCAGACCTTTTTCGATGACGTCCCACTTTGAGGAGTCAATCATGATCGGCACGCGAGCGATGTCTGGCTCACCCGCAATCAGGTTGAGGAAACGCACCATAGCCGCTTCGGCGTCGAGCATCCCTTCATCCATGTTGATGTCGATGATTTGCGCGCCGCTTTCGACCTGCTGAAGTGCGACTTCCAGCGCTTCATTATATTTTTCTTCTTTGATCAGGCGCTTAAATTTGGCGGAACCGGTGACGTTGGTACGTTCACCGACGTTCACAAACAAGCTGTCCGCACCAATGTTCAGCGGCTCAAGACCTGCCAGACGGCACGCAACCGGGAGTTCAGGTAACTGACGCGGCGCAACACCTTCAACGGCCCGGCTCATCGCAGCGATGTGTGCAGGCGTGGTACCACAGCAACCGCCGATGATATTCAGGAAACCGGCTTGTGCCCATTCGCCAATCTGGCGAGCCATCTCATCGGCATCGAGATCGTATTCACCAAAGGCATTTGGCAGACCGGCGTTCGGGTGCGCAGTGACATAACAGTCAGCAATACGGGAAAGCTCGGCGACGTACTGGCGCAGTTCATCTGGCCCCAGGGCACAGTTCAGGCCGAAGGTCAGCGCATCCGCGTGGCGTAATGAGTTATAGAAGGCTTCGGTCGTTTGGCCGGAAAGGGTACGGCCAGAGGCATCGGTAATGGTGCCTGAGATCATGATCGGCAGATCAACACCCAGCGCTTCAAATTCGGTTTTAACCGCAAAAATAGCGGCTTTGGCGTTCAGGGTATCGAACACCGTTTCAATCATTATCAGGTCTGCCCCGCCTTCCACCAGCGCACGAGTGGATTCACGGTAGGCATCCACCAGTTGATCAAAGGTGACGTTACGAAACGCGGGATCGTTCACGTCCGGGGAAATAGACGCAGTACGGTTGGTTGGACCTAATACACCTGCCACATAACGTGGTTTTTCTGGTGTACGAGCGGTCCACTCGTCAGCACACGCGCGGGCAAGTTTTGCCGCTTCGTAGTTAATTTCTGCCGACAGGGATTCCATTTGGTAATCCGCCATCGCGATGGTCGTTGAGTTGAAGGTGTTGGTTTCGACGATGTCAGCACCGGCTTCAAAGTAAGCGTAGTGAATAGCGGCAATGATTTCCGGTTTACTCAGCACCAGCAAGTCGTTGTTGCCTTTCAGGTCACACGGCCAGTCCGCAAAGCGTTCACCACGGAAATCGCTCTCATCAAGACGGTAACTCTGGATCATGGTTCCCATACCACCATCCAGCACCAAAATGCGTTCTTTCAACTGCTGATGCAGTTTTTCTAATTTATTGCTCACTCTCGCTCCCACCTGTTTACCCAAGCCTGTCAGCCTAACAAGCCATACTGTCACAAGTTGTAATATACCCAAAATAATTCGAGTTGCAGAAAGGCGACCAGGCCGTAAGCCCCCGGGAGCATAGTGAACTATGTGACCGGGGCGCACGGGTGCAGTCAACGCATCTGCAACTTGAAGTATGAGGGTATAGTCGCAAAGCAATCGAACATGAGACGTGTTCACCTGACTGATCCGATGAGTCTGATGCTGGTTGCATTCTCGCCAAATAAAACGAAAATGATTTCCACGATACGAAAACAGGAGTCAGTTATGGTCGCTGCCGTTCCCGCCAAACGTGGAAAAAAACCGCGCACAGCCACAGTGGTTGCTCCACAGCCTACCGGACAGGTTCAGTCATTAACTCGCGGGTTAAAACTGCTTGAATGGATTGCCGAATCTCATGGCAGCGTTGCGCTCACTGAGCTTGCACAGCAGGCTGGCTTACCAAATTCAACGACGCATCGTCTGCTGACCACCATGCAGCAGCTTGGCTTTGTTCGCCAGATTGGTGATTTAGGGCACTGGACGATTGGCGCGCACGCGTTTGTCGTCGGCAGTAGCTTCCTGCAAAGCCGTAATCTGCTGGCGATAGTGCATCCGATGCTGCGCAAGCTGATGGAAGACTCCGGCGAAACGGTGAATCTGGCAGTGCTGGACCATAGCGATCACCAGGCGATTATTATTGACCAGGTGCAATGCGCCCAGCTGATGCGGATGTCCGCCCCTATTGGCGGCAAATTACCCATGCACGCATCGGGTGCCGGGAAGGTGTTTCTCGCCAATCTGAGCGACGATGAAGTTGTGACGTTACTGCATCGCAAAGGCCTGCACAGTTACACCCCTGCGACCCTCACTTCCCCGCTGCATCTGAAAGAAGATTTAGCGCAAACCCGCAAACGCGGTTATTCCTTTGATGATGAAGAACATGCGCTGGGCCTGCGTTGTGTGGCGGCGTGTATTTACGACGAGCATCATGAAGCATTTGCCGCAATTTCGATTTCCGGGCCGATTTCACGCGTTACGGATGACCGCGTGACCGAGTTGGGCGCGTTAGTGATTAAAGCGGCGAAAGAGATTACTCAGGCGTACGGTGGCGGGCGCTAAAGTGAATGGTGGATGACGCTAACGCTTATCCACCCTACTTTTCTTGATTAACCGGCCTGCTGTAAATCGCCGAAACGGACAATGAATCGCTGGCGCTTACGATAGGCAAAAACATCTTCTACGTGGCCGTTGCGGATACGCTCCTGCAATGCGCGCCAGTAATCAGCGCGAAACAGGTCGCTGTGCATCTCATCAAAAAGCTGGCGAATACGCGGGTCAGCGCAGAGATAGTGACGAAACTCCTCCGGGAAAACATCCCCTGTCGCCACGCTATACCACGGCTCAGCGGCGAGTTCGTCTTCCGGATAACGCGGCGGCGGCACATTCCGGAAATTCACTTCCGTCATATAGCAAATTTCATCGTAATCGTAGAACACCACGCGGCCATGGCGTGTGACACCAAAGTTTTTAAACAGCATATCGCCGGGGAAAATGTTCGCCGCGGCAAGCTGGCGGATGGCGTTACCGTATTCTTCTACCGCATCGCGCAACGGCTGCCCTTCCACCTGCTCAAGCCATAAATTCAACGGCACCATTCTGCGTTCAATATATAGATGGCTGATGGCAATGCGGTCACCGAGATCGGTCAATTTTTCCGGGACTTCCTGGTACAACAACTCCAGCAGCGGTTGGCTAATCTGATGTTTTGACAGCACAAAATTTTCAAACTCCTGGGTATCAGCCATGCGACCGACGCGATCGTGCTCCTTAACCAGCTGATAGCATTCACGCACCCGTTCGGCCGTTACCTCTTTTTGCGGAGCAAATTTGTCTTTAATGACCTTAAAGACCCGGTCAAAACCAGGGAGCGTAAACACCAACATCACCATTCCACGGATACCCGGCGCTTCAATAAACTGCTCATCAGTGGCAGAAATATAGGTCAGATATTCACGATAGCTTTCGGTCTTACCATGCTTCTGGCAGCCAATCGCCATATAGAGTTCGGCGGTCGTTTTGCCTGGTAACAACTCACGCAGCCATTCAACCAAAGCGGCAGGCTGCGGGGCATAAACCATGAAATACGATCGCGCGAAGCCGAAGACAATACTCGCCTCGGAAGTACTGGTCAGGCAGGTATCAATCACTAACTGTCCGTCATCCGTGCGATGAATCGGCAGCAAGAACGGTACTTTTCCGCCCGGCAGCACCAGTTTTCCTACCAGCCACGCAGCTTTATTTCGATAAAACAATTCGTTAGCGATATCGAGTGAAGCATGCTGTAAAACATCCGCACCAAAAGTTTCTGTCAGATGCGCAATGATGTAACCCGCATCCCGCGCTAAATCTTGCCACGGCAGACGTAAGGGCAAGTCTCTTAGCAACGAGCGCAAAAGGGGTTGCCAGCCTAAAGCCGGGGTAAAGGTTTTTGACAGCGGACGAGGGATCTCGCGAAAGCGTTTTTCATCCTGAGAGCTAAAGATAAAAAGCCGCTCGGGAGATAACGAGCGGTGGTCGAAGAGGCGACAATAAACGGAATTGAAAAAGCTTTCGGCGATTTCAAACCGGGGGTAATCGGGCAACAACTGCGTGTACTGCGCTTTAACGCGCGATAAAAACTCGTCGTCAGTATTGTGGCCACCGGTGATGCAGCGTAATTGCTCTACCACCAGACCCACGTGGTGATCATAAAGATGGATGCGGCTTTTCATCGCCCGCTGAACTGCATGCCAGTCTGCCTGCTCGAAGCGCTGCTGCGCCCCGGCAGTGACTTCGAGAAAGCGACCATATTGCGCGTCGAAACCTTGCAAAATGGTGTGTGCAATTAACAGTTCCAGCTGTCGCGTCATGGGTTACTCCGTCGCGAATTTCCACCCTCACCCAGACCCTCTCCCTGAGGGAGAGGGGAATGGATCGTGTTTTTCTTCCCTCCCTGTGAACTGAGGGAGAGGGGACTGGATCGTGGTTTTCTCCCCTCCCTGTGAACTGAGGGAGAGGGGACTGGATCGTGGTTTTCTCCTTCTCCCTCAGGGAGAAGGTTGGGATGAGGGTTGTTTTAGAACTGTTCTTCTTCCGTGGAGCCGGTCAGAGCGGTAACGGAAGAAGCTCCACCCTGAATAATCGTCGTCACGCGGTCGAAATAGCCCGTTCCCACTTCCTGCTGATGGGAAACGAAGGTGTAACCTTCTGGTGCCGCGGCAAACTCTGGCTGTTGTACTTTCTCAACGTAATGTCGCATGCCCTCACCCTGCGCGTAGGCATGAGCCAGGTCAAACATGTTGAACCACATGCTGTGGATGCCCGCGAGGGTAATAAACTGGTACTTGTAGCCCATCGCTGACAGCTCCTCCTGGAACGAAGCAATGGTTTTATCATCCAGGTTTTTCTTCCAGTTAAATGATGGTGAACAGTTGTAAGCCAACAGTTTTCCAGGGAAACGAGCATGGATGGCATCAGCAAAACGACGTGCCTGCTCAAGGTCCGGTTTCGACGTTTCACACCACACCAAATCAGCGTAAGGCGCGTAAGCAAGACCACGGCTAATGGCCTGCTCGATACCTGCACGGGTGCGGTAGAACCCTTCTTGTGTACGCTCGCCTGTGATAAATTCGCGATCGTATTCATCGCAATCAGAGGTGATTAAATCAGCCGCGTCAGCGTCAGTACGAGCAATCACCAACGTCGGCACGCCCATCACGTCAGCAGCGAGACGCGCCGCGACTAATTTCTGAATCGCTTCCTGAGTCGGAACTAATACCTTGCCACCCATGTGCCCACATTTTTTCACCGAGGCCAGTTGGTCTTCAAAGTGAACAGCTGCGGCGCCGGCCTGAATCATCGATTTCATCAGCTCAAATGCGTTCAGTACGCCACCAAAACCCGCCTCAGCATCGGCAACGATCGGCAGGTAGTAATCGACATAGCGCGGATCGCCCTGTTCGATATTTGATGCCCACTGGATCTGATCGGCGCGACGGAAAGTGTTGTTGATCCGATCAACTACTGCAGGAACGGAGTTCGCCGGGTAGAGCGATTGATCCGGATACATGCTGGAAGCCAGGTTCGCATCTGCCGCAACCTGCCATCCTGATAGATAAATGGCCTCAATGCCTGCTTTCGCCTGTTGTAATGCCTGCCCGCCCGTTAACGCTCCGAGGCTATTGATATAACCTTTTTTCGATTCGCCATGCAGCAAGCGCCACATTCTGGCCGCACCGTTTTGCGCCAGAGTACATTCCGGATTCACCGAACCGCGCAGCTTGATAACGTCTTCTGCGCTATACGGGCGTTTGATACCTTCCCAACGTGGTTGAGTCCAATCTTCTTGTAATTGTTGGATTTGTTGAGTACGTGAGGTTTTCATTGCAGATGCTCCATTTTCTGCCCGGTTTTCCAGGCGTTATTGTTGCTGGCAGTTTGGATACGGCCTGCGCGCAAGAACCGGAGCGTACATGGAGTACGTGAGGATTCTGAGCACAGCCCGGGTTCAAAATGGCAAATAAAATAGCCTTGAAATCAGGCAAGCAGGCGGTAGCCTGGCAGCGTCAGGAAGTCGATTAACGTGTCGGAAGTGGTGATTTGTTCCATCAGGCGAGCGGCTTCGTCGAAGCGCCCCTGGCTGAAACGCTTGTCACCTAATTCTTCCTGAATAACGAACATCTCTTCGGCGAGCATTTGGCGGAATAGCGCCTTAGTGACCGTCTCGCCATTACTCAATGTTTTTTCATGATGAATCCACTGCCAGATGGAGGTACGTGAAATCTCTGCTGTGGCGGCATCTTCCATCAAGCCATAAATTGGCACGCAACCATTGCCAGAAATCCATGCTTCGATGTATTGCACCGCAACGCGGATATTGGCGCGCATCCCTGTTTCTGTGCGCTCGCCTGGGCAAGGTTCTAATAATTGTGCTGCGGTAATCGGGGCATCTTCTTCACGCAAAACTTGCAGTTGGTTTTTATCGTCGCCCAACGCTTTGCTAAAGACTTCCATCACCGTATCCGCAAGACCCGGGTGCGCAATCCAGGTGCCATCGTGGCCATTGGTGGCTTCCATTTGCTTATCGGCTTTCACTTTATTGAGTACCCAGTCGTTACGCTGGCTCTCTTTACTCGGAATGAACGCCGCCATGCCACCCATCGCGAAAGCACCACGGCGATGACAGGTTTTGATCAGCAAACGCGAATAAGCGTTGAGGAACGGCTTATCCATGGTGACCGACTGACGATCTGGCAGGACGCGATCAGGATGATTCTTCAGAGTCTTGATGTAGCTAAAGATGTAATCCCAGCGTCCGCAGTTCAGGCCCACGATATGATCACGCAGCGCATGCAGGATCTCATCCATCTGGAATACCGCTGGGAGCGTTTCAATCAGCAGCGTCGCTTTAATGGTGCCGCGTGGCAGTGAGAAATGATCTTCGGTAAAGCTGAACACTTCGCTCCACCAGGCTGCTTCCTGCCAGGATTGCGTTTTTGGCAGATAGAAATATGGACCGCTGCCTTTGGCTTGCAGAGCGTCCACGTTGTGGAAGAAGTAGAGTGCGAAATCAAACAAGCTGCCTGGGATAGGCTCATCACGCCAGGTGACGTGTTTTTCCGGTAAGTGCAGTCCGCGCACGCGGCAGACCAATACAGCCGGATCAGGCTTTAACTGGTAGATTTTCCCAGCTTCGTTCGTCCAGCTGATCGTCCCGCGAATGGCATCGCGCAGGTTGATTTGGCCGTCGATAACTTTGCTCCAGCTCGGTGCCAGAGAATCTTCAAAGTCAGCCATGAATACTTTGACGTTAGCATTGAGCGCGTTGATTACCATTTTGCGCTCGACGGGCCCGGTGATCTCAACACGGCGATCGAGTAAATCGTCCGGAATCCCGCGAATAGTCCATTCAGATTTATGAATGGAACTGGTTTCCGAAATAAAACCTGGAAGTTTACCTGCGTCGATTTCTGCTTGCTGAACGGTGCGTGCCGCCAGAAGTTTATTACGCTGCGGTGTAAAGCGGGTGACGAGCTCACGGAGAAACTCTACTGCATCAGGCGTCAGGATCTGTCGCTCTGCTTCACCAAACGGCTGGCTAAAGGCCAACTCTTCGCTAACTGTCTGTTGTGTCATTGGATATTCCCCTCGTCTTATCCCGTCTGTCATGCCAATTCAGCTGGTACGTCCAGTGTCTGGTTTTCACTCAACAGAGTTAAGACTACTTCATGATTTTCTAAAATCAAAAACAATTTCCATTTTTGAAATGAAAATAATTTATCACTTTGATAAATATGAAGTTAAAAATTATTCAATTAGGGAATGTGTTTTTAGGTAAGAAAAAAGCACCCGAAGGTGCCTTGATCTCAGAGCGGATGGGATGCTGAAACGCTTAATCGAGCGTTGGATTCATATGACGCAGATCGAACGGAGTGATCTGGTAGACGTAGTAGTTCAACCAGTTGGTGAACAGTAAATTCCCATGGCTACGCCATGTTGCATGTGGCTTTTTCTGCGGATCGTTATTAGGGAAATAGTTATACGGCACATCAGGATTAAGACCGGCTTCCACGTCACGGAAATACTCGCCTGAAAGTGTGTGCGCATCATATTCCGGATGGCCCGTTACAAAAGCAATACGCTTGTCTTTACTGCCAAATAGGTACGCATCCCCATCCTCTGATTCTGCCAGAACTTCTAGATCGGTGTAATCACGAATCAAGGATGCAGGGAAATCTGCATAGCGTGAGTGGGGCGCCAGGAAAGTATCATCAAAACCGCGAGTTAACAGAGCATGTGGGTACGTGAGATTGTGTGCATATACGCCAGACAGCTTCTCTTTGCGCGTTTGTTTAGGGATACCATAGAGAATATTCAGTGCGGCCTGCACAGCCCAACAGACAAAGAGCGTTGAGGTAACGTGATCTTTTGCCCAATGAAGCACTTGTTCGATCTGTGGCCAGTAGGCGACATCGTCAAATTCAACCAGACCCAATGGCGCGCCGGTGACGATCAGACCATCAAAATTTTCATCCTGAATATCGTCGAAATTACAGTAGAAGTTATTGAGATGCTCAGTCGGCGTATTGCGTGACTCACGGGAATCGATGCGTAATAGCTGGACGTCAACTTGCAAAGGAGAGTTAGAAAGTAGACGCAAAAACTGGTTTTCGGTCTCAATCTTTTTTGGCATCAGATTTAGTATGAGCACCTTTAGCGGACGGATCTCCTGGTTGCTGGCACGCGATGATGTCATGACAAAGACATTCTCATCACGCAGGAAATTGACGGCTGGTAACTCATCCTGTACCCGAATTGGCATAACCTTTTATCCTCACAGCATACGTTTAAACGTTTAGACATCCAGATAGCTGAAGATAACGCGACCATTGTCAAATGTCGAGTATTCATAAGATAGTTGAAAATGTTTCACTTAAGAACAGGGTTTTTATACGGCAGATTAAGCTGATTAATGGCGGTTTTAGTAGTGGAATATAATGAGGATGACGAGGAAATTTCATAAACTGCAGACAGCAAAAAGCCCTGTACGTCAGTACAGGGCTTTTCACTTGATTGGAGCCTGGCAGTTCCCTACTCTCGCATGGGGAGACCCCACACTACCATCGGCGCTACGGCGTTTCACTTCT
>NZ_JBAVHX010000038.1:0-31919 GCF_049686335.1 Buttiauxella sp. | reverse complement strand
GCACCCGGCGTTTAATCTCTTCGCCCTGCCAGATAACCAGCGTGGCTGTTTCATCAAGGATGTTTTTGAAGTCAATTGCCGGATCCTTGCAGGCGACGGTGATATCCAGGCTGAACAGGGAAGAGAGCGACTGCTTTAATGTAAAGCCCACCACCGCAAAGGTGTCCGCCGGAGTATGCCCGGCGGTGAAGGTAAAGCGGGTGCCGTCTGAGGCCATAAAATGACTCCTTCAGGAGGACGGTAAAATAACGTCCTGCATGCAGGACGTTATTACTTTTAACCCGGAATTAAGATTCCAGTGGAGCGCGCCAGTCATCAGCGCCAGAAGTACCGGCTGAAGTGTGTTCCCACTCAATTTTGCGATAAGCCAGTGAAACCTGGATCAATTGGGTGAACTCACGCTTGGTCGAATCCTGGCAATGCGGCATGTGGCAATTGATATCCACAATCGTTGAGTCAGTCAGGCGAGTCGTAAAGAAGTGTTCCTGCTTACCTTCAACAGAAGTACGGAACCATTTCAGTTCTGTCGTTGGCAACATTTCGCCAGACGCCAACGCGTTATAAAGCAGTGGTACGGCTTTATTAAGCGCTACAGTGAAAATGAAAGGCTTATGAGCACGTTGCCCGGCTGGTTGACCTGATTGCGGGTCGGTAGGTACGGTGACGATGTGCTGGAATTCTTGCACCAGCATTTCATCTTCATGCCCCTGGACAAAAATATTGCCGACCGATTCTGCGGTGAAAGCACCTGCAGTAATATTGCCCTGAGTCTGGCCATTCATTGATATATAACATGGGGTTGGCATTGAAAAACTCCTGTAAATAATAAACATCACTATTAATCAACGATGATTTCTGAGCATTCATTTGGTTTGCCAACTACGTCATACACATAAGCAACATGAATGAACTAGAGTGATTCACATCATTTAACATTTTAAACTGGCAAACAAAACAAAACGAAACCAGCGATAAAATAACACCAGCAAAAAGATGAAAGAACAAAAACCCCGGCATTGTCCGTATTCCTACCTTAATGAATTATATAAATTATGATTAGCCCACCAAACATATAAAAAAATAATACAGTAGCAAATAAAAGAACGTTCCCCAGTTAAATTTCAGTTGCAGACATAAAACCACAACAAAAAAAACATAAATAGAAGTAGCTTTCTGTACTTTTGTATCTGTACAAAACACGGGTTTATAGTGATAACGTAGCCACCATTCAGTGTTAACCATTCAGAAAATATCAATCTGACAAACAACAAATCAGCCCTAACTATTTATTAACTAACGCCAGTCAATCAATCAATGCCAGGCATACCAATAAGTGCGTAACACAAGGGTAAGTAAATATGAGCAACAATAAAGACGGCAGTATCGCGCCTAAAGAGCGAATTAACATCCGTTATGTTCCCAAAGCTGATGGGTTAAATTCAGAAGTTGAATTACCACTAAATTTATTAGTCGTCGGCGATATGAAAGGCCGTGAAGAAGATTCACAGCTGGATGAACGCAGTACAGTTTCTATAAATAAAAATAATTTTAACGCTGTAATGAGTGAGACGGGAATCAACCTGAACTTTAGCGTAGGCAACTCCCTAAGCAAGAAGAAAGGTGAAGAGCTTCAGGTCGAGCTGGACGTGAAATCACTCGAAGATTTCTCCCCGGATAATATCGCCAGACAAGTTCCTGAACTCAGAAAATTGCTGGAGTTACGTGAGGCTTTGGTCGCGTTAAAAGGGCCAATGGGGAATGTTCCTGCTTTCCGTACCCAGTTACAGGCATTGCTGGATCAGGAAGAATCGCGTGCCCAACTCCTTAAAGAGCTAGATATCGTCAATAAGGCATAATTTTAAGAAGGATTTTGAACATGTCGTTACAGGAAGAACTTTCCTCGCCCTTAGCGGAAGCTGCTGATAAATCTACATTACTTCTTGATGAGATTATGGCGCAAACCCGTATTCAGCCAGAGTCTGACGGTTATGATGTTGCACGCCAGGGTATTGCCGCTTTCGTAACCAGTATTCTGCAAACCGGTAATCATCAGGATCCTGTGAATAAACTTGCAGTTGATCGCATGATTGCTGAACTGGATAGCAAAATCAGTAAGCAAATGAATAACATTTTGCATGCTGAGCCATTCCAGCAAGTTGAGTCATTCTGGCGTTCGATGAAGCTGCTGGTTGACCGGACAGATTTCAAAGAAAATATAAAAATCAATATCCTGCATGCGACTAAAGAAGAGCTGTTGGAAGATTTTGAATTCGCTCCTGAAATTGTTCAATCCGGATTTTATAAGCACGTTTACTCATCAGGTTATGGTCAATTCGGCGGCGAGCCAATTGCTTCGATTATCGGGAGCTACGCATTTAACAATAACGCTCAGGATATGAAGCTACTGAATTATGTCAGCGCAGTTGGAGCTATGGCTCACGCCCCCTTCCTGACATCCGTATCGCCTGATTTCTTTGGTCTCAAATCCTTTACCGAACTGCCAACCATCAAAGATGTTGCTTCCATTTTTGAAGGCCCATCATATACAAAATGGCGTGCATTACGGGAATCCGAAGATGCCCGATATCTGGGGCTAACGGCACCACGGTTCTTGTTGCGCCTTCCTTACTCACCAGTAGAAAACCCTGTTAAAAAATTTAATTTTCAAGAAGATGTTAGCCATCGCCATGAAGATTACCTATGGGGTAATACCGCCTTCTTACTGGCTAGTAGCCTGACAGATAGCTTTGCTAAATATCGTTGGTGTCCGAATATCATTGGCCCTCAAAGTGGCGGTGCGGTGAATGACTTACCCGTACATATGTTTGACGCACTGGGGCAGACTCAGGCAAAAATCCCTACCGAAATTCTCGTCACTGACCGTCGTGAATTTGAACTTGCCGAAGAAGGTTTTATTACGTTAACCATGCGTAAAGGCAGCAATAATGCCGCGTTCTTCTCAGCAAACTCGGTACAAAAACCAAGGAAATTCCCTGGAACCCCGGAAGGAAAAATTGCGCAAACCAACTATAAGCTGGGAACGCAATTACCTTATATGTTCATCATCAACCGTCTGGCTCACTACATTAAAGTGCTTCAGCGCGAGCAAATCGGTACATGGAAGGTTCGTAATGATCTGGAACGTGAACTGAATAACTGGATTAAGCAGTACATTGCCGATCAGGAGAATCCACCAGCAGATGTCCGCAGTCGCAAACCTCTGCGCGCAGCCAAAATTGATGTTTTGGATGTTGATGGTGAACCGGGTTGGTATCAGGTCGCTATTTCAGTTCGCCCTCACTTTAAATATATGGGTGCCAACTTTGAATTGTCTCTTGTCGGTCGACTTGACAAGGAATAATCATGATAACGCCAGGCCGGAAAAGAGAAGCATCAGCCAGTTTATTTGAGCGTATTGAAAATGGTTCATCAGGTCATTCACGCTCAATGCAAATCGAGAATTTACAATTATCGATTAAACGTAACTTGCGCAGCATCCTTAACTCCAGGCCTGGCAGTTCTCAAAGTACATTGCAATTAGGTGTCATTGATTTAAACGACGCAACAGCTTCAACAGCAGATTTTCGAAAAACGGTCGAAGAAGCCATCAAGAAATGTATAGAAGATTACGAACCTCGTATAAAGCAAGCAGATGTCCATGCTGTGAGCAGTGATGGATATAACCCCTTGGATCTTAATTTTCATATTGTGGCGCACTTAGACTTTAATGGCCGCAAGGATGTCGTGGAATTTAATATGCAATTAGATAACCAACATCACTACCAACTGGATTAAGTTATATGTCATTTGAGGAAAGGTATTTTCGAGAGGAGCTGGATTATCTTCGCCAGTTAGGAAAAGTACTGGCCAAAGAAAAACCCCATTTAGCTCCCTTTCTGGCAGAAAAAGAAGCTGACCCTGACGTTGAACGTCTGCTAGAAGGGTTTGCTTTTTTATCTGGTAATTTACGATCCAGAATTGAAGATGAATTTCCTGAATTGACTCATAGTCTGCTCAATTTATTGTGGCCAAATTACCTGCGCCCAACACCGAGCATGACAATCATCGAATACATACCCAACCCGAAAACTGTTACCACTGCATTTTTAGTGAACGCTGATTCGCAGGTCATGAGTGCATCAAATGAATCCATAGGAATAATTACCGATCAACACTCTGATGAATCATTACCCGCATGCGTGTTCACACTGAGTCGTGACGTCTGGTTATTACCCATCAGCATTGATGATGTCACAACTAATAGCACTCACAAGCATGGGATGATTGATATAACATTTGCGCTGGGTAACATGCAGGATATCAGTACGCTGGACTTCGACAAAATACGTGTCTGGTTAGGAAATGATGATAATTATACTCGCTATCAACTCTATCTATGGTTCTGCGAGTACATGACAGCAGCAGAACTAGTCGTAGGTGACGATACTATTCGCCTGCCTGATTTCAAACTTACTCCGGTAGGTTTTGAAAAACCGGATGCAATACTCCCGTATCCAAAGAATGTTTATAGCGGGTACCGCATATTACAAGAATACTTATGTTATTTAGATAGTTTTTTCTTTTTCGATGTCCAAGGTATTCATTCTTTACCATCAGAGACGATCGCGGATAAATTTACTGTCCGAGTGCATTTTTCAAAACCCTTACCTCCGGACTTAAAGTTACGGCAGGACTCAATCCGATTGTATTGCACTCCTGCTGTGAATCTTTTTTCACAAAGCGCAGAGCCTATTGAGCTGAATAACACCACAACCGATTATTTACTCAAAGCAAACCATCGGCTTTCCGAGTTCTACGATATATTCTCAGTTAATAGCGTCGAAAGCACCTGGTGTTATTATGATAATAATCACCGAGGCAAAGCAGACGAAACAACAACCCGTACCTATTCTTCTTTTGAAAGCTTTCAGCATCAGGTGGAATATTCTCAGCAACGAGAAGCATTATATTACCGTGTTAAATCTAAAACATCGATTTCCTATCAAGGGCTTGAGCACTTTATTTCTTTTGTACATGGTGATGGTACCTTATCTGAAAGGGAATATAGCGATGACGGACATGAGGTCGTTTCTGCCGAGTTAACGTGTACGAATAGATATATACCGGCACATCTCAAAACAGGTGATATTAATCATGCCATGGGGAAAAACCCTGCCGTTTCCTCCTTCCGAAATGTCACTCGCCCATCACTGCCTTTATATCCTGTTCTCGATGGAAGCCTGCATTGGTCTCTGCTATCGAATATGAGTCTTAATTATCTATCATTACTAGACCTTGATGCTTTGAAGCAGGTTCTTCGCACGTATGATTTACCAGGGATTCAGCACCCGCAGGCAGCACGGTTATCTCAACAAAAACTGGACGCCATTGAGCAAATTGAAACCAAACCCGTGGATCACCTTTTTAAAGGTGTACCAATCAGAGGACTAGCTTCAACGATCTATATTCGCCAAACGCCATTCGTTTGCGAAGGTGAGCTTTATCTATTGGGCACAGTGCTATCCCACTTTTTTTCACTTTATGCCAGCGTAAATAGCTTCCACGAATTAAAAGTCGTCAATATCGATAATCAGGAGTGTTACGAATGGCCGGAAAAAATAGGTCAGCACGCGCTGATTTAACGGTAAATAATCCATTTCACGATGTCTGTCGCTATAATTTTTATGCACTCGTGGAATCGATTTATAAACAGACTGAAAACTATCAGGCTATCTCACTTCAAACTGAGCCTCAGGATGAAGTGTTACGATTTGAAGCTGATGCCAACATTGCTTTTCCTAAAAGCGATGTGCAAGCGCTTACCCGCAATATAGCTGGTCAGTTTGTTATGACCACAACATTTCTGGGATTGCATGGTAGTCAGTCTCCGTTACCAGGGTATTACCTTGACAATCTTGCCTGGGGTTCTGCGCAAGGCGAAAAAAAACTCGGGGAATTTCTGGATATGTTTTCCCACCGATGGACTCAATTCGTCTATCACATTTGGCGTAAATATCGTTATTACGCTTGCTTTCGCAATGGTGGTGTAGATGCATTTTCTCAACGGATGTATTCACTTGTTGGATTGGGTAGCGAAAGCATTCGCAGTCGCCTTGTCATTAATCACAGCAAAATGCTGGCCTACGCAGGGGCGATGGCTAATCCAGGCCGTTCCCCCGAAGTTATTTGTAGCCTAATTTCTCACTGCTTTGATCATGAGGAAGTGTCATTACACGGCTGGCAATTACGTAAAGTGAATATTGCTCCCAACCAACAAAACAGATTGGGAAGCCGTGTCATGCGCGGTAGCAATAAATATCAGGAAAAATCGGTGCTGGGTAAGAATTTCTCCATCGGTGGTCATGTTCCAGACCGTGGCGGTAAGTTTTTGTTATGTCTTAATAACCTCACTCGTGAACAATTTCTTTCCTTTTTACCCAACGGTAAAAACTTCCTGCCATTAACACTTTTTGTTGCCTTTGTATTACGTGACCAATTTGCCTGGGATTTGCGACTAGGGATTGCCCCGCAGCAAGTGGGCGGCATGACGCTTGGCAATGAACAGAATTCACTTCTGGGATGGACGAGTTTTCTCGGTCAACCCAATCAGTATCCTCACGTGACAATCACAGTGAGAACGTAACCAGAGCCTTAAAAACGGAGCGCAGTATGGCAGAGGATAAACAGCAGCCGTCACTTTCATTACAGATTATGAATGGTAATGAACTGGAAAGTGGCCGGGCAGCAAAATGCCTGTTTACGACAGAAGGCGGTGATATTGGCCATGCCGAAATGTGTTACTGGTCTGTACAGGACAACAAGCAAAGTATTAATGAGAAAGCCTGTTCGGTTGTCTGGCGAGACGGCATTTTTTGTTTGCAAATTCACATGAGAAATTTACAGCTAAATCAGGCACCTGTAACTCATAGCGCGGGTTTAATTCGTTTGCGCCAGGGTGATGAAATTGGCATCGGCACCCTACGTATAAAAACACAGTTTCACCTGGGCGAAGGCGCTGATTTTGATCTGCAAAATACGACGCCAGAAACCATTGTGATGAACCAGGATCGGTTAACGGAAACGTTACTGACCACCGAAGGGCAACCTGGCTACCAAAGCACCCTGCCTTACCGGGAAATCGCACCTTCGGTTGTGAATGGTTTTTCTTCGGACCCTCTTACAGCCCTACAAAAAGAGAGTCTGACCACTCATCATGCAACGCTCTCTGCTTTTGATGAACCTTCTCTTCTGCAGTACAGCCATCATGTCCCGCTTACCGCGCCTGGCTCGGATGCGCCTCGTAAAGGTGGCATTGATAATCACTTCATGGATTTACCAGATATCCATAGTTTTCATAGCAATGAGAATGAAGGGTCACACCATAACGATGGCAACGATCTGACTTTCCACCATGTCGCCGTTACACCGCTTATGCGCGGATTAGGCCACGCACTTCCTCTTCACAACTCGCAAAGTGCAGATGATTTTCTGGAAGAGATCGGTCGAACTTTGCAAGCAGCGGTGAAAGGGTTGTTAGATTTGCAACATCAGCAAAATAGCCTTTCTGATAAGCATTTACGTCCGCTTGAAGATAACCCGTTACGTCTGAATCTGAGCTACGAGAGTGCACTGAATGTCCTCTTCGCCGATGAAAAAAGCCCGGTGCATCTGTCTGCTCCAGCCGCTGTAGCGGAAAGCCTTCGCAACATGAAACTGCACAACCAGGCAAATCAAACGGCCATTGTCGAGGCGCTTCGTATGATGCTTGAAGCCTTCTCTCCCAATCAATTAATGACGCGTTTTGCTCAGTACCGCCGCAGCCACGAGCAACGTCTGGAGATGAACGATGCCTGGGCATGGAACATGTATTGCAACTATTACGATGAACTGGCTTCAAGCCGGCAGCTTGGTTTCGAGAGGTTATTCAATGAAGTTTACGCGCAAGTTTATGACCGCGTATTGCGTCAGTCAGACCGGGAGTCGGATGCCCTATGAAGTGGAGATGGACCCTGGCACTGGCAATTCTGTGTCTCATAACAGGAACACTTAGCGGATGCGAAACGGCAAAAAAGTTAGGCCAGGTGATCGCCGATCCAAATATTAAAGTGGGCGAAGCTGCCGAGCAGCCTTCCGAACTGCTCGTCACACTGCTGACCGAGCCGGACGCTAATGCTAACGAAAGTGGCGAGGGTTTGCCGGTAAGCGTTCAGCTTATTTATATGAGTGAAGATTCGAAGCTGCAAGAAGCTGATTATGATCTCATTGCGGTTGCCAGGCTCGATGAAGTTTTGGGAAAAAATTATATCGATAACCAGGATTTCAGCTTACTGCCCAACTCTATTAAAACGCTGCCGCTGATAAAAATGAATCCGGCAACTCGCTATATCGGCGTTGTAGCCTATTTTGCTGATGATCAAATTACCGAATGGAAGCAAATAACATCTGTTGAAGGTATCGGACATACCTATCACCTGCTGGTACATGTGCGCGACAGCAGTATCGAAATAAAAAAAGAGGAATAACGATCGTGGCAACCCTGAAAAATAAAGTCATCTGGCAGGAAGGTTTATTTGTTAAACCTCAGCATTTTCAGCAACTGCAACGTCATAACGACTATGTTCTACAGAATCGCCTGCTGGCGCTGAGTAATATCAACTGGGGTTTTACCGATCTCGATATTGATGAAACTCAGCTCAAACATGGCAAAATCAGCATTAATAAAGCGATTGGGTGTATGTCCGATGGAACAGTTTTTAGCATCCCCGATCAGGATATTATTCCCGCCCCGCTGCTCATTAATGAATTGAAGACTTCGGCCAGTCGCGAAATATATCTGGCTCTACCAATCATTAGTGATGTGATTAATGAAGTTGAAGGGATGCATAGCGCCGGACAATCTTCAGGGCGCTACCGTATTAACTACAGCGATGTTCGCGATCTCCACACCAATGAAGGAGATGCCAGCGCTCTCGCGTTGGGTCAATTGCTTCCCTGCCTGATGAGCGGAGCCGAAGATTTAAGCGCCTGGGTAACGATCCCTGTATGTCGCATTAAAGAACGCCATCCCAATGGAATGTTGGAATTAGAGCCCGAGTTTATTCCCAGCGTAATGACGACTCATGCGAGCACTGCCTTAACGCGTTATCTTGGAGAAGTGACCGCCTCTGTCACTAACCGCTCCGAGGAACTGGCAAAACGTATTGGTGCCCCTTCGCAACAAGGTATTGCCGATGTTGCCGAATTTATGATGCTGCAGATGTTTAACCGGAACCAGACAAAATTCGCTCATCGCTCTGCGCTGGCTCGGTTACACCCTGAGGTTTTTTATCTCGATTTGATTTCTTTGTATGGCGAGCTTGTGACATTCACAGAAGAGAGCCGCCTGTCCGAAAAGCTTGGTTTTTATCAGCAGGAAAATCTGACCGAAACGTTTAACCAGATCATGCCTCGATTGCGCAAAGCGCTAAGTACGGTATTGGCACCGCGCGCTATGAATCTGCCATTTACCTATACGGATGGCATTTATGCTGCCATCGTTAATGATTCAACCCTGCTCCAATCCGCGACCTTTGTGCTGGCGGTGAAATCGCAGATGCCGCACGAAACATTACATCGCCAATTTGTGCAGCAATCCAAAATCAGCTCGGTGGAAAAAATCCGCAATGTGGTCAGCGTTCAGGTTCCAGGGGTTCAGCTGGTGCCGCTTTCCACCGCACCTCGCCAGATCCCTTATCACGCCAACTATGTCTACTTCACTCTGGATAAAAACAGCCTGGCCTGGGCGGAAATTGTGCGTCAAAACGGAATCGCTTTGCACGTCTCCGGGAACTTCCCGGAACTCGATCTGCAGCTTTGGGCAATAAGAGGATAACGCTATGAGCGAACTCTCTGAAGCATCGGTTTTCACTGATGAAACCCATGAAGATAGCCAACGCCAGTATCGACTGGCGCTTCGCGGCAACAGTCTGAATCCAATGATTGATGGAGCAACCCCTCTTCTTGGCATGGTGTTACGTCTGAAAACCATGAGCAGTCGTGGATTGCCGGACCATCTTTTTGGCCAGGTTGTTACCGATATCCGTGCGATTGAGCAATTACTCCAGAACCACGGCTACGAGCCGGGGACCATCATTTCGTTTCGTTACGTACTCTGTACTTTCATTGATGAAGCGGCGTTGGGCCAGGGCTGGTCAAGCCAGAACGAATGGGTAAAACAATCACTGCTGGTGCATTTTCATAATGAAACCTGGGGCGGCGAGAAGATTTATATTCTGCTTGAAAGACTGATTGGCGAACCGAAACGATATCGCGATCTACTGGAGTTTCTGTACTTATGTTTTTCGCTCGGATTTCGTGGCCGCTATAAAGTCACGATGCAAAACAACGATGAATTCGAACATATATTTCGCCGGTTACATCACGTCCTCCACCAGCTGCGTGGGGATGGTCCGTTCCCGCTGTTGCATCTGGATAAAAAAAACCAGCGTTCGCCTTACCGCTTAGTCCAACGCCTGGGCATTAAGCATTTGCTGATAGGCGGTGTCACCCTACTTGTGGCGACCTGGTTATTTTATCTGCTGCGCCTGAACGCGCAGACCCAGGACATTTTGCAACAGCTCAGTGGCTTGCTGAGATAACAATAAGGATATTGAGATGATCCAGATTGATTTGCCTACGCTGGTTAACCGGCTGAATCTTTTGTCAAAACAGGCGTTGGAGATGGCGGCTGCTGAATGCGTCAACCAGCAAGCATCAGAAATAACAGTCGCACAAGTCCTGGTACAAATGCTGGCAACGCCACGTAGCGATGTTCGTGTCATCGCCGAACAATCCGGGATAGACCTCGGTGAGTTGCGCGACGCACTGACCCTCGTCGGTGAATATAAAGTTCAGTCCGTTGATAGTTACCCAAGCTTTTCACCGTTACTGGTGGAATGGCTAAAAGATGCATGGCTGCTGGCTTCCGCAGAAATGCAGGTTGGGCAATTACGCGGTGGAATCTTGCTGCTTGCCCTGCTTCATACACCTTTGCGCTATGTGCCGCCTGCCGCAGCGCAATTACTGGCGCAGGTAAACCGCGACTTGCTCCGGTTGAATTTTGCTTCTTGCACCAAAGACTCAGCGGAATCCGTCATTCTTGATGACAATGACAAAACACAGGCACCCACACACAGCGAAGAGAGCCTGCTCGCACGCTACTCCACCAATGTGACCAATGATGCACGCAACGGCAAACTCGACCCTGTACTTTGCCGCGATGCCGAAATTGATCTGATGATCGATATTCTATGTCGCCGCCGGAAAAACAATCCCATTGTGGTGGGCGAGGCGGGCGTAGGTAAAAGTGCGCTAATCGAAGGACTGGCACTACGTATTATCAATGGCCAGGTCCCGGAGAAACTGCTGAATACAGAACTCGTGACCCTCGATTTAGGCGCGCTTCAGGCTGGAGCATCCGTTAAAGGCGAGTTTGAAAAGCGTTTCAAGGGGATCATGGCGGAAGTGCGTGACTCCGCCATCCCGGTAATTTTATTTATCGATGAGGCACATACGCTTATTGGTGCAGGTAACCAACAGGGTGGGCTGGATATTTCCAACTTGCTTAAACCGGCACTGGCTCGCGGTGAACTGAAAACCATTGCGGCGACAACCTGGAGTGAATACAAAAAGTATTTTGAAAAAGATGCCGCGCTTTCGCGGCGTTTTCAGCCCGTTAAGGTCAACGAACCCACCGCAGCTGAAGCCACTATTATTCTGCGCGGCCTGGCATCTGTGTACGAGCAGGCGCACGGTGTATTGATTGATGATGAAGCATTACAGGCCGCCGCAACACTCAGCGAGCGTTATCTTTCTGGCCGTCAGCTTCCCGATAAAGCGATTGATGTCCTGGATACCGCCTGCGCCCGCGTGGCGATCAATATCTCATCCCCACCACGCCAAATCTCAGCTCTCACAACCCAGAGCCATCAGTATCAGGCAGAAATCCGTCAGTTGGAGCGCGAGCAGAAAATAGGTTTGCCGCAAAACGATTCTCGCCAGCTCGAATTACAGGAGCTTCATGAACAGGCGAAAGCGCAGCTTCGAGTACTGGATGAAAGCTGGCACCACCAGCAGGATTTGGTGCAGAACATTGTGGCGCTGCGTCATGAGCTATTGATGGGCAGTGAAGAAAATGTGGCGACAACCTTGCCCGAAAAACGCGAAAAACTTCATTCGCTGATGGTCGAGCTGGAGATGTTACACCAGCAGCAATTGCTGGTTTCCCCGCATGTAGATAAGCGCCAGATTGCCTCGGTTATTGCAGAGTGGACAGGCGTGCCGCTTAACCGCTTGTCGCAAAGTGAAATGACGCTCATTACAGAGCTTCCAACCTGGCTCGGCGACAAAATTAAAGGCCAAACGCTTGCCATTGCACAGTTACATAAACATCTTCTGACGGCGAGAGCAGACCTGCGCCGCCCAGGACGCCCCTTGGGTGCATTTTTGCTGGCAGGCCCAAGCGGCGTCGGCAAAACAGAAACGGTTTTGCAACTTGCTGAGTTGTTATTCGGCGGCCGCCAGTACCTCACCACGATCAATATGTCGGAATTCCAGGAAAAACATACAGTTTCACGCTTGATTGGTTCACCGCCAGGTTATGTCGGCTACGGCGAAGGCGGAGTGCTGACAGAAGCGATTCGTCAGAAACCTTATTCTGTCGTTTTGCTCGATGAAGTAGAAAAAGCGCATCCGGATGTGCTGAATCTCTTCTATCAGGCTTTCGATAAAGGCGAAATGGCCGACGGTGAAGGCCGCCTGATCGATTGCAAAAACGTGGTCTTTTTCCTTACCTCAAACCTGGGTTATCAGGTCATCGTCGAACATGCACAAAACCCAGAGCAGCTTCATGAAGGGCTTTATCCAGTACTGGCCGATTTCTTCAAACCAGCTCTTTTGGCGCGTATGGAAATTATTCCGTTCCTGCCCCTCTCAGATGAGACCTTAAAAACCATAATCGCCTCTAAGCTGGAAAGACTCATCACTCTGCTAAAACAGCGATTTAGTGCTGAAACGGTAATTACAGCGGAAGTCAGTGAAGAAATTATGCTTCGTGTCACGCGGTCCGAAAACGGTGCCCGCATGCTCGAATCCGTTATTGATGGTGAAGTTTTACCGCCGCTTTCGTTACTGCTGCTGCAAAAAATGGCAGCGGGTTCAGCCATCCAGCGTGTGCATATCTCTGTTGATGAGCACCGTTTCACCGCAGAGATTGAAGATGCGGCAGCTGAGGCGCAAGGCATCTGATGAAGGGATCGACATTAGCCAGCATCTTGCTGGCTTTAATACCGCTACAGGCCAGTTGCGCAGTCCTCCAGACCGAAACTCTTGCCACAGAAGCCACGCTAAAAGCGATGCTAAGCTGTCGGGCCGAACCGTCGTCACTGGTGCGTCTGGACTGTTACGACCATGCCCTGGCTCCACAGTATCCGGGGTTTGCTGGCGCGCTAAAAAAAGCCCAGCAGCAGGGCGAAGCCTGGATGCGAGCCTATAACCAGGAGTTGCAGCGTGACGATCACTCTACCGTTTTTATAACCCGGCAAACGGAAGGCGAGCGTCCTTCGGTGGTGATTACCACCCCAGCACTGGGAAGCGTGCCCCCTCGCCCGGTTTTGATGTTCAGCTGCATTGATAACATCACTCGAATGCAAATTGCTTTACCTACCCCCCTTAAAAGTGCGCCAAATCTTTCGATTACTACGGAGAAAACGCACCTGGTCGTCCATTGGTTTTTACGTGAAAACGATTCACTTCTTGAGTCCAGCCGAGGCCTGGCCGGGATAGATGAAATCAAACAACTATTCGCTGCACAGACGCTGACGGTAGACATTAACGGCCAGTCACAACCTTCCCTGCATGCGATGACATTTGCCATTACCGATCTCGAAAAAACACTTGAACCATTGCGGGCTGCCTGCCATTGGGCGAGCTAGTTTTACAAGGAATCTAATATGGATATTTCAACATCGCAGGCATGGGTTGAACACGTTGTCGCTTCTCTATCAGAAGAACAAATCAGTTCTGTGCTCAGCGAAAGTAATGCCGACTGGGAATACATTGACAGGGAGATGGTTAAGCTTGGCTCACTTAATCACTCACAGCTCGATATTGCTGAAATACAGCAGCGTTCCCTGAAGTTATTGGCGAACGAAAGCAAAGATTTTCGCTTAATGGTGCATCTGTTGCGGACACTGCAACATTCGGGGAAAGCGGCTGAGTTGATACTTGCCGTGCAAATGCTGAATCAGTATTTACAGCGATTCTGGATGCAGTCATGGCCACATAAAGAGGCTCATAAAAACCGCTTCGCACAGCAGATACTCTCTCGTTTTGAGGCTGCGGCAGCAAGCTTTGCCAGTGATTCAAACGAGAGCCAGCATAAAGATATGTTGGGTGAATTTGCCCAGATCTCAATGTTCTGGAAAAGGGTTGGCTGCGAGAAACTTGCCGCGACCGCGCATGAGTTAATTGCAATTTATCAGCGTCATATTCAGGAATATGCTTCTGCACCAGCTCAAAACATATCAGCTACACAACCTGATTTATCCACGGTTGCCAGTGCGCCTCTCCCCACCATTCCGATAGAAAATCATGACGACAAATCCTGGCGACAGACGCTTTTAAAAATCGCGGATTTGCTGTGCGAGCGCAGTCCACAATGCCCGGTGGGATACCGTCTGCGTCGCTATGCTATCTGGCAAACCATTACCAGCGCCCCACAGGCTGAAGTTGATGGAAGAACGCAACTGGCAGCGTTTTCTGTCGATTTAATGGAGGATTACCAGGCTCGTCTGGCTGCCGCAAACAGTGAACTTTGGGAGCAGGTTGAGAAGAGCCTTCTGCTGACGCCTTACTGGTTCGACGGACACTGTCTGTCAGCACGTATAGCAATGCAGGTAGGGTATTCAGATACCGCAGAAGCGATACGTGATGAGCTTAATCATTTCTTAAACCGAATTCCGGCGCTAAAAACATTACTTTTTAACGATTACTCCCCGTATATGTCACCAACGACACAGCGTTGGCTTGATACGAATGCTGCAAAACCGGCTTCCACTTCTTCTTTGAGCAGTAATAGCGATACAGAAAATCTTTGGCAGTGCTTTTCAGAGCAAGGTCTTACCCCTGCATTGCAATTGCTCGATCATTACCAGCAACAGGCCCACGAACCGCGCGATCAATTTTACCAACAATATTTTGGCGCTCAGCTTTTTGAGCAAGCCGGATTGGTCACCTCTGCACGTCAGCAATACAAAATGCTACATCAAACGGCAAGCCAGATGACGTTAATGCAGTGGGAACCCGTATTACTTAAACAATTAGAAGAAAAAATCACGACGGACAGTAGTGTTTAAACAGGAGTTTTATTGTGTTCAAAGTATCTAAACCCAGCTTTCTAAGAGCGCTAAGGCCGACACTGAAACCAGCAATGCCGAGGCTAAAAATCTCCGCAATGATATTACTGATTGTTGGCTGGGTATTATCACTGGTCTGGATTTGGTGGAAAGGGCCAACCTGGATACTGGGCGACCAACATCCACTCGCTCCGCAGGCTAACCGCTGGCTGGCAACTGCCGTCTGGGTGCTGATTGCGCTGACATGGCTAACATTGCGTATCGTTAAACGATTGCAGTTTCTCGAAACTCTGCAACAGCAACAACGCCAGCATGAAAAAGATCCGATAAGTCTGGAGATCCACCAGCAACAGCGCCATCTCGACCACTGGTTGTTACGCCTGCAACGCCATCTGGCACGGCGTAATTATCTCTACCATTTACCCTGGTATATGATCATTGGTACTTCTGGAAGCGGGAAAAGCACGCTTCTAGGAGAAGGCTATTCTGCCGATACCATTTACACACCTGAAAAAGTTCGCGGCGAGAATAACTCAACCTGGCATATTGCACCTCGTGTCGGTGCTCATGCGGTTATTTTCGATATTGACGGCGAGCTTATCGAACAGCCCGTAGGGGCGCAGGAAGAAACGAATTCTAACGCAAGATTATGGGTACATTGGCTGGACTGGCTAAACCAAAAGCGTCATCGCCAGCCTCTCAACGGCATTATTCTCACGGTAGATTTGCCCGAGCTATTGACGGCAAATAAAAGTCAACGTGAACGCCAACTCACGATATTGCGCCAGCGTCTTCAGGATATCCGCCAGCAGCTTCATTGCGAACTGCCGGTCTATATCACATTAACAAAACTTGATCTGCTTTTTGGATTCGCGCCACTATTCCAACCGCTTGATAAGCAAGAGCGGGATGAAACGTTGGGGGTTACTTTCACCTCTGGCGCTCATGATAATGAGCGCTGGCGCGAGGAGTTACATGCTTTCTGGCAAGAGTGGATGGAGCGTTTTAATCAGGCGCTACCGAATTTGTCACTCAATCATGTGGAAAGTAGCCAGCGAAGTACGCTATTTAGCTTTAGTCGACAGGTTCAGGGAATTATCGAACATCTGGAAGCCCTTATTTCGGGTTTGCTGGCAGGCGACAATATGGCAGTCATGCTGCGCGGTGTTTATCTCACCTCTTCACTGCAACGCGGCCAGGTTGACGACATGTTTATTCAGTCAGCCGCTGCACAATATCGCCTGGGGCAAAACGCATTGACCTCATGGCCAGTGGTTGAAACACAGCCTTATTTTACCCGCAAACTTTTCCCCCAAACACTGCTGGCAGAGCCTAATCTTGCAAGCGAAAACAGCGTGTGGCTAGGGAAAAACAATCGTCAACTCACTGTCTTTTCCGCTATTGGAGCCGTTGCGGCAATCGCTTGTATTGCTGGCTGGCATCACTATTACAAATCGAATTACCGCTCAGGTGTCACCGTACTGGCACAGGCAAAATCCTTTATGGATATCCCGCCACCGCAGGGCATTGATGAGCTTGGCAACCTGCAACTCCCCCTGCTAAACCCTATTCGAGATGCCACGCTTGCGTATGGTGATTACCGTGAACATAACGCCCTCACCGATATGGCTCTTTACCAGGGAAGAAAGATAGGCCCCTATGTCGAGAGAACTTATTTGCAACTGCTAGAGCAGCGCTATTTACCGGCACTGCTTAACGGATTGATTCGCGACCTGAATAATGCCGAACCAGGAAGTGAGAAAAAACTCGCGATATTGCGGGTTATTCGCATGCTCGAAGATAAAAGCGGCCGCGATAATAAAGTGGTGGAGCAATATATGGGTCAACGCTGGAGTGATAACTTCCACGGTCAGCGAGGGTTGCAGGGGCAGCTTATGGCACATCTGGATTATGCCCTTGAACATACGAACTGGCAGGCACAACGCCTGGCTGGTGACAATGATTCTATCAATCGTTTTATGCCCTATACGAAACCCATTGCTGCAGCACAGAAAGAACTCAGTAAGCTCTCAATTTATCAGCGCGTTTACCAGAGTTTGCGCACCCGAGCATTAGGCGTGTTACCGGCAGACCTGAACCTGCGCGATCAAATTGGGCCAAACTTTGACAAAGTGTTTGTTGCCAATAAAGAAGAAGATCTCTCTGTACCTCAATTCCTGACGCGTTATGGGTTACAAAGCTATTTCGTTAAGCAACGCGATAGTCTGGTTGAACTTACCGCGCTCGATAGCTGGGTACTGAATATCACTAAAGATGTGACCTACAGTGCTGCCGATCGGGAAGAGATTCAGCGGCATATTACTGAGCAATATATCAGCGACTATACCGCCACCTGGCAGGCAGCTCTGAACAATCTCGATCTTCGGGAATACGAGGATATGCAACAGGTGATTGATGCGCTGGAGCAGATAGTCAGTGGCGATCAGCCTTTTTACCGGGCTTTGCAAACGCTGCGCGACAATACTCAATCACCACCATCACCAGCCAACCTTCCGGAAAAAACTCGCGAAGCGATGATGTCTGCACTGGACTTCCAGTTACTTACGCGTCTCAGTCGCGAATTTGCTCCAGAAAATAGTGTACTGGCCGAGGGGAAAGACAAAGACAGTACGTTGCAGACTGTGTATCAGCAATTAACCGAGTTGCATCGCTATCTGTTGGCTATCCAGAACTCACCGGTACCGGGAAAATCTGCACTTAAAGCTGTGCAGCTCCGGCTTGATCAAAACAGTAGCGATCCTATCTTCGCGACACGCCAGTTGGCAAAAACGCTTCCAGCGCCATTGAACAGATGGGTGGGCAAACTTGCCGAGCAAGCCTGGCATGTTGTGATGATAGAAGCGGTTCATTACATGGAGGTCGAGTGGAACGAAAAAGTGGTGAAAACCTGGCAGCAAACTTTAGCCGATCGCTATCCATTTGATCCCCAGGCCGAACAAGACGCATCGCTGGATGCTTTCGATCGCTTCTTCAAACCAGCCGGGGTCCTCGATAGTTTCTATCAGGAAAACCTCAAACTGTTTATTGAAAACAAACTGACGCTGGGTGAAGACGGGCAGATCCTGATCCGTCAGGACGTACAGCAGCAGCTAGAGACCGCACAAAAAATCCGCGACACCTTCTTCACGCAACAAAGCGGCTTAGGGACGCAATACGCCGCAGAAACCGTTGAGTTGTCCGCCAATAAACGTCGCAGCGTTCTGAATATGGATGGTCAGTTACTGGACTATAACCACGGGCGCAATTTCACGGCTCATTTAGTGTGGCCAAACACGATGCGGGAAGGGTCAGAAAGCAAGCTCACGCTCATTGGGACTGGTAGCGGCGCACCTCGTAGCATCAGCTTCAGCGGACCATGGGCACAATTCCGCCTGATAGATGCAGGCCAACTTACCAACGTTGACGATGGTTCATTTGATGTTCGGTTTAATGTCGACGGCGGCCATATGATCTATCGGATTCACGTAGATACTCAGGACAACCCATTCACCGGCGGGCTTTTTAGCGATTTCACCCTTCCGGATACATTGTATTAATGGTTATTCCCCGGTGGCCACGCCGGGGATATTCAGGGAATGACTGTATGAACGACACAAAATTGATCATCAAACTGGGCGAAGATCCACGCAGCTTGCCTGAGTTCAGTGCTATTCGGGAAGAGGTGAATAAAGCCAATCATCCTACCCACCCAGAAGTGAACTGGCGGCTCGTCGAATCTCTGGCCCTGACACTCTTTAAAAGCAATGGTGTTGACCTGCACAGCGCCACCTATTACACCCTGGCGCGCACGAGGATTAACGGACTGGCAGGATTTTGCGAAGGATGCGAATTACTGGCAGGGTTAATCACTGCGGAGTGGGAAAATTTTTGGCCCCAGAATTACCAGGCCCGTTCAGATATGCTGGAATGGTTTAATAGCCGTGTCGGAAATATCCTGCGTCAAAATCCTTCCTTACTTAGCGCGGATATTCATCTCCTACAACGCACGGAAAGAACGCTGCAACTTATCTGCGATAAACTTCAGCAAGTAGAATTAAAACGTATTCCTCGCGTCGAGAACCTGCTCTATTTCGTGCAGAACATCCGTAAGCGTGTGGAGAGTGAACACCTTGCACTATCAACGCCCACATACTCGCCGCCCACACTGGTGTATATGCCAGCGCAGCCGGACTTTACGGATGCGATGAATTACACACCACCATTGACTGATCCAAATCCTCAGTCACCGAAAATTGAAGTGCATTTTCCAGGTTCAGAAAATCCCCCCCACTCCTGTCCACCATTGACTTTGCGCGGTTTTCTATCAGGTGCCATCTGTAGCGCAATTATTGCGACCGGACTTTGGTGGGGGTATGTGCTTCCTATGCAACAACGTATAACTCAGGTGAATGACACCCCACAGGGTAGCGCAACACTGTGGCTTGCCTCCCCTGCTCTGCAAGATTATTCGACCCGACTCAATCAGTTACTTGCTGCCTCACCGCTACAGCCCCTCGAAACCGGTGAACTCCTCATTCATACCGCACAAGCCACCTGGCCGGAAAGTACTCAACAACAGATAGCCAGTGCGAAATGGCAAGCAACCCTTAAATCACGCGCTCAAAATAGCCCATCGCTAAGGAGTTATATGCAGGCGCAACAGGATCTACATGCATTTGCAGCTCTGCTCGTGGAGCGTGAAAAAAATAAAGAAGGTATGACTCTTTCGTATCTCAAAACAGTGGCGTATCAGGTTGAGACTTTATTGAAGCTGGAGACACCTCTAGAAGTTTTAATCACCCAATTAGAGGATGCGAAGAGACAACACCAGGACACACAAGCATTAGAAAAGCAGATCGATGAACGCATAAGTGACTTGTCTAGCCGTTACCTGTTAGTCAGTAATTTCAATGCACGAAATGAACCTGCATTGTCTGTCGATAATAAACTTCAATAAGAGAAAACCACCATGGCAAATTTAATCTATTTAACGCTGACTGGACAAAAACAGGGAAACATCTCAGCAGGCTGCTGCTCTCTGGATTCAATCGGCAATAAGGCACAGATTGCGCATCTGAATCAGATAATGGTTTATGAGCTTTCACATGCTATTACACGACAACAGAATGCAAACCATAACCCGGTAATAATCACAAAACCTATTGACAAATCATCACCTTTATTAGGGAAGGCCATCTCTGAGAATGAAATATTGACTTGTGACTTTGATATTCACCAGACTAACAGGTTTGGTATAAATGAGCTTTATTATAAAATAAAGCTAACCCAAGCAAGGCTGGTGGATATCCACCTAATGTTGCCTCATTCAGTGCATAACAATAAAGGCCAACCGCAAGAAAAGCTATCTTTAATATATGAAACTATCACATGGGAACATACTACAGCAGGAACGAGTGCTTATAGTTTATGGACTGATCGAGTTTACTAAATGAAGAATGAAGGGTAATGTTATATGAGAGATGCTGACAAAAATTCAAATCTTTAATCAGCATCTTTCTTGTAATATAACAATAGCAACAACTACTTATTTAGATAGTATTTTGTCCGCGCCATGTTAAATGGAATGATATAAGAGTACGCACAAGCAAAAGGAATTAGTACAAAAATCATACTACCATCACCGCTAATATCAATATCTATAAGAGGGATGACACCCGTTCTAAAAACAACAAAATGAAATAATGAACAACACGCGAGTAATATTATTGAACATAGATTCAAGTAAATATTATTTGAATAAAGCAAATGACTGGCGATGTAATAGAATGGTAACAGAGAAATTAATGTACATAAGACATATAATAAAATTAGAGTTAATAAGCTCATCTAATATGTCCTATATTGTCCATAGATCGTATTAATATCTCCTACAAACTCTGAAACCAATTCATTTCGTGACATCAACTTAATTCCTATTTGCTTCATACCCCATAATAAATCGGCATTTATATAGCGATACAATCTCGCAGCATCCTCAGCTAATCTGTATGTAAACAGCGCATTCAAGGAAAGCCCAACATCAATCAATGTATAAACAACATCCGAATTACTTTTGCTTAGTCCTAAAAACTCTCCAATACCTTCATAAATAAATCTGACCGGCCCCGTAATACTTTCCCGATAGATTAAAAAGCAACCGCTCTCTATGACATTATTAATCCCATGAGCAAGTAATAATGTACCAGGGATAATACCAACACCACTTCCTATCACGGCTGCACCAGATACTATTTGCAAGCCACCTGCAACAAAACCGATGCCAGCAACCATTAAATCAATGTTTTCTTGCTTTCGCCTCTGTTTCGAATCATCTAAAATTGGCTTAACAATGATGACTTGCCTGCGATCATTTCTGCTCAACTCATCACCTTGCGTCTTCAATGATAGTATTTCATTATTAATAGCTACTATTGCTTCAGTGACCGTCATTTCACCATTATTAATTTTCGAATTTATATCTGACGAGTAAGCAATAATCTCACTTATAAAGTGATCTTTTGCCATACTCCATTGTATAAATTTACCAGCAACCTCATTCATCACCTGAATGAGTTCATTTTGTTTATTTAAAAATGTTTCTATATTTACACGTTCGGCATCAGAATCCATATCAAGATGGTTTTTGATATCAGGATTATTCTCTAAATATTCTTTCCATGCATCCATGAGAGCCTCGATATTTATAAAAAACTTTTTTGTTGATTATAATGCAGAGTTAATCCATTTTGTTCTTATTTTAATTTACTACATTGATCCTGAATAAGATTACAAAAAAAATTTTAGATATAAATAATTTATTGATATATAAAAACTATAAATACCGGCTGGGTAATATACTTAAGAAATATTGGCTTTGCGTACTATCAAAAGAAAGTAGGAAAAAAACAGTTTTGTTACTTCGGGATTTTTTGTTACATCATCAAAACGACGAAAGCCTGAATCATTTCTGATTCAGGCTTTCTAATTGTGGCGGAACGGACGGGACTCGAACCCGCGACCCCCTGCGTGACAGGCAGGTATTCTAACCGACTGAACTACCGCTCCGCGTTTTGTTCCCCGTCGGGAACGAGGCAGATATTACGTACTGCGCTTATGGGCGTCAACGTTTTTTCTTATAAATCTAATCGGTTGCCGCTATTTTCACCCAAACGGTGATATTTAACCCGTTCGCGCTGTTTTTATATACGCCACAGACAACTTCCGCCCTTCTTTTCCACCAGGTCAAGCCGCGACTCATGCGCTTCCAGCTCGGCATCAGTGGCCCGAATGATACGTACACCCGAACTATGGCGTACAACACGCTGAATACCATTGTCTCCTGTACGCTGCTGCACATCCCCTTCCATGGCAAACTTCAACGAAGTTTGGCCACCCGTCATCATCAAATAGACATCAGACAGGATTTGGGCATCGAGCAATGCGCCGTGCAGCGTTCGTTTACTGTTGTCTATTTCGTAGCGTGAGCAAAGCGCATCGAGGCTATTTCGCTTGCCCGGAAACATCTTACGCGCGAGTGCAAGGCTGTCCGTGATTTTGCAGAACGTATTGGTTTTCGGGATATCACGCTTGAGCTTACTGAACTCATAGTCCATGAACCCGATATCAAACGATGCGTTATGGATAACGAGCTCTGCGCCGCGAATGTAGTCCAGGAATGAATCAGCAACCTGCTCAAAGGTTGGTTTATCGGCCAGAAACTCATCGGCAATCCCGTGCACGCCAAACGCTTCCGGGTCCACCAGACGGTCTGGCTTTAAGTAGACATGGAAGTTATTGCCCGTCAGTCGGCGGTTGATCACTTCAACCGCACCGATTTCAATAATGCGATGTCCTTCGTAGTGAGCACCGATTTGGTTCATACCGGTGGTTTCAGTATCGAGAACGATCTGTCGTGTAATTGCTGTGCTCATGGCGCTCGTTTATGTCAGACTTGGTTTTTTAATCACAGGAAGTCTACCAGAGATGCGTAAACAGGTAGAAATTTTCACCGACGGTTCTTGCCTCGGTAACCCGGGCCCTGGTGGGTACGGTGCGATTATTCGCTATAAGCAACACGAAAAGATTTTTAGCGTCGGCTATCGTTTAACAACGAATAATCGCATGGAAATGATGGCGGCTATTGTAGCACTTGAGGCACTTATCGAACCTTGCGACATTGTGCTCAGCACTGACAGCCAATATGTACGTCAGGGAATTACCCAATGGATTCATAACTGGAAAAAGCGTGGCTGGAAAACAGCCGATAAAAAGCCAGTGAAGAATGTCGACCTGTGGAAACGACTGGATGCTGCGCTGAGCGAGCATAAAATCAGTTGGGAATGGGTGAAAGGACATGCCGGTCACCCGGAAAACGAACGCTGTGATGAACTTGCGCGTGTTGCCGCGTCTAATCCAACTCTTGAAGATGTTGGTTATCAACAAGAGGCGGCGAAGTCTTAGTCGTTTCCTTAAACTGCCTGGTCGCACCAACTGCCGATCGGATCTGCGTTTTTGCTGTTCGGCTTTTCATTGGATTAAGCGTAAGTGGAAGTGTCCTCTTACGCGCCACAATGACATGCATACAACCCAGCGCAGGCAGGTGAGTACTCAGCATTTTCCCACCTTGTTTACTCCAGGGTAAAACCTGGAAACTGCGTTGATGCATGACCTCAAAGTTCAGCAATGCCAGCCAATCGAACATTCTCATCGGTGTGAACATCCGGCAATGATACGGAGTGCGCTTGCGTATAAACGGCACGACTTTGCCTAAACCTAACAAACTCACCGGGTTGAAGCTGCTCAGAATCAGCCATCCGTCATCAATCAAAATACGGTCGGCTTCACGCAGTAAACCATGAGGATCCTGGCACCATGGCAAGGTATGAGCCAACATACATGCATCCACAGATTTTGCAGCAAAGGGCAAATGAAGTGGATCGGCATTAACCTGAAGCCTGTCGCCTTGCAATCCGACATTTACCTGGTGTGAAATTGCACAAGCTTCAGTGTTAATTTCAGTACTGAGGTTGCCAATCTTCAATAGATGAAAACCAAACATTTTGGCAAGCCAGGGCTGTAGTTGGATTTCCAACGCCTCGCGGTAGTACTCGCCCCAGGGCAGTTCACCCCAATGATGCGGTGAAACGAAGTATTCAGGTATCCTTGCCGGTTTCATCGCTACCTTCTTAACGCAATTCAGAGAGGTTGAATTATGAATCTTAACAGTATTTCCGCATTCCAGGATAACTACATCTGGGTCCTGAATGATGAGCAGGGTAAATGCATCATTGTCGACCCCGGTGAAGCTCAACCAGTGCTAAAAGCGATTGAAGAAAATCACTGGCAGCCAGAAGCCATCTTACTGACACATCATCACAACGACCATGTTGGCGGCGTAAAAGAACTTCTCAAAAAGTACCCAGGCCTTGTGGTATATGGGCCAGAAGAGACACAAGATAAGGGAACGAACCGGGTAGTCAGAGAGGGCGATAAGGTCAATATTTTGAAGTATGAATTTAGCGTTATTGCTACACCTGGTCACACTTTAGGACATATATGTTTCTATAGTAAACCTTATCTTTTTTGCGGTGACACGATGTTTTCTGGCGGGTGCGGCAGACTTTTTGAAGGCACCGCGGAGAATATGTATGATTCTTTTCAAAAGCTTAACAAATTACCTTCAGATACGTTAATTTGTTGCGCCCATGAGTACACTCTTTCAAATATCAAGTTCTCCTTATCAATCCTGCCTGACGATGAAGAGTTAAACCGATATTGTCGAAAAGTTAAGGAGTTACGCGCAAAAAACCACTCAACCTTACCCAGTTCTTTGGCAAATGAGCGTAAAATAAATTTATTCCTAAGAACGGATGATATTGATTTAAAAGAAAAAATAAATAAAGAAACAAACTTGCAACAACCACAGCAGATATTCGCCTGGTTACGGACAAAGAAAGACGCATTCTGAATTTTCTGGTTGTGTTGTTGGAAAGTGGAAGGTATCCTTGCTCGTCTTTTAAGCAACTATTGACACACACATGAAGGCAAAAGCGATATTACTCGCCTCTGTCCTGCTTGTGGGGTGCCAGGCGTCGAGACATGACGGCAACATCCAACAGCACGCACAGAGTCTGTCTGCAGCTGGTCAAGGTGAAGCAGGAAAGTACACGAGTACGCGATGGATGGACGATGGAACATTCCTCGCAGATAACCAGAACTTGTGGAACTTCATTGGCGACGAGCTAAAGATGGGGATACCGGAGAATACCCGGATCCGCGAACAGAAACAGAAGTACCTTAAGAATAAGAGCTATCTCCACGATGTAACATTACGGGCAGAGCCGTATATGTACTGGATTGCCGGGCAAGTTAAGAAACGCAACATGCCGATGGAACTAGTACTGCTACCCATAGTGGAGAGCGCTTTTGACCCCCACGCTACATCATCTGCGAATGCCGCTGGCATCTGGCAGATTGTACCGAGCACGGGGCGCAATTATGGTTTAAAACAGACCAAGGCATACGATGCACGTCGTGATGTAGTGGCTTCAACCACTGCGGCACTCGATATGATGCAACGTCTGAACAAGATGTTTGACGGCGACTGGTTGTTAACCGTGGCGGCGTATAACAGCGGCGAAGGTCGTGTACTGAAGGCAATGAAAGCGAATAAAGCACGTGGATTACCTACGGATTTTTGGTCGCTTTCACTGCCACGGGAAACCAAAATTTACGTGCCAAAAATGCTGGCTTTGAGTGATATTCTCAAAAACAGCCAAAAGTACGGTGTACGCCTGCCGACTACTGATGAAAGCCGTGCATTAGCGCGTGTCGAAGTCAGTGATCCGGTCGAGCTTACGCAGGTCGCCGAAATGGCCGGGATATCATTAAGTTCGCTGAAAACGTTCAACGCAGGGGTTAAAACCTCGACGGTAGGCAAAAATCAGCGTTATGTGATGGTACCTAAAAAGCATGCTGACCAGCTTAAAGCCTCTTTAGCTGCTGGTGAAATTGCAGCTGTGCAACCTACTTTAGTGGCTGATAACAGAGCTAATGCAGGTGGCAATAAATCTTATCGTGTTCGTTCAGGTGATACCTTATCGAGCATTGCGACACGCTTAGGTGTTAGCACTAAAGATTTGCAAAGCTGGAATGGCATACGTGGCGCAAACATTAAAGTTGGCCAAACACTTAGCGTCAAAAAAGGCGATGAGCGTTTAGCTAAAAACGATAGCATCACCTATAAGGTTCGTAAGGGTGACTCATTGTCGAGTATTGCGAAACGTCACGGCGTAAACATCAAAGATGTTCTGCGCTGGAACGATGATACTGATGATTTGAAACCTGGCGATCAGTTAACGCTGTTCGTTAGCAACAACTCTACACCTGATACGTGATTGTTAATCATAGAAAAGGCACCTTTTTAGGTGCCTTTTTTGTTTCTATCCTACACTCGCTTCGCTTCAAGCATGATGATGTCGCTAGTGAACGAGCCATCCCTCTGCAACTCAAAGTAGCGTTGCACGTCATCTGATGCACTTTGCTGATAGATACGAATCGCCTCAGCCAGAGTTGCAGGTGTTCTCATCCGCGCAATCCAGCTTGCGAACTCCAGATTCAAACGGTCACATAACAGGTTTTGTGAGCTCAGGCCCGCCTCATTAAACAGGCTCAACCATTCTCCACTGGAATAATTACGCACGTGCGATGTATCCCGCAATGCTTCAACCGTTTGTAACCAGATATCCATTACTGGGTGTCCAGGGGACATCACATCCATAAAAATAACGACGCCACCCAGTTTCAATACGCGCTTCACTTCACGCAGTGCCTTACCGACATCATGCCAGTGGTGCGCTGAATAACGGCTTATCACAACATCAAACGAGCAATCATCGAATGGCAGGACTTCGGCATAACCTTGTTGGGTTGTGAGATTGTTGATTCCACGAGTTTTAGTCGCTTCATTCACCACCGCCAACATTTGCTCAGAGAGATCATAGGCAACAACCTCTTTCACCTGCGCAGCTGCAATGAAACTCGCATGCCCTGCCCCACATCCCATATCGAGTAAGCGTGCATGTGGGAAGTCCGCCAGGCGTGAACTGAGACGCTCCAGATCGCGGCCAGAAGCATGTACAGCGCTAGTCAGATAGGCGCTTGCCTGTGATCCAAATTGCTGATCGACTTTGTCATGGTGAGATTGTGTTGTCATTGAAAGGTCCTTGCTGTTGATTATAAGTAAGGGCAGCCTCGAGGTCTGCCCATTGGCAGACCTGACTAACCCTACTTAAGCTCAGGTATGCCGGGACGGAATTCGACTAGTAGAGGATTGTGGTCGGACGCACGAGTGACCAGTACAGAGGCTTCTGTAACGTTTAAACCACGGTAGAACACAAAATCGAGTGGTCTACCAAAAGCGCGACGGCGATGATCATCTGTGAAGCGTACTTCGCGGAGAGTCATATCACGGGCAAAGCGGTAAAGCGCATTCATGCGCGGACGACTCCAGGCGTTAAAATCACCCGCCATGATAACTGGCCCATTATGGTGCCCAATTTGGTCGCCGATTGGCCCAAGTTGTTTGCTGTAAACATCCACGCCCAGACTGAAATTCACAGCATGAATATTAACGACCATCAGCAGTCGACCATCTGGCAACGGATAAACAGTCACTAAAGCCGATTTTGACAGGCGTAAAATGGGCTCACGCTCGCGTAACGGGCAGCAATAAACCGGATGAGCAGCAGACAACGTCATCACACCTGAAGGGTGTTGGGGCAAGACAAATGCCGGAACCTGGTCTGCGGCCAGATAATTACTGGTGGCAAACTTAACCAGCTCAGGAGTGGTTTGTGCCTCCTGCAATAAAACCAGATGTGCATCTTTACCGAAGTTTTGCAGCACCGAAAGCCATTCAGCACGCTGCTGCTTGAAAATATTCCATACCAATACTTTTAAGGATCCCTCACTTGGCAAAGGTTCTCCGGGCGGCAATGCCTGACCGATAGTTGCAAATGAGCCAGGCGGCAGAATGCGTTCTGCTGGCTGACCGGCAACATATCTCATGGCATAAGTATTTTTGCGCACGTTTTTACTAATGACCTCTATAACCAAAGAAGCCTCCAATTCGAAGGCTGTCATTCAGTTATAGGGACTTTAGGTGAGAGTTTCAACGACCAATTCAAACGATTGGTGAACAAGACCGTAAGTATTTGCTAACAGACTTGTTCACATATGCTAGCCGATAGCCACTTCACGACGTGTATCAAGACGACCACTTAAGTTAATCAGGAGCAATGCGCCAGCAACAATCACGGCCCCAATCCATGGAGTTTGCGCCAAACCAAAGCTTTGTACTGTTTGACCCCCAATCACCGATCCTAACGCTATCCCGATATTAAATGCGGCGATATTCAACCCTGAGGCAACATCGACCGCGTTTGGAGTATATTCCTCTGCTTTCTGCACCACATATACTTGTAAACCAGGCACATTACCAAAGGCAAAAACACCCATAATTAGAACAGTAACTAACGCGCCAATATGCGAGCTTGCTGTGAACTGAAATATCAGAAGTAATACGGCCAGTGCAGCAAAAATAAATTTTAAAGCAGGTACAGCCCCATGACGGTCTGCCAGTTTGCCGCCCAAAATATTGCCAATCGCAACAGAAACACCGTAGCCCAAAAGAATCCAACTGACAGCTGCCGGCGAGTATCCCGCCAGGTCTTGCATCATCGGCGCCAGAAAGGTGAATGCAGTAAATACGCCGCCATAGCCCAAAGCAGTTATCGCATAAATAATCAGTAAACGAGGATGCGCCATCACTTTTACCTGATCTCTCATGCTAGCAACTGCGCGCGTTGGAATATCTTTCGGCACCAGAATAGTGCTACTAATTAACGCAATCACGCCAATAGCGGATACCGCGAGGAAAGTTTCACGCCATCCGAAATGCTGGCCGATGAACGTCCCAAGTGGAACTCCGGTCACCAGGGCAACAGTCAAACCACCGAACATAATCGCGATGGCCGATGCCGCTTTCTCTTTTGGCACAAGGCTTGTTGCAATAGTGGAACCAATAGAAAAGAACACACCGTGCGCCAGGCCAGTCAGCAGTCGGGCAACGACTAAGGTTTCATAATTGGGTGATAACCAGGCCAATACGTTACCCGCGGTAAAGAGTGCCATGAGCCCAATTAGCAACTGCTTACGGGGTAATCTCCCTGTCAGAGCAGTCAACACTGGAGCGCCAACAGCCACGCCTAGTGCATAAATTGAAACGAGTAGCCCAGCAGAGGGCAGGGAAATTGAAAGTTGATCGGCAATTGTTGGTACTAGCCCAACAATAACGAATTCAGTTGTACCAATTGCAAATGCACTGATTGTCAGTGCCCATAGCGCCAGTGGCATGATTTACTCCATAGCAGGTGTCTTTTGATGACACGCAGTATGACAAGATGGTTAAATAACAAAAATATGCAAAATCTCAATACAATTTTGTCTCAGGAGCAATAATGAAAGCCACCTCTGAAGAACTGGCAATTTTTGTCGCCGTTGTGGAAAGTGGAAGTTTCAGCCGTGCGGCAATACAACTTGAACTGGCAAATTCAGCCGTGAGTCGCTCGGTAAAGAAATTAGAGATGAAGTTGGGTGTAACATTGCTTAATCGTACAACGCGTCAATTGAGCCTGACAGAGGAAGGTGAGCGCTATTTCCGCCGCGTACAGCAGATCTTGCAAGAAATGGCTGCCGCTGAAAATGAGTTAATGGAGACCCGGCAAACTCCACGCGGTTTACTGCGCATCGATGCCGCTACACCTGTGATGCTGCATCTTTTAATGCCGCTGATTAAACCATTCCGTCAACGCTACCCAGAGGTGACGCTTTCGCTCATATCATCAGAAACTTTCATAAATCTGATCGAGCGTAAAGTGGATGTTGCTATACGCGCGGGGACATTGACTGATTCAACGCTGCGAGCCAGACCTCTTTTTACTAGCCGCCGTAAAATTATCGCGTCTCCGGAATATTTAGCACAGTACGGAATGCCTCAATCTACCGAGGATCTTCAGGATCATATTTGTCTGGGTTTCTCTGAAACGGAGAGTTTAAATAGATGGCCAATCGCGCAGGCAGACGGTTTAAGTTATGACATAACTGCGGTAATCACCTCGAATAGTGGTGAAACACTTAAGCAATTATGCCTGACCGGAAATGGTATAGCCTGTCTTTCTGACTATATGATTAATAAAGAAATCGCGGAAGGGAAGTTTGTCGAATTATTGATAGATAAACTGCTACCCGTAGAAATGCCTTTTAGTGCGGTGTATTACAGCGACCGGGCCGTCAGCAGTCGTATTCGGGCGTTTATTGATTTTCTGAGTCACTCTGTGCAACAGCCCCCGCAGGGGCTGTAAGAGGATTAATCCCACTGAGGAGCTAAACCTTCTGGACTCACCAGGCGCTCATTACAATCCAGAGTAGCGATAATGGCCATATCTTCAGGATCCAATGCCAAAGTCTGCGCTTGTAAATTACTTTGCAGATTCTCGCGCTGAGTCGACGAAGGTATGACTGCGTACCCCAAATTCATTGCCCATGCCAAAATGACCTGTGCCGGAGTCCCATTATGCTTCAATGCAATTCGGCCAATTTCCTCATTCTTCAATGCTTTGCCATAGGCAAGTGTCATATATGAAGTGATATGGATACCATGCTCTTTAGCCCATTTAACGACCTGACGATTTTGTAAATATGGTGAAAGCTCAATTTGATTAGTCGCAATATTTTCAGCCCCAACGGTATCAATAGCTTTCTGCATCAGATCAATGGTGAAGTTAGAAATACCAATCTGGCGAGTCAGTCCTTCATTCTTTGCTTCCACTAACGCCTGCATGAACTCCTTTACCGGCACAGCATCATTCGGTGATGGCCAGTGAATGAGTGTTAAATCAACGTAATCCGTACGCAGTTTACGCAAACTTTCCTTCAGACTTTGAATTAATTGCTCCTTGCTAAGATTCTCAATCCAGATTTTGGTAGTGATAAACAGTTCACTACGCTTCACACCACTTTCTTCAATCGCCTGACCTACAGCTGCTTCGTTATCATAAATTTGTGCTGTATCTACTGCTCGATAACCGAGCTCAAGAGCCGTTTTTACTGATGCGATAACCACGTCGTCTTTTAAACGAAAAGTACCTAAACCGAATGCAGGAATTGTCATTATTTACCTCGTTAAGGGATATGTGTTTGTAATACGAGGATTATGACGAGCGTTATACTGCTGAAAAAGAGGGGTAAATGCAGAAGATATTTGTGAAATACGCAACAATAGGTCAATATTTCATGAATTTTTGACAAGAAAAAAGCCCTGAGTCTAGAAGACTCAGGGCTTAATAAGTGGCGGAACGGACGGGACTCGAACCCGCGACCCCCTGCGTGACAGGCAGGTATTCTAACCGACTGAACTACCGCTCCACCGAATTTCTTTTCTTACTACCACCAGATGTCACACTTCTG
>NZ_JBAVHX010000037.1:0-28543 GCF_049686335.1 Buttiauxella sp. | reverse complement strand
CAGAAGGCGTTGAGATGGTAATGCCTGGTGACAACATCAAAATGGTTGTTACCCTGATCCACCCAATCGCGATGGACGACGGTCTGCGTTTCGCAATCCGTGAAGGCGGCCGTACTGTAGGCGCGGGTGTTGTTGCTAAAGTTATCGCTTAATCGCTGATACCTTTATATTAAAAAAGAGCGCTTAGGCGCTCTTTTTTTTGGTCACTTATAAAGGTAAGTATTAGATTTGCCAAATTTTTCAACACTTATGTTGTATTGAAAACTTCATGCCGTTTCGAAGTAGGGAATATCATTTAGGGATTTATAGTGAATGCTATTAGCGTTCTGGATTCTTCCCAGATGATATTAAAAGATAATGGGATTAACTGGAAAGTTTATACCAACGTAAATTAAAAAATTTTCAGGGCACATCAACCTTCCTTATCACTGTAAAAAGTGATTTAGCGATTAAATTTAGATACATCCAATTTTAGACTTTATAGCGATCAGGTTTTGATTGACTTTCAGAATGACTAGAAAGCGAAACTGGCTGTTGTAAGTAAGCTCACCAGATATTTCCAAGAATGAGGGGCATTGATGCCCATAATAATTTCATGCCTGATAAAATTAATTATTCCACGCTAATAGAAATCAATTATGACTTCACCGTTGTTAAAGATGGCGATGCATAACACCGATAATGGCCCAGGTTTAATTAAGGGGCTGAATGAGCGTACGTAAGCTACGTATGTGCGTCACGTTATTACAATTGGCAGTTGGAATAAGTCCGAACACGGAGTATTAGATCCTATCACTGGCCACAATACTGCCATGTATGCGAACAGCAAAGATGCTGAGCCTCTGTTGAGCGTTGCGGCTACGTTGAACCGACAGAAGAATCAACTCAATGTCTTAAAAACCCTGACCTAAAAAGTCACGGTTTTTATCGTCCAATCAATATGATGGGTTACCGTATAATTGTTTTTGTATATAACGGCATTGCATTAATAATTATTCTCATTTACAGTTTAAGAAGAAATTGTGCGGGAGTCCATATGTACGTTTGTCTGTGTAACGGTGTAAGCGATAAGAAGATTCGTCAGGCGGTGCGCCAGTTTAGTCCACAATCTTTTCAACAGCTTAGGAAGTTTATTCCCGTTGGAAATCAATGTGGTAAGTGTATTCGTGCAGCCCGTGAGATCATGCAAGAGGAATTAACACAACTGCCTGAATTTAAAGAAATAGCTTGATAGCTCCCACTTTTCTTATTTTATTTTCCCGCGCTTCTACTACGCTTGAAGGAGTGGAAGCGGAGGAATGACATAATGAAAGGTGATGTTAAAATCATAAATTATCTCAATAAATTATTGGGAAATGAGCTTGTCGCAATCAACCAGTATTTTTTACATGCACGCATGTTCAAAAATTGGGGTCTTAAACGTCTTAATGATGTCGAATACCATGAATCCATCGATGAAATGAAACATGCCGATATCTATATCGAGCGTATTCTGTTTCTCGAGGGGATCCCAAACCTTCAGGATTTAGGCAAACTTCAGATCGGTGAGGATGTTGAGGAGATGCTGCAATCCGACCTCAGGTTGGAACTGGAGGGGGCGAAGGATTTACGGGAAGCCATCGCTTATGCCGATAGCGTCTTTGATTATGCTAGCCGAGATATGATGATCAAAATCCTGACGGAAGAAGAACACCATATTGACTGGCTTGAAACCGAGTTGGATTTAATTCAGAAATTGGGCATCCAGAATTACCTTCAAGCCCAAATTCGCGAAGAAAGTTAGCGGTTGACCCGGTGTAAATCAGAGCGGTACGGTTTTTTACCGCTCTGAATATCCTTCTTTTCAGCCGTTCCAGTTTTGCCATAGAAAACTCAACCAGCCTGCCAGGCTTAACCACGGTCCGAACGCGATGTGTGATTGTTTATCGCCAATTAAGAATCTTCGACCTGGTGCGTAAATCAACCCAAATACAGACGAGAGGAACAGTATGGACGGCAAAGCCTGCCAGCCACACCAGGCACCGAGTGCTGCCAGCAATTTGAAATCACCAAATCCCATTCCTTCTTTACCGGTCAAGCCTCTGAATGCCTGATACACCAGCCACAACGTCAGGTAGCCTGCAATTGCACCATACACCGCGTCGTGTAGATCGATATGCGCAAAAATGCAGTGATACAGTAAACCCAGCCATAATAAGGGCAGTGTGAGTTTGTCTGGCAGTAAAAAATGTCGAGCATCAATTTGTGCTAATGCCAGCAAAAACCAAAACAGCAGACAGATTGCCAAAGCATCCGGTACGAGAGGAAACATAGCGGCGACCAGCGCAAAAACGAGTCCACAAATACCCTCCGTCAACGGATAGCGGACTGAAATCGGGATATGACAATAACGACAGCGCCCCCGCAGCCAAATCCAGCTAAGTAGAGGAATGTTGTCGTGATAATGGATTGGATGCAGACACTGCGGACAACAAGATCCCGGCCACGCGATATTGCTCAGCGGGGAAGAGGGATTACTAATGCCTGCTGGGATACGAAAAACAACCACATTCATAAAGCTGCCCATCAGCAAGCCTAACCCGCCCATCAAAATAATTTCCATGAACTTATCCATTGGTATTCACCTTTCCTGCGGCAACCGGTTCTCGGGAATATCCAGGCGTGCCATGACCTTGATACGCGGGAGCGAACGTGGTGCGACTACTCATTAAGAGAATGCAGAATGCACGGTAGCGATATTATCTGTATGATCACTTTCGTCAAGGTTAAGATTAAATGGAATTTTATTGGATTTTGATGAAAACGAATTTAGCCAATTAATTAAATTAGTTATATGTTCATAAAATATATTCATAGAAGATATAAATACTAAAACCCATATGCGGATTAGCGTCTCATACATCATTTTCTGGATATGTTTATATAGTCAGGTAAATACATTGTTCATATCAAAATCTATTTATTATATTGATGGTCTTTATCAAAAGTAGATTAGCATAGTATGGTTTTTATTAATCATATTCAATCCGATCTGTTGATGACATTTTTCAGGAAATCGTACGGAATAATGTGGCGAGATAAATTCTTTTTTAGCCACTCCCCCAAAAAAAACATTTATATAGTAAATGGTTATGGATGGTTAAGAAATGTCAAGGGGATGCGAGTTTTTGTAATTTAGATATATCATGGATTGGATAGTTAATCCTTTGTGTTCAGATGAGGTGGAGCTCTTATATGGGAATAAAGGAGGGGGTAAATATTCGAAGATTTATAAGTTTAGCAAATTATAAATATCATGAGCTTCTTGTCCTTGCAGCTATAAAGATGAGTAACACTATTCATTTAATACCCTCAGGTGATTATGAAAGTGAATATATAACTTTTACCCACAATAAATTCTGGATGGAAGTATTTTTATCGATTCAAAAAAAGACAAGCGAGGTATTGTTGTTACTGATAAATAGATTTGCTGGTGCGTCATATTGATCATTTGATTCGGACGTTTAAGCAACTTGCTACCGGCGGTAGAGGGGGGAGTTAAACTGCTGCTGGTTGGCAGTCACAAGCAAAAATCTGCACAAGGGTCAACGAATGTCTTCCTCTATATATGCATCTGAATTCACTATCGGACCGGACGGCAATGCCAACGCAAAAAAGCGATCCCGATATCAATGTAAAAAACGACACTAAAAAGGGGAACACAAAATTATGCGAATTTACTCTGCTTTCGTGGCTCATCGTGACAGTGATACGCCACAGCATGTCGCACGAACCCCGGAATCTTGGTTAAAAGCCTGTTGGTTAAGGTCTGCTTGTTGATTTTGATCATTCTTGCGTTTCTCACCGGCTATTACGCGCACTATCACTCGCCACAGCGTTTCCCTCCAGTCATGAAGAGCGATGGAAAAACATCTGTGGAACAGGATTACCATCTGTCGGATATGCAAGAAACAGCCCATACCGGCGAGGCCGATGGCAGACGTACCTGAAGATAATACAGTCGATAGCGAGGCTGGAACTGAGGAAGAGGGTACTGACGAGAAGCCCGTGGCGGAGGAAGACGTAACGCCGCACGTGCCACAAACAATTAAAGAAGTACTCCGTTAACAAGTGCAAAAAGCATTGACCGAAATGGGCGAAGAGTGAATACGAAAAATCCTCACATTTACCGTGCATTTTTGCACCATAAGAACTTGCATCTGAACTGTGTATAAGTATAATACGCCGGCTTGTCGTAATTGACGGCTGGTTCGATAAGAACCCGGTAGATGATTTATCTACCAGACAACGCTCCCAATTGGGGGGCAACGTAAGAACGGTTACACTCGCCCATCAATCGTAATGGGTACGGGGAGTAATCATTTCGTTTATAAAACAATTGGAGCTCTGGTCTCATGCAGAACCAAAGAATCCGTATCCGCCTTAAAGCGTTTGATCATCGTCTGATCGATCAATCAACTGCGGAAATCGTCGAGACTGCTAAGCGCACTGGTGCGCAAGTCCGTGGTCCGATCCCGCTGCCGACCCGCAAAGAGCGCTTTACCGTTCTGATCTCTCCGCACGTCAACAAAGACGCGCGTGATCAGTACGAAATTCGCACTCATAAGCGTCTGGTTGACATCGTTGAGCCAACTGAGAAAACCGTTGATGCTCTGATGCGTCTGGATCTGGCTGCTGGTGTAGACGTGCAGATCAGCCTGGGTTAATCAGGTCATTGACGATTGAGAGGTTGAAACAATGATTGGTTTAGTCGGTAAAAAAGTGGGTATGACCCGTATCTTCACAGAAGACGGCGTTTCTATCCCAGTAACCGTGATTGAAGTAGAAGCAAACCGTGTTACTCAGGTTAAAGACCTGGCTAACGATGGCTACCGTGCTGTTCAAGTTACCACTGGCGCTAAAAAAGCTAGCCGTGTAACTAAGCCGGAAGCTGGTCACTTCGCTAAAGCTGGCGTAGAAGCTGGCCGTGGCCTGTGGGAATTCCGTCTTGCAGAAGGCGAAGAGTTCACTGTAGGTCAAGACATTAGCGTTGAGCTGTTTGCTGAAGTCAAAAAAGTTGACGTAACTGGCACCTCTAAAGGTAAAGGTTTCGCAGGTACCGTTAAGCGCTGGAACTTCCGTACCCAGGACGCTACACACGGTAACTCCTTGTCCCACCGCGTTCCGGGTTCTATCGGTCAGAACCAGACTCCGGGCAAAGTGTTCAAAGGCAAGAAAATGGCAGGCCAACTGGGCAACGAACGTGTAACTGTTCAGAGCCTGGATGTAGTACGCGTTGACGCTGAGCGCAACCTGCTGCTGGTTAAGGGTGCAGTTCCGGGTGCAACCGGTAGCGACCTGATCGTTAAACCAGCTGTGAAGGCGTGAGGAGATAGCAATGGAATTAGTATTGAAAGACGCGCAAAGCGCGCTGACTGTTTCCGAAACTACCTTCGGTCGTGATTTCAACGAAGCGCTGGTACACCAGGTCGTAGTTGCTTATGCAGCTGGTGCCCGTCAAGGTACTCGTGCTCAGAAGACCCGCGCTGAAGTAACTGGTTCCGGTAAAAAGCCGTGGCGCCAGAAAGGTACCGGCCGTGCGCGTTCAGGTTCTATCAAGAGCCCGATCTGGCGTTCCGGTGGCGTAACCTTCGCTGCACGCCCGCAGGACCACAGTCAAAAAGTTAACAAAAAGATGTACCGCGGAGCGCTGAAAAGCATTCTGTCCGAACTGGTACGTCAGGATCGTCTGATCGTTGTCGAACAGTTCTCTGTTGAAGCGCCTAAAACTAAGCTGCTTGCTCAGAAACTGAAAGACATGGCCCTGGAAGATGTGCTGATCGTAACTGGCGAACTGGATGAGAATCTGTTCCTGGCTGCACGTAACCTGCATAAGGTTGACGTACGCGATGCTGCAACAATCGATCCAGTAAGCCTGATCGCCTTCGACAAAGTCGTTATGACTGCTGATGCAGTTAAGCAAGTTGAGGAGATGCTGGCATGATCCGTGAAGAACGTCTGCTGAAAGTACTGCGCGCGCCGCACGTATCTGAAAAAGCATCTATGGCGATGGAAAAAACAAATACCATCGTTCTCAAAGTTGCAAAAGACGCGACCAAAGCAGAGATCGTTGCTGCTGTTGAGAAACTGTTCGAAGTTGAAGTTAAAGGCGTTAATACCTTGCTTGTTAAAGGTAAAACTAAGCGTCATGGACAGCGTATCGGTCGTCGTAGCGACTGGAAAAAAGCTTACGTCACCCTGAAGGAAGGCCAGAATCTGGACTTCGTTGGCGGCGCTGAGTAAGTCGGAGGAGAAAAACAATGGCAGTTGTTAAATGTAAACCGACATCTCCGGGTCGTCGCCACGTAGTTAAAGTGGTCAACCCTGAGCTGCATAAGGGCAAACCATTTGCTCCGCTGGTTGAAAAAAACAGCAAATCCGGTGGCCGTAACAACAATGGTCGTATCACTACTCGTCACATCGGTGGTGGTCACAAGCAGGCTTATCGTATTGTTGACTTTAAACGCAACAAAGACGGTATCCCAGCTGTTGTTGAGCGTCTTGAGTACGATCCGAACCGTTCTGCGAATATCGCACTGGTTCTGTACAAAGATGGCGAACGCCGTTACATCCTGGCCCCTAAAGGCCTGAAAGCTGGCGACCAGATTCAATCTGGCGTTGATGCTGCAATCAAAGCAGGTAACACCCTGCCGATGCGCAATATCCCGGTTGGTTCTACCGTTCATAACGTAGAAATGAAACCAGGTAAAGGCGGTCAGCTTGCACGTTCTGCTGGTACCTATGTGCAGATCGTTGCACGTGATGGTGCTTACGTTACCCTGCGTCTGCGTTCTGGTGAAATGCGTAAAGTCGAAGCTGACTGCCGTGCAACCATGGGCGAAGTCGGTAACTCTGAGCATATGCTCCGCGTTCTGGGTAAAGCAGGTGCTGCTCGCTGGCGTGGTGTTCGTCCTACCGTTCGCGGTACTGCGATGAACCCAGTCGACCACCCACATGGTGGTGGTGAAGGTCGTAACTTTGGTAAGCACCCGGTATCTCCGTGGGGCGTACAGACCAAAGGTAAGAAGACCCGCAGCAACAAGCGTACTGATAAATTCATCGTACGTCGCCGTAGCAAATAATTTTAGAGGATAAGCCATGCCACGTTCTCTCAAGAAAGGTCCTTTTATTGACCTGCACTTGCTGAAGAAGGTAGAGAAAGCGGTGGAAAGCGGTGACAAGAAGCCCCTGCGCACTTGGTCCCGTCGTTCAACGATCTTTCCTAACATGATCGGTTTGACCATCGCTGTCCATAATGGTCGTCAGCATGTTCCGGTATTTGTTTCCGACGAGATGGTCGGTCACAAACTGGGTGAATTTGCACCGACACGTACTTATCGCGGTCACGCTGCTGATAAAAAAGCCAAGAAGAAATAAGTAGGAGGAAGAGATGGAAACTTTAGCTCAACATCGCCACGCTCGTTCTTCTGCTCAAAAGGTTCGCCTTGTTGCTGACCTTATTCGCGGTAAGAAAGTGTCGCAGGCACTGGAAATTTTGACCTACACCAACAAGAAAGCGGCTGTATTGGTTAAGAAAGTTCTAGAATCTGCCATTGCTAACGCTGAACACAACGATGGCGCTGACATTGACGATCTGAAAGTCGCGAAAATCTTCGTAGACGCAGGCCCAAGCATGAAGCGCATTATGCCGCGTGCAAAAGGTCGTGCAGATCGCATCCTGAAGCGCACCAGCCACATTACTGTGGTTGTGTCCGATCGCTGAGACTCTGGAGACTAGCAATGGGTCAGAAAGTACATCCTAATGGTATTCGCCTGGGTATTGTAAAACCATGGAACTCTACTTGGTTTGCGAACACCAAAGAATTCGCTGACAACCTGGACAGCGATTTTAAAGTTCGTCAGTACCTGACAAAGGAACTGGCGAAGGCGTCTGTATCTCGTATCGTTATCGAGCGTCCAGCTAAGAGCATCCGTGTGACTATTCACACTGCTCGCCCTGGCATCGTAATCGGTAAGAAAGGCGAAGACGTAGAAAAACTGCGCAAGGTCGTAGCGGATATCGCTGGCGTTCCTGCACAGATCAATATTGCCGAAGTTCGTAAGCCTGAACTGGACGCAAAACTGGTTGCTGACAGCATCACTTCTCAGCTGGAACGTCGTGTTATGTTCCGTCGTGCTATGAAGCGTGCTGTACAGAATGCCATGCGTCTGGGCGCTAAAGGTATCAAAGTTGAAGTTAGCGGCCGTCTGGGCGGCGCCGAGATCGCACGTACCGAATGGTACCGTGAAGGTCGCGTGCCGTTGCACACTCTGCGTGCTGACATTGACTACAACACCTCTGAAGCGCACACCACTTATGGTGTAATCGGCGTTAAAGTGTGGATCTTTAAAGGTGAGATCTTGGGTGGGATGGCTGCTGTTGAACAACCGGAACCGGCTGCTCAACCTAAAAAGCAGCAGCGTAAAGGCCGTAAGTAAGGAGAGTCGCTGATGTTACAACCAAAGCGTACAAAATTCCGTAAAGTGCACAAAGGCCGCAACCGTGGTCTGGCTGCCGGTACGGATGTTAGCTTCGGCACTTTCGGTCTGAAAGCTGTTGGCCGTGGTCGTCTGACTGCACGTCAGATCGAAGCAGCACGTCGTGCAATGACCCGTGCAGTTAAGCGTCAGGGTAAGATCTGGATCCGTGTATTCCCGGACAAACCGATCACCGAAAAGCCGCTTGAAGTGCGTATGGGTAAAGGTAAAGGCAACGTAGAGTATTGGGTTGCTTTGATTCAGCCTGGCAAAGTCCTGTATGAAATGGACGGCGTACCAGAAGAGCTGGCCCGTGAAGCCTTCAAGCTGGCAGCAGCGAAACTGCCGATCAAAACCACCTTTGTAACTAAGACGGTGATGTAATGAAAGCAAAAGAGCTGCGTGAAAAGAGTGTTGAAGAGCTGAACACCGAGCTGCTGAATCTGCTGCGTGAGCAGTTTAATCTGCGTATGCAAGCGGCAAGTGGCCAGCTGCAACAGACTCACCTGCTGAAGCAAGTGCGTCGTGATGTTGCTCGTGTTAAGACTTTATTGACTCAGAAGGCGGGTGCGTAATGACCGATAAAATCCGTACTCTGCAAGGTCGCGTTGTTAGTGACAAAATGGAGAAATCCATCGTTGTTGCTATCGAACGTGTGGTGAAACACCCGATTTACGGTAAATTCATCAAACGTACGACCAAACTGCACGTACATGACGAGAACAATGAATGTGGTATCGGTGACGTGGTAGAAATCCGCGAATGCCGTCCACTGTCTAAGACTAAGTCTTGGACGCTTGTTCGCGTTGTAGAGAAAGCGGTTCTGTAATACAGTACGCATTCTCTAACGGAATAAACGGCTCAGAAAATGAGCCGTTTATTTTTTCTACCCATATTCAGGAACCGGTGTTATAATGCCGCGCCCTCGTTTATGGGGCTTTTTAACGACCTAATTATGGGTCCCGAAGTAGTAGTTGACATTAGCGGAGCACTGAAATGATCCAAGAACAGACTATGCTGACCGTGGCCGACAACTCCGGCGCGCGTCGCGTAATGTGTATCAAGGTTCTGGGTGGCTCGCACCGTCGCTACGCAGGCGTCGGCGACATCATCAAAATTACCATCAAGGAAGCAATTCCGCGTGGTAAGGTGAAGAAAGGCGATGTCCTGAAAGCGGTAGTGGTGCGCACCAAGAAGGGTGTTCGTCGCCCGGACGGTTCTGTCATTCGCTTCGATGGTAATGCATGCGTTATTTTAAATAATAACAGCGAGCAGCCAATCGGCACGCGTATTTTTGGGCCGGTAACTCGTGAACTGCGTAATGAGAAGTTCATGAAAATTATCTCTCTGGCACCAGAAGTACTCTAAGGAGCGAATCATGGCAGCTAAAATCCGTCGTGATGACGAAGTTATCGTGTTAACCGGTAAAGATAAAGGTAAGCGCGGTAAAGTTAAGAATGTCTTGTCTTCCGGCAAGCTCATTGTTGAAGGTATCAACCTGGTTAAGAAACATCAGAAGCCGGTTCCGGCCCTGAACCAACCAGGTGGCATCGTTGAAAAAGAAGCTGCAATTCAAGTTTCTAACGTTGCTCTCTACAATGCTGCAACCGGCAAGGCTGACCGTGTAGGCTTTAGATTCGAAGAGGGCAAAAAAGTCCGTTTCTTCAAATCTAACAGCGAAACTATCAAGTAATTTGGAGTAGTACGATGGCGAAACTGCATGATTACTACAAAGACGAAGTAGTTAAAAAACTCATGACTGAGTTTAACTACAATTCTGTCATGCAAGTCCCTCGGGTCGAGAAGATCACCCTGAACATGGGTGTTGGTGAAGCGATCGCTGACAAGAAACTGCTGGATAATGCAGCAGCGGATCTGACAGCAATCTCCGGTCAAAAGCCGTTGATCACCAAAGCACGCAAATCAGTTGCAGGCTTCAAAATCCGTCAGGGCTATCCGATCGGCTGTAAAGTAACTCTGCGTGGCGAACGCATGTGGGAGTTCTTTGAGCGCCTGATCACCATTGCTGTACCACGTATCCGTGACTTCCGTGGCTTGTCCGCTAAGTCATTCGATGGCCGTGGTAACTACAGCATGGGTGTCCGTGAGCAGATCATCTTCCCAGAAATCGACTATGACAAAGTCGATCGCGTTCGTGGTTTGGATATTACCATTACCACTACTGCGAAATCTGATGATGAAGGCCGTGCTCTGCTGGCTGCCTTTAACTTCCCATTCCGTAAGTAAGGTAGGGTTACTAATGGCTAAGCAATCGATGAAAGCACGCGAAGTCGTTCGCGTGAAACTGGCCGACAAATACCGCGCTAAACGCGAGGAATTGAAAGCTATCATCTCTGGTGTGAACTCATCCGACGAAGATCGTTGGGATGCTGTTCTTAAGCTGCAGTCTCTGCCGCGTGATTCCAGCCCGTCCCGTCAGCGTAACCGCTGCCGCCAAACTGGTCGTCCGCATGGTTATGTGGGCAAATTCGGGTTGAGCCGTATTAAGCTTCGTGAAGCCGCTATGCGCGGTGAAGTACCTGGCTTGAAGAAGGCTAGCTGGTAATATCCAATTGAATCACGGGAGTAAAGACAGATGAGCATGCAAGATCCAATTGCGGATATGCTGACCCGTATCCGTAACGGTCAAGCCGCGAATAAAGTTGCGGTCACCATGCCTTCCTCCAAGCTGAAATTGGCAATTGCCAACGTGCTGAAAGAAGAAGGCTATATTGAAGATTTTAAAATTGAAGGCGACATCAAGCCTGAACTGGAACTGACTCTTAAGTATTTCCAGGGCAAGGCTGTGGTAGAGAGCATTCAGCGAGTCAGCCGCCCAGGTCTGCGCATCTATAAGAAAAAAGATGAGCTGCCTAAAGTTATGGCCGGTATGGGTATTGCTGTCGTTTCTACCTCTAAAGGTGTTATGACTGATCGTGCAGCGCGCCAAGCTGGTCTTGGTGGCGAAATTATCTGCTACGTAGCCTAATTGGAGGAATAAAATGTCTCGTGTTGCTAAAGCACCGGTCGTTATTCCTGCTGGCGTAGAGGTAAAACTCAACGGTCAGGTTATTTCGATCAAAGGTAAAAACGGCGAGCTGACTCGTACAATCAACGATGCTGTTGAAGTTAAACACGCTGATAATGCACTGACTTTCGCTCCGCGCGAAGGCTTTGCAAACGCGTGGGCCCAAGCGGGTACCACTCGTGCGCTGTTGAATGCAATGGTTATCGGTGTTACCGAAGGCTTCACTAAGAAGCTGCAGCTGGTTGGTGTAGGTTATCGCGCAGCAGTTAAAGGCAATGCGGTGAGTTTGGCCCTGGGCTTCTCACACCCTGTTGAACATCCACTGCCAGCGGGAATCACTGCTGAATGTCCAACTCAAACTGAAATCGTGCTGAAAGGCGCTGATAAGCAGATGATTGGACAGGTAGCTGCTGATCTGCGCGCCTACCGTCGTCCTGAGCCTTATAAAGGCAAGGGTGTTCGTTACGCCGACGAAGTCGTGCGTACCAAAGAGGCTAAGAAGAAGTAAGGTAACACTATGGATAAGAAATCTGCTCGTATCCGTCGTGCGACCCGCGCACGTCACAAGCTCAAAGAACTGGGTGCGACTCGTCTGGTGATTCACCGTACGCCTCGTCATATTTATGCACAGGTTATCGCACCGAACGGTTCAGAAGTCCTGGTAGCTGCATCTACTGTAGAGAAAGCTATCGCTGAGCAACTGAAGTACACTGGAAACAAAGACGCCGCTACAGCTGTGGGTAAAGCTGTTGCAGAGCGCGCACTGGAAAAAGGCATCACTGTTGTTGCTTTTGACCGTGCTGGTTTCCAATATCATGGTCGTGTCCAGGCACTGGCAGATGCTGCCCGTGATGCTGGCCTTCAGTTCTAAGGTAGAGGTGTAAGATGGCTCACATCGAAAAACAAGCTGGCGAACTGCAGGAAAAGCTGATCGCGGTAAATCGCGTATCTAAAACCGTTAAAGGTGGTCGTATTTTCTCCTTCACTGCTCTGACAGTGGTTGGCGATGGTAACGGTCGCATTGGTTTTGGTTACGGAAAAGCGCGTGAAGTTCCAGCAGCTATCCAGAAAGCGATGGAAAAAGCCCGTCGCAACATGATTAACGTCGCGCTGAACCACGGCACCCTGCAGCACCCTGTTAAAGGTGTGCACACAGGTTCTCGTGTGTTCATGCAGCCGGCTTCCGAAGGTACTGGTATTATTGCCGGTGGTGCAATGCGCGCCGTTCTGGAAGTCGCTGGAGTTCATAACGTTTTGGCTAAAGCATATGGTTCCACTAACCCGATTAACGTGGTTCGTGCAACTATTGATGGCCTGGCGAATATGAAGTCTCCGGAAATGGTCGCTGCCAAGCGTGGTAAATCCGTTGAAGAAATTCTGGGGTAATTGACCATGGCAAAGACTATTAAAATTACACAAACCCGCAGTGCGATCGGTCGTTTGCCGAAACACAAGGCAACGCTGCTTGGCCTGGGTCTGCGTCGTATTGGCCACACCGTAGAGCGCGAGGATACTCCTGCTGTACGTGGTATGGTCAACGCGGTTTCCTACATGGTTAAAGTTGAGGAGTAAGAGATGCGTTTAAATACTCTGTCTCCGGCCGAAGGGTCTAAGCACGCTTCCAAGCGTCTGGGTCGTGGTATCGGTTCTGGTCTCGGCAAAACCGGCGGTCGTGGTCACAAAGGTCAGAACTCTCGTTCTGGCGGTGGCGTACGTCGTGGGTTCGAAGGTGGCCAGATGCCGTTGTACCGTCGTCTGCCGAAATTCGGTTTCACCTCTCGCAAAGCAATGATCACTGGTGAGATTCGTCTCTCTGATCTGGCGAAAGTTGAAGGCGACGTAGTTGACCTGAACACGCTGAAAGCGGCAAACATTATCGGTATCCAGATCGAGTTCGCGAAAGTGATCTTGTCTGGCGAGGTTTCTCGTCCGGTAACTGTTCGCGGTCTGCGTGTCACTAAAGGCGCTCGTGCTGCTATCGAAGCTGCTGGCGGTAAAATCGAGGAATAAGTAGCAGATGGCAAAGCAACCGGGATTAGATTTTCAAAGTGCTAAAGGCGGGCTTGGCGAGCTGAAACGCAGACTGATGTTTGTTATCGGTGCGCTGATTGTGTTCCGTATTGGCTCTTTTATTCCGATCCCTGGTATTGATGCCGCTGTACTTGCCAAACTGCTTGAGCAACAGCGAGGCACTATCATTGAAATGTTTAACATGTTCTCTGGTGGTGCTCTCAGCCGTGCTTCTATCTTTGCATTGGGTATCATGCCATATATTTCGGCATCGATTATTATCCAGCTGTTAACGGTGGTTCATCCAGCGTTAGCAGAGTTGAAGAAAGAAGGGGAGTCTGGTCGTCGTAAGATCAGCCAGTACACCCGTTACGGCACTCTGGTGCTGGCAATATTCCAGTCAATCGGTATTGCTACCGGTTTACCGAATATGCCTGGTATGCAGGGCCTGGTGTTAAATCCAGGCTTTGCATTCTATTTCACCGCTGTTGTGAGCCTTGTCACCGGGACTATGTTCTTGATGTGGCTTGGTGAACAGATTACTGAGCGCGGTATCGGTAACGGTATCTCAATCATAATCTTCGCTGGTATTGTTGCGGGATTGCCGCCGGCCGTTGGCCATACTATCGAACAAGCAAGGCAAGGCGACCTGCACTTCCTCCTGTTGCTGTTGGTTGCAGTACTAGTATTCGCAGTGACCTTCTTCGTTGTTTTTGTTGAACGTGGTCAACGCCGCATTGTGGTAAACTACGCAAAACGTCAACAAGGTCGTCGTGTCTATGCTGCGCAGAGCACGCATTTACCGCTGAAAGTGAATATGGCTGGTGTTATTCCAGCAATTTTTGCTTCCAGTATTATTCTGTTCCCAGCAACGATTGCATCGTGGTTCGGGGGCGGTACCGGTTGGAACTGGCTGACTACAATTTCGCTGTATTTGCAGCCTGGGCAACCGCTTTATGTGTTACTCTATGCGTCTGCAATCATCTTCTTCTGTTTCTTCTACACGGCGTTGGTTTTCAACCCGCGTGAAACAGCAGATAACCTGAAGAAGTCCGGTGCATTTGTACCAGGAATTCGTCCGGGAGAACAAACGGCGAAGTATATTGATAAAGTAATGACCCGCCTGACCTTGGTTGGTGCGTTGTATATTACCTTTATCTGCCTAATCCCGGAGTTCATGCGTGACGCAATGAAGGTGCCTTTCTACTTCGGTGGAACCTCACTACTCATTGTTGTCGTGGTTATCATGGACTTTATGGCTCAAGTGCAAACTCTGATGATGTCTAGTCAGTACGAGTCTGCATTGAAGAAAGCGAATCTGAAAGGCTACGGCCGTTAATAGTCGCTTGAGAAGTTACGGAGAGTAAAAATGAAAGTTCGTGCTTCCGTCAAGAAATTATGTCGTAACTGCAAAATCGTTAAGCGTGACGGTGTTATTCGCGTGATTTGCAGCGCCGAACCGAAGCATAAACAGCGTCAAGGCTGATTATCTCGCATATTTTTCTTGCAAAGTTGGGTTGAGCTGGCTAGATTAGCCAGCCAATCTTTTGTATGTCTATGCGTTTCCATTTGAGTATCCTGAAAACGGGCTTTTCGGTATGGGACGCATAATCTAAATAGTAGGAGTGCATAGTGGCCCGTATAGCAGGCATTAACATTCCTGATCAAAAACATACCGTAATCGCTTTAACTTCGATTTACGGTGTCGGCAAGACTCGCTCAAAGGCAATTTGTGCCGCGGCGGGTATCGCTGAAGATGTTAAGATCAGAGAGCTGTCTGAAGAACAAATCGACACGCTGCGTGACGAAGTTGCCAAATTTGTCGTTGAAGGTGATCTGCGCCGTGAAGTGAGTATGAGCATCAAGCGTCTGATGGACCTTGGTTGCTATCGCGGTTTGCGTCATCGTCGTGGTCTGCCAGTGCGCGGTCAGCGTACGAAGACCAACGCACGTACCCGTAAGGGTCCGCGCAAACCGATCAAGAAATAATCGGGGTGATTGAATAATGGCAAAGGCACCAATTCGTGCACGTAAGCGTGTAAGAAAACAAGTCTCTGACGGCGTGGCTCATGTCCATGCTTCTTTCAACAACACTATCGTTACTATCACTGATCGTCAGGGTAACGCATTGGGTTGGGCAACTGCCGGTGGTTCCGGTTTCCGTGGTTCTCGCAAATCTACTCCGTTCGCAGCTCAGGTTGCAGCAGAGCGTTGCGCAGAAGCCGTGAAAGAATACGGTATCAAGAACCTGGAAGTTATGGTTAAGGGACCGGGTCCAGGCCGCGAATCTACCATTCGTGCTCTGAACGCCGCTGGTTTCCGCATCACTAATATTACTGATGTGACTCCGATCCCTCACAACGGTTGTCGTCCGCCGAAAAAACGTCGCGTATAACGCTCGTTTTTAGGAATGTTGGAGAAAGAAAATGGCAAGATATTTGGGTCCTAAGCTCAAGCTGAGCCGTCGCGAGGGCACAGACCTGTTCCTTAAGTCTGGTGTTCGCGCGATCGATACCAAGTGTAAAATTGAACAAGCTCCTGGCCAGCACGGTGCGCGTAAACCGCGTCTGTCTGACTATGGTGTGCAGTTGCGTGAAAAGCAAAAAGTTCGCCGCATGTTCGGTGTTCTGGAGCGTCAGTTCCGTAACTACTATAAAGAAGCGGCTCGTCTGAAAGGCAACACCGGTGAAAACCTGTTGGCTCTGCTGGAAGGTCGTTTAGACAACGTTGTTTACCGTATGGGCTTCGGTGCTACACGTGCAGAAGCACGTCAGCTCGTTAGCCATAAAGCAGTTATGGTAAATGGTCGCGTTGTTAACATCGCTTCTTATCAGGTAACTCCGAATGACGTAGTCAGCATCCGTGAGAAAGCCAAAAAGCAATCTCGCGTGAAGGCCGCTCTGGAGCTGGCTGAACAGCGTGAAAAGCCAACCTGGCTGGAAGTTGATGCTGCTAAGATGGAAGGTGTGTTCAAGCGTAAGCCTGAGCGTACTGATCTGTCCGCGGACATTAACGAACACCTGATCGTCGAGCTTTACTCCAAGTAAAGCTTAGTACCAAAGAGAGGACACAATGCAGGGTTCTGTGACAGAGTTTCTAAAACCGCGCCTGGTAGATATCGAGCAAGTGAGTTCGACGCACGCCAAGGTGACCCTTGAGCCTTTAGAGCGTGGCTTTGGCCATACTCTTGGTAATGCACTGCGCCGTATTCTGCTCTCATCGATGCCGGGTTGCGCGGTGACAGAGGTTGAGATTGATGGTGTACTACATGAGTACAGCACCAAAGAAGGCGTTCAGGAAGATATCCTGGAAATCCTGCTCAACCTGAAAGGGCTGGCGGTAAGAGTTCAAGGTAAAGATGATGTAATTCTTACTCTGAATAAGTCTGGCATTGGCCCTGTGACTGCAGCCGACATCACCCATGATGGTGATGTTGAAATCGTCAAGCCGCAGCATGTGATCTGCCACCTGACTGATGAGAACGCATCTATTAGTATGCGTATCAAAGTTCAGCGCGGTCGCGGTTATGTGCCGGCCTCTGCCCGAATTCATTCGGAAGAAGATGAGCGCCCAATCGGTCGTCTGCTGGTCGACGCCTGCTACAGCCCTGTAGAGCGAATTGCCTACAATGTTGAAGCCGCGCGTGTAGAACAGCGTACCGACCTGGATAAGCTGGTCATCGAAATGGAAACCAACGGCACAATCGATCCTGAAGAGGCGATTCGTCGTGCGGCAACCATTCTGGCTGAACAACTTGAAGCTTTCGTTGACTTACGTGATGTACGTCAGCCGGAAGTTAAAGAAGAGAAACCAGAATTCGATCCGATCTTGCTGCGCCCTGTTGACGATCTGGAATTGACTGTCCGCTCTGCTAACTGCCTTAAGGCAGAAGCTATCCACTATATCGGTGATCTGGTACAGCGTACCGAAGTTGAGCTGCTCAAAACGCCTAACTTGGGTAAAAAATCTCTTACCGAGATTAAAGACGTGCTGGCTTCCCGTGGTTTGTCTCTGGGCATGCGCCTGGAAAACTGGCCACCGGCAAGCATCGCTGACGAGTAACCGGATCACAGGTTAAGGTTTTACTGAGAAGGATAAGGTCATGCGCCATCGTAAGAGTGGTCGTCAACTGAACCGCAACAGCAGCCATCGCCAGGCTATGTTCCGCAATATGGCAGGTTCACTGGTTCGTCATGAGATCATCAAGACGACTCTGCCTAAAGCGAAAGAGCTGCGTCGCGTAGTTGAGCCGCTGATTACTCTTGCCAAGACTGATAGCGTTGCTAATCGTCGTCTGGCATTCGCCCGCACTCGTGATAACGAGATCGTGGCAAAACTGTTTAATGAATTGGGTCCGCGTTTTGCAGCCCGTACTGGTGGTTACACTCGCATTCTTAAGTGTGGCTTCCGTGCAGGTGATAATGCTCCGATGGCTTACATCGAGCTGGTTGATCGCGCCGAGTCTCAAACAGAAGCTGCTGCAGAGTAATCTGTAGTAACGTGAAAAAACCGGGCTTGCCCGGTTTTTTTATATCTGTAATTTCCCTTCCTGCATCAATTCATCGTATCTTATTTATATCCCTTGCTAACACTGACATAAATTAAGTAGGTACCCGATCCATAGTCAGTTTGACTCACTAGCGGATTCATGTACTTCTCTAAAACTCGACTTACTTGTTAAAATTGATAAGGAATAAATGATCATGTTTCGTATTGGAGAGTTGGCCAGACTGGCGGATGTTACGCCCGACACCATACGTTATTATGAAAAGCAGCAAATGATGGATCATGAAGTCAGAACGGAAGGTGGCTTTCGGCTTTATAGTGAAAGCGATTTGCAGCGTCTGAAGTTTATTAGATACGCAAAGCAGTTAGGTTTCACATTAGAGACGATTCGTGAATTACTGTCGATCCGAATTGATCCAGAACATCACACCTGTCAGGAATCAAAGAGCATCGTGCAGTCCAGACTCGTAGAAGTTGAATCTAAAATAAAGGAACTGCAGCATATGCGACGATCGCTGCAAAGGCTGAATGACGCATGTTGCGGTAGTGCCCACAGCAGCACATATTGTTCAATTCTTGAGGCGCTTGAACAAGGAGCGAGTCAGCGTAAAGAATAATTGCGCTCCTACAGATGCAGGCATACACTTGCGTTGTTATTTTAACCAGTTGGAGTTTATATGAGTAAGTATCAGCATAAGAAAGGCATCATAAAGGACAATGCGATTGAGGCTTTGTTACATGATCCGCTTTTTCGTCAACGAGTTGAGCAGAATAAGAAAGGGAAAGGAAGTTATCAGCGTACTGCAAAACATGGTAAGAAGGGTAACTGGGAGGCCAGTGGCAAACAAGCAAATTGCTTTTTTACCACTGGCCTTCCTCTTTTAACTAGCGCAATCAGATTCGCTCGTTCTGCTGTTTCAGCAGGTCGCGGATTTCACTAAGTAATACTTCTTCTTTAGTGGGTGCCGGTGGTGCTGCAGGCTCTTCTACTTTCTTACGGTTCAGTTGGTTAATTGCTTTGATTGCCAGGAAAATTGCGAAGGCAACAATTACAAAATCAAACACATTCTGAATAAAAAGACCGTAATGCATCACTACTGCTGGAATATCCCCAACTGCAGGACGTAAAGTTAAAGCGAAGGATTTAAAATCTACGCCCCCAATCAGCAATCCAAGTGGCGGCATAATAATATCCGCAACAAGTGAAGAAACAATTTTCCCGAATGCTGCACCAATAATCACACCTACTGCCAAATCCACAACATTTCCGCGCATCGCAAATTCGCGAAATTCTTTTAACATGCTCATTTTTCTCTCCTTGTACTGGCTGACGCTAATAAGTCTAACAAATGATTAACCGATTGCCATTACATAAGGTAATAAGAATTCAGTACTAATGCCTTAATAATAAAATGGTTTTTCTGTAGGAGAGAAAAATGAAGCGGAGCTTTTCTCCGCCCAAATAAATTACAGGAAGAAAGGACTTGGTTGGAACAAGCGTTCTACATCGCTGACAAACTTCTTATCTGTCAGGAACATAATGACATGGTCACCTTGTTCAATACGTAAATTGTCATTAGCGATCATGACGTCATTACCACGAACAACGGCGCCAATAATCGTCCCTGGCGGAAGTTTAATTTCATCGATTGAACGGCCCACAACGCGCGAAGTACTTTCATCACCATGAGCAACGGCTTCAATCGCCTCTGCGACACCTCGACGTAGAGAGGACACGCCGACGATATCGGCTTTACGCACGTGACCGAGCAAAGCCGAAATAGTGGCTTGCTGCGGTGATATGGCAATATCAATCACGCTGCCTTGAACGAGGTCAACGTAGGCTTTGCGCTGGATGAGGACCATAACTTTCTTGGCACCCATTCGCTTAGCCAGCATAGCGGACATAATATTGGCTTCATCGTCGTTGGTGACGGCAATAAACAAGTCGACTTGTTCAATATGCTCTTCGGCTAACAACTCTTGATCGGAGGCATCACCGTAGAAAACGATGGTGTTTTGCAACATTTCAGCCAGCTCAGCGGCGCGTTGTGAATCACGCTCAATGAGTTTTACGCTGTAATCCTTTTCAAGTCGCTGCGCGAGACCTGCTCCTATATTCCCACCACCGACTAGCATGATGCGTTTATAGGGTTTCTCGAGACGCTGCAATTCGCTCATTACCGCTCGAATATGCTGAGAGGCGGCAATAAAGAATACTTCATCTCCAGCTTCAACAATGGTTGAACCTTGCGGACGAATAGGCCTGTCGTGTCGGAAAATTGCAGCGACGCGAGTTTCAATATGCGGCATATGTTCACGCATAGTTGAAAGGGCATTCCCCACTAACGGGCCGCCATAATAGGCTTTCACTACGGCGAGACTGACTTTCCCTTCGGCGAAATTTACGACCTGCAGCGCGCCAGGATATTCAATCAGTCGATAAATATTGTCGATTACCAGCTGTTCAGGTGCGATTAGGTGATCAATTGGTACCGCTTCAGCGTTAAACAAACGCTCGGCATCCCTCACATAATCTGGAGCACGAATACGCGCAATTCGGTTTGGAGTATTAAAAAGCGAATACGCTACCTGGCAGGCAATCATATTCGTTTCATCCGAACTGGTTACGGCAACCAACATATCAGCATCATCTGCGCCCGCTTCGCGTAAAACGCGAGGATGCGAGCCGTGACCTTGCACGACGCGTAAGTCGAACTTATCTTGCAAACTGCGTAGGCGATCCTGATTAGTATCAACAACCGTAATATCGTTGTTTTCGCCCACCAGGTTTTCAGCCAGGGTGCCGCCAACCTGGCCCGCACCCAGAATTATTATTTTCATTGTTTATAGCTTCATTGGTGATGAAACCTAAGATTCAGCATTCCTGAATCAGCTTTTAATTAGCTTAGCGTAAAAGAAGCCGTCACCGTCTTCTTGTGAAGGGAGATTCTGGATCCCTGGTTTTTCAGGCGCACCCGTTTCTACCAGTTTCGCTTCAGGATGCAGGGCCATGAATGCAGCAACCTGCTGCCAGTTTTCTTCCGGCAGGATTGAGCACGTAGCGTAAACCAATGTGCCACCTGATTTCAGTCGTGGCCAAATCGCCTCGAGAATCTCTTTTTGCAAGGCGGCTAATTCAGCAATGTCTCTGTCGCGGCGCAACCACTTGATATCGGGATGACGGCGAATAACACCGGTAGCTGAACAAGGTGCATCAAGCAAAATGCGGTCAAACTGTTGCTTGCCACACCACTGCTCAGGAAAACGTCCATCACCGCACTTCACATCCGCAGTCATGCCCAGCCGTTGCAAGTTTTCGTGGACACGTTTCAGGCGCTGCTCGTCAATATCCACGGCCATTACGCGTGCGTTAGGGGCCGCTTCTAAAATATGAGTCGTCTTACCGCCAGGTGCCGCACACAAATCAAGGATCACATCGCCGTCTTGCGGGTCAAGCAGATCAACTGAACCTTGTGCTGAAGCATCCTGAACGGTAACCCAACCTTGCTCAAATCCAGGCAATGCATGGACGGGTGCCGGAGTTTCCAGGCGTACCGCGTCGCGATACTGTGGATGGACATGACCTTCAAGCCCACTTTCAGCCAGTAATGCCATCCACTCTTCACGCGTATGATGCTGGCGATTGACTCGCAGCCACATTGGCGGGCGCTGATTATTTGCATCAACGATAGCTTGCCATTGATTTGGATAGGCTTTTTTCAACCGTTGTAACAGCCATGCAGGGTGCAGGAAGCGGCTTTCATGTTTAGCGGCTTCTGCCATTAGTTCTTCTTGCTGACGCTGGAACTGGCGCAGTACACCGTTAATTAAACCTTTAAGCGACTGGCGCTTAATTGCCACCGCCCCTTCAACTGTTTCTGCAAGCGCGGCATGAGCAGGAATTCGGGTGTAAAGCAGCTGATAAAAACCCACCATAATTAAATAGTGAATGGTACGTTGCTTGCCAGTCATCGGACGGGACATCAACTTACTGACCAGCCACTCAAGTTGCGGCAATGTGCGCAAGACGCCAAAGCACAGCTCTTGAAGTAATGCTTTATCTTTATCAGAGACTTTGTGTTGCATCGCAGGCAGCACGTTACTCAGTGATTGACCTTGTTCCACAACTTGCTCAATCGTCTGTGCGGCCATACTGCGAAGATTTAGTGTTTTTTTCATAACAACGCTCTGTTTTCCGGCGCTTAAAAACAAAAATGCCCAGGTGTTTGGCCTGGGCGCAAAGAATTTCTTTTATCAGGCGAGGAGCGTACCTGGCTTAAACCATTCGCTCCGTGAGTTCAGGAGATCCTGAGCTTTCATCGCTTTCTTACCAGCAGGTTGCAGAGATTGAAGATTTAAAATCCCTTCACCGGTCGCCACCTGAATCCCCTGTTTATTGGATTCCAGGATGGTACCGGGAGCTGCACTAGTGAGCTGATTGATCACAGATGCTTGCCAGACTTTCACAGGCTGCTCTTCTATTTCCAACCAACTCATTGGCCATGGGTTAAATGCCCTGATGCAACGTTCCAACTGCACAGCAGAGAGTGTCCAGTCGATACGTGCTTCTTCCTTGCTGAGTTTCTCGGCGTAAGTCACCAGCTCTTCGTTTTGAATTTCTGGATTGGCACTGCCGGTTGCAAGCTGGTTTAATGTTTCCAATAAACCCTGCGGACCAAGGTTTGCCAGCTTGTCGTATAGCGTTGCACTGGTATCAGTAGCTTCGATTGGGCAGGCAAGTTTGAACAGCATATCGCCGGTATCCAGACCCACATCCATTTGCATAATGGTAACGCCTGTTTCTGCATCACCAGCCCACAATGAACGTTGAATAGGTGCAGCACCTCTCCAGCGAGGCAGCAGTGAACCATGCACATTGATACAGCCCATACGGGGCATATCAAGCACGGCTTTTGGCAGAATCAAACCATAGGCTACGACTACCATCACGTCGGCATTCAGGCTGGAAACGAGTTCCTGATTCTCAGCAGGGCGTAATGAGGCGGGTTGAAATACGGGGATATTCTTTTCTGTCGCCAGCATTTTGACCGGGCCTGGCATCAGTTTTTTGCCGCGCCCAGCTGGCCTGTCGGGCTGGGTGAATACGCCAACGACCTGGTGCTGAGAAGACAACAGCGCGTCAAGATGACGCGCTGCAAAGTCAGGAGTACCCGCGAAAATAATACGCAACGGTTCAGACACATTATTCCCTTTTGTGATGGATTAGGCGGTCTTGTTCAGACGAGCCATTTTTTCCAGTTTCTGACGAATGCGCTGACGTTTCAACGGCGACAAATAGTCGACGAACAGTTTGCCAACCAGGTGATCCATCTCATGCTGAATACAAATGGCGAGCAAGCCATCAGCTTCCAGCTCAAACGTCTTACCTTCACGGTCCAGAGCACGGATTTTGACGCGTTCCGCACGAGGAACTAAGGCACGTTGTTCCGGAATAGACAGACAACCTTCTTCGATGCCGGTTTCGCCGCTTTTTTCCAGCAACTCAGGGTTAATTAAAACCAGTCGCTCGTCGCGGTTTTCGGAAACATCAATCACAATAATTCGTTGATGGATATCCACCTGTGTTGCTGCAAGGCCAATACCTTCCTCTGCGTACATTGTCTCGAACATGTCATCGACAATCCGCTGAATCTCCGCATTCACCTCTTTGACCGGCGTCGCTACAGTGCGAAGGCGCTCGTCCGGAAAATGTAATACCTGCAAAACTGACATAAATATCCAGAGCTGTGTTCAATTGATAGAAAGATTATTACCTCTATTCTAGACATTTCCCGGCCTGATTGACAGCATCAGTGACCAATCGCAAGGATTGCAATTATCGCTTATGGCAGGAGGATGCTGTGCCACCAAAAGAGATCTGGTTACGCCTGATGGCGGTTCAAAATCTGAGCGGCGATAAGTTATTAAAAATTGCCCATTTCTTGTTGAATGATTCTGAATGCTCGACTGCTTCGTTAACTCAAGCAGGTTTATCAACGCGCCAGATAGCTCAATTTAAGGAGTTTAGTGAGAAGGAGATAGATAAAGGACTGTTATGGCTCGAGCAGCCTGACCATTATCTTCTCACTGCAGATGATGCCAGCTACCCTGAACAGTTGCGAGCCGTAGATTGTTACCCCACAGCACTCTTTGTCACGGGCAATATTGAGCTTCTCTCCAGTAACCAACTCGCCGTAGTGGGCAATCGTAATCTTTCTTTGTATGGGGAACGCTGGTGTCGGATGTTTTGTGAACCCCTCGCCACCGCTGGATTAACAATAACCAGTGGTTTAGCGTTAGGCATAGATGCCGTAGCCCATCGCGCGGCGTTGAGTTGTCACGGAAAGACAGTGGCTGTATTGGGAAATGGTCTGGCAAGTATTTATCCAAAACGCCATAAGTCATTAGCCGATGAGATTATTGCTGAAGGTGGTGCAGTCATCTCTGAATTCCCTCTCGAAACGACGCCGTGGCCGGGTAATTTCCCGCGCAGGAATCGAATTATCAGTGGGTTAAGCCGGGCGGTATTTGTTGTGGAGGCCAGCGAGCGCAGCGGATCACTGGTCACTGCTCGTTATGCGATGGAGCAAGGTAGAGAACTTTTTGCATTGCCGGGGGCAGTCGGTAGTCCGGGAAGCGAAGGACCACACTGGTTGATAAAGCAAGGCGCTACCCTTGTGAGCCATCCCTCAGACATACTCGAGTATCTGGAAAGTGAACTGCAATGGCTTCCTTCACCTCACAAAGCACTAATATATTCACAGAATGAAGGGGATCGCACATTGCCATTTCCGGAGCTGTTGGCTAACGTAGGAGATGAGGTTACACCTGTTGACGTCGTCGCTGAACGTGCCGGCCAACCTGTGCCAGTGATAGTAGCTCAACTGCTCGACCTGGAGTTAGCAGGGTGGATCGCAGCTGTACCCGGCGGCTATGTCCGATTAAGGAGGGCATGCCATGTTCGACGTACTAATGTACTTATTTGAAACCTACATCCATAACGAAGTGGAAATGCGAGTTGATCAAGATAAATTGACACGTGATCTCGCCGATGCTGGTTTTGATCACGAAGACATTTATAACGCGCTTGTGTGGCTTGAAAAGTTGGCTGACTATCAAAATGGTCTGGCTGAACCCATGCAACTGGCTGCTGACCCGCTTTCTATGCGTATGTACACCGCAGAAGAATGCCAGCGACTTGATGCATCTTGTCGGGGATTTTTACTGTTCCTGGAACAGATTCAGGTGTTAAACCTCGAAACCCGTGAAATGGTCATTGAAAGAGTACTAGCGTTAGACACTGCCGAGTTCGAGCTAGAAGATTTAAAGTGGGTAGTGCTTATGGTGTTATTCAATATTCCGGGTTGTGAAAACGCTTATCAGCAAATGGAAGAATTACTCTTCGAAGTAAATGAAGGTATGCTGCACTAAATAAAAGTCCCAGCATGAGATGTTATGACCAAATCAGCACTGTTCACTGTGCCTAAAAATGAACCCTGTCCCCAATGTGGGGCAGGGTTAGTCATTCGTTCCGGTAAACACGGCCCTTTCCTTGGCTGCTCTCATTATCCGGAATGTGATTATGTGCGCCCGCTAAAAAGCCTGGCTGATGGTCATGTGGTCAAAGTGCTTGAAGGCCAACTCTGTCCTGTATGTCAGGAAAACCTCGTCTTGCGCCAGGGCCGCTTTGGGATGTTCATCGGTTGTAGTAACTACCCCACCTGCGAACATACTGAAGTTATCGACAAACCCGACGAAACTGCAATCAGTTGCCCGCAATGTCAGCAAGGCAAGTTAGTTCAACGACGCTCGCGATTTGGAAAAAACTTTTGGTCATGCGATACCTATCCGACCTGTCAATTCGTCATTAATAGCAAACCAGTGGCAGGCGTATGTCCTGCGTGTCACTATCCTTTACTTATCGAAAAGAAAACGGCGCAAGGATTGAAACAATTCTGTGCCAGCAAACAATGTGGAAAGCCGGTAACGGCGGAATAAAGCTTGTGAAGACAAACCTGCAAATAGAGCAACTCCAAGAGATCGTTGCCGCCCTGAAACAACAACAAGTCATCGCTTATCCAACCGAAGCTGTTTTTGGCGTCGGTTGTGATCCTGACAGTGAACTGGCTGTCACGCGCTTGCTTGATTTAAAACATCGACCGGTCGACAAAGGCCTGATCCTGATTGCGGCCAACTTCGAGCAACTCGTTCCTTATATAGACAGTGCCGTTCTTTCACAAAAGCAGCGAGAAGATGTGTTTTCTTGCTGGCCAGGACCGGTGACCTTTGTATTCCCTGCTCTTCCATCAACCCCGCGCTGGTTAACCGGGCGATTTGATTCCTTAGCAGTGAGAGTAACGGATCATCCGTTGGTACGTGAGTTATGCCTGGCTTATGGCAAACCTCTGGTTTCTACCAGTGCCAATTTATCTGGTTTGCCACCTTGTCGTACTGCGGATGAAGTCTTCGTACAATTCGGTGATGACTTCCCGGTACTGCAAGGCGATACCGGAGGCAGGCAGAATCCTTCAGAAATTCGTGATGCTTTGACCGGCGAACTGTTCCGCCAGGGGTAAATAATGGAAGCCTTTGCCGTATTTGGTAACCCAATTCAGCACAGCAAGTCACCGCAAATCCATAAGATGTTTGCTGAGCAATTAAATATTGAGCATCCCTATGGCCGAGTGCTGGCACCGGTTGATGCCTTTCTGGAAACGCTTGAGCAGTTTTTGCAGAGCGGCGGTAAGGGAATCAATATTACGGTTCCTTTTAAAGAGCAGGCCTACTTGCGTGCTGATGAGTTGACCGAACGAGCCGCGTTAGCGGGAGCGGTAAATACGCTAAAGCGCCTGGAAGATGGTCGTCTGCTGGGTGATAACACGGATGGAATTGGACTGCTAACCGATTTGCAACGTCTGGGTTTAATCAAACCTGGCCGCCGCATTTTACTGCTGGGCGCTGGTGGTGCAGCAAGGGGAGTACTGCTGCCATTGCTTTCGCTAGACTGCGCAGTGACGATAACCAACCGAACCTACTCGCGGGCAAAAGAACTCGCGCAGTTGTTTAACCATATGGGAAGCGTCCAGGCGGTTGAGCAGCCAGAATTGGAGGGTCATGAATTTGACCTCATTATTAATGCCACTTCGAGCGGTATTGCTGGCGATGTTCCTTCTATCCCTGCTTCGCTGCTTTCTCATAACGTCGATTGCTACGACATGTTCTATCAAAAGGGTGACACGCCTTTCTTGCTGTGGTGTAAACAGCACGGTGTGCAGCACTCTGCAGATGGCCTGGGAATGCTGGTGGGCCAGGCTGCGCATGCTTTTTTCTTGTGGCACGGAGTCTTACCCGAAATTACGCCAGTAATTGAGAAGCTAAAGCAGGAGCTGTCACAGTGAACCAGGCGATCCAGTTTCCCGATCGTGATGAATGGAATGAGGGGCGTCAGGCTATTTGCTTTCCTGCATTAGTAAATGGCTTTCAAGTAATGTGTGGGATTTCCGCAGAGATTATCGCCAGCCGCTATGGTGGCGATAATAAAGAGCAATGGCTTGAGCTCTTTCGTCTAAATCGCTGGGATCTTGAAGAAGAAGCAGAAGCGTTGATAGAAGAAGGCGAAGAAGATGCTCAAGGCTGGATCTGGCTTTCCTGAGCAAGATACTCATCTTTCCAGCGCACGTAGTTATTCGCCGAGTATTTCAAGCCTTCCAGTTCTTCAGATGTAAGAGGGCGAATCTGTTTAACAGGACTGCCAAGATAAAGGTAGCCACTGGCAAGATGCTTGTTTTGCGGCACCAGGCTTCCTGCTCCGATCATGACATCATCTTCTATTACTACGCCATCCAACAAAATCGATCCCATTCCGACAAGCACGCGATTACCAATCGTGCAGCCGTGCAACATAACCTTATGCCCAACCGTCACATCTTCACCGACAATTAGCGGATTACCCTCGGGCTTATAAGAAGATTTGTGGGTGACATGCAATACACTGCCATCCTGAATATTGCTTCGTGCGCCAATCGTCACGTAGTTAACGTCACCACGAATGGCGACTAACGGCCAAATGCTCACATCATCGGCAAGACGAACGTCACCAATGACAACGCTTGAACGATCAAGCATCACACGTTGGCCAATTTCGGGATAAGTTTTTTGGAAAGGTCGCAGTACTGCGGACATAAACACCTCTGGAAGTTCTCTTCGTAGATAGACTGTGGCTGCTTTCTTAACCGATGGCAAGGAGGTAAAGCGCCAAAAACAGGGCGGATCGGATACGATCACAGCGAAAAGGGCGAAAACTAAACAGTCAGCAGAAAAGATCGAAAAAAGGCTTGTGCAATAAAAAGAGATCCCTATAATGCGCCTCCATCGACACGGAACATGTGAACAACATCACAGAGTAACGGCGGCGATGAGAGTCAAATATCCTGAAATTAAGGGTTGACTCTGAAAGAGGAAAGCGTAATATACGCCACC
>NZ_JBAVHX010000036.1:0-40827 GCF_049686335.1 Buttiauxella sp. | reverse complement strand
ATGGTTTTTTTGTGAACGATGTCTGAGCGGAGGGGGATGTGAAGCTAAGGATGTTAAACAATGTGAAGCTGTCACCCTTCCAGATAGAAATGAAGCTCTGGATGTCGCAGTGGGAGCAGCTAATACTAAGGCTGTTCGCTTTCTAGTCGATGTTGCAAAAACAAATGTAAATGGAGTTAGTGGGGATTTTAAACAACAACCATTAATGGCCGCAGCTTATTATGGTACTGAAGAACACCAAAAAATAGCCTCTTTCTTACTTTTGAGGGGAGCAAATATCAACGCAACTGATTTGTCAGGAAATTATACTGCCTTACTAACGGCAATCTGGAAGGGTAATACTGATTTTGCTAAATTTCTTCTTGAGAAAGGGGCTGATCCATCAATCACAGCGCCAAACATGAGAAAGCGCACTGCATGTGAGGCGGCCCTAATATATAAGAGAAAGGAAATTATCCAATTTATCCCAGATTGTCTTTCTTTTGCTGAAAAAAATCTTAATTCGCTGGGTAAATAGTGTAAGAAAGGCAGGAAATCATTGTGCAAATTGGATGTTTTGGAATCAGTCATGGACTTTGCACTGATATATATGACATCTGGGGTGCAAGGGCTTCTTTTAGCGAGTAGTATTTCTGATGACATCGAGGATGTTTAGCATGGAAATGAATGCTAATGTCGGTGGATTACATAATGGACCTGCAGATGCATTAAGGCATTGCCATTGGATGTGTAGTATGACCAAAAATTTTGGGGCATTCATAGCCGATCAAATTGAACAGTATCATGAAACTGCGGGGAATAGAGCTGATATTCCGCAACCGAAAGACGAGGGATTGATGGACCTGGCCAATAATGCTGTAGGTATCTCCTGCGGTAATAATTCCGGATCAACATGTAGTGACTCCTGTATTAGTAAATATAATAATGGTGAACTTTTTGGTTATGGTGGAGGGAAATTATCACCAGACAATAAGACAAGCAGTTGGCCTAATTCACAGGTAAAAAATTATTAAACGTTATCTGTATTTTATTATAATCACTGCTTTTTCTGTGTTTTTCATGAGCAGTATGAGTTTATCTGGTATTGCAAGGATGAATTTTCAGGGGCAAAGGGAGTTTAAAAATATATTAAACTTCTTCACTGAAAATAAGTATCCATTCACAATTATTGAGAATCAAAAAGTTGAAAGAGGAAATGGAAGTTTTATACGTTTGAAAGTAAAGGGGTTTATGACAGCATGTGGCAAGGTTGATGTAGTATTGTTTTTTTTTGGGGAAAAGTTAGCCACAATTTACTTGAAAAAAATCCCGATGGATAAAGATATGAATGTCTGTAGTAAAAAAGAATTAAATAGATATAAAAGTGGAAATGCTGACACGCAGATGTCCGTTGACTCCAAAGGAAGAGATATAATGTATAGTGACCCTGCCATCATCAACAAGATGAATGAATGGATCGAGAAGTGGTCATAGCTATATAGGCAGGCTCCTACGTGATATGGCGCGCCCGGCGCTACCGGATAACCGTATCATCGAAGATGAGATTTCATCTATCACTATGACGTGTATGGCAACGTGGTGGGTGGCAGTAATCCGCAGCGACTGTATCAACCCATCCGTATGCAGGCCAGCATTATGACGATGAACCGGATATTCACTACAACCGGCACCGTTATTATGACCTGGCTCAGGGGCGCTATATCAGTCAGGACCCGTTAGGGCTAGACATTTGGATTGAAGCTCAAGGGTCAGATGAACCTGTACTTCATCAGGGAGTGGTTCTACAGGTGGCGGAATCTCTGGATGAGAAATTTGATATTGATTTTAGGGTTTTTTTTCTATTACTGTATGGATTGCTGACAACATTACTGTAATGAATGAATATACCTACAATATACTTTCCTTTATAGCTATAGCCGCAGTTTTTTATCCATCCTGGTATAGGAGTATTTATCCATAAAAAATGGATGGTTATGGATTTCTCTTTCTTATTTGTATTTGATGGGGTGGGTATTATTTTATCAGTACATCACGATGAGATTATTAATTTTTTATTGAACTCTTACCCTTATCATCGCTTGGTTACTAATGCTACCAGTAGCATGTCAAACCTGGCGCGCTTGCTAAATTACTAAAATTAATAATGCTTCCTGTTCTATTCATTCATTAAGCAAACCACACCTATTTTTGATCCCATCCGTGTATTTACCCCTAAAGGGTGATGCCTCTACTCCCCCTTTGTCACCTATGTTAACACTCATAAAAACCAGGGTTGATGACTAAGCTTATCCACCCAACAAAACCTCATAAAAATTACGGAAATAGCATAATTATTTTGCTGGTTTCGCCGTCGCGACTCCGGCATTTGTGATGCAAGGATGTGCCTTATGGCTGATTTTTCCCGTCGTGGATTATTAACCGGCAGTTTTCGCCGCTCCGGTTCTGCTTTGCGCCCGCCCTGGAGCGGAGACGAAAACCATTTTCTAGTGGACTGCACGCGCTGCGATGCATGCCTGTCGGCGTGTGAAACCCATATATTAAAACGCGGCCAGGGCGGCTACCCCGAAGTTAACTTTACCCACGGTGAATGCACTTTTTGCTACGCCTGCGCGCAAGCGTGCCCAGAAAAAATCTTTCTTAAGCGTGAGGTTTCCCCCTGGGAACATACCTTGTCGATTGGCGATAGCTGCCTGGCTAAAAACAGCGTCGAATGCCGCAGTTGCCAGGACAGTTGCGAAACCCAGGCTATTGGCTTTCGCCCCTCTGTGCAGGGCATCGCACAACCTCTACTCAATCATGCCGATTGCAGCGCCTGCGGTGCCTGTATCGGCGGTTGTCCGGTTTCAGCCATCACGATGAGACATGCAAATGCAAACTGACTGGCACGTCTGTGGCCTGGTCGTTCAGGCCCATCCACACAATATTCTCGCGGTCAGTCACGCATTGAACGAACTTCCGGGCAGTGAAGTGGCGTTAACCGATGCCGGGCTCGGCAAATTGGTGGTGGTTATGGAAGCAGCGCGCAGTGATGTGCTGCTGAATCAAATTGAGTCAGCACGCAATATTGCGGGTGTGCTGGCGGTGTCGCTGGTTTATCACCAGCAGGATGAGCAAGGTGAGGAAACACCATGAAACTCAGTCGTCGTAGCTTTATGAAAGCGAACGCCATTGCTGCTGCGGCGGCCGCTGCGGGTCTAAGCGTGCCAGGCGTTGCCAATGCCGTTGTCGGGAAACAAGATGCCATCAAATGGGATAAAGCTCCGTGCCGTTTTTGTGGCACCGGTTGTGGCGTATTAGTCGGCACGCAAGATGGACGCGTGGTGGCAAGCCAGGGCGATCCGGATGCACCGGTGAACCGTGGCCTGAACTGCATCAAAGGCTACTTCCTGCCAAAAATCATGTATGGAAAAGACCGCCTCACGCAGCCCCTGCTGCGCATGAAAGACGGCCTGTACGATAAAGAAGGCGAGTTCGCGCCCATCAGCTGGGATCAGGCCTTCGACATCATGGAAGAAAAATTCAAAACCAGCCTGAAGGAAAAAGGGCCGGAAGCGGTCGGGATGTTTGGTTCCGGTCAGTGGACGGTTTGGGAAGGTTACGCCGCCTCTAAATTATTCAAAGCGGGTTTCCGTTCTAACAACCTGGATCCGAACGCGCGCCATTGCATGGCTTCTGCGGTGGTCGGTTTCATGCGTACCTTCGGCATGGATGAACCGATGGGCTGCTACGACGACATCGAGCAAGCCGACGCATTCGTGCTGTGGGGCTCGAACATGGCCGAGATGCACCCGGTGTTATGGTCGCGTATCACCAACCGTCGCCTGTCCAATGAAAATGTGAACGTCGCGGTTCTCTCTACTTTTGAGCACCGTAGTTTTGAGCTGGCCGACAACGGCATGGTGTTCACCCCGCAAAGCGATCTGGCCATCCTTAACTACATCGCTAATTACATCATTCAGAACAATGCGATTAACGAGTCGTTCTTTAAGCAGCATGTGAATCTGCGCAAAGGGGTGACGGATATCGGTTATGGCTTGCGCCCGACGCATCCTCTGGAAAAGGCGGCCAAAAACCCGGGTTCTGATGCCTCGGAGCCAATGAGCTTCGAGGATTACAAAGCGTTCGTTGCCGAGTACACGCTGGAAAAAACCGCTCAGATGAGTGGCGTGCCGACAGACCAACTTGAAGCGCTCGCGCAGTTGTATGCTGACCCGAACAAGAAAGTGATTTCTTACTGGACGATGGGCTTCAACCAGCATTCACGCGGCGTCTGGGCGAACAACCTGGTTTACAACATCCACTTGTTGACCGGCAAAATCTCCCAGCCTGGCTGCGGGCCGTTCTCGTTAACCGGTCAGCCTTCAGCTTGTGGTACCGCACGTGAAGTCGGTACTTTCTCCCATCGCCTGCCAGCCGACATGGTGGTGACCAACGAGAAGCACCGTCAAATAGCGGAAAACATGTGGCAGCTACCGGCGGGAACCATACCGGCGAAAGTCGGCTTACATGCCGTGGCGCAAGACCGTGCGCTGAAAGACGGCAAGCTCAACGTTTACTGGGTGATGTGTAATAACAACATGCAGGCCGGGCCGAACATCACCGAAGAACGGATGCCGGGCTGGCGCGATCCGCGCAACTTTGTGATTGTTTCCGATCCTTACCCAACGATCAGCGCGCTGAGTGCTGATCTGATCTTACCGACCGCGATGTGGGTGGAAAAAGAGGGCGCTTATGGCAACGCCGAGCGCCGTACTCAATTCTGGCGTCAGCAGGTGAAAGCGCCGGGCGAGGCAAAATCGGATCTCTGGCAGTTGGTCAACTTTGCCAAACGCTTCAACGTCGAAGAAGTATGGCCTGCCGAACTCGTGGATCAGAAACCGGAATACCGTGGCAAAACGCTGTTCGACGTGCTGTTCGCCAACGCGAACGTCAGCAAATTCCCGATTACTGAACTGGCGCAAGATCAGCTCAATGACGAATCACACGAGTTGGGGTTCTATCTGCAAAAAGGGCTGTTCGAAGAGTACGCCGCCTTCGGGCGTGGTCACGGGCACGACCTCGCACCGTTTGATGATTACCACAAAGCACGCGGTTTACGCTGGCCAGTGGTGGACGGCAAAGAGACGCTCTGGCGTTACAGCGAAGGCCACGATCCGTATGTGAAAGCGGGCGAAGGCTTCAAGTTCTACGGCAAACCAGACGGTAAAGCAGTGATTTTCGCCTTGCCATTCGAGCCTGCAGCAGAGTCGCCGGATAAAGAATACGACCTGTGGTTATCCACCGGACGTGTTCTGGAACACTGGCATACCGGCAGCATGACGCGTCGCGTACCGGAACTTCATAAAGCCTTCCCGGAAGCGGTGTTGTTTATTCATCCGCTGGATGCAAAAGCGCGTGACTTGCGCCGTGGCGACAAGGTCAAAGTGGTTTCTCGCCGTGGTGAAGTGATTTCGATTGTGGAAACACGTGGTCGTAACCGTCCGCCGCAGGGGCTGGTGTATATGCCATTCTTCGATGCCGCTCAACTGGTGAATAACCTGACGCTGGATGCGACCGATCCGCTTTCCAAAGAGACGGATTATAAGAAATGCGCCGTGAAACTGGCGAAGGTGTAAGGGGATAACATCATGAAAAAAACCATCCTGACGAAGACTTTCTTTCAATGGATTGCGGCGTTTACGCTGCTGGTCAGCGGGGCGTTGTGGGCGGCAAACGGGGTCGATTTGACGCCGTCCCCTGAAGTTTCCGGCACGCCGGAAGGTTCAATCCATATGCCGAAACAGCAGGGACGAATGGCGCTCAATTACGTCAACCAGCCGCCGATGATCCCGCATAGCGTCGACGGCTACCAGGTGAGCAAAAATACCAACCGTTGTCTGCAATGCCACGGCGTTGAACATTATCGCACCACAGGCGCGCCGCGCGTCAGTCCGACGCACTTTATGGATAGCGATGGCAAAGTGCTGTCAAACGTCGCACCGCGCCGCTATTTCTGCCTGCAATGCCATGTTCCACAAACCGATGCGGCACCGATTGTCGAGAACACCTTCACGCCGTCTAAAGGCTTTGGAAACTAGAGGCCATTATGGATAAATCAACCCGTAAACCGGGCATCATCCGGCGTGTATGGCAGTGGTGGCGTCGCCCGAGTCGCCTGGCATTAGGCACGTTACTGCTGATTGGTTTCGCTGGTGGGATTATTTTCTGGGGTGGATTTAACACCGGCATGGAGATGACCAACCGCGAAGAATTTTGTATCGGTTGTCATGAAATGCGCGCCAATGTCTACGAGGAGTATATGCAGACCGTGCATTACAACAACCGTAGCGGCGTGCGTGCCACTTGCCCGGATTGCCACGTCCCGCATGAATGGGGGCCGAAAATGCTGCGTAAAATTCAGGCCAGTAAAGAGTTGTATGCCAAAGCGTTTGGCTTAATCGACACGCCACAAAAGTTTAATGACCATCGGCTAGAGATGGCGCAAACCGAGTGGCGCAGGATGAAAAACAACAACTCGCAAGAATGCCGGAACTGCCATAACTTTGATTACATGGACTTCACCGCCCAGAAAACCGTCGCGGCGAAAATGCATGATAAAGCAGTCAAAGACGGGCAAACCTGCGTGGACTGCCATAAGGGGATTGCGCATAAGTTGCCGGATATGAATGAAGTGAAAAACGGCTTCTAACCTGTTACCACCCTCATCCTAACCTTCTCCCTGAGGGAGAAGGGACTGGTTCGTTTTTCTCCCTCTCCTGAGGGAGAAGGGACTGCACGTTTTTCCCCCTCTCCTGAGGGAAAAGGGACAGGCTCGTTTTTCTCCCTCCCTGAGGGAGAAGGGACAGGCTCGTTTTTCTCCCTCTCTGAGGGATAAGGGACAGGCTCGTTTTTCTCCCTCTCCTGAGGGATAAGGGACAGGCTCGTTTTTCTCCCTCTCCTGTGGGAGAAGGCCGGGGTGAGGGGAATCAAATTGACGCCAGACTACGTAGCGGCCTATGATGATCGGCTCCCCTAACTCACTGTGGAGACGGTATGTCGATTAAAATTGAAGTCATCAAAGATAAAATCCTCTCAGATAATTACTTCATCCTGCGCAATATCACCTACGATCTATACCGTAACGAAGCCGACGCTATCCGTCACAAACGAGAAGTCTATGACCGGGGTAACGGTGCCACAATCCTGCTTTATAACCGTGATAAAAAAACCGTGGTCCTGACGCGTCAGTTCCGTGTCGCGACCTGGGTTAATGGCAATGCCGATGGCATGTTGATTGAAGCCTGTGCTGGCCTGTTAGATGCCGATGAGCCGGAAATCTGTGCGCGTAAAGAAGCGATTGAGGAAACGGGTTATGAGGTTGGCGACGTCGAAAAATTATTCGAGCTGTATATGTCGCCTGGCGGCGTCACCGAACTCATTCACTTCTACATGGCAGAATATAGTGAGGCTCAGCGCGACAACGCAGGTGGCGGGATTGAAGATGAAGATATCGACGTGCTCGAACTCACCTTCAAACAGGCCATGGAAATGGTAGCAAGTGGTGAAATTCGTGATGGGAAAACGGTAATTCTGTTACAACAGCTGAAATTACGCGGAATCATGGATTAAAATCATTGAAATTCAATGGGTTGATGTTTGGTTATTTTAACAATATCTATCCGATAAATCCGATTGAGCACAAACGTTAACCAGACGAAGATATCGCCGTTATCTGTACATTAATCTCTCTTCGTCTTCTCAGGATATGTGTCGCCAATGTTTCTGCGCAAACAATCGCTGTTTTTCTTTTTATTCTTTATAGCGAGCTCTGTTTTCGCGGCAGCGTCACAAAAGTCGTTTTCCGACTGGCAAGTCACCTGCAACAACCAAAATTTTTGTTCAGCCCGTAACACCGGGCTGCATCAAGGCCTGGTCATGACGCTGACACGCAGCGCCGGTGCGCATACGGATGCGACGCTGCGAATTGATTTAGGCAACATGACCACTACTGAACTGAAAGCGCCGCCGATTGCCCCACATTTACTGGTCGATGGCGAGCCGCTGGTGCTTGATTTGGCAAAATGGCAGGTCACTCCCCATCATCTCAAAACGGGTGATGCCGACTCGATTAATAGTTTCCTCGATAAAGTCGTTAACGCGGACGCCATTACCCTGAGACAAGGGAAAGGAAATATTTCGCTTAGCGGACTGAAAGCATCGTTGCTGTTTATTGATAGTCAGCAACAACGAGTAGGCAGCGAAACCGCGTGGATTAAAAAAGGTGATGAGCCGCCACTGAGCGTACCGCCCGCGCCGCCACTGAAAGCCGTCAAGCTGACTAACCCAACGCCGACACCTCTCACGCAACAAGAACTCAACGATGTAATGGATTACGGTACCTGGCGCATGAGCAGTAGCCAGTGCTCGTTAGATCCCGCTCGCCGGGATGTGCGCGTGTTTGCCCTCAGTGATGACAAAGCGCTGCTGATGATTGGCTGTGAGGCGGGGGCTTACAATATTGTCGATCTCGCGTGGGTTGTCTCACGCCAGAAGCCGTTTGCGGCGCGGCAAATCCGTCTGAATCTGCCGTTCACGCCAGGCAGTGGTAACACAGAGCTTGAACTGATGAACGTCGGATATGACGAAACCAATAAAGAGCTGACCACCCTTGCGAAAGGGCGCGGTATCGGTGATTGCGGCGTCGCGACGCGCTGGCGTTTTGATGGGCAACGTTTCCGTCTGGTGCGATATGCAGAAGAGCCAACGTGCGATGAGTGGAATGGGAGTGCGGCGTGGCCAACACTTTGGGTAACTAAGTAATAGTACAACCCCCCTCATCCCAACCTTCTCCCTGAGGGAGAAGGAGAAAACCGATCTCCCCCTTTGGCTCAGGATTCGGTTTTCTCCCTGAGGGAGAAGGAGAAAACCGATTTCCCCCTTTGGCTCAGGATTCGGTTTTCTCCCTCTCCCGTGGGAGAGGGGTGGACTAATTGGCCATCGCCGGCTTGTTACGCGGTTTTCCCCCTCTCCCGTGGGAGAGGGTCGGGGTGAGGGCAAAAGTGAGATTACTTCTCCAACACTTTCTTCGCTTTCGCCACCACATTCTCAGTCGTAAAACCAAAGAACGGGAAGAGTTTATCGGCCGGTGCGGATTCTCCGTAGGTAGTCATGCCAACAATCGCGCCTTTCAGCCCGACATACTTGTACCAATAGTCGGCAATACTGGCTTCTACAGCGACGCGAGCGGATACCTCCGACGGCAAAACAGATTCCCGATAGGCTTCGTCCTGGGCATCAAAAATATCCGTTGAAGGCAGTGAAACCACACGCACGTTATGCCCTTCGGCTGCGAGTTTATCCGCCGCCAGCATCGTGATTTCTATCTCAGAACCGGTCGCTATCAGAATGACATCCGGCGTGCCGTCACTGTCTTTGAGAATATAACCCCCACGGCTGATGGCGCTGACCTGCTCTGGCGTTCGCTCCATTTGTGCAAGATTCTGGCGCGACAGGATCAGAGCCGTCGGGCCGTTATGCCGCTCGATGGCAGTCTTCCACGCCACCGCAGCTTCCACCTGATCGCACGGACGCCAGGTACTGAAGTTAGGCGTCATGCGCAGGCTTGCCAGTTGCTCAACAGCCTGGTGGGTAGGGCCATCTTCGCCCAGACCAATCGAATCGTGGGTATAGACCATGATTTGGCGGGCTTTCATCAGCGCCGCCATACGCGCCGCGTTTCGTGCGTATTCAACAAACATCAGGAAGGTCGCGGTATAGGGCACAAACCCACCATGGTGAGCGATGCCGTTGGCGATGGCCGTCATACCAAATTCGCGCACGCCGTAGTGAATGTAATTCCCGGCGATGTCTTCTTTAATCGATTTGGACTCTTTCCAGATGGTCAGATTACTCGGGGCCAAATCGGCAGAACCGCCCAGCAACTCTGGCAAACTTGGGCCATAAGCATTGAGCGTGTTTTGCGAGGCTTTACGAGTCGCAATTTTTTCCGGATTCGCCTGCAATTTCTCAATGTAGTTTTGCGTGGTTTCCTGCCAGCCTTCGGGCATTTCACCGTGCATCCGGCGATTAAATTCAGCCGCAAGTTCAGGATGTGCTTTCGCATAAGCGGCAAATTTATCATTCCAGGCCGCTTCAACTTGCTCACCTTTTTCTTTAGCATCCCAGGCCTGATAAATCTCTTTCGGGATTTCGAACGCCGGATAGTTCCAACCCAGTTGTTTGCGGGCGAGAGCGACTTCCTGTTCACCCAGAGGCGAACCGTGCGCCTCTTCTTTACCGGATTTATTAGGCGAGCCGAAACCAATGACGGTACGGCAAATAATCAGCGAGGGTTTATCTTTGACGCTTTGCGCTTCCTGAATCGCTTTCTTCAGTGCTTCGGGATCGTGACCGTCGATCTCATGCACCACATGCCAGTGATAAGCCTCAAAGCGTTTGGCGGTATCGTCGGTAAACCAGCCTTCGGTTTCGCCGTCAATTGAGATGCCATTGTGGTCATAGAAGCCAATCAGTTTGCCAAGACCGAGCGTGCCGGCAAGGGAGCAAACCTCATGGGAGATGCCTTCCATCAGGCAGCCATCACCCATAAATACGTAGGTAAAGTGATCGACAATTTCATGATCGGGGCGGTTGAATTGCGCTCCTAAAGTGCGCTCGGCAATTGCCAGACCGACCGCATTGGCAAGCCCCTGGCCTAGCGGCCCGGTGGTGGTTTCAACACCGGGTGTGTAACCAATTTCTGGATGGCCAGGGGTTTTGGAGTGAAGTTGGCGGAAGTTTTTTAACTCCGACATCGGTAAGTCATACCCGCTCAGATGCAACAGACTGTAGAGCAGCATCGAGGCGTGACCGTTAGAAAGAACAAATCTGTCCCGATCGGCCCATGTGGGGTTCGTAGGGTTATGGTGCATGAAGTCGTTCCATAACACTTCGGCAATATCTGCCATTCCCATCGGTGCGCCCGGGTGACCTGAATTCGCTTTTTGTACCGCGTCCATACTCAGGGCACGAATGGCGTTAGCAAGCTCTTTTCGAGATGACATGTTTCACTCCGTGGTTGTCGTTCAAAGTTTCGCAGCGAGTAAATCTTCCAGTTTGCGCTGATCGATTGCGAACAGGCGGATGCCTTCTGATAGTTTTTCGACGGCCATTGGGTCCTGATTATGTTCCCAGCGGAAATCAGCTTCACTTATCGGTTCTGGCCGGCGGAAGCCCTGCGAAGTCGGTACCAATTTACGCACGACAGGTTCATCACTATCCTGCAATTGCTGCAGCAGGTTAGGGGCGATAGTCAGGCGGTCGCAGCCCACCAACGCCAGAATTTGCTCGGTGCGGCGGAAACTCGCACCCATCACAATGGTGCTGTAGTTATGCTGCTTAAAGTAATCATAGATATTGCGCACCGATTTGACGCCCGGATCTTCTTCAACCACATACGGGTCCATCGGTTTGCGCGCCTGATACCAGTCGTAGATGCGGCCGACGAACGGTGAAATCAGGAATACGCCTGCTTCGGCACAGGCTCGGGCCTGGGCAAAAGAGAACAGCAGCGTCAGGTTGCAGTCGATACCTTCTTTTTGCAGCTCTTCAGCGGCACGAATACCTTCCCAGGTTGAGGCAAGCTTGATAAGCACTCGAGACTTATCAATGCCAAGCTCTTCATACAGAGCAATCAAATGGCGGGCTTTAGCGATGCTTTTTTCTTTGTCGAAAGAGAGGCGGGCGTCGACTTCCGTCGAGACACGTCCTGGGATGCTTTTCAGAATTTCCGCACCGAAATTAACCGCCAGTTTGTCGCAGGCCTGCACCACTTGCTCTTCCTGGGTGCCGCCGCGTTGTTTGCCGTAAGCAAGGGCATCATCGATGAGTGACTGATAGTGCTCTAACCCCGCGGCTTTCAGTAATAACGAGGGGTTGGTTGTGGCATCAATAGGCTGGTAGTGACGAATAGATTCGATATCGCCGCTGTCGGCCACAACGGTGGTGAATTTTTTGATACTGTCTAGCTGACTCATAACTATCTCCTTGAAATACCCGTCATACTTCAGGATGCATTTGCGTTGGCTACGTTTATTCGCCCGAATCACTTACCTGAGTAAGCTTAGCGGGACTCGTTCACTTGCCGCCTTCCTGCATCACGAATTATTTAAGGTATACATTGTGTTACCTGAATACTCCGTGTCATTCGCGACGAAAATTCATCGTTGGCATAACTAAAAAGCATAGCAGATAGGCATGGCATTGTTGTTAATGACGGGTAACATAGTCTCTCTGATTTACTAACATTTTTGCCAGACGTTGCTGATAGTATGGCGATGTTCAAAGTTTAGAACGCGCGCAAGCGTGATACTACGTGGCCTTACCAAGACCTTATTGACCCTTGAGAGCTATAAGAAAGGAACGAAGAAATGGATGAACAACTGAAGCAAAGTGCCCTCGATTTTCATGAATTCCCCATTCCCGGAAAAATTCAGGTATCTCCTACCAAACCTCTAGCCACTCAACGTGATCTGGCATTGGCTTACTCTCCGGGTGTTGCTGCACCTTGTCTTGAGATTGAAAAAGACCCACTGGCTGCCTACAAATACACGGCTCGCGGCAACCTTGTTGGGGTGATTTCCAACGGCACCGCGGTGCTGGGACTGGGCAATATCGGTGCGCTGGCTGGCAAGCCGGTAATGGAAGGCAAGGGTGTTCTGTTCAAGAAATTTGCCGGTATCGACGTGTTCGATATCGAAGTTGATGAGATGGATCCGGACAAACTGATTGAAGTTATCGCAGCGCTCGAACCGACCTTTGGCGGCATCAACTTAGAAGATATCAAAGCCCCGGAGTGTTTCTACATCGAGAAAAAACTGCGTGAGCGCATGAACATCCCTGTGTTCCATGACGATCAGCACGGGACTGCCATTATCTGTACCGCTGCGGTGCTAAACGGCCTGCGCGTAGTTGAGAAGAATATTTCTGACGTTCGCCTGGTGGTTTCCGGTGCGGGCGCTTCAGCCATCGCCTGTATGAACCTGCTGGTGCAACTGGGTATCCAGAAACACAACATCGTGGTCTGTGACTCAAAAGGCGTTATCTACAAAGGCCGTGAAGAAAACATGGCAGAAACCAAAGCGGCTTACGCGGTGGACGATAACGGTAAACGCACGCTCGATGAAGTGATTGAAGGCGCGGATATCTTCCTCGGCTGCTCTGGCCCGAAAGCCATGAGCCAGGAGATGGTCAAGAAAATGGCGCGTGCGCCACTGATTCTGGCGCTGGCGAACCCGGAACCTGAAATCCTGCCTCCGCTGGCAAAAGAAGTGCGCCCGGATGCGATTATCTGTACCGGTCGTTCTGACTTCCCCAACCAGGTGAACAACGTGCTGTGCTTCCCGTTCATCTTCCGTGGCGCGCTGGATGTCGGCGCAACGGCTATCAACGAAGAGATGAAACTGGCGGCGGTTCACGCGATTGCTGAGCTGGCTCACGCCGAGCAAAGCGATGTCGTAGCATCTGCATATGGTGAAGAAGAGCTGACGTTCGGCCCAGATTATCTGATCCCTAAACCATTCGACCCGCGCCTTATCGTGCAAATTGCCCCTGCCGTAGCCAAAGCAGCAATGGACACCGGTGTGGCAACGCGCCCAATCAAGGATTTCGACGCTTACCGCGAAAAACTGACCGAGTTTGTCTACAAAACGAACTTGTTTATGAAGCCAATTTTCTCACAGGCACGTAAAGATCCTAAACGTGTCGTGCTGGCTGAAGGTGAAGAGGCGCGTGTGCTGCATGCGACTCAGGAACTGATAACGTTAGGTCTCGCGAAGCCAATTCTGATTGGTCGTCCAGCCGTTATCGAAATGCGTCTGAAGAAACTCGGCTTGCAAATGCGTGCTGGCAAAGACTTTGAGATCGTCAATAACGAATCCGATCCGCGTTTCAAAGAGTACTGGAATGAGTACTACAACATCATGAAACGCCGCGGCATCACCCAGGAACAGGCACAGCGTGCGGTGATCAGTAACACTACGGTTATCGGTGCGATCATGGTGCATCGTGGTGAAGCTGACGCGATGATTTGCGGCACCATCGGCGAATACCACGAACACTTTAGCGTGCTGGAGAAACTGTTTGGTTATCGCGAAGGGGTGAAAGCTGCGGGGGCGATGAACGCTCTGTTACTGCCAAGCGGCAACACCTTTATTGCTGATACCTACGTCAATGACGACCCAACACCAGAAGAGCTGACGGAAATCACCCTGCTGGCTGCTGAAACAGTGCGTCGTTTTGGTATCGAGCCGAAAGTCGCGCTGTTGTCGCATTCCAACTATGGTTCTTCGGATTCCAAAGCGGCCTGCAAAATGCGTGCAACGCTTGAGATGGTGCGTGAACGTGCGCCAGATCTGGAAATCGATGGTGAGATGCATGGTGATGCGGCGCTGGTGGAAAGTATCCGCAATGAACGTATGCCAGACAGCCCTCTGAAAGGCTCAGCCAACATCCTGATCATGCCGAACGTGGAAGCCGCACGTATTAGTTACAACTTACTGCGTGTTTCCAGCTCAGAAGGGGTGACGGTCGGGCCAGTATTGATGGGCGTGGCGAAACCGGTGCATGTGTTAACACCGATTGCGTCTGTTCGTCGTATTGTGAATATGGTGGCGTTGGCAGTAGTGGAAGCGCAGACCGTTCCATTGTGATGATTTGGTGGATGACGCTTACGCTTATCCACCCTACATTGGTCTGGTAGGTCGGATAAGCGATTAGCGTCATCCGACTAGGGCAATGTTAAACCCAGTCTTTAACCGGCAAGAAATCACGATACAAGGCAGCCTCCGGGCTGCCTTCTTCTGGCTGGTAGCTATACTCCCAACGCACTAACGGTGGCATCGACATTAAAATCGACTCTGTGCGCCCGCCAGTCTGCAAACCAAATAGCGTTCCGCGATCCCACACCAGATTAAACTCTACGTAACGGCCACGGCGATAGAGCTGGAAGTCGCGCTCACGCTCGCCCCACGGCAAAGATTTGCGACGTTCTACAATCGGCAAATACGCATCCAGATAACCGTTTCCTACGGCCTGCATAAAGCTAAAGCAATGGTCGAAATCTGGCGTATTCAGGTCGTCGAAGAACAAACCGCCAATCCCACGCTGTTCATTGCGATGCTTAATAAAGAAGTAATCGTCACACCACTTTTTGTAACGCGGGAAAACGTCTTCACCAAATGGCTGACACAACTCACGCGCCGTTTTATGCCAGTGAATCGCATCCTCTTCAAACCCGTAAAACGGCGTCAGGTCAAAACCTCCGCCGAACCACCACACAGGGTCACAACCCGGCTTTTCAGCTATAAAAAAGCGCACGTTGGCGTGGCTGGTGGGCACGTAAGGATTCAGTGGATGCACCACTAACGACACGCCCATTGCTTCAAAACTACGCCCGGCCAGTTCCGGACGATGTGCTGTCGCGGAGGCGGGCATGGCATCGCCATGCACATGAGAGAAGTTCACGCCCGCTTGTTCGAAAATAGCGCCGCCGCGTAACACCCGGCTGCGGCCACCACCGCCGCCTTCTCGCTGCCAGCTGTCTTCTTCAAATAAGGCACCGTCGACGGCACTCAGCTGCTGACAGATGGTGTCCTGCAACTGCAGCAGGAATTGTTTTACGGCGTGAATATCAGGCGTGTTCATAGGCATCAACGTTTTTTACTGTGAGCTTTCTGGTTATCAAACCAATTGAAGTAGCTAATGATGCCAGAGGCAATAGCATTAGCAATTTTCTGACGAAACGCGGCAGTGCCGAGCAGCTTCTCTTCGCCGGGGTTAGTAATAAACGACGTCTCGACTAATACCGAAGGAATTGACGGCGATTTCAGCACCACAAACGCGGCTTGTTCGGTGCTGCGGCTGTGAAGTTTATGCACCGGTTTAATCTGCTTGAGGATATGCGACCCGAGCGTCAGGCTATTTTTGATGGTATCGGTTTGCACCAGATCGAACAGAACCTGTTGGAGATACTGATCTTTGTGCTTCACCTTACTGCCAGCAACGTCATCGGCGGCGTTTTCTTTATCAGAAAGATATTTCGCCATCGCACTACTGGCACCGCGATTGGAAAGGGCAAACACCGACGCACCGGCAGCCGTAGGGCTGGTAAAGCCATCGGCATGAATCGACATAAACAAATCCGCACCATGTTTATGGGCGATTTCTACGCGATCGTACAGTGGGATAAACTCGTCACTGGTACGTGTGAGTTTGGCCTCTATTCCTTTGCTTTTTAATATGTTGCGCACATTCTTGGCGATGGCCAATACAACGTGTTTCTCTTTGGAACCATTATGACCAATCGCACCGGTATCAATACCGCCGTGGCCTGGATCGAGCATCACCACCCGACGAGCACCTGATTTTTTGGTCGGTTTGCTGTGGTTAGTGGTGGTTTTGAGAGGTTTAGACTCTGGGCTTGCCAAAGCCTTATTTACACCCGTTAACGTTAAGGCAGCCAATCCAGTAAGCAGTAACTGGCGGCGGGTAGTCAAATGCGTCAGTGATTTAATTTTGCTCATGCGGCTAATATTTTTATCTTTAAAATTGCAGATAAGCATTTATAGCGTATCGGCAAAGGGTAAACGACAAGCATTTTTGGGATTTTCATTACCAAAAATGAATGAGTGGCTAGTATGCCATTTTTTAGCTGGTTATTGGCGAATTGGTCGCTTACCTTCATAATTACTGTTTTTACACTTTCAGGTGGCTAATACCATGGAAATACGTGTTTTTCGCCAGGATGATTTTGAAGAAGTCATTACGCTTTGGGAACGTTGCGACTTACTGCGTCCGTGGAACGATCCTGAAATGGATATTGAACGTAAGCTCAATCATGACGCGGATCTGTTCTTAGTCGCTGAAGTGGGCGGCGCAGTGGTTGGTTCACTGATGGGCGGTTACGACGGGCATCGCGGGTCAGCTTATTACCTCGGCGTTCACCCGGAATATCGGGGGCGCGGTATCGCTAATGCCTTGCTTAGCCGACTGGAAAAAAAGCTTATCGCACGCGGGTGCCCAAAAATTCATATCATGGTGCGTGAAGAAAACGACCTGGTGATTGGCATGTACGAACGCCTTGAATACGAGCAGCAAGATGTGGTGCTACTCGGCAAGCGCCTGATTGAAGATCAAGAATATTAATGTCATTTCTGTATCCACCGTCGGATTACGATACCCACGGTAATCTGAAAACTCCCATTTTGTTCTGGTGCATCCTCCTGCTGCAGGCACGAACCTGGTTTGTATTGGTGCTTGCGGCGGCGTCTCGCCAGCAGGGAGATGCCATTCTCGGCGCGTTCTATCCGGACCGTGATACTTTTTGGTTTGGATTACTGCCCGGCATTCCCGCCGCACTGGCCTTTATGATGAGTGGCCGTCGCCATTTACATCCCCGGTTATGGGGAATGTGGCGCTGGGTGCTGGTGGCCGCGCAAGGCGTGGTGTTGGTCTGGCAACTGTTGTTGTTATGGCAGGGTGAAGAGTTGACCGGCGTGACATTATCGCTGCTGATAGCCGATGTCTTTGCCTTGTGGTGGCTGTGTCGCAGCCGCCGTTTACGCGATTACTTCACCATTAGTGGTGAGTAACCTGGCACTTTTGGGAAAGTTTGCACTCCAAAGCGCGTACCCATGCTTAATAAGGAATTACTGATGAAAACACTGCGCCTGATGTTAATAGGTTTGCCACTGGTTCTAAGCGGCTGTTCGACCTTCGCCTCGGTCAACTGGTCCGCGGCAAATCCATTGAGCTGGTTCGGTTCGTCGCTTGAAGTAAGCGAGCAGGGTGTGGGTGAGTTAACTGCCAGCACGCCAATGGATGAGAAAGCCGTCAGCAGTGGGTTGAACGATAACTATCGTCTGCGTAGCGGTATGAAAACCGATAACGGCGAGATTGTGCGCTTCTACGAAGCCATGACGGACAAAACGGTGAAGGTTGTCGTTAACGGCGAGAAAGGCACGGTCAGCCGTGTTGATGTGCTGGACAGCGATATTAAAACTGACAGCGGCGTTAAGATTGGTACGACGTTTAGCAGCCTGTATGACAAAGCGTTTGGTTCGTGCGTCAAAGCCTCGGGTGATGACAGCGACAGCGTGGAGTGCAAGGCACCCAACAGCCAGCATATTAGCTATCTGTTTAGCGGCGAATGGCATGGCACGCCGGAGTTGATGCCATCTGACGATACCCTCAAAAACTGGAAGATCAGCAAAATTATCTGGCGTCGATAAAAATTCGTCCCAGGTTTGCGTCTTCTCAAGAAGGCGCAATCGTATTTGGGTATCATAAGGGAATAAACGCCACGCATAGTGGCGTGTTTTTTTTAGGAGGATTCATGTCTGGTGTTCAATCTGGCATTTTGCCGGAACATTGCCGCGCTGCCGTCTGGCTGGAAGCGAGTTTTCAGGGCGATTTCGATGCACTTCGTCAGGGCTGCAAAACCTTTAATCAATCGCTAACCACGTTACAGGAAAAATTCCCTGATGCGCATTTAGGCGCAGTCGTGGCGTTTGGTCATGACTTATGGCGCGATTTAAGCGGTGGCGTCGGTGCGACAGAGCTAAAAAACTTTGCGCCATTAGGCAAAGGCCTGGCACCGGCGACTCAGCATGATGTGATGATCCACATTCTTTCCCTACGTCATGATGTGAATTTCTCTGTGGCACAAGCTGCACTCGCTGCATTCGGCGATACGCTGAAAATTGAAGAAGAGATCCACGGTTTCCGCTGGGTTGAAGAACGTGACCTTAGCGGTTTTGTGGATGGCACGGAAAACCCGCAAGGCGAAGCAACGCGTCGTGAAGTTGCCGTTATCAACGACGGTGTCGATGCGGGTGGCAGCTACGTTTTTGTACAGCGTTGGGAGCACAACCTGAAGCAGCTTAATCGCATGAGCGTGAGCGATCAGGAAATGATCATGGGCCGTACCAAAGAGGCCAATGAAGAGATTGATGGCGACGAACGCCCGGAGACCTCGCACCTGAGCCGTGTTGATCTGAAAGAGAACGGTAAAGGGCTGAAAATCCTGCGCCAAAGCTTGCCATATGGCACTGCAAGCGGCCCGCACGGTTTGTACTTCATCGCCTATTGCGCGCGTTTGCATAACATCGAACAGCAGTTGTTGAGCATGTTTGGTGAAACCGACGGTAAGCGTGACGGCATGTTGCGTTTCACGAAGCCAGTGACCGGTGGTTATTACTTCGCGCCGTCTTTAGACAAACTATTGAACCTGTAGAATTAAATGGTGGATGACGCTGGCGCTTATCCACCCTACAAAGGCATTAAACCCTTCATATATCAAACCGATACCCTAAATAATTCGAGTTGCCCAAAGGCGACAAGTCCGTAAGTCCCCGGGAGCATAGATTACTATGTGACTGGGGCGAACGGATGCAGTCAACGCATGTGCAACTTGAAGTATGACGGGTATAGATCCCTTTCTTATTGCAAATCACCAAACGATATATAAAACCGTTACAGCTTTGACACTCGTTATAAATACACTGGTAACCATAAAGTTCGGCGGTTATCACATTTATAAGGGTGCCTAATGGTCAATACGTCAGTCAAAAAAGTCTGGAGTGCGCTGGTTGTTTCTGCGTTGCTGGCAGGTTCAGCTCACGCGACAGAACTGCTGAACAGCTCTTATGATGTGTCTCGCGAGCTGTTTGCTGCCCTGAATCCTGCCTTCCAGAAACAGTGGGCTGCGGAAAATAACGGTGACAAGCTGGAGATAAAACAATCTCATGCCGGGTCATCAAAACAAGCTCTGGCGATTTTGCAGGGTTTAAAAGCTGACGTTGTAACTTATAACCAGGTTTCCGATGTGCAGATCCTGCATGACAAAGGCAACCTGATCCCAGCCGACTGGCAGACCCGTTTACCGAATAACAGTTCGCCGTTCTATTCCACCATGGCCTTCCTGGTGCGCAAAGGTAACCCGAAAAACATCCACGACTGGAGTGATTTGGTTCGTCCGGACGTGAAACTGATATTCCCAAATCCAAAAACCTCAGGTAACGCGCGTTACACCTATTTAGGCGCATGGGGAGCGGCGAACAAAGCTGACGGTGGCGATAAAGCCAAAACCGAGCAGTTCATGACCCAGTTCCTGAAAAACGTTGAAGTTTTCGATACCGGTGGCCGTGGCGCTACGACGACATTTGTTGAGCGTAACCTCGGCGACGTGCTGATTAGCTTTGAGTCTGAAGTGAACAACATCCGCAAACAGTACGAAAAAGACGGTTACGAAGTGATTGTTCCAAAGGTCAACATTCTGGCTGAGTTCCCGGTGGCGTGGGTGGATAAAAACGTCAAAGCCAACGGCACTGAGAAAGCGGCGAAAGAGTATCTCAACTTCCTGTACAGCCCGGCTGCGCAAACCATCATCACTGACTATTACTATCGCGTGAATAACCCGGAAGTGATGGCGAAGCTGAAGGATAAATTCCCGCAGACTGAATTGTTCCGCGTGGAAGATGAATTTGGTGGCTGGCCAGAAGTGATGAAAACCCATTTCGCGAGCGGTGGTGAGTTTGACACCTTGCTCGGCAAGGGGCGTGAGTGATGTTTGCTGTTGCCACAAAGCGGGTGTTGCCAGGCTTCACGTTAAGCCTTGGCACCAGTTTGCTGTTCGTTTGCCTGATTTTGCTGCTGCCACTCAGCGCGCTGGTTATGCAGCTTTCCGAGATGACGCTGGCGCAATATTGGGAGGTGATCACCAATCCACAGGTGGTCGCCGCCTATAAAGTGACGCTGTTGTCTGCGGGTGTTGCCTCTGTTTTCAACGGCTTCTTTGGCATGTTGATGGCGTGGATCCTGACCCGCTATCAGTTCCCGGGGCGTAGCCTGCTTGATGCTTTAATGGATTTACCGTTTGCCTTACCGACGGCGGTGGCGGGTTTAACGCTTGCCGGGCTGTTTTCGGTCAACGGTTGGTACGGCGAATGGCTGGCGCAGTTTGGTATCAAGGTGACTTACACCTGGTTGGGGATTGCCGTGGCGATGGCATTCACCAGCATCCCGTTTGTGGTGCGAACCATTCAGCCGGTGCTGGAAGAGTTAGGGCCAGAATACGAAGAAGCGGCTGAAACCCTGGGCGCAACGCGCTGGCAGAGTTTCCGTCGCGTGATTTTACCCGAGCTGTCTCCCGCTTTGATGGCGGGTGTGGCGCTGTCGTTTACGCGTAGTCTGGGCGAATTCGGCGCGGTGATTTTTATCGCCGGTAACATCGCCTGGAAAACCGAAGTGACGTCGCTGATGATTTTCGTGCGTTTGCAGGAGTTTGATTACCCGGCAGCCAGCGCCATTGCCTCGGTTATTCTCGCGGCGTCACTGCTGTTGCTGTTCTCCATTAACACGTTGCAAAGTCGCTTTGGTCGGCGCGTGGTAGGTCACTGATGACGGACGTAACTGAATTGAAAAGCTATCGCCGCACCGGTTTTAACTGGGGTAAATGGGTACTCATTGGCCTTGGAGTATTGATTTCGTTCTTGCTGCTGGTGGTGCCGGTAGCCTCTATCTTTGCCCAGGCCTTCTCAAAAGGGTTGATGCCTGCGCTAAACAATATTGTCGACCCGGATATGCTGCACGCTATCTGGCTTACGGTGATGATTGCCCTGATTACCGTACCGGTAAACCTGGTGTTCGGTATTCTGCTCGCCTGGCTTGTGACGCGCTTTGATTTCCCAGGCCGCCAGTTGCTGTTGACGCTGCTGGACATCCCATTTGCCGTTTCACCGGTAGTAGCGGGTTTAGTTTACCTGCTGTTCTACGGTTCTAACGGCCCGCTGGCGGGCTTTATGGACGCGCATAACATCCAGATTATGTTCGCCTGGCCGGGCATGGTTCTGGTGACGATTTTTGTCACCTGCCCATTCGTGGTTCGTGAGCTGGTGCCGGTGATGTTAAGTCAGGGCAGCCAGGAAGACGAAGCGGCGATTTTGCTCGGGGCTTCGGGCTGGCAGATGTTCCGACGTGTCACGTTACCGAATATCCGCTGGGCGCTGCTTTATGGCGTGGTGTTAACCAACGCCCGTGCCATTGGCGAGTTTGGTGCGGTGTCCGTGGTGTCCGGTTCTATCCGTGGTGAGACTTTCTCGCTGCCGCTACAAATTGAATTGCTCCAGCAGGATTACAACACCGTCGGCTCGTTTACTGCCGCCGCGTTACTGACCCTGATGGCAATCGTTACGTTGTTCTTAAAGAGTGCGTTGCAATGGCGCCTGAATAGTCAGGAAAAACGTCTGCAACAGGAGGGAAATCATGAGCATTGATATTACCAATATTAAGAAATCTTTTGGTCGCACCCAGGTGCTGAACGATATCTCTCTGGATATCCCTTCTGGTCAAATGGTCGCGCTGTTAGGGCCATCCGGCTCAGGTAAAACAACGCTGCTGCGCATTATTGCTGGCCTTGAGCATCAAAACAGTGGGCGCATTAGCTTCCACGGTACCGATGTCAGCCGCATTCACGCCCGTGAGCGTAAAGTCGGTTTTGTATTCCAGCATTACGCGCTGTTCCGCCATATGACGGTGTTCGATAACATCGCCTTTGGTCTGACGGTCTTGCCACGCCGCGAACGCCCGTCGTCTGCGGTTATTAAACAGAAAGTCACCCGTTTGCTGGAGATGGTGCAACTGTCACATCTGGCTGACCGTTACCCGGCACAATTGTCTGGTGGACAAAAGCAGCGTGTAGCGCTGGCGCGGGCTTTGGCGGTTGAACCACAAATCCTGCTGCTTGATGAGCCGTTCGGTGCGCTGGATGCTCAAGTCCGTAAAGAGCTGCGTCGTTGGTTGCGCCAGTTACACGAAGAGCTGAAATTCACCAGCGTGTTTGTCACGCACGATCAGGAAGAAGCGATGGAAGTCGCCGACCGCGTGGTGGTGATGAGCCAGGGGAATATCGAACAGGTTGATACGCCTGAAGCGGTCTGGCGTGAGCCTGCGACTCGCTTCGTGCTGGAGTTCCTCGGCGAAGTTAATCGCATGAAAGGGACGGTACGCGGCAGCCAGTTCCACGTTGGAGCGCACCGCTGGCCGCTGGGCTTTACACCTGCACATCAGGGCGCGGTCGATTTATTCCTGCGTCCGTGGGAAGTGGATGTCAGCCGCCGTACCAATCTGGATTCGCCACTGCCGGTGCAGGTGCTGGAAATCAGCCCGCGTGGCCACTACATGCAATTAGTTGTTCAGCCGCTGGGCTGGTATGACGAACCTTTAACGGTTGTGCTGCGCGAAGACCATGTTCCTGTGCGTGGCGAGCGTTTGTTTGTCGGCCTGCAACATGCGCGCCTGTATGAAGGCAAGAATCGAATCCAGGGTGTAGACCTGGCGCAGACTGCCTGATAAGTTTACCGAACAACACGACACGCAAAGGCGGCCCACGTGGCCGCTTTTCTTATTTTCAGGCAAGTATGTGGGCAGGCAAGTGATCACCTTAGAAAGCACGATTGGCAATACGCCTCTGGTTAAATTACAGCGCACTGGGCTTGATAACGGCAGTGAAATTTGGGTCAAGCTTGAAGGGAATAATCCCGCAGGCTCCGTCAAAGATCGCGCCGCGCTCTCCATGATTGTGCGGGCGCAAGCGCGTGGTGAAATCTCGCCAGGCGATACGCTCATCGAGGCGACCAGTGGGAATACCGGCATTGCGCTGGCGATGATTGCCGCTCTGAAAGGCTACCGCATGAAGTTGCTAATGCCAGACAACATGAGCATGGAACGCAAAGCGGCGATGCAGGCTTATGGCGCTGAACTGATTCTGGTGACCAAAGAGCAGGGTATGGAAGGCGCTCGTGAGATGGCGCGTTTGATGGACGAGCGCGGCGAAGGGAAAGTTCTCGATCAGTTTAATAATCCTGATAACCCGTATGCGCACTACAGCACGACCGGGCCAGAAATCTGGCAACAGACGCAAGGCCGTATCACGCACTTCGTATCAAGTATGGGCACCACCGGAACAGTAACGGGTGTCAGCCAGTTTATGCGTGAACAAGAAAAGCCAGTCACCATTGTCGGTCTACAACCCGAAGACGGCAGCAGCATTCCGGGGATCCGCCGCTGGCCAGAAGAGTGGCTGCCGAAGATTTTCAATCCGAACCTGGTTGATGAAGTTATCGATATGTCACAGGTCGAAGCCGAGAGAACGATGCGTCGGCTGGCGCGCGAAGAGGGGATTTTTTGCGGCGTCAGTTCTGGCGGAGCAGTGGCCGGTGCGTTACGTGTCGCGCAGGCAAACCCGGGTTCGTTGGTTGTGGCGATTATTTGCGACCGCGGTGACCGTTATTTATCCACCGGCGTCTTTGGCGAAGAGAGTTATTCGCAAGGTTCGGGAATTTAATTTCTAAATGTTAATAATGTAGGGTGATAAGTAACACCCTACAAAACCTTTTCCTCGTCATCCCTCCCCCTCATCTTAATTATTCAGCAAAAATGATAGTAACGTCACGGTGACTTACGCAGCAGTGCCATTTTTGCGTAATGACTTGTCATTAATATTCCGCTCTAATATCTCTATCACCATGATGTAATAAATAATTAGCAGGTGAATAGATGGAAATTAAGCAGCCAAAAGATTTTTTTCTTTCAGAGGCACATGCCTTCTGTTTATTTATGTTGAATAATCAGGAAATGGCGGATTTACATGGTCATGATTTCGATGAACTGGTTATAGTGCGTAGCGGTAGTGGCTTCCATATTATTAATGATCAGGTGGAGTTGGTATATGCGGGCGACTTCTTTTTTGTATCAGCGAATGACACTCACTATTATGAATCGACCAATAATCTTTCCCTGATTAACCTCTTATTTCATAAAGATCGGCACTTTAGCTTTATACATAATATTGATGTATTGCTCGATGTTGTACGAGAAACGACACGACCATCGACCAGAGAACTGTTCTCTTTAAACGAAAGCGAGCTGGGGAAAATCGTCGGGTTAACCGAAGGGGTAACAGCCAGACGTGATGATCATTTTGATACGGTTTACTTTTCTGCCACAGAAGCTGCCATTCTAGAAATCGTCTCTTTGCTGTGCCGCTGCATTGCACACCGAAAAGAAAGAAATCGCAATAGTGAAAGCAGTGGGCAAAAGATGCTGAATTTTGTTCGGCAAAACTATTTGCGAAATATCAATTGGGACAGCCTGTGTGAAGACTGTGGCATGGGTAAACGCACCATGTTTCGTTTCTTTAAAGAAATGACCGGCACCACACCTGAAAAATTCCAACAAATTTGTTGTCTGTTAAAAGCTCAGGAGATGTTACGCACTACCGATCGGCCAATTAAAGATGTGGCATTATTTTGCGGATTTATAAATGCCTCACGTTTTACCGATGTGTATAAAAAGAGATTTTCCCGCACTCCCTCACAGGAAAGGCAATTAAGTTTTTCAATTGTAGAATCATAGCTGTATTTTACACATTCATTTTTTTTGTGGGAATAAGTAATACATGACGTAAGTAATAATTTAATGGAGTCAATGTTATGGATAAAACAAAATTTGTTAACCCCTGGTATGTGGGGGCTGTTTCGGGAATGGCATCTTATATCGACTCGGCCGCCATTGTTTCCAATGGCACAGCGTTAGTTATTTATCAGAAAGCGATTGGCATCACGTCGGCTGATATTGGTGTGCTTTCCGGCGTATTAACCCTTTGCATTGCTATTGGTGCGTTTTTAGGAGGGCGGCTGGGCGACCGTCTCGGTAGACGAAGTGTATTTATTACCACGATGGCAATGATTTTTTTTGGTTCGCTGATGCTGGCATTTGGCAAAGTCTTTGTTGTGCTCCTTGCCGGGACGATGTTTGTTGGTCTGGCGACAGGGGCTGATTTACCCGTTTCGTTGGCGACCATTGCAGAAGCGGCCAATGATAAAAACCGTGGCAAGATTATAGGATTATCTAATCTGCTGTGGCTCGTAGGGATAAGCACCACCATGGGGATTTCAGCCGTCGTTGGGGGCTGGGGGCAACTGGGTGCACAAATTATGTATCTTCATGTGGGCATTGTCGCCGCCGTGTTGCTGTTGCTACGTTGGACGATTCCTGAATCACCAATGTGGCTGCTTGCTCGTGATGAGAAACGCCTGGGCACGGCAACGATCCGCGCGCAAAAGTCATCGTTTAAAGATTTACTGCATGGAAAATATTTATGGCCATTTGTCGCGTTATGTTCTTTTTATACGTTAGTGAATCTTGCGGCAAATACGGGCGGGCAATTCGGGACTTATGTCGCCGTGAATGTCGTCGGCATTACGGTTGAAAAAAACTCGTTGTGGAATTTGTTGTTAATGCCTGTAGGAGTATTGTCCGGTTTGTTATTTATGAAGATGGTGGATACCTCAAAAAGAATGCTTGTTTTTAGCATTGGTGCATTCTTTTTTGCTGGCGGATTTTTCATGCCGGTATTACTTAATTTCTCACCGTTATCGTGGTTCTGCTTCCTTTTATTCACGGCTACCGGCAGTGGAATGGCCTTTGAAGGTATTATGAAAGTATGGTCACAGGAATCATTCCCGACCATGCTCCGTTCAACAGCTCAGGGGGCGATTGTGGGCGTGGCGCGTTTATCGTGTGCGTTATTAGCCTTTGTGACACCTGTTTTACTCGATGCCGGGCCAGTGGCGCTTTATATCATTCTTTCTGCAACTGTTGCCATCGGTATGTTTATTGGATGGCTGTGTTTCCATCGCCAACAAAGAAATGAATTTTCCAGCGAAGGCGAAATGGTTGTGGAAAAAAATATTAGTGTCTCTGCATTACCTACCGAAGCGATTCAGACGAAATAAATATTGGGTCTGCCAAATTATGAGTTATCAAGGAGTCTGTCATTATGCTGTCAATTAAAAAGGTCACGCTTGATTATGAGTTGGCTTTATCGGGTGTTGATGAATTTCCCGTCATCGGTTGGGAGATAGAAAGTAACCGAAGAAATGTGAAGCAAGTTTGTTATCAGTTGCAGATAAGTCATGATCAATATTTCGACGCTATTTTATTTGATAGCGGAGAGATAATCAGCGACACCTCAGTCAATGTTAATATTAATAATGTTTTACTGGATCCCTCAACACGTTATTTTGTAAGAGTAAAAATTAAAGATAACCATGGCGAGGAAAGCCTGTGGAGTTCAGCTGCGGAATTTATTACCGGGCTTCTGGATACACCCTGGTCAGGTGATTTTATTTCTGCGGAAACTCATTCTGACAAAGATAATTCAAAAGTCACACTATTAAGAAAAGCCTTTTCACTCAACAAAGGCAGTGCGATTGCATCCGCTTATTTGCATGTATCGGCTTTAGGACTTTATCGTTTTTATCTTAATGGAAGTAAAGTTGGTAATGATGAACTGACTCCCGGCTGGACGAGCTACCATAACCATTTGCTTTATCAAACCTACGATTTAAGTGAGCAACTCAAGCCGGGCGATAACGTTATTGGCGCTGAACTGGGGGCTGGCTGGTATAAAGGCGATATGGGGTTTACCCGTGACCGCAATTATTATGGTGAGCAAACCGCACTCATCTGCCAACTGGTGATTCATTATAAGGATGGAACCCGGCAGGTTGTGGTAAGCGATAATTCCTGGTGTGGCGAAGATTCACCGATTCTGTTCTCAGAGATTTATGACGGTGAAATCTTTGATGCGAGCCTTGAGCATGAGGGGTGGAACAATATTGGCTTTGATAACGCTCTATGGCGGCCCGTCAGCCTTGTTTCTTTTGATAAAAAAGTACTCACCGCTCAGGGTGCCTGCAAAGTCAAAAAAATCGCCGAGCTGGAGCCCGCCTCGATCATCACCACGCCGCAGGGCGATACGGTTATCGACTTTGGACAAAATCTCAGTGGTTGGGTTGAATGCAAAGTTAATGGCAAGCAGGGTGACAAAGTTATCCTGCGACATTTTGAGACGCTGGACGCCCAGGGCAATGTCTATCTGGAGAATCTTCGTTCAGCGAAACAGCGCGTGGAGTACGTTTTAAAAGGCGGTGCGACGGAGGTTTATCACCCTCGCTTTACCTACCAGGGTTTTCGCTACGTTAAAGTTGAAAGCTACCCAGGAGATGTAAGACCTGAGAATTTCAAAGCCGTGGTGCTCCATTCGGATATGGCTCAAACCGGGCATTTCAATTGTTCGAATGAGGATTTAAACCAGCTCCACCACAACATTTTGTGGGGGCTGAAAGGCAATTTCATTGATGTCCCGACCGACTGCCCGCAGCGTGATGAAAGGCTGGGCTGGACAGGGGATGCGCAGATCTTTTGCCGCACGGCCAGTTACCTGATGCACACGCGTAATTTCTTTGCGAAATGGCTCAGGGATCTGCAACACGACCAGACACCAGAAGGCGGAGTGCCGCATGTTGTGCCTGATATCCTCACCGGGCATTGCGCGAACGATATTAACCTTGCCGAGGGCGGAACGCACTCTGCGGCTGCGTGGGCGGATGCCGCCGTTATCAATCCGTGGACGATGTACCTGATGTATGGCGACACCCGTGTTCTGGAGAACCAGTATCAGAGTATGAAGGGCTGGGTGGACTTTATGCTCACGCATTCAGAGAACCTGCTCTGGCGCTATAAATTGCAGTTTGGTGACTGGGTTGCGCTGGATGCTAAAGAAGGAAGCTATTTTGGTGCGACACCAACGGATCTTGTCTGCACGGCTTATTTTGCTTACTCCACGCAGTTGTTCAGCCAGGCTGCCAAAGCACTCAATCGTACTGAGGATTTTGAGCGCTACAGTGCCTTGCATCAGCAAATCGTCCAGCGTTTCCAGGATGAGTTTTTCACTCCGTCAGGCAGGCTTGCAGCAAGAACACAGACCGCGCATATTCTGGCTCTCTATTTTAACCTGGTGCCAGAACCGTTCCGCGAACGCACCGTGAATACGCTGGTTGAACTCCTGCGTGAGCATGATGGTCATCTGGTGACCGGTTTTGTGGGTACCCCTTATTTTTGCCATGCGTTAAGCCAGAATGGGCGGGAAAAAGAGGCGTGGGAACTGTTGCTCAAAGAGGATTTCCCTTCCTGGCTATATCAGGTAAAAGCCGGTGCAACGACCATTTGGGAGCACTGGGATGGCATGAAGCCTGATGGCTCGATGTGGAGCGCGGACATGAACTCGTTTAACCATTACGCGTATGGTGCGGTGGGGGAGTGGTTATATCGGTCAGTAGCAGGGATTGAGACTGACGCCGCCGAAGCGGGCTTTAAGCACGTGATTATCGCGCCGACGATTGGAGGCAACGTTTCCTGGGTGGATGCGGCTTATGACTCAGTTTACGGTGAAATTAAGGTGAACTGGCAAGTGAAAGAGAGTAGTGCGGGGGACATCGTGACGTTGAAGGTTAAGGTTCCGCATAACTCGCATGCAACCATTAAAATTTCAGGCATCGGAGAACTGCTGTTAGCTGAGGATATGACCTTTAAGCGGCAAGAAGATGCCGGGTATGCAGAGATAGGATCAGGAGAATATAAGGTCGAATATCTGCGCGCATAAAACGGAATGCCAGACACAGGCGAAAAAAAACCGGAAATGGCTATTTCCGGTTTTCTTATTCATTGCAGGGAGATGACCTGCCGCTAGAATCTTACTTCTTGATGCGGATTACTGGGGTCTCGCCCACAGTCACGCTACCAGTTAGTTTGATCAGCTCTTTGATTTCGTCCATGTTGGAGATAACAACCGGAGTCAGGGTAGACTTCGCTTTCTCTTCCAGCAGGGCCAAATCGAACTCGATAACTACATCGCCTTTCTTAACACGCTGGCCTTCTTCAGCGATGCGTTTGAAGCCTTCGCCTTTCAGTTCAACAGTGTCGATACCGAAGTGAACGAACAGCTCAATGCCGCTATCGGATTCGATAGAGAAAGCATGGTTAGTTTCGAAGATTTTGCCGATGGTGCCGTCAACCGGAGCAACCATTTTGTTGCCAGTCGGTTTAATTGCAATGCCATCACCAACGATCTTCTCGGCGAACACCACATCTGGAACATCTTCAATATTGACGATTTCGCCAGAAAGTGGGGCAACAATCTCAATGGTACCGGTGTCTTTTTTATCATCAGAAACCAGAGATTTCAGTTTATCAAACAAACCCATGATCTTCTCCTAAGCAGTAAATTGGGCCGCATCCGGTGGATTAGCAGATTGTTTTTTCTTCAATGAACTTGTTAACCAGCGTCATTAACTCGTCCGTTGTCGGTTGAGCAAGAGCTTGCTCTGCTAACACCTTCGCATCTTCGAAGTTCGTGTTACGAATAATCTTCTTAATGCGCGGGATAGAAATGGCACTCATACTAAATTCGTCCAGACCCATACCCAGCAACAGAAGTGTAGCACGTTCGTCGCCTGCAAGCTCACCACACATACCGGTCCATTTACCTTCTGCATGAGAAGCATCAATAACTTGCTTAATCAGAGTCAGTACGGATGGTGACATTGGCTGGTAAAGATGTGAAATCATATCATTACCACGGTCAACTGCCAGGGTGTACTGCGTCAGATCATTGGTACCGATACTAAAGAAGTCGACTTCTTTGGCCAGATGGCGAGCAATTGTTGCTGCAGCCGGGGTCTCAACCATTACGCCGATTTCGATAGTTTCATCAAACGCTTTGCCTTCTTCACGCAACTGCGCCTTCATGATTTCAATCTCAGCTTTCAGTGCACGCACTTCTTCAACAGAGATAATCATTGGGAACATGATACGTAATTTACCGAAAGAGGAAGCACGCAGGATAGCGCGTACTTGTGCGTGCAGGATCTCTTTACGATCCATTGCGATACGAATCGCACGCCAGCCCAGGAACGGGTTCTCTTCTTTCGGGAAGTTCATGTACGGCAGCTCTTTGTCGCCACCGATATCCATGGTACGTACGATAACTGCTTGCGAGCCACAGGCTTCAGCAACAGCTTTGTACGCCGCGAACTGCTCATCTTCAGTTGGCAGTGAATCGCGGTCCATGAACAGGAATTCTGTACGATACAGACCTACACCTTCTGCACCATTGCGCTCTGCACCGTCGATATCACGAACAGTACCGATGTTTGCGCATACTTCTACCTGATGACCATCGAGAGTGATTGCTGGCAGATCTTTCAGTTTTGCCAGTTCAGCTTTCTCAGAAGCAACCTGTTGCTGTACAGCACGCAGGGCTTCGATCTCGTCGTTGGTTGGGTTAACGTAAACTTTATTGTTAACAGCATCGAGGATCAGGTAATCGCCGTTCTTCACCTGGTTGGTTACGCTACCGGTACCAACGATCGCTGGCAGTTCAAGAGAACGCGCCATGATGGAGGTGTGGGAAGTGCGGCCACCAATATCGGTGATGAAACCCAGCACCTTTTGCAGGTTAAGCTGTGCGGTTTCTGACGGAGTCAAATCTTTAGCAACCAGGATAACTTCATCCTGAATAGCGCTAAGGTCGATAATTGCCAGACCAAGGATATTACGCAGCAGACGTTTACCGATGTCACGTACGTCAGCCGCACGTTCTTTCAGGTATTCATCGTCCAATTCTTCCAGCGCGATAGCCTGGCCTTCGATAATTTCGTGAGCTGCAGCGTCAGCAGTCACTAATTTATCAGTGATAAGGGCTATGATTTCCTGCTCAAGCTCTTCGTCTTCCAGCAGCATAATGTGCCCTTCGAAGATAGCTTCCTTTTCTTCACCGAAGGTCTCGCCAGCTTTAATTTTGATCGTTTCTAACTGTGCTGACGCTTTCGCGCGTCCGCTTAAGAAACGTTCAACTTCCTGCGCGACTTTGTCGGCAGAAATTTTCTTCCGGTCGATGACAATTTCATCTTCCTTCAGCAAAAGTGCCTTGCCGAAAGCGATACCCGGGGATGCTAAAATGCCTGAAATCATAACCCTACCTTACTTGTGACTGATATTTACGAAGAACCCAGAACTTACTCGAGTTCAGCCATCAGTTTTACCAGATGCTCAACTGCTTTCTGATCATCTTCGCCTTCAGCGGAGATGGTCACTACTGTACCTTGGGTCAGGCCCAGAGTTTGCAGTTTGAACAGGCTTTTTGCGCTTGCGCTTTTGCCGTTGGAGGTCACAGTGATCTCAGAAGTGAAGCCTTTAGCTTCTTTAACAAACTGAGCAGCAGGGCGGGTATGCAGACCGTTTGGAGCGGTAATGGTAACTTCTTGCTGGAACATTGTATTTCCCCAACTTATAGGTTTAGTGTTGTGGAACTAAAGTCTAGCCTGGTGGCAAAACTTTAGCCTGTATAGTTAGCGTCAGCGTTAACTGTACTTTACGTGACATAGGATGCTTTCGGGAACCACGAAATGTGCTCTGACTTTTGCCATGCGCTTCGCGGCTCGCTCGTCATTAATCATTATGCCGTTAAATCTGATTTTGCACCAAATCGATAAATCGATTCAGCAGACGTATCTCACATTACGATTAATTTCGCGCATCAAAATAATTTGCTGGATAGATACCAGACCTGACTGTGGGACGCAATGCCAGGTAAGCCAAAAGTTTGACGGATGCCACAAAAAAGCACCCATTTGGGTGCTTTTTTACTCAAATTGACCTGACGGGCATCACTGTTGCAGTTCTTTTTCAGTGAAAAGATCCGCGAACAGGGCAGTACTCAGGTAGCGCTCCCCGGAGGATGGCAGTATAACCACAATGTTTTTATTGGTAAATGCTTCATCTTCTTGAAGTTTTAACGCAGCAGCGACCGCCGCACCGGATGAAATACCCGCAAGAATACCTTCTTCTTCCATCAAAAGACGTGCGGTAGAAATGGCTTCCTCGTTTGTGATAGCGATAACTCTGTCGATCAGTTTCAAATCGAGGTTGCCAGGAATGAAACCGGCGCCGATGCCCTGAATTTTATGTGGGCCTGGTTTGAGTTCTTCACCCGCCAGAGCCTGTGCGATAACAGGAGAATCTGTCGGTTCGACTGCAACACTGATGAGATCGGTTTTGCCTTTGGTGTTTTTGATATAACGGCTCACGCCTGTCAGCGTACCGCCAGTGCCGACACCGGCAATGAATACGTCCACTTCGCCGTCGGTATCTTCCCAGATTTCAGGGCCGGTAGTTTTTTCGTGAATTTCTGGGTTTGCTGGGTTACTGAATTGCTGTAACAGAAGGAATTTTTCAGGGTTGCTGGCAACGATTTCTTCAGCTTTCTGAATTGCACCTTTCATGCCTTTCGCGCCTTCTGTCAACACCAGGTTAGCACCCAGTGCTTTCAGCAATTTACGACGTTCGATACTCATGGTTTCAGGCATGGTCAGCGTCAGCTTGTAACCACGCGCCGCCGCAACGTATGCCAGTGCGATACCAGTGTTACCACTGGTTGGCTCAACTAACTCGACGCCAGGCTTGAGTACACCGCGTTTCTCGGCATCCCAAATCATATTGGCTCCGATACGGCATTTGACGCTAAAGCTCGGGTTGCGGGACTCTACCTTCGCCAGGATGCGTCCATTACCGATGCGGTTCAGACGAACCAGCGGCGTATGACCGATTGTCAGAGAGTTGTCTTCATAGATCTTGCTCATAGCCCGTCCTTAACTGTATGAAATTTGGGAAACCTCATCAGCATACCTGCTTAGAAGTTATGCGGAAGTAAAGAAATCGCATATCTATATGTAGAAGGGAAATAAGCAGAAGCAAGAAGGAATAAGAAAGAATAAGGAGCGGCAAAGACCGCTCCTGGAAAACTACTTCCACATGGCGTGTTTAGGGCGATAGCAATCCACCCACATCGCGGTTGCACCACAAACGGCCACCGGCATGATGACGAGGTTCAGGAAGGGGATTAGAGTAAACAGACTCACCATTGAACCAAACTGCATGTTAATGACTTTCTTCTCACGCAGCGAAATTCGCATCTCTTTGAACGGCACTTTATGGTTATCAAAGGGATAGTCGCAATACTGTATCGCCAGCATCCACGCGCTAAATAAGAACCATAAAACCGGCGCAACAGTTTGGCCGATACCCGGAATGAAATAGAGCACCAGCAGTATCAGCGCGCGTGGCAAGTACCAGGAAAGCTTCTGCCATTCACGTTTCATGATGCGCGGAACATCCTTCATGATGCCTAATACGCCGGTATCGGGCGGAGTCGCTCCAGTAAGACGCGCTTCAAGCTGCTCAGCAAGCAATCCGTTAAATGGGGCGGCAATCCAGTTGGCGAGGGTTGAGAAGAAATAGCCGAATACCAACAGGATAGAGATAACCGCCAGCGGCCAAATCAAATAGCTTAACCACTGCAACCAGTCTGGCACGTAGGACAACAAGGTCGGCACCCAAACATCCAGGCGGGTAAACAGCCACCAGAATGCACCACCCATTAAGATAATATTGACCAGCAGCGGTAAGAGCACGAAACGTTTGATTCCAGGCTCACGGACCAGCTTCCAGCCCTGCGAAAAATAATAAACGCCACTGCGTGGCACGGTCCCTGACGTTGAAACCATAATCTGAACGAACTCCTTTTTGGTCATTGCGGTGACATGCCTATCCATCATAACTGACTGTCAGGAGAAAAACTTATTAGGAAATGGTCGAAAAATCAGCAAAAAGTCGATTTCAGTCCATCTTTATGCTGAGAAAACCGTGTGCGGACTTGCACTTGAGCAGATGGGCAAATACTCTTAGTGAGTAAATGTTTGCCGCGGTGGCAAGGTGTTAGAACAACAGAGAATATAATGATGCAGGATTTGCGTCTGATATTAATCATTGTTGGCGCGATCGCCATAATAGCCTTACTGGTTCACGGTCTGTGGACGAGTCGTAAGGAGCGTTCATCCGTTTTTCGTGATCGTCCATTAAAGCGCATGAAGTCTAAGCGTGACGAATACGAGTCGGATGACGACGAGGCTGACGATGAGCAAGATGATGGAGTAGGTGAGGTGCGTGTGCGTCGGGTGACACCTGCGCAAGAAACAGTGACTCGCGAGCCAGAAATGCCTCGTCAGCCACAAGCGCCTCAACATCAGTATGAGCCACCTTATGCTTCTGCTGAGCCACGTCAGAGTTCGCCTGTGCGTCAACCTGAACCGGCCATGCCGCGTCAGGAAGCGCCAGTTGCTCCGACACATCACCAGCCAGCACCTCAACAGTATGCACAGCCAGTGGGACATCAACCGGCTGTACAAGAACCTGTTGCGCAGCCAGTGGCCCCGCAAGCCCCGATTCAACAGCCGACTGTGCAGCCTGTTCAGCATGTCGAGGCTGCCCCTGAACCGGTTGTTGCACAACCGGCTCCGACACCAGAACCACCGGCACGTCGCAAAGAAACGGTGATTGTTCTTAATGTCTCGGCTCATGCAGGCAGCATGATCAACGGTGATGTGCTGTTAAACAGTATTCAGCAAGCGGGTTTTATCTTTGGCGAAATGAACATTTTCCACCGTCACCTCAGTCCTGATGGTAGCGGCCCGGTTCTGTTTAGCCTCGCGAATATGGTTAAACCCGGTTCGTTTGACCCTGAAAGCATGACGAATTTTGCTACACCTGGTGTGACAATCTTCATGCAGGTGCCGTCTTATGGCGACCCAGCGCAGAACTTTAAGCTGATGCTCCAGTCAGCTCAGCATATTGCTGATGAAGTAGGTGGAGTTGTCCTGGACGACCAACGTCGCATGATGACACCGCAAAAAATGCGCGAGTATCAGGACCGCATCCGCGAAGTGGTAGAAGCTAACGCTAGCCACTAGAATTCGTCCTGAACATATTAATACCTGAACCCCCGCATGCGGGGGTTTTTTATATTGATGGTAATAGCTATGCATACAATCGAACAAAAAATTACTCAACTGCGAACCACGCTTCGCCATCATGAATACCTTTATCATGTGCTTGATAACCCAGAACTCCCGGATGCGGAATACGACCGCCTGATGGGGGAATTGCGTTCTCTGGAACAAGCGCATCCTGACCTCATCACCCCAGATTCCCCGACGCAGCGCGTGGGTGCCGCACCGCTCAGCGAATTTACCCAGGTTCGCCACGAAGTGCCGATGCTATCGCTGGATAACGCCTTTGATGAAGCGAGCTATCTGGCGTTTAACAAACGTGTTCAGGACCGTTTGAAAAGCACTGAAGCCGTTACGTTTTGTTGCGAGCTGAAACTCGATGGCCTGGCCGTTAGCCTGCTCTATGAAGATGGTGTGCTGATACGCGCCGCCACCCGCGGTGACGGGACAACGGGCGAAAATATCACGGCTAACGTGCGTACAATCCGCTCCATCCCGCTTAAATTGCGTGGCGAGAATATTCCCCGCCGCTTCGAAGTACGCGGTGAAGTGTTCCTGCCGCAGGCGGGTTTTGAAAAAATTAATGAAGAAGCGCGTCGTACTGGTGGGAAAATTTTTGCTAACCCGCGCAACGCGGCGGCGGGATCGTTACGTCAACTCGATCCTCGTATTACCGCCAAACGTCCGTTAACTTTCTTCTGTTATGGCGTTGGCCTGCTTGAAGGCGGTGATTTACCTGCCAGTCATTATGAACGTTTGCAGCAGTTCAAAGAGTGGGGATTGCCGGTCAGTGACCGCGTTCGTCGGTGCAAGACCGCAGAAGAAGTGCTGGCGTTTTATCACCAGGTTGAGGCCGATCGCCCAACATTAGGTTTTGATATCGACGGTGTCGTGATCAAAGTAGATTCGCTGGCTTTGCAAGAAACACTTGGCTTTGTCGCACGCGCACCACGTTGGGCCGTGGCGTTTAAATTCCCGGCTCAGGAACAGATGACGTTTGTTCGTGATGTCGAATTCCAGGTAGGACGCACTGGCGCGATTACGCCTGTTGCGCGCCTTGAGCCTGTTCAGGTTGCGGGTGTGCTGGTCAGTAATGCGACGCTGCACAATGCCGATGAAATTGAGCGTCTGGGCTTAAGGATTGGCGACCGCGTGGTGATTCGTCGCGCAGGCGATGTTATCCCGCAGGTTGTTGGCGTGGTGGAATCTGAACGTCCTGACAACACCACCGAGATTGTCTTCCCGGCACATTGTCCGGTTTGTGGATCTGACGTTGAGCGTGTGGAAGGCGAAGCGGTCACGCGTTGTACTGGTGGCCTGATTTGCGGCGCTCAGCGCAAAGAAGCGCTCAAACACTTTGTCTCTCGTCGTGCGCTGGATGTGGACGGGATGGGCGATAAAATTATCGACCAACTGGTTGAGAAAGAGTATGTCCACACACCTGCTGATCTCTTCACGCTAACGCCTGGTAAACTCACTGGGCTTGATCGAATGGGGCCGAAATCCGCGCAAAAGGTGGTAGATGCACTGGAAAAAGCGAAAGAAACCACCTTCGCTCGTTTCTTATATGCACTCGGTATCCGCGAAGTGGGCGAAGCGACAGCCGCAGGTTTAGCTGCGCATTTTGGCACCCTGGATGCCCTGGCGGCTGCCAGTATCGAGGAGTTGCAAAAAGTCCCTGATGTCGGGATTGTCGTCGCGACCCACACCTTTAACTTCTTTGCCGAAGAGAGCAACCGCGAAGTTATCCGCCAGTTAACGGAAGAAACGGGCGTTCACTGGCCAGCGCCGGTTATCATCAAAGCCGAAGAGATCGACAGCCCATTTGCCGGTAAAACGGTGGTACTGACCGGCTCGCTCAACATTATGTCTCGTGACGATGCGAAAGCGCGTTTGCTGGCGTTAGGTGCAAAAGTTGCCGGTAGCGTGTCGAAGAAAACGGATCTGGTGATCGCGGGCGAGGCGGCCGGTTCTAAACTGGCTAAAGCTCAGGAACTGGGCATAGATGTGATAGATGAAGCCGAAATGATTCGCTTATTAGGTGAATGATATGGATAAAGAACAGCTTATTGAGATAGCCAATACGGTGATGCCCTTCGGCAAGTACAAAGGCCGCGTGCTGATTGATGTACCGGAAGAGTATCTGCTGTGGTTTGCTCGCAAAGATGAGTTTCCACAAGGCCATCTGGGTGAGCTGATGAGACTCACTTTGCTGATTAAAACTGAAGGGTTGGAGGGGCTGGTGAAGCCCCTTAAAAGACACTAATTAAGCATTGTCGGTGGCAGCTTTGGCTGCCACTTTTGTTTCTTGCTGATAACGCCTTGCCAGCACTGCGCAAATCATCAGCTGCAACTGGTGAAAGATCATCAGTGGTAGCACCATCATCCCCACGGTTGCGACCGGGAACAGAATGTTCGCCATCGGAATACCATTCGCCAGGCTCTTTTTCGACCCACAGAACACAATAGTAATTTCATCTGCCTTACTAAAGCCCATACGTCTGGCAACGAAGATATTGAGGCTGATGACAATTGCCAGCAATACCAGACTCACCACCACGATAAATAGCAGTGAACCTAAGCCGACTTTGTGCCAAATCCCATGTCTTACCGCCTCGCTAAACGCCGAGTAGATAACCAAAAGAATAGATGTCTGGTCAGTCTTACCAATCCATTTTTTATGGCGAGCCACCCAGTCACCAATCCATGGACGAGAAAGATGCCCGGCGATAAAGGGCACCAGTAACTGCAACATGATACTGCCAACTTGCTGCAGGCTTCCGCTTGCGCCATGGACATGCATCACCATGCCCACTAATAGCGGCGAGAGGAAAATCCCAAGCAGGCTTGATGCAGAAGCTGCGCACACGGCGGCGGCGACATTCCCTCCGGCAAGAGAGGTAAAGGCAATCGCAGACTGCACGGTGGCAGGCAGGATGCAAAGATACAAAAAGCCGGTGTAAATTTCAGGACTGACGTTGACTGGTGCCCACCAGGCAAACAAAACGCCCAGTACAGGGAAGAGAACAAAAGTGCTGCACATCACCCATAAATGCAAACGCCAGTGGCTGCTACCGGCAATGATCGCTTCACGAGAAAGTTTGGCACCATGCATAAAGAACAGCAGGGCAATCGCCGCAGTGGTGAGTCCCTCAAAGAAGCCAACAAAACTGCCCTGAGCGGGAAAGAAAGACGCCAGCAAAACGACAAAAATTAGCGTCAGTGTGAAGGGGTCGAGCACGCGAAAAAGTTTCATCTTCATTCCTCAAACTGATGTAGGGCTATTGTGCTTTCCCTACTTTTAGAAATAAAATTGATTTATTAGATTAATTGATGAATTAAATCGATGAATTATTCTCTGCGTCAGTTAAAAGTGTTCATTGCTGTGGCTCATGCCGGAAGTTTTAGCCGGGCAGGGGAGCAAATTGGCTTAAGCCAGTCTGCAGTCAGTCACAGTGTGAAAGAGCTGGAAAGCGAAATTGGCGTAAAGCTACTGGATCGCACCACGCGTGAAGTGGTGCTGACGGAAGCGGGCCAACAGCTGGCGGCGCGCCTCGAACGCTTACTTGAAGAACTGACCAGTACCTTGCTGGATACACGCAGCGTGGGCCATCAGCTAAGCGGGACGGTGCGGGTTGCGGCAAGCCAGACAATCTCTGCTCATTTAATGCCACAATCTATCGCGGCGGCGGCACTGGAATATCCCGCTATCCGCTTTGTGCTTCATGACCGCCCACAACAGTGGGTGCTGCAAAGTATTCGCCAGGGGGAAGTCGATTTTGGCATCGTTATCGACCCCACTCAGGCAAGCGATCTGGAGTGCGAAGCGGTATTGTCTGAACCTTTTTTATTGCTCTGCCGTAATGACCATCCATTTGCGAAGCAGGCTCAGGTTTCATGGCAGGCATTACAAGGTGCGAATTTAGTGTTGCAGGATTACGCCTCAGGCAGCCGCCCATTAATCGATGATGCGCTGATGCGTCAGGGCATTGAGACAAATATCGTGCAGCAGATTGGTCACCCAGCGACACTCTTCCCGATGGTTGAAGCGGGAATCGGCATTAGCGTTCTCCCGGCACTGGCATTGCCATTGCCACAAGGCAGCTCGCTTGCTGTCAGGCCGCTTGTTCCCGTCGTAGATCGGCAATTAATGTTGGTGCGCCGCAAGAATCGTTCACTTTCACGTGCGGCAGAGGCTATCTGGCAGGTAGTAGGCCAGCAGGCGCAGCAGTTAACCGCTGCTCGCCTGGGCGACCCACTTTTTAATCATGATCAGATGTAGATATCAATCTGGTTAGATTCAGACGGTTTATTCACACCTTCGACTTTCGATTGCGACTGTTGTTGCTTTTGCAGGGCTTTTTCCGCTTGCTGTTGCTGCAACTGTGCCAGTTGCGCTTGTAACATCTCAATCTGCACCTGAATCAGCTCTTGCTGCTTCTGTTTTTCTTCAGTGCTACCGCTGCCATTGGAGATATCTTTAGCTTGTTGCGTGAGTTTGGTGATTTGCTGCGTGATACGAGTGATTTGCGAAGACAGGTCATTGCCCGCAGAATTTGCTGATGACGCAGTAGTGGTCTGCAAGGAAGGTGTTGAGGTGCTAATGGTATTGCTCATGATTTTCCCTTGAAAGAATGCCTGGAACAAATATCGGCCAGGTCGGGATAAATCTTGAGGTTTAAAGCGGGCACCTGCCATTTCTGGGAGGTTTTCAGGAATCGCGCATAGTAAAATACGCTCAGTGTTGCAGAAACGAAAAAAGCGCCAAAAGGCGCTTTTTTCTGAATATGGTGGGGCGTGCAGGATGACTCGTCTCTTAAAGAGACTCGCCCTTCGGGTCTTCGCCGCAAGCGGCAATGCTGTTTCGCTACGCTCAACTCGAACCTGCAGCAGGTTCGAACCCTACACGACTTACGTTCAGTGTTGCAGAAACGAAAAAAGCGCCAAAAGGCGCTTTTTTCTGAATTTGGTGGGGCGTGCAGGATTCGAACCTGCGACCAATTGATTAAAAGTCAACTGCTCTACCAACTGAGCTAACGCCCCG
>NZ_JBAVHX010000035.1:0-129434 GCF_049686335.1 Buttiauxella sp. | reverse complement strand
AGATTACTGAGCCAGAACATTGATATGATTTTGGGAGGCGTAAATGTGTAGTGAAAGAAAAAGTACAAAGGGCACAAGTGAAAAGAAGAAGCAGTGCGTCAAGGAAGTCAGGGTGACTAATCAATTCAAAAAAATGATGGATGAAGCATTTGAGGCAACTAAAAAGGTCTTAAAACAGAGGAAAAAGGATCTGAGCGAAGAAGGCTGGAATACTGATAAACAGAAAGAGTTTTATACAATATTTGGCATGAGTGGTAGTGCGATGATAACTGTTGACAGTAAAGAGGAAAGGGAAAAGGTTAAAAAGGCCAGAAGTGAGGATAAAGATTCGAGTGAAGCTCCCCCTATGGATCCTTATATAGAAACGCGGGACAATATTACAGCCTATATTTATATGAAGGAGAGTGTTGATAGGTTATTCGATATGTGTGAGAAGATATATGTTAAGCCTCCCCTTGATGGTGCTCCGCTTATACATGGTAATTTTGTTAATCAAACAGACCGCACAAATAGTTCTGCAAACGTAAGAGCAGATCAGAATTTAGGTCTTAAGCCTGAATTGTATGAAAAAGTACTTAAAATTAATATTCATCAAAATTTTGTATGCAAACCATTAATGGGATTTGATTCTCAGGTATCTACGCTTTGCCACGAACTGTCACATTTTTTTCGCAGTCAAGATACTAAACACGGAGGAATGGGAACAGATGATATGCCAATGGTTGGTGGTTTTAGTGCAACTAAAGAATATATTAAGTATGCGAATGACTTGAAAAGTGTAGGTGATCAGGATGTATTTAAAAATGCATATAATATTGAAAGGTACTTTGAGTTGGTAATAAATGACAATGACTGATTTTTTAATTACCATTCCAAGAGGTAAAGTTAGCATTGAAATGGGATGGTTACCCTCTTTCTTTAGAGTGATTACATTAATATTCATTCTTCTTTATATATCATGTGTATCAGCAAGTGAGGATGTAGTTCTTAAGAAGTATATCTATGGTTTACGCCAGTATAGTCAGATCGAAGGACAGAAATATCTTCCTCCAGTGATTGAATCATTACCTTATACAGATGTAAAAGAGAACGACGAAGAAGCTAGAATATACCCATATTACGATATGGGTGATAATGAAAGTAAAGTCGAGAGAGATAAACACCAAGTCGATATTCATCTGGCAGTGCAGCAAAAAAACAGTGATGTATTGGCAATGGTTAGTTTTTATAATCGAGGGCAACAGAACTATTTTTTATACAAAAATAGGCTTTCTTTGAAAGATTCATTTACTCCTTTATGCAGTCATACATTTTCTATAGCATCAGAGGGTATCAGCCTGGTTTATTTAGGGTGGAAATGTGAATTTGAAGGTGAGGATACAGACTGGGTTGCAATCCCTGCGGGAAAAAAATTTTCTTACACAGTATCACTTAATGATGTTTACTTATTTCCTCCAGGGAAACGTCGTTACAATATCGGGTCATTAAAATTCCGCATGGCAACTGATACTTATTTTTATGAAGAGAGAATATATAGATATTTATTTTCCATTGCAAACTGGAAGTATTACCCATGTAAAAACAAAAGGTACAATTCATTAAGAAGGATTGTCGATATATGTGAAAAAGAAAATCCATGGAGAGATAATACTATTGAAAGTTTCATGTATGCATTTAATTATGATGGACATGCTCCAAATAGTTACTTTGAAGCCAGGTCCAATCAAGTCGTTATTGAAATAGATGGGGATAAAATCACATCCCCTTATGATAAGGACACCACCCGATTTTCAAATTAAAAAATAGCAAATTAACTATTAAAATATTACTTAATTCAAGGAATGATAATTATGTCCTTAGCTGCAAAACTTAACGACAAAGACTCCCAACATGATGGTTACCACGAAACTGTCATTACTGTGGGTTCACCAACGGTATCAATTGACGGATTACGAGCAGCCCGAATGGGCGATCCGTTACACCCCATGACAAGCCTGAACATCCCCCGCACACACGTAAAATAGCGAGTGGTTAAGGCACTGTATTTATCGATGGTGTTCCTGCCGCGAGAGCCGGTGATTCCATTGATTGTGGCGGCGTGGTTGTGGGTAGTGGAATCGTCAACATCGGTTAAAGATTTAGACTGAGATGATGAGAAAACGGCTCCCTAATATGGAAGCCGTTCTTTTAAACTGTCTGCTTGATGGCCATAAATGAATTGGCAAACAACTTATGCGTCCGGGTACTCACGGATGAAGCGCTCTACATCATCAACCATATGTTCGTTCCCAACAAAGAACGGACGGCGCTGATGCAGGGTTTCCGGGATGATATCCAGAATACGTTCTTTACCGTCACTGGCTTTGCCGCCAGCTTGTTCCGCAAGGAATGCCATCGGGTTACCTTCATACAGCAAACGCAGTTTCCCTTGCGGGTGGCTTGCGGTGCTTGGATAGAGATAAATCCCGCCTTTCAGCAGGTTGCGATGGAAGTCTGCCACCAGAGAACCGATGTAGCGCGAGGTATAAGGGCGCTGCGTGTTGGCGTCTTCTTCCTGGCAGAACTTAATGTACTTTTTCACACCCTGCGGGAAACGGATGTAGTTGCCTTCGTTGATGGAATAGGTACTGCCAATTTCCGGGAAGCGCATACGTTCCTGGCACAGGCAGAACACGCCCAGTGACGGATCGTAAGTAAAGGCATGTACGCCACAACCGGTGGTATAAACCAACATGGTTGAGGAGCCGTAAACCACATAACCTGCCGCCACCTGCTTGTTACCCGGCTGGAGGAAATCGGCTTCGGTTACCGGTGTACCTACCGGCGTGATACGGCGATAGATAGAGAAAATGGTACCCACTGACACGTTGACGTCGATGTTAGATGAACCATCAAGAGGGTCCATCAACACCACATATTTGGCATGTTCCGCGCCTTCGAAAATAACAATGTCATCTTCTTCTTCGGAAGCTACACCCGCCACAATCCCTCGGGCTTTCAGTGCTGCTTTCAGTTTTTCGTTCGCGAACAGATCGAGTTTTTGCTGCACCTCGCCCTGTACGTTTTCAGCTCCACTCGCGCCCAGAATATCCACCAGACCCGCTTTGTTGATGTCGCGGTGGATAATTTTTGCGCCGAGCTTTATTGCCGACAGTAAGGCAGTCAGTTCACCCGTTGCGTGCGAGAACTCGTGCTGCTTTTCGACAATAAATTCACCTAACGTTTTCATAACTCTTTCCCTGCTTCTGTCAGTTGAGTAAAACGATTGCAACAATCCTAACAAAGTTTCAAATAGTAGCGTACAGGTGAATCGCGCCAGCAAAATGCGGAATATCCTGAAATGCGATTTGCCAGCACTCAACATGCGGTTAGAATGTGCGCCTAAGAATAAAAGGATAGTGTTATGCGCATTCATATATTGGGTATTTGCGGCACGTTTATGGGTGGTCTGGCAATGCTTGCCCGCTCACTCGGCCATGAGGTTACGGGCTCGGACGCCAATGTGTATCCGCCAATGAGCACTCTGCTTGAAGAGCAGGGCATTGAATTAATTCAAGGTTACGATGCAAGCCAACTCGACCCTCAACCAGATTTGGTGATCATCGGCAACGCCATGACGCGCGGTAATCCGTGTGTTGAAGCGGTGCTTGAGAAAAACATCCCTTACATGTCAGGCCCACAGTGGTTGCACGACTTCGTGCTGCGCGACCGTTGGGTGATTGCGGTTGCGGGTACGCATGGCAAAACGACCACGGCTGGCATGGCGACCTGGATTCTGGAAGCCTGCGGCTACAAACCGGGCTTCGTCATCGGTGGCGTACCGGGTAATTTCGACGTTTCTGCGCGTCTGGGCGAAAGCTCATTCTTCGTCATTGAAGCCGATGAATACGACTGTGCGTTCTTCGATAAGCGTTCCAAATTCGTGCATTACTGCCCGCGCACGCTGATCCTCAATAATCTTGAGTTTGATCACGCGGACATCTTTGACGATCTGAAAGCTATCCAGAAACAGTTCCACCATCTGGTGCGTATCGTGCCGGGGCAGGGGAAAATCATCTGGCCGGAAAACGACGCCAATATTAAGCAAACGCTGGCGATGGGTTGCTGGAGTGAGCAAGAGTTGGTGGGCGAGCAAGGCCACTGGCAGGCGAAGAAACTCAACCCAGATGCGTCCAACTGGGAAGTGTATCTGGATGGCGAACGCGTCGGTGAAGTGCACTGGCAGTTAGTCGGCGAACACAACATGCATAACGGGTTGATGGCGATTGCCGCGGCGCGCCATGTGGGTGTGACGCCTGCTGATGCTGCGAAAGCGCTGGACAGTTTCGTGAATGCGCGTCGGCGCCTGGAATTGCGCGGTGAAGCAAACGGCGTGACGGTGTATGACGATTTTGCTCATCATCCAACGGCGATTCTGGCAACGCTTGCCGCTCTGCGTGGCAAAGTGGGGGGAACCGCACGTATTCTGGCGGTGCTCGAACCACGCTCAAACACCATGAAACTGGGTCTCAGCAAAGACGATCTCGCGCCATCTTTAGGCCGTGCAGATGAAGTATTCTTACTGCAGCCGCCGCATATTCCTTGGCAGGTGGTGGAGGTGGCAGAAGCCTGTATTCAGCCGGCTCACTGGAGTGCAGATGTCGACACGCTGGTGGATCTGGTGATGAAAACCGCCCAGCCTGGCGACCATATTCTGGTGATGAGCAACGGTGGTTTCGGTGGGATTCACCAGAAATTGCTTGATGCCCTGGCGAAGAAAGCCGAGCAGTAATGCGGAAACAACCCTCACCCTAACCCTCTCCCTGAGGGAGAGGGGATAGCCCGGTTTTCTCCATATCCCTGAGGGAGAGGGAATAGCCCGGTTTTCTCCTTCTCCCTCAGGGAGAAGGCCGGGATGAGGGTTGTTTTTAACCCTGGGCTTCTGCCAGTTCACGCAGATAAGAGAAAATCTGACGATAAGATTTTGGCGGCTTGTTAGCTGCTTTCTCTTTTTGAGCGTTGCGGATCAGCACGCGCAGTTGCTGACGATCAGCTTCCGGGTACAGTCGTAACACTTCGCTCATGGCATCATCACCTTCTTCAACCAAACGATCGCGCAGTGCTTCCAGTTTATGGAACAGAGCAACTTGTTGGTTGTGACGGTTTTTCAGTTTATCAAGCGCTACGCGGATAGGATCCATGTCGCGCGAACGCATCATTTTGCCAATTAACTGAACCTGACGGCGACGGCCTTCTTTTTTGATTTTCTGTGCCAAATCAATGGCGGCACGTAAATCTTCATCAAGAGGAATTTTGTCGAGCGCGTTCTTGCCCAACTCCATCAGTTCCATACCCAGGCGTTTTAATTCCTCGGCATCACGTTTAATTTCGCTTTTACTGACCCAGATAATCTCATCATCTTCGTCTTCATTTTCGTCATCTGGGACGTCGTCGAGCCAGTCATCGGGCTGCTTAGTCATATTAGGCTCCTTAAAAAAAGTGGCTAATTCTACCAGTAAAGCCTGTTCACTGCGAAATTGTTCTGTTCTGGGTTAGACTTAATTCACTCACCTTACATTATGGCAGTAGCGATGAAAGTAAACACGCAAGTAGCACAACAACGTCAGGTTCTGGAACAAGCGGTATCTCAGGCGCTGGAACTGGCTTCCGCTCAGTCCGATGGCGCAGAAGTCGCCGTCAGTAAAACCACTGGTATCAGCGTAAGCACCCGATACGGTGAGGTGGAAAACGTCGAATTCAATAGCGATGGTGCGTTAGGCATCACCGTTTATCATCAAAACCGTAAGGGCAGCGCGTCCACAACCGATCTCAGCCCGGATGCCGTTGCGCGCACCGTGCAGGCGGCACTGGATATCGCCCGTTACACCTCTCCAGACCCGTTTGCCGGTGTGGCAGAAAAAGAGTTGCTGGCTTTCGAAGCGCCTGATCTGGACTTGTTCCACCCGACCGAAATGGACGCCGATCGCGCCATTGAGCTGGCAGCTCGCGCGGAAAATGCGTCGTTGAATGTGGATAAGCGCATCAACAACACCGAAGGCGGCAGCTTTAACAGCCACTACGGCATCAAAGTTTTCGGTAACAGCCACGGCATGCTGCAAAGCTATTGCTCCACGCGCCACTCCCTTTCCAGCTGTGTTATCGCTGAAGTGAACGGCGAGATGGAACGCGATTACGCCTACACCATTGGCCGCGCGATGGAAGACCTCGATAGCCCGGAATCCGTGGGTGCCGAGTGCGCACGCCGCACGCTGGCACGTTTGTCTCCGCGTAAACTGTCCACCATGAAAGCACCGGTTATCTTTGCCGCCGAAGCCGCAACTGGCCTGTTCGGGCATTTAGTTGGCGCGATTGCGGGTGGTTCGGTTTACCGTAAATCGACCTTCCTGCTGGATTACTTAGGCAAACAAATTCTGCCGGAATGGCTGACCATTGAAGAGCATCCGCATTTGCTTAAAGGGCTGGCTTCCACGCCGTTTGATAGCGAAGGGGTTCGCACAGAACGCCGTGACATCATCAAGGACGGCATCCTGCAACAATGGCTGCTGACTAATTACTCTGCACGCAAACTGGGTCTGAAAAGCACCGGCCATGCGGGTGGCATTCACAACTGGCGCATTGAAGGGCGCGGCCTGGATTTCGCCGGTATGCTGAAAGAAATGGGCACCGGACTGGTGGTGACTGAACTGATGGGTCAGGGCGTAAGCGGCATTACCGGCGACTATTCTCGTGGTGCGTCTGGTTTCTGGGTCGAGAACGGTGAGATTCAGTATCCGGTGAGCGAAATCACTATTGCCGGAAATCTTAAAGATATGTGGCGTGAAATTGTTACAGTAGGTAGCGATATTGAGAAGCGCAGTAATATTCAATGTGGTTCAGTGTTACTCCCGGAAATGAAAATCGCCGGTCAGTAGAACTACCCGTCATACTTCAAGCTGCAGGTGCGTTGACTGCACCCATGCGCCCCAGTCACATAGTTATCTATGTTCCTGGGGACTTATGGCCTGGTCGCCTTCCTGCAACTCGAATTATTTAGGGTAGAAAATAATAGAGAGGTTAATTCATGCGTAAGCAATTAATTGCAATGTTGGCAGTATCGTCCGTGTTATTTACTGGCGCTGTAATGGCGAAAGATGTTGGCGATGATATGGATACCATCGCTGAAAACTACAAAACCGTGTTGAAAACCGATAATGCGGCAGAGTTAAAAACCTCGCTTAACAATATGCGCGCTGCGGCACTGGATGCGCAAAAAGGCACTCCACCTAAACTTGAAGATAAAGCAGCAGACAGCGCGGAGATGAAAGATTATCGCCACGGTCTGGATCTTCTGGTCGGCCAAATTGATGGTGCGCTGAAACTGGCAAACGAAGGCAAAGTTAAGGAAGCACAGGCGGCTGCCGAAGAATTTAAAACCACTCGCAATGCCTACCACAAGAAATACCGCTAAGCTCATACTGGCCCTGCCCATCGGGCCAAAAATATTCGCTTATTTTATAAGGACATCTGATTTATGAAACCGATTAAAACGTTTGTTAAGGGTGCCGCTACCGTTTCACTGCTCGCATTCAGTGTTTTCTCTGCAAATGCAGCAATCCAGCCTGTGGCAGGCGATTTCCAGGCCGATCATTTCTCCGCGAAAGTGGTTTCAGTCGATCAAAAGAATCATGTCGTGGTGCTTGAGGGTGAGCAAGGGAACAAAGTTTCGCTCAATGTTCCTGAAGAAGCCGGGACGTTGGCCAATTTGAAAGCGGGCGACACCGTAGATACCACCGTGACCCGCTCTGTGGCCATTGCTTTCGATACCAATGTTGATAAAGCCGCACCTACGGCTTCAACCACCAAAGGTATGGAAAAAGCGACTAGCGGTTCACCTGAGCACGAGGCTTTCCGCCAGGTTAACGTTCAGTTGAAAATCAAACACATTGATTTGAAAAAGAACGAAGTGACTTTTGTCGGTCCTAAAGGGCAGGAAAAAGTGGTCACTGTTGAAGATCCAAAAGTTCAGGCTCGCTTGAAAGACCTCAAAGTTAACCAAAGCGTGCGTGTGACTTATACCGATTCAATTCAAATCGCGGCTCGCCCAGCTAAATCATAATAGCCGACGCGTTAAACCCCTCTTTCTGATGATGGGAAGAGGGGATGTTTAAGTCCACCCGTCAAGATTTTCAGATTTGCTGGAGTTTAAAATTAACTCCGCATGCGCGGGCATAACGCATTAATGTTTCATAGCTCATCTTAGTGGCATTTTTTTCCATGCGCGAAACCGTTGGGGGTTTTATTCCCATTCGCTCAGCAACTTGTGCAGAAGTAAGGCCCGCTTCAATCCTCCAGTTTTGCAATGTTGCCTGAAGGCTTTCCAGCGCCTCTTCGCTTTCATAGGCTGCACGGTATTCAGGATCCTTCATCAGGTTGGTATGAACCTGCTCAAGCGTTTTATGTTTCATTCTTCATTTCCTCCAGTCGATAGAAGGCAAGATTAAGTTCACCGGATGGTGTTTTTTGCGACTTTTTGATGAAGATGCGCAACAGAAAAATGCGTTCCCCTGTTTGATAAACCCAAAGTCCTCGGGCAATGTCAGTCCCCATTGTTCGAATCTCGAATAATCCATCGCCTAAATACTTGCTATCTGGCTCTCGGAGTAACCTGGGGCTAATTTCAAGTTTCTTTAACAGTCTGGTCATTTTGGCCTGGACAGGAGTGGGCAACGCTTTCAATTCCTTTTCCGCCTCAGTGTGAATAATCACAGTGAACATACGGCTTCTCCATGAACTGTAAGTTAGTATAAAAGCTAAGTTAGCTCAAGAGCTAATATTGAGCTTTGTGTGTGGGATCCCAACACTGCCACTTTGCCCATTTTACAAACTTCCCCTAATCGCCCAACCGCCATCACTTCATCTTGCGACATGTCTCGTAATCATGATTTTTGTTGGTGCACTAGCCAATAATTCCCCTTCACGCCTTCTACCTTCGTCACAAAACTGAATATCCATTATTACTCTAAGGCTAATGATTAATCTCTGAGCTTAATTGATGGTCAGACCTCTGAGGCGCACAATTTAACCAAACTCTACTCATCATCTTTCACGTTGCAGGCGCGTTAGCTTCACTCGCTCACCTAAATTGCTTACTTAAGTAAGCGCATTGGGATTTGCTCGTTTGCTGCCTTCCTGCACCTCAAAATCTGATGAGTATGCAAATCAAAATGATTCTTTGAATCAGGAGGTTAAATATGTTGTCCGGGCAAAACCCAGCACGAGTCTGGAACACACGCCGCACCGAGAAACAGCGTCGTATGGCTTCCACGAACGTGCAAGGCAAGGTACTTCCAACCGAAGGCCTTGTGGATATGCTGGAAAAACTGATCGCTCCTGGCGATCGTGTGGTGCTTGAAGGGAACAACCAAAAACAGGCGGATTTCCTTTCCCGCATGTTAGCCGAAGTCAACCCATCTAAAGTTCATAACCTGCATATGATTATGCCGAGCGTCGGGCGCAGCGAACACCTTGATATTTTTGAAAAAGGTATTGCCCGTAAGCTCGATTTCTCCTTCTCTGGCACCCAAAGCCTGCGCATTTCCCAGCTGCTTGAAGACGGTCAGTTAGAGATTGGCGCAATCCATACTTATATCGAACTCTATTCTCGTTTGTATGTGGATCTCGCCCCGAATGTGGCGCTGATTGCCGGCTTTAAAGCTGACCGCAAAGGCAACTTGTATACCGGTGCCAGCACCGAAGATACGCCAGCGTTAGTTGAAGCCGCTGCCTTCCACGATGGCATTGTTATCGCCCAGGTTAACGAACTGGTGGACGACGAATGCGACCTGCCGCGTGTGGATATTCCTGGCTCGTGGATTGATTACGTAGTGGTGGCGGACAAACCGTTCTTTATCGAACCACTGTTTACCCGCGACCCGCGTCTGATTAAGCAAGAACACATCCTGATGGCGATGATGGCGATTAAAGGCATCTACGCCGAGCACAACGTGCAATCGCTTAACCATGGCATCGGCTTTAACACCGCCGCCATCGAACTGTTGCTGCCAACCTACGGCGAGCAACTCGGTCTGAAAGGCAAAATCTGTAAACACTGGACGTTGAACCCGCATCCAACGCTTATCCCTGCTATTGAAAGCGGCTGGGTTGAAACCGTGCATTGCTTCGGTGGCGAACTGGGGATGGAAGAGTACGTTCGTGCTCGCCCGGATGTGTTTTTCACCGGTGCCGACGGCTCGATGCGTTCCAACCGTGCGTTCTGCCAGTTAGCAGGCCAGTACGCGGTGGATATGTTCATCGGTTCCACGTTGCAGGTTGATGGCGATGCCAACTCATCAACGGTGACGCGCGGTCGCTTGTCCGGTTTCGGTGGCGCACCCAATATGGGCCACGATCCACATGGTCGCCGTCATGCCACCGCCGCATGGCTTGCGATGCAGGCTCAGCCAGACCTGATGCAGCGTGGCCGCAAGCTCGTCGTGCAGATGGTTGAAACCTTCCAGGCAGGCGTTAAGCCGACATTCGTGGAAAAACTCGATGCGGTTGAAGTCGCAAAATCCTCCGGTATGCCACTGGCTCCGGTCATGATCTACGGCGATGACGTCACCCACGTGCTGACCGAAGAAGGCATCGCGTATCTGTATCGTGCTGAAAGCATGGAAGAACGCCGCGCGATGGTGGCTTCCGTTGCCGGTATCACTGACATTGGCCTGGGCGTTGACGCAAAACGCGTGGCGGCATTACGCCAGAGTGGCAAAGTGGTCTTCCCGGAAGATATGGGTATTCGCCGTACTGATGCTACCCGTTCTCTGCTGGCAGCCAGCAGCGTGGCGGATTTAGTCGAGTGGTCTGGCGGTCTTTATAACCCACCTGCGAAATTCCGGAGCTGGTAATGAAACTACAGCCACAGATCGATGGAGAGGGCAGCGCGCAATGGCTTGCAAGGGTTGCCACCCAAAGCTTGATCGAAGAAGCACGCTTAAGCCCGAAACCCGGTCTGGTGGACAGCCGGGGAAGTGGCGCACATCACGACCTGACTTTGGACTTGATGGAGCGCTCAGCGCATAGCCTTTCCCCAACGTTTCATGCGCTTGCATCACAAAGCTGGCAGCGCCCGGCAGATATCGCTCTGCGCCAACTCGTCGGCCGTTTAGGTCGTGAAGGCGAGGCGCAGATGATGGCAGCTACAGGCGGAGTGAATACTCACCGGGGCGCTATCTGGGCACTGGGTTTGCTGGTCGCTGCGGCGGCAATGCACGGCTGCGAAGGTAGTAGTTCAGAGATTGCGGCAAGTGCCGCAAAACTTGCCAGCCTGCCGGACAGCTGCGCACCAAAAGTTTTCAGTAAAGGGTTACTCGCGACGCGGCGTTATCGCGTTCCCGGCGCTCGTGAAGAAGCCCAGCTTGGCTTCCCGCACATCATGAATCTGGCATTGCCGCAATTGCGCCGCAGCCGCCAGCATGGTGCCACGGAACAGCAGGCACGTCTTGATGCGCTGATGGCCATCATGACGTCGCTAAGTGATACCTGCGTGCTGTCGCGAGCCGGACTTGAAGGGCTTGAAGCCATGCAAAGCGGAGCGCGTAGCGTGCTGGTGGCAGGCGGGACGGCGACGGTTGAAGGCCGTGCGGCGCTGGCCTGGCTCGATAAAGAGATGCTCACACTGAATGCGTCTCCGGGCGGAGCCGCAGATTTGCTGGCCGCCACCTTGCTGATTGACCGCATCGCCTGCGATGACGCACGCGTTACCCCATTACCGCAACATTCACACTTCTAAGAGGGTGTTATGGAACACATTACGTTGTCATTTCCGGCAACTCGCACCGTTAGCGGCAAAGCGCTGGCGGGTGTAGTTGGCTCCGGTGATATGGAAGTTCTGTTTACCGCGACTCAGGGCGACACCCTGACTATCGCCATCACTACGTCTGTTGATAACAGCGAGCAACGCTGGCAGGCACTGTTTGAGCGTCTTGGCGCATTGAGCAGCATTCCCGCCGGGCAGATGCAAATCCACGATTTTGGCGCAACGCCAGGCGTGGCGCGCATTCGTATCGAACAAGTTTTTGAAGAGGTGAGCCATGCGTAACGACAGCAGCTTTATCGAACTCAAAGCGCGTGAACGTGCTCGCCTGCTGCTGGATGACGGCAGCTTCCGCGAACTACTCGATCCGTTCGAAGGCATTGTTTCACCGTGGCTGGAAGCGCAGGGCATCGTTGTGCAGTCTGACGACGGCATGATTGTTGCCAAAGGCACCATTAATGGCGACCCGGCGGTGGTGATCGCGATTGAAGGTGCTTTCCAGGGCGGCAGCATGGGCGAAGTTTCCGGTGCGAAAATGGCCGCAGCGCTTGAACTGGCAGCAGAAGATAACCGCAACGGCATCCCAACGCAGGCGGTTTTATGCCTCGAAACCGGCGGCGTTCGCTTACAGGAAGCAAACCTCGGCCTGGCAGCGATTGCTGATATTCACGCCGCCATCGTGGATCTGCGCCGTTATACGCCGGTTATCGGCGTGGTAGCTGGCACCGTGGGTTGTTTCGGTGGGATGTCTATCGCAGCAGCATTGTGCAGCCACTTAATTGTGACTCGTGAAGCACGCCTCGGTCTGAATGGCCCGCAGGTTATCGAGCAGGAAGCGGGCATCGACGAATATGACTCTCGTAACCGTCCGTTTATCTGGAGCATGACCGGTGGCGAAGTTCGCTACCAAAGCGGCCTGGTGGACGCGCTGGTGGGTGATGGCGTCAATGCCGTCAAACAAGCGGTTAACGATGCGATTGCGAAAGGTGTTCCAGCACAACATCGCACCGATAACTATGCCTGGTATCTCGAACGTCTGAGCAATTTCGACACCAGTAAACAAGCTGACGCCGAACAGATTAAACAGCTTTTTGGGGAGAAACGCGCATGAGCCAGAAACTGAACCGCGCCGCCATTTGGTTGGACAAACTTACCGCTAACGCGCCACGCATGGCTGGCCTGTGTGCTTCAGTACAAGTTGCTGACGGCACTGTTGATGACAAAGCCGCACGCTTTATCGCGGTGGTGCCAGATGAAAACAACCATTACCCGCGTGCTAAAGGCGGTGAAGTCGGTCTGCTCGAAGGCTGGACGCTGGCGAAAGTCGTCAGCGAAACCATTGCTGAAGATGCTGATAAACAGGAAAAACGCGCCATTGTGGCGGTTATCGACGTCCCGAGTCAGGCTTATGGCCGCCGCGAAGAAGCGTTTGGTATCCACCAGGCACTGGCGGGCGCCGCTGCAGCTTACGCCAATGCGCGTCTGGCGGGCCATCCGGTCGTTGGCCTGATTGTGGGTAAAGCGATGTCCGGTGCGTTTCTTGCCCACGGCTACCAGGCAAACCGCCTGATTGCTTTCAATGACGCAGGCGTAATGATTCACGCGATGGGTAAAGAGTCCGCGGCACGCATCACGCTGCGTACCGTGGAAGCGCTGGAAAAACTGGCGGCGACCATCCCGCCGATGGCGTACGACATCAGCAACTACGAAACCCTCGGCCTGTTATCCGCGCTGCTGGATATCGCGGAACCTGAAGCACCACAAAGTGCCGATCTGGAAAAAGTTAACGCAGCGCTGGTGACCGCAGTCCGCGAAGCTCGCACGGATAACACCTTGAAAAACAGGCTGAATGCGGAAAATCGCCAAAGCTCTGCTCTGGTTCGCGAGCGTATGCGCGCAGCCTGGTAACGATTGTTTAAAAAGACAGACCTGCCAGACGGTAATAATGGGCACCGTTAGAGTGCCCGATAACCATTAACCGCCTGAAAATAATAACTATCGCACCGGTGCTGGAATTCTTTTTTTACTACAGGTGAAGTTATGACTTACGTGATTGTTCATGCTCTTGCTCCTATTTTTGTCATCATGCTGCTCGGCTTTTTCGCCGGCAAAGCCAAAATGGTCGATAACAAAAATGTTTCTCTGCTCAATATCTTTGTAATGGATTTTGCTCTGCCAGCCGCTTTGTTTAGCGCAACGGTTCAGACCCCGTGGGCCGGTATCGTCAAACAGTCACCGATGAGTGTGGTGCTGGTACTGGCGATGTGGATTACCTACGCCGTTATCTATTTCATGGCGACCAAAGTCTTCAAAAAATCACCGCAGGATGCAGCCGTACTGACGCTGACAGTTGCGCTGCCAAACTATGCGGCTCTTGGCCTGCCAATTCTGGGCAGTGTTCTGGGCGAAGGTTCTGCGACTTCACTCTCCGTTGCGGTATCTATCGCCTGTGGTTCTGTGTTGATGACACCGTTCTGCCTGATGATTCTGGAACGTGAAAAAGCGCGTGCGGCGGGTGAATCTGTTGGTTCTACCCTCGCAATGCTACCGGTTCTGATGTGGCGTTCACTGAAAAAACCTATCGTCTGGGGCCCGCTGCTGGGTGTGATTTTGTCCGCGATCGGCATTCGAATGCCTGACTTGCTGCTGTCATCTATCAAACCGCTGGGTCTGTCTGCAACTGCTGCTGCGCTGTTCCTGACCGGTGTGATCCTTTCTGCCCGTAAGCTGAAAATCAACACCGTGGTGTGCGTGGCGACCGTGACCAAACTGCTGATTCAACCGTTCATTGCATGGGGTATCGTGCTGGCGTTGGGTCTGAGCGGACCGGTTGCGATTACTGCGATCCTGATGATTGCGCTATCTGCGGGCTTCTTTGGCGTGGTGTTCGGCAACCGTTTCGGTGTGCAATCGCCGGATGCAGAAGCCGTCTTGCTGCTAAGCTCCGTGCTCTCTATCCTGTCGTTACCGCTGTTTATCTCTTTGACTTCAGGAATGTAAATCATGAACACACCACGCCCACACGACTTACTCTGGCTAACCGATAGCGACGCGCTTGAGGATGTGAGCGAAGAGTGGGTCGCAAGCCAGTGGCGGCCTCGGTTTCCAGTGGTGGTGCGACGTGATGTGATTCATGAGGGGCGCATTCCGGTCGGTGTTCGTGGAATGCGCCGCGACCAGCGGGCGGCTGGGTGGGCGAATGCGGCAAAAATTAAACGCATTGTTTGCCCGGAAGAACTGGCCTCCCGCGACTTATTAGTTAACTCCCCATTTGTTTCTATGCCGCCTGTGCAGGGGGCAATTCAGCTAACACTACGGGAGTGGCCCTGGGTTTGGGGCATTACCGGAAGCTGCGGTTACGCGCTGGCGACGGAAGTCCCGGTGCTGCACGCTGATAGCGATCTCGACTTGTTGATTCGCAGCACCTCGCCGATTGAACGCGAAGCACTGGCGCAATGGCAGCAGGTCGTCGGCCAGTTGTTATGCCGTGCCGATACCCAGGTCGAAACGCCGCACGGTGCTTTTGCGCTGGCCGAATGGTTGCGGGATGGGCGCGTTTTGTTGAAAACCAACCAGGGACCGCAGCTGGTCAGCGACCCGTGGATGTTTTGTCGGGTGGATAAGCGATAGCGTCATCCACCGTTTACGCCAGCTATGGCGGGTGACGCGTTGCTTACCCGCCTTACAAAACCTATTCGACGGATATTGTTGGCAATCATATGAAAATACTCTTCACTTTCCCCGGACAGGGAACGCAACGTGCGGGCATGTTGCAGAAATTACCGCAAGATGGCGACATCATGTCGCAAGTTCGCGCTGTTTTAGGCGCTGAAGCCGACACGCTTGATACCCCAGAAGCGCTTAAACACACTCGCGCTGTTCAGCTGTGTTTGTTGATAGCAGGCGTTGCCGCCGCACAAGACCTTGAACGCCATGGCGTGCAGCCAGATATGGTGTGTGGGTTGTCCATCGGCGCATTTCCGGCAGCGGTAGTGGCAGGGGCGCTGAGCTTCGAAGATGCGTTGCGTTTAGTGGCTCTGCGGGGTGATTTAATGGAGCAGGCGTATCCGCAAGGTTATGGTTTGACGGCGATTACCGGCTTGCAACTCAGCCAGGTCGAAAAACTGGTGGAAGGCAGCGGAACCTATATCGCCAATATTAACGCCGAGCAGCAAATCGTGATTGCCGGGCGCGACGAAGAGATGGCGAACGTCGCCCAGCGTGCGCTGAAATGCGGGGCGCAGAAAGCCAAACAACTGGCGGTCAGCGTGCCATCGCACTGCGAATTACTGGCTGAACCCGCGCTAAAACTGCAACAGGCGTTTGCTGATGTGACGCTCAAGCGACCACGCTGTACTTATCTCAGCGGCAGTACCGCTCGCGTGGCCTGGCAACCTGAGAAAATTGCCGAAGATTTAGCGCTGAATATGTCGCGCACCGTGCGCTGGCGTGATGCGATGATTGCCGCCAACGAACGCGATGTGCGTCTGGCTATCGAAATGCCGCCAGGCAGCGTATTGACTGGCCTGACGCGCCAGGCCTTCCGTGAAGGTGACATGTTGTGTGCAGAACAAAACAGTGTGGAGCTTATCAAACGGCTGGCAGAACGGGTTAAAGCGCAGCGTTAGGCGCATCCGTAAACGAACGGGCGTACATGCGCCCTTCAGCGGCTAATGCCAGCAGGTTCGGGTCCAGTTCGCGGTTGCGGGCAAAAACAATCGCGATGGACTGTTTCATTTGATACGGTTCGGCGAGCTTGAGCAATTGCACTGAATTTTCATAGACTTTCTTCATCCGCCCCGGCATTAACGACAATCCCACGCCCGCCTGCACCAGACTCAGCATTGAGAAAATATCGTTCACACGCGTCACAATTTGTGGCTCAAAACCAGCGATGTGAAACGCCTCCTGGAAACCGTTATAGGTCGCAAATCCTTCAGCGAGGGAAACAAATTTTTCATCACGATAATCGCGAAGATCCGCGAGCTTACTGCTATCGAGCGGAGAGGTGCTGGATGCCGCGAGAAAAATATCGTCCTGGAAAAGTGGCAGCACTTCGAGGTGGTTACGGTCGATTTCACTTTCAGAAATTGAAATCAGAATCGCATCCAGAACACCGTCTTCGAGCATATTGAGCAGCATCTGATTGGAACCCATGGTGAGATCCATTTCCAGTTCCGGGCGACGAAGTTTCATCCCCATGATCAAACGTGGGACGGTTTCGAGCGTCAAAGAATAGAGCGTGCCAATACGCAGTCGCCCCTGTCCAACCCCTGCCGCCTGGCGGGTCTGCGCAATGCCACGCGCCATCAATTCCACCGCTTCTTTGCTGTGTTCCAGCAGCGTTAATGCTGCTGGCAGAGGCACCAGATTGCGGCCTTTATGAATAAATAAGGGGCAACGAACGCCTTCTTCAAGGGTATGCAATGCACGATGGACGCTCACACCGCTAATCCCCAGCGCCTCGGCTGTACGGGCAATGTTTCCCTTTTCCATAAACGACATGAATATTTCGAGCTTACGGAAGGTGATTTCTGCGTCTATTTTCATTGATTGCCTGAATGCCCTGGCCCTGGAAATTTCCCATAAAGTATCCTAAAACCATTATTTCTTCACGGGCTCATCATCTATTTGTTGTTTTTAAAGACAATATTTGTATGTTTTTTGATCGTGTGGCGGTGTGGTTTTGAGATCTGAATTGCAAATTGAATCGAAATTTCTAATTGAGTGAAATAATGTTTCATTTTCTCATAGTTCAGTGAGTAAATACTTCCGAAACGAATTAATTCCGTAACGAAACTATGGATATCAGGGAGTATTAGGGATGCTGGATTTGAAACAAGTTATGCCAAGAATTTCGCTCGTTGCGACCGCTGTTGCAGCAACAATCCTGCTTAGCGGATGTGGCGATGACGCTGCCAAAACGGGCACCGTAACGCTGAAAACTGCATTTAACCAGTCTGAAAACAACCCACAATACAAAGCCTTAGTTTCTTTCAGCGATAAGCTGGAAGCTGCAACGGATGGCCGTTACAAACTCGAAATCCACCCGAACGAACTGCTGGGTGATCAACGTGCTTCATTAGAACTGGTACAGTCTGGCGCCATTCAAATGGCAGTCGTGGCGAATCCACTGGTCGAAAACTTCAATAAAAACTTCTCTGTTCTGGCCATGCCGTACGTCTACGACAACCCTGAACATCAGCGCAAAGTGTTTACTTCTGGTGTGCTCGATAGCTTGTTTGCTTCCACTAAAGGCACGGGTTTTGAAGTGATGACTGCGTATACCGCAGGCGCACGTAGCGTTTACACCAAAGGTTCAGCGGTCACCAGCCCGGCGGACATGAACGGTAAAAAAATCCGTGTCATGCAGTCTGACACGATGATCAAAATGCTCAGCTGCATGGGCGGCACTGGCGTACCCATGGGCCAGGGTGAAGTCTATTCCGCTATTCAGCAAGGCGTTCTGGATGGCGCTGAAAACAACGAAATTACCTACGCTGACCTCAAGCAATACGAAGTGGCTCCTTATTTCTCGAACACGCGTCACGTGATGGTTGCTGACTTGCTGGTAGCGAACGAAAACTTCATTGCCAAAATGGATGAAAAGGATCAGGAAGTATTCCGCAAGCTAGCCAAAGAGAGCACCGCGACACAGTTTGATTTGTGGGATAAGGCCCTTGATGGTGCACGTAAAACCGCGACTGACAACGGCGCAACCTTTACTGAAGTGGATATCAAACCCTTCCAGGAGCGTTGCAAACCTCTGCAGGCAGCGATGTTGACCACGCCTGAGCAAAAAGCGTTGTACGAAACAATTCGTGAATTGGCCAGGTAATTCGGCTTAGAAGTCAGGGGGCAGGAATGCCCCCGTGGAGATATAAATGAAAGCTGTTCAATCCACCCCCTCAACTGCCGTGTCCAAATCTGATTTTTATTCGCAGGTCACGCGAGTAAAACAGGTCGTCGATAAAGTTGCCTCCTCGCTGTGTATTCTGATTGTGGGTTTAATGACGTTATTAGTGACGTGGCAGGTCGCATCCCGTTATCTGTTTAATAGCCCGAGTGCGGTGAGCGAAGTGTTAGCGCGTTATTTGTTTATCTGGTTAGTGCTTATTGGCGGAGCCTACGTTTTTGGCCTGCGTGAGCATATGGCGATTACCTTTATGCGCGATAAAATGCCACGTAAGCTGCGTATTTCAATGGAAATTATCGGTGAGCTTGCCACTTCTGTATTTGCCTTGCTGGTGCTGACTATCGGTGGTTATATCGGTATGAGCCGCCAGATGGCACAGCTTGATTCCGCATTACAAATCCCTATCGGCATTATCTACATTGCGATTCCGTTAAGCGGCGCAATGACGCTGTTCTATTGCCTGTATAACCAATATGGGCTGTTCAGAAAGTTTTCTTCGAAACAAGATTGATTAGGTGTCGACATGGATATTGCAATTATTGTTGCTCTGGTAATGTTCTGCGGAGTCTTTATTTTACTGATAGCGGGAACGCCAATTAGTATCAGTATCGGGATTTCGTCCTTTGCCTCAATGTTACTTATTTTACCTTTTGATGGCGCGATATTAACCTCCGCCCAGCGCGTATTTGTTGGTCTTGATTCATTTGCCTTATTAGCCATTCCTTTCTTTATTCTGGCCGGGAATTTAATGAACAATGGCGGGATAGCCATTCGTTTAATTAACTGTGCAAAGATGATCAGTAACTTCCTGCCAGGTCCATTAGCGCAGACCAACGTGGTCGCCAACATGCTGTTTGGTTCCATCAGCGGTTCTGGTGTGGCCTCTGCGGCAGCGGTGGGTGGCATCATGTCGCCGATTCAGAAAAAAGAGAACTACGACCCGGCGTTTAGCGCGGCGGTGAATATCGCCTCTGCCCCAACGGGTATGCTTATTCCACCGAGTAACTCACTGATTGTCTATGCAACCGTTGCGGGCAGCGTCTCTATCTCTGCGCTGTTTATGGCCGGTTATATCCCAGGTATTTTGTGGGGCTTAGGCGTCATGCTGGTGGCGGGTTTCATTGCGAAACGCCGCGGTTATGTTGCAGATCGTTCTGCGAATAAAGGCCAGACTCTGCGTATTTTGTTCGATGCAATACCAAGCCTGATGATGATTGTCGTGGTTATCGGCGGCATTCTGGGTGGCGTATTTACCGCAACCGAAGCGTCAGCCATTGCGGTGGTTTATTCGCTGGTTCTGGGCATCATTTATCGCAATATCAAAGTTGAAGATTTACCGCAGATATTCCTCAACACGGCGAAAATGACAGCGATTGTTATTTTCATGCTGGCAGCGTCATCGATTATGTCGTGGGTGATGGCATTTACTAAAATCCCTGCGCTGATTGCTTCAGGTCTGCTTTCAGCGACCGACAGCTTTATCATCATTCTGCTGATTATGAACGTGGTATTACTGCTGGTGGGCACCTTTATGGACCCAACGCCTGCGGTACTCATCTTCACCCCAATCTTCCTGCCAATTTGTATGCAGTTTGGTATGGACCCGGTTCAGTTCGGCATCATGATGGTATTTAACCTGTCACTCGGCACGATTACGCCGCCGGTTGGGCCAATCTTATTTACCGGCTGTAAGGTGGGGGATATTAAGATTGAGCGCGTGATCAAACCGCTGCTGCCATTCTTCGCGGTGATTGCCGTGGTGCTGATGTTGGTAACGTACTTACCGTCTATCTCCATGGCGTTGCCACAGAGCATGGGGTTGGTGAAATAAAAGAAGGGTGCTAGCCAAATGCCTTTAACAGTCTGGCGGGGGAAACCCCGCCAGATTTATATCCAGGGAAGGGCGATTTACCGTCACTAAACATCATTCTGATTTTTTGAATAACATAGGCAAATTGTTTCGATTTTAATCATTCTCAGGTCGTCCTATCATTTATCACATCAGAGCAACAACGCTCTACAACAGATAAACGACTTAAGGAATACCACCATGAAAACCATCAAAACTTTTGCTGTAGTTACTGCTCTCTCTGTCATGTCATTCGGTGCATTTGCTCAAAGCATCAGCACCACGGCTTCTACTCTTGACCGTGCAGAAGCAAAAATTGCCGCAAAAGCTGCTGAACAGGGCGCCTCTTATAAAATCACCAGCGCTCAGTTCGACAACCGCGTACACATGACCGCTGAGTTGACCAAATAACGAAGGGTGCTTGAGCCAAATACCTTTCACAGTTGGCGGGGTTTCCCCCGCCGGATTGCTCCTACCGTTGTGATTCACAAGCCATTGTTGCCGCTACCTCCTTGTCGCCATTCCGTATTCGCAGTTCGTAGAGCGAACGACCGGTTAAACAGGTGAATGCCAAAATCGTGATACAGAAAATGAGCAGACACCAGACGATAATGTGGTGCGGTTTCATGGTTTGCTTCTCCTTGCCATCAGGCTGGTAAGAGGCTAACCTCAATGTGTCGAGCATTGGGAGGCCTCACTTTGATTAATAGTCAAGTGGGGCTTTTTCCTGTCTGCCTTTCGGTAAGTTCCTGAGACAGCCAGTCTCAAGCACCCACGCGTATTCTACGAATTTTCTTCCACTTACCTACCTCCAACGCACCGCATTGCGAGGCAGCTTCCGATTTGGTTATTCGCTTAAAAATATATCCAGGCGAGCGACTGAGATCGTCAGCTTCCGCACATAGCAAAAACTATTGTTCTACAAATAACGATCTATTGTTCATTTTATTAGACTTTATCTGCCGTCAAAAACGCATAACATTGGTATCAAGAAATACCCAGTGGATACGTGATGAAACGAGTATCTACATGCAGACAAGTTTTACCGGAGAAAAGCAGTTATGAAACATAAAACAGTCGTTATCACTCTCACAACGCTATTCGCTCTGCTTTCCATGCCTGCTCACGCAATCAGCGAAAAATATAGACAGCAACTTGAGCGAAGCGGATGCACACAATTAACAGATGGCAATGGCTGCGACATTAACAAGAGCAAAGCAGAGAATATGCGCTCAACTGATGCAACCGAACGTCAGGAATTGACATCTTTTTTACGCGATTCGGTTGTCGCTCAAAAAACGGATGCTGCCTATGAAGCCCTTACCGGCTATGGGTTCCAGAACACTGCGCCAGCAGTCTGGAAAAAAGGGAAACTCACGGTAGATCTTGATATCCAAAGCGATATGATCAAACACGCAATAGTTAAACCCTAAACAAGATTTATTATATACATCGCTGTTTATGTCTGAATTTAATTTCTAACGACTCACATTGTATTTTCTCTCAACGATTTAAGAGAGGAAGACTTAATAAAATAAAGTCTTCCTCCGTATAACTAATGGTAAAAATATGATTGCAGCTGAAAGCGGTATGCATCTGATTCTCAAAGATATTGAATTGGATAAGGCAGGGAAGACTATTTCATTAAAAGCACAGCTATTAAGAGTCATCGCATGGACTGATATTAGCGAGAACAATAATGAAGTTTTTCCCATCGTAATTGAACGGGCAAGGTATTCCTCTGGCGCGCCAAAATGGCTCAACAATAATACAACCACCTCGGCCTTTGTTTTGCATCATAAACTCAGTCGCGAGAGAAATACTGAGACATTATTATTTTCAGTTGAGACTGGAGCAACGCTCAATGATATCTACCATCTTGCGAATGCTTGTATGAAAGCTGTGAGTTGGAATATACCTCTTTTGAAAACTAACAATAACCCTATTTAAAATTTATCAACTTACTTTTGCCAGAATATGATAACCAGTAAAATTAATAGGGAAATGAATTGCGCTATATACACATTGGTATATTTCTTGTTTTTTTTGGGTATCTGTGCAACTTCCTTTGCTATTATGACCATTTGCTCAGTAAGCAATTGAGACTCCTAATTGCGCAACAATTTCATGAGTCATTAAAATTTAATGAACATGAAACACTGTATGGAACAGGAACTAAAAAACGGTTACGTGATTTCTTTAAACAACTTTGATTATATGAGCTATATATGAAGATTTTTTTCACCTCGGTAATTTCAATACTACTTATATTATTTGTCATCCCTGCCTTGGGGAAATTTGTTGGACATGAACATGGCTTGTTAGGCTATATCTATGGTTTAATGTGCGTCGTTTTTTGCGTCCCACTCAACTGTATTCTTTACATGCTTCTTTTAGATCCATGGAAAAGAGATTCCAATTAACACCTTAAAATTCTGTTCAAAATATAAAACAGATCTATAGTTCTTTAAATGTGGATCAGGAGGCTCAATGTATAAGCACTACCAGGACATGGCACTATTTGCCTCTCTGGCTGCGGCTGGTAGCTTTACCAAAGTAGCCACGCAGTTTAACTTGCCGAAATCGAGGGTCAGTCAGCGTATAAACGCACTCGAAGAGATGCTGGGTATCCGTCTGTTGAACCGGACTACCAGACGTGTCTCGTTGACTTCGGCGGGTGAAAAGTATCTTTATTTTTGCAATGAGATGCTTGAGATCGGCGCTAAAGCGGATGAGTTTATCCAGTTAATAACCGCACGCCCGGCAGGAAAACTTCGGATAATTGCTCCTGCGGGTTTAATGATCTCTTCGCTTTCAAAGTGGAATCACGACTTCCTCAAAGCAAATCCTGAAGTGAATATTGAAGTGCTCACAGCCGACTCTTTCTTTGGCTCTGTCGAAGGTGCTTTTGATATTGCCTTCCGGGTCGGAAAACCTGTAGAGCAATCTTATATTGGTCGATTGCTGGGTGAGTATGAAAGATTGCTTGTGGCATCTCCTGAATATTTGAAGTCTAAGTCTGTTAGGCATCCCAAAGACTTAAATTTATTAGACTTACATATTCATAAAACATGGAAAAAATTGAACCTTACCAAAGATGATGAAGTAGTCTCCTTACAGGATAATCCGCGGCAGGTGACGGATAATCTTCCCTACTTGCTACAGTGTGCATTACAGGGTTCCGGCGTTGCTGTATTGCCCCGCTATTTTATTCAGCAATATCTTGATGCCAGCAAATTACAAATAGTGCTACCAGAATGGACCATTGAAAAGGTAGATATCTGGATGGTCTATCCGAGCAGCAGAAATAATTCGTTAATTTTAAAAAACTATGTTGATTTTGTTATGAAATCTGGCGTCATCGATCTTAAATAAAAATGATTTTGCCGAAATACCGATCCCTGCCATACGATCCGTATAGAAAGACAGAGATCTGCTGATACCTGTCTTGATATATACCCACCCATAAGCCTTTCCAATATTTCCCCATAAACCACCCTCACATCACAAATTTGCTCAAAAACACTCACTGAGAACTCTCACTTAAGCATTGCTAATGCGTGACTGTAATCACACTAAACCAGCCAATCATCACGATTACGCCCTTTTTTGTGGGGCTTATCACTATTGAGGCTGCGATTTCCACTTCGAAGTGGAAAACAACTCGCTACAAACCTTTAACAGCTGCCGATACCTTAAAAGCCTGACAGCGAAGAGGTACGTAGTGTGAAGAACGGAGCGGTAATGGTTAATGAAGCCGGAAGTACCGAGGTTACACAGCTCACGGAACGGGTGCTGGCGTTTATCTATACGCTGCTAAATAACAGGAACATCACGCCGAACGCGGTGCAAGAACAGATGCTGACTTCCCATGTTCGAGCCATGGCACATCGGTCATTGACTGGTGAACCCTTGCCAGAAGTTGAAGAGAGTCTGTTTGAGGAGATCTCTGCTGACTCGCTGGATATGGCGAAAGAAGTCGTCGAACAGTTTGGCAATTTACCGGTTGAAGAAGCGTGGTTGTTGTCAGTGCATTTCGAAGTCGCGAAAGACAATTTTTGAATAATCAGGAGTTAACGATGGAACAAATTACCGTAGTAATTGGCGACCGCCTGGGTAAAGGCCAGAAAGTAGCAGCAGGGATTGAAAAAGCGGGTGGCCGCGCAGTCGTTATTCCAGGTGTTGCCGCTGATATGAAATTGGGCGACGTAATGAAAGCAGAGAACGCGAGCTTCGGTATCTCGTTCTGCGGCAGTGGCGGTGCAGGCGCAATCACTGCGCAAACCAAACACGGCTACAAAGCCAAGTACGGCATGCGTTCAGTAGAAGAGGGCGTGACCGCCATCAACGAAGGCAACAACGTGCTGGGCTTCGGCTTTATGGATAAAGAAGAACTGGGTGAGCGCCTGGTTCAGGCCTGGGCCAGGAAGCACGGTAATTGAGTATGAAAGAACACTTCTCAGAAACGGTGAGAGTGAAAGGCCGTGGCGACACGAAAGCCAAAGCCTTTGCTGACGCCCTGAATCATGTTCAGGGCTCGGTGATGAAATCGTCTCCCCATATTTTGCTGCGTATTGAGCCACAGGATGTGCAGGTTGTTCAGGCGCGAGTCCAGACTAAGAAAGAGGCATTTTTGTTCTTCTTTCTGAAACGTGAAAAACAAATGTTCAGCGTGGAGCTGGATGTTTCCGTCAATGTGACGGCCATTAATCTCGATAAAGTGGATTTCTCCACGATCTAAAAATCACACAGAAAGGAAATTTTATGTTCCTGATAATTTTAATAAAATCGCTAATTATTGGCGGCCTGGTGGGCGTAGGGGTTGGCGCTGGGGCGGCTCGTATGTTTCATGCGCCAACCACGCAAGGGATGGGCGCGTTTCGTACTCTCGGTGAGCTGAATTCCTGCGAGGGCGATCCGGCTTCACACTTCTCATTTGGACTCGGCTTCTTCTTCAACGCCTGGGCGTCATCGGTCGCAGCAGGTGCATTCACCCAGGATGTTGACCATCGCATTATCCCACACTGGGGTGCGGCTGCGTTGATGATGAAAAACCGCAACGTTGCGGAAACTCTGCACGATCCGCGCAAGATGGCTATCGCGTGCGGCGTCATCGGCATGATTGTAGTGGCGTTCCTTAACACCACGGCTTCTGCGGTTCCGGCAGCGTTACAGGTCACGGCAATCAAAGTTCTGGTTCCTGCGGCGAACTTACTGGTTAACACCGTGATGCCCGTGATTTTCTGGCTGGCGGCGATTGATGCCGGTAAGAAATCAGGCTTCTGGGCCACGATTTTCGGTGGCTGTGCGCAGTTGATTATGGGCAACGCCGTTCCAGGCCTGGTGCTCGGCATCCTGATTGGCAAGGGTGTGGAAGAGAGCGGTTGGAACCATGTCACCAAAGTGATGATGGTTGCGATTGTGGCGCTGTTTGTTCTCAGTGGCTTCTTCCGTGGCTTCGACATGAAGATGATCGAATCCTTCCATCTGACCGTACCTAACTGGCTCGATCTGATTCACAACTCGCTGAGCGGAAAATAAGGGAGCCGATGATGGAAGAAAATAAAGGTTTTTGGTACGCCGACTGGTCTTTCCCGATTTTTGTTGGCCTGCTTTCTTCCGGCGTGTTCGCCGGGACACACATGTATTACCTGTACGGCATCGGCGCATTTAACGAAGTAGCATTTGTTTCAATGCTGCGTGCCGGGATTGATACCGGCGTTTATGGCGCAGTGGCGGCGTTTGGTGCCAGCTTCCTGTTTGCCCGCATCATCGAAGGTTCGCTGGTCGGGATTCTGGATATCGGCGGTGCGATTCAGACCGGCGTCGGGCTGGGTGTTCCAGCACTGTTACTGGGCGCAGGGATTGTTTTCCCAGTGGCGAACTTTGCGGCATCTCTGGCGACAGGGCTGGTGATTGGAGTGGCGATTGGTTACGTGATTATTCTGGCGCGTAAATTCACCATCAACCAGAGCAATTCGACCTACGGTGCAGACGTGATGATGGGCGCGGGTAATGCTTCCGGCCGCTTCCTTGGGCCGTTGATCATCCTGAGTGCGATGACTGCTTCTATCCCGATTGGTATCGGCTCCCTGATTGGTTCTCTGTTGTTTTACCTGTGGAACAAACCGATTACCGGTGGCGCAATTCTTGGCGCGATGATCTTTGGGGCATTTTTCCCGATCGCTTTGTAGCCCAGTGGTGGATAACGCTGCGCTTATCCACCCTACAACATCATTCGTAGGGCGGATAAGCAACGCGCCATCCGCCAGTAAGGAGAAAACCATGTTCGACTTAATCCTGCGCAACGCCCGTCTGGTGGACGATACGGTTATCGACATCGCGCTAAAGGACGGAAAAATTGCCGCGCTGGGTGAAATCAGCGGTATCGCGAAGGAAGAACGCCAGCTCAATGGCGAGTATTACGTCAGCGCCGGCTGGATTGATTCTCATGTTCACTGTTACCAAAAATCCCCTATTTATCATGACGAACCCGACAGTATCGGCATTTATACCGGTGTGACGACGGTTGTGGATGCCGGCAGTACCGGTGCTGATGATATTGACGAGTTTTACGAACTGACGCGCAAAGCCGCGACTGACGTTTACGCCTTGCTGAATATCTCCCGCGTGGGGCTTATCGCGCAAAACGAACTGTCGGAAATGACGAATATCGACAAGGTTGCGGTGCGAGACGCGGTGCAACGTCATCCCGGTTTTATCGTCGGTATTAAAGCGCGCATGAGCAGTAGCGTGGTAGGAGCAAACGGCATCAAACCGCTGGAACGCGCCAAAGAAATTCAGCGTGAAAACGGTGACTTACCGTTAATGGTGCACATTGGTAATAACCCGCCCGATCTCGACGAAATTGCTGACTTACTGACCAGTGGTGACATCATTACCCACTGTTACAACGGCAAACCAAACCGCATTCTGACACCTGCGGGCGAACTGCGAGCTTCTATTTCCAAAGCGATTTCGCGCGGTGTGCGGCTGGATGTTGGCCACGGCACGGCAAGTTTCAGCTTCGAAGTGGCGAAAATCGCCATCAGCAAAGGCATTTTGCCGCATACCATCAGCTCCGATATTTATTGCCGCAACCGCATCAACGGCCCGGTACATAGTCTCGGGATGGTGATGTCTAAATTCCTCTCGATTGGCATGTCTGTGCCACAAGTCATTGATTGTGTTACCGCTCATGCCGCCGACGGACTGCGCCTGGCAAACAAAGGGCGTGTGTCGGTAGGTCTTGATGGCGACCTGACCATTTTTGCCTTACGCCGTCAGCCGACGGTATTTACTGATTCAGAAAGTCAGACACTTCAGGGCGAGCAGTTAATCGTCGCCCTCGCTGCGGTTCGTGCCGGGAAGTGGTTTGACTCCGAACAAGGGAAACAAGAACATGCCTTCGATTTATGAGAAATACAATTTAAAACAAGTGATTAACGCATCTGGCCGCATGACGGCGCTGGGTGTTTCGACTCCGCGTGCTGAAGTGGTTGAAGCCGTGACTACCGGCATGAATCATTATTTTGAAATGAAAGACCTGGTGAACAAAACTGGGGAATACATCGCAAAATTGCTCGATGTGGAAGGAGCGACCGTAGTGTCTTGCGCCTCAGCGGGGATCGCGTTATCTGTGGCGGCAGTGTTAGTTAAAGACAACGCGTGGTTGATTGAAAACCTGCATGCCGCACCGCTTGAGAACAACGAAATCGTGTTGCCAAAAGGCCACAACGTGAACTTCGGCGCACCAGTGGGCACCATGGTTTATCTCGGTGGTGGCAAAGTGGTGGAAGCCGGTTACGCCAACGAATGTTCTGCCGATCAACTGGCTGCTGCGATTTCTCCACGCACCGCCGCCATTCTGTATATCAAATCTCACCACTCTGTTCAGAAAAGTATGCTCAGCGTAGAGCAGGCAGCCGTAGTCGCTCGCAAACATAACCTGCCGTTAATTGTGGACGCAGCAGCGGAAGAGGATTTGCAGTGCTACTACCGTGCCGGTGCGGATCTGGTGATTTACAGCGGCGCGAAAGCGATTGAAGGGCCAACCAGTGGCCTGGTGATTGGCAAAGCGCAGTATGTCGAGTGGGTGAAGCTGCAAACAGGCGGAATTGGCCGCGCCATGAAAGTCGGAAAAGAAGGCATTCTTGGCCTGACTTGCGCCATCGAGCATTATCTGACGGCTGCAAAAGAAAGCGGCGCGCAAATGACAGAAAAAATGACGCCGTTTATCGACAGTCTCAACACGCTTGAGGGCATCAACGCTCGGGTGGTGTGGGATGCCGCTGGCCGTGATATCGCGCGGACAGAAATCAAATTCGACGAAGCGGTTATTGGTATCAGCACCGTGGAATTAGTCAGCGCGCTCAAACAAGGCGAGTACGCGATTTTCTTCCGGGGCTACAAGGCCAACGAAGGAATTATCGAAGCCGATGTGCGCAGCGTGAGCCCACAACAGTTAGAGATTATTTATCACTGTATTAAAGCACTGGTAAGCAAGGAGAAGCAGGCATGAAACTGACCCCGAATTTTTACCGTGACCGGGTTTGCCTGAACGTACTGGCGGGCTCGAAAGAGAACGCCAGAGAGATTTATCAGGCGGCAGAAGGCCACGTGCTGGTCGGCGTGCTTTCCAAAAATTATCCGGACGTTGCCAGTGCCGTCGCCGATATGCGTGAATATGCGGCGTTGATTGAGAATGCACTTTCTGTGGGCCTGGGGGCGGGCGATCCGAACCAGTCAGCCATGGTCAGTGAAATCTCCCGCCAGGTGCAGCCGCAGCATGTCAACCAGGTGTTCACCGGCGTGGGGACTTCACGTGCATTACTCGGGCAAAACGAAAGTGTGGTCAACGGTCTGGTGTCACCAACCGGAACGGTCGGGCGGGTAAAAATCTCCACCGGCCCGCTGAGTTCTGGCGCTCCGGATGGTATTGTTCCTGTGGAAACGGCGATTAAGCTGCTGAAAGATATGGGTGGCAGTTCGATCAAATACTTCCCGATGGGTGGTCTGGAATGTCGTGAAGAGTTTGAAGCGGTGGCGCGTGCCTGTGCGGAACACGATTTCTGGCTCGAACCGACGGGCGGCATCGATCTGGAAAACTTTGAAGAGATCCTCAAGATCGCGCTGGACGCGGGAGTGAGCAAAATCATTCCGCATATTTACAGCTCGATCATTGATAAAGCGAGCGGCAACACGCGTCCGGAAGATGTGCGTACTTTGCTGGATATGACGAAGAAGTTGGTTGGCTAAAACCACCCTCACCCCGGCCCTCTCCCTGAGGGAGAGGGGGAAAACCGGGAAATTCCCTCTCTTGAGGGAGCGGGGGAAAGCCGGGCAATTCTCTCTCTTGAGAGAGCGGGGGAAAGCCGGGCAATTCCCTCTCCTGAGGGAGCGGGGGAAAGCCGGGCAATTCCCTCTCCTGGGGGAGAGGGTTAGGGTGAGGGCGACCAATCTAACAAACAACAAGGATCATCAATGTCTGCAACACGGCCGCAGTATGCCTGGATTGGCACTTACCATCCCAACGGAGCAGGCGTTTACCGCTTCCTGGTCGATGCCGAAAACGGTGCTCTGAGTGACAAAACGTTAGTCTGCGAATCGGCAAATGCCGCGCAACTGACGGCCACGAAAGATGGCAAAACGTTGTATGTCGCCAGTGAAGTGGAAAAGGGTCTCGTTGCAGCATTGCGGGTTGGCGATGACGGAAGTCTGAAGCAACTTAACCAGCTTTCATCAGGTGGTGCGGGGCCGGTTTATCTGGCACTGACCCCTGATGAACGTCATCTGCTGGTGGCCAACTACACCAGCGGCTCCGTTGCCGTATTGCCGGTTCATGATGATGGCAGCCTCGCTGAAGCTATCGATATCCAGCAAGATTCTGGCCCGGCGGGGGCAAAAAAACCTGAAGCCGCCGTAGAAGGTAGCTTTGCGGTAAGCGGGCACAGTGGCCCACACGCTCATATGATCAGCACCGATCCCAGCGGGAAGTTTGTCTTTACCACCGATCCTGGCCTCGACAGGATTTATCAGTATCGCTTCGATATTGAGAGCGGGAAACTGACGCCAAACGATCCCCCATTTATTGCCGCCTCCTCGAAAGGTGCCGGGCCACGCCATTTTGTGTTTACCCCAAAAGGTGACGGTTTGTGGCTAATCAATGAAGAGGCTTCTACGCTGACTCACTATCAATTTGATGCCAGTAAAGGAACATTGACTGAGGGTGACAGTGTTTCTACGTTGCCAGAAGGATTTAAGGGCACGAGCTTCGCCGCGGGTCTGGTGCTGAGCGAAGATGGCAAACAGCTGTATGTCGCTAACCGTCTGCGTAACAGTATCGGGCACTTTACCGTCACGGCGATGGGCAAACTGACTCATCAGGACGATATCTGGACGCGCGGCGACTACCCGCGCACCTTAACCCTCGACCATACTGGTAAGTATCTGTACGTCATGAATCAGCGCAGCGACAACATCACGCGCTTTAGCGTTGAGCGTGCATCTGGAAAACTGACTTTTGTTGAGGAGTACTGTGCGGTAGGAAGTCCGTCACAGATGATCCTGACACCGGCAAAGTAGTGGCTGTAACGGGCCGCCCGATTAACCAAAGGAAACGGCAGTGAGATTCCCTAATCAACGTCTGGCTCAGTTGTTTGAGATGCTACAAAACGAGACGCTGCCCCAGGATGAACTGGCGCGGCGTTTAACAGTTTCTACGCGCACGGTGCGCACGGATATTACTGCCTTAAATGCTTTAATGGCCGGGCATGGCGCGCAATTTGTTCTCAATCGCGGCGCAGGTTACCAACTCAATATTACCGATATGGCGCTCTACCAGGCGCTTCAGCAGCAGCCTTCGCGCCAGTTGCGCATTCCACGTAACTCGCCGGAGCGGGTGCATTATCTGGTGGTGCGTTTTCTGACTTCTGCATTCTCTCTAAAACTCGAAGACCTGGCCGAAGAGTGGTTTGTGAGCCGTGCAACTTTGCAAAGTGATATGGCCGAAGTTCGCGAGTGGCTCGCTCGCTACAACCTGACTATTGAAACGCGTCCGCGCCACGGCATGAAGCTGTTTGGTAGTGAAATGTCGGTGCGCGCTTGCCTGACCGAACTGCTCTGGCAGCTGACGCAAGAAGACAGTGATAATCCACTGCTGACCGAAGAAGCGCTTAACGCTGGCGTGCCGGAGCAACTGTCGGCTGAATTGCACAACTGTTTCACTCGCTGCCGTCTCCGCCTGACTGATGAAGGGGAACAGTTTATTCGCTTGTATTGCGCGGTCGCGGTGCGGCGTATCAGTGAAGGCTACCCGCTGCCAGATTTTAGCGCCGACAATGTCGACGAAGCAGTGCGTGAAGCCGCGCGGCAAATCACCGCGCTGTTGCAGAGGCTCGCTGGAAAACCGCTTTCGGAAGCAGAAGAACAGTGGCTGCAAGTGCATATCGCCTCACGCCAGGTGCAAGAAGTGGCACCGAGTGCTATTAGCGCCGACGATGACGAAGTGCTGGTGAACTACATTCTGAGTTTCATCAACAACAACTATAACTACAACCTGCTGACAGATAAGCAGTTGCATGCTGATTTGCTTACGCATATCAAAACCATGATCACCCGCGTGCGTTATCAGATAAACATCCCCAATCCGCTACTGGGCAATATCAAACAGCACTATCCGATGGCCTATGACATGACGCTGGCGGCGGTGTCGAGCTGGGGTAAATACACGCCTTTTGTTATCAGCGAAAACGAAATTGGTTTCCTGGTGCTGCATATTGGTGTCGGCCTTGAGCGCCACTACAACATTGGTTATCAGCGTAACCCGCGTGTGCTGCTGGTTTGCGATACCGGTAATTCCACGGTGCGCATGATTCAGGCGATGTTGCTGCGTAAATATCCGCAGATAGAGGTGCGGCGTATTATTTCGCTGCGTGACTACGAAGAGCTTGAAAGTGTTGATGAAGATTTTGTTATCTCCACCGCCAGAGTGACAGATAAAGCGAAGCCTGCCGTGGTGGTTGCGCCGTTCCCGACCGAGTATCAACTTGAACAGTTAGGCAAGCTGGTGCTGGTGGACAGAACTCGCCCTTATATGCTGGAAAAATTCTTTGATGCCAGCCATTTCCGTGTCATCGAGGAGCCAATGACGCAGCAGGAATTGTTCAGCACGCTATGCCAGCAGCTTGAGCAAGAAGGGGTGGTTGGTGAGGATTTTTATCCGTCAGTCGTCGAGCGTGAGGCGATTGTCAGTACCGTGCTGGGCGAAGGCATTGCGCTGCCGCACTCATTGGGTTTGATGGCGAATAAAACCGTGGTTTATACCGTGCTTGCGCCGCAGGGGATGAGTTGGGGTGATGATACGGCGCATGTCATCTTCTTGTTGGCTATCAGCAAAAGCGAGTATGAAGAGGCGATGGCGATATACGATTTATTTGTCACTTTCCTGCGCGAACGAGCAATGCCGAGGCTGCGAGACAGCAAGGATTTTGACGAGTTTAAAGCGGTGGCGATGGACTGTTTAAGCCGGTTTTAAGGGGGAAACAACCCTCATCCCGGCCTTCTCCCTGAGGGAGAAGGAGATAAATTCCCTCTCCCTCAGGAGAAGAAGAGAAATTCCCTCTCCCTCAGGAGAAGGAGATAGATTCCCTCTCCTGAGGGAGAGGGTTAGGGTGAGGGCAGAAATTACTTGAGCGTCGTAAACGCCGTGGTCACATGTTTTACGCCACTGACCCGGCTGGCAATATCTGCCGCAGCTTTAGCTTCACGTTCTGTTACCAGACCCAGTAAGAAGACTTCGCTATTCTCGGTCGTAACTTTCACGCTGGTTGATTTCACCTGGTCGCTTGCCAGCAATTGCGAACGCACTTTGGTGGTTATCCACGTATCTGACGAAGCCGTTCCTAAGCCAATCGGTGCCATATTACGGATTTCGTTGTACACCTCAGTGGTGCCATCAACGCCCAGGGCAATTTGTTTGGCTCGTGAAGCGAGTTCAGGATTTGGCGCCTGGCCTACCAGCAGTACTTTTCCTTGATAAGCCGTGACGTTGATACGTGCGTCTTTCTTAATCTGTTCGTCTTTAGACAATGCGCTATTTACGCGCAATTCCAGTGTACCGTCGTCAACCTGAGTACCGACTGAGCGTGGATCTGTCGCAGTTTTCGTGGCGACAGCCGCGGTACCCACTACTGCGGCAGCAACACAACCTTGTAGCAGTACCGCAGTAATAAGGACTGCAAGTGGCTTTAATGCCTTCATCTGTACTCCTTAATCGTCCTGGTGAGGGAATAACGTATTATCAATCAGATCGCATAAGCAGTTTACCGTCAGCATATGCATTTCCTGAATGCGTGCGCTGCGGTGAGAAGGGATGCGGATTTCAACATCCTGCGGCCCTAATAAGCCGGCCAATTCCCCGCCGTCATAGCCAGTCAATGCCACAATAGTCATGTCACGTGTCACGGCAGCTTCTACCGCTTTGACAATATCACGACTGTTGCCGCGGGTCGAAATCGCGAGCAAAACATCACCGGTATGACCGAGCGCACGTACTTGTTTAGCATACACTTCTTCGTGTAAACGATCGTTTGCGATAGCGGTTAAGACCACATTATCGGCATTAAGTGCAATGGCAGGTAAACTCGGGCGTTCAGTTTCAAAGCGGTTGATCATGCTGGCGGCAAAATGCTGGGCATTCGCCGCAGAGGTGCCGTTGCCACAGCACAGAATTTTATTGCCATTGAGCAGTGACTGAACCAGTGTCATTGCTGCACGGGAGATAGCATCTGGCAGAGCTTCAGCTGCGGCAATCTGGGTTTGAATACTTTCCGTGAAGCAGACTTTGATTCTTTCGAGCACGTTTATTTACCTGGTTACTTTAAACATCTGCGGTGAACGCGTTGGTTAACCACTCTATTTCATTGCCGGTGAAGGCTAACACATCGAAACGGCAATCCACAGTATCAAAACTTCCGGATGTGCGGGCTAACCAATAGCGAGCGGCATGTAATAATTTTTGTTGCTTGCGGCGCGTGACGCTGGCAGCGGCACCACCAAAGAGATCAGAGCGGCGGTATCGTACTTCTATAAACACGATAACGGCGCCGTGTCGCATGATGAGGTCGATTTCGCCACCGCGCGAATGAACATTGGCAGCAATAAAGCGCAGTCCTTTGCGTTCAAGAAAGCGGCGCGCTTCTGACTCGTAGTGCGCGCCTGCTTGTTGACGGGTCAGGAGGCTGGAACGATTTGACCCTGACTGAATTGCAGCCAATTTAACTTCCTGTTAATGACGCAATCTGGATTCGCAGATAGCGTACCGGTGTTGCCATTCACCTGATAACCAGGAACCTGGCGGATTTGAGAGAAGTTATTTGCCAGTGACCATGCATCGACACCCATCGCATACAGACGCGCCAGCGAGTAGTCGTTATGCACACTACCCAACGCTTGTTGCATCAAGGATGGGTTGTTACCGGCAAGCATCGGGATTTCACTGAACTGCAAACCATCCATTTCCAGACGGAAATCCGGGCCGTTCACGCCTTGAGAACTGCGCGAGCTGGCATACAGTTGCGCAGGGCTACGGCTGCCGGTACGCATGGCAATCATCGGTTTGATGAGTGCGACTTCATCTGGTGTCGCCACAATATAAGCCGCATCGACGCCGCCGGATGTGCCAGCGGTAATTTGCGCATCAGTCGGTGGTGGTGGAATAGTCAGCCCGCCGATGGTCACACCTTCGGGTTGAGCGGATGCAGGCGTGACCGGCGTCCCGCTTAACGCGATTCCTGAACCGCTGTTAATCCCTTGTTTGAGTTCGGCAACGGAGCCAAATTTCTGTTGCAGCACGGTGCTACCGCCCAGCTTCAGCCATTCATCGGCAAAGGCTTTCGTCACGCGATCGCCAAGTGTTGTGCGCGGTACCAGTAACAGCGGTGCGCGGTGGCCTTGTTGCCAGATATGGTCAGCCGCATCACGGGCTTCATCTTCTGGCGACAGAGCGAAGTAACAGATATTGGCACGGTTTTGCACGTTTTCCGGCTGGTTTAACGCCAGGATATTCAGGGGAGACGTGGTGGTCGCCAGCTGATCAACATTGTTTTTAAGCAGCGGGCCAACCACTATCGTCGCGCCATCTTGCTGGGCCTGAGCCAGTAACTGAGCCAGAGGTTGCGCGGTGGTGTCGTAAACTTTGATTTCAGCAGAAGGCTTCGCTGGAGCAGCGGCTGCCGCTGCTGCCTGAACTTGTGGTGCAGCTTGCGGCGCTGGCGTTGGCTGAGTAGAAGCATCCACAGGCTGTTGGGTTAAATCATCCACCGACGCCGCTGACGGGCTTGCCACCATATTAGGGTCGGTTGGCTGCGGCAGGGCAGCCTGGGTAGTATCGACAGGTTGAGCGCCGGTATCTGTGGTTTGCACCGGAGCGGTAGATTGCGCCACCGGAGCCGAGCCCATGTTTTTCGCCGCTTCAAAACCTTGCTGAATGGTGCGACCAAAAACCGCCGCCTGGCCACTTAATGGCAGCAGAAGGGCAATTTTGTCAGTCGAAGCGGGTTTGTAATTCTCCATATTGCTTAACTGAGTCGGCAGTGTTTTCGCACCCGGATTCTGTGGATAGCGCGTTTGCCAGTCTTTAATACCGGCTTTAAGCATTTCCGGATCGTTACGGTTATCGTTCCAGACGCGTTGCAGATCCAGCCAGCCTTGCAGCGTGTTCTCATCGGCATTGATAACCAGAGAGTTCATCTGTTGGGCTGTCATCAGCGTTAAAGCCTGCCAGGTACCATCAATATTCTTCTGATGCGCAGGGCCGGTCAGTATTGGCTCTTGTGCGATATAGGCACGCAACACTTCAATCGACGGACGGTTCTGGCTGGCGTCAATAACGGCCTGGTAATAGCGTGCATGCTGGTTTTTGTTGAGATCGGCAGGATTGATCTTCGCAAGCGCACTGTTCGCTGCGGCGTAGTCTTTCTGCGCAATTTTAATTTCAGGCACCAGCAGCGCTTGTTCGCGGCGCTGCTCATCGTTCATCTCTTTTGGCAGCTGATTGTAGAGATCAACGGCCTGCTGAGTTTTGCCTTCTTTTACCAACGCATGAATGGCGAGTAATTGCCAGGTGGTCTTGCTATCATCAGCGCTCTGCTGCATTTGTTGCAGGTAATACGCTGAATCGGCAGTGGCTTCGCCCTGCATATGCGCACTCGACTGGTCTGGTGCTTTAGTGGCACAGCCGGCAAAAAACAGCGCGGCCAGCACAACAGGCAGACAGCGCCCGGCTTTAGAACGAATCAATTTAAACGGTACCATTCTGTATCCAGTGTAATTTTTATCTCAGTGTTCAATATTAAATCGGCAATACGGATGAAACAATGAAACAACTCGAATCGGCGGCTATTTCTGCCAGCACGCTCTACATCGTTCCGACACCCATCGGTAACCTCGGCGATATCACACAGCGGGCATTAACCGTGTTGCAAAGCGTTGACCTGATTGCCGCTGAAGATACTCGCCATACTGGTTTACTGCTTCAACATTTCGCCATTAATGCGCGATTGTTCGCATTGCACGATCATAATGAGCAACAAAAATCAGAAACCCTGCTGGCAAAGCTGAAAGAAGGGCAAAGCATCGCGTTAGTTTCTGATGCAGGAACGCCATTAATTAACGATCCTGGCTACCACCTGGTACGCACCTGCCGCGAAGCGGGTATTCGCGTCGTGCCATTGCCGGGGCCTTGTGCCGCCATTGCTGCCTTAAGCGCGGCAGGTTTACCTTCAGATCGCTTCTGCTACGAAGGTTTTCTCCCGGCGAAATCTAAAGGTCGTCGCGATGCGCTAAAAGCCATTGAGCAAGAACCCCGCACGCTCATCTTCTACGAATCAACGCATCGCCTGCTCGATAGTTTAGACGATATCTGTGCCGTGCTCGGTGAATCACGCTATGTGGTGCTGGCGCGCGAACTCACTAAGACCTGGGAGTCTATCCACGGTGCACCGATTGGTGAGCTGGTGGCCTGGGTGAAAGAAGATGAAAACCGCCGTAAAGGCGAGATGGTATTGATTGTAGAAGGTTTTAAAGCGCCTGCAGATGACGCTTTACCCGCTGATGCCTTGCGTACACTGGCACTGCTGCAAACCGAACTGCCACTGAAGAAAGCGGCTGCACTGGCCGCTGAAATCCACGGTGTGAAGAAAAATGCACTGTACAAATATGCTTTAGAAAACAGTGAGAAATAGCGTTTCTCGAGCTGCTTCGCACGCTTTCATTACAGGTATCACTATTGTTAGTACGGTTTAAATAAGCGATGGTAATTTGCTCATACTTTAGGCGGTTCAGGATGAGCAAATTATGGCGGTGTTGATTCGTGGGGATTCAAATATGATAGTGATGCCTCTTTCTTATAGCGCCTCAGCGATTGCACGTTCGTTTGAAGTTATTGAAGAAATCACGATTGCTGAAAAGCGTTTCCTTATTATCTTTGATAAAAAAACACCTCGCGCTTCTATTGTGAAAGCTGAATTAGAAGATGTGGGTGGTGAGCCTCGTCATGTTGCCGTTGCGATGTTGGAACTGAATAACCAAAAAGATATTGGCGATAATGTTGTTTCAGTAGAACGGTTTTGGGAAGACGCAAGCGTTCTTCAGGTGGAAGATGTTTGTGTTGACAAGCGTTATCAGGAACTGGGTTTCGCTACGCAATTATATGAAACTTTGGTTCTCAAATGCGGTGTCGTTTTAATCAGTGATAACACGCAGTATGAAGGCGGGAAAGCTTTGTGGCAGAAGGTTGCCAGGAGCTCGAAAGCGTTGTCTGTCTTTATTCTCGACACGGATGCGGGTAAATTTTTCCCTTACGACGGGACGAAAGCTATTTACGACGGTATTAGCATTCCAGAAGAGAAGATCTGGAGTGTCCACCCGGATCACGACCGCGTCGGTGTTGTACTTATCGCCGAAGATAAGCGAAAAATCGAGACGCTAATCTCTGCAAATTAAAAACCCGCATTCGCGTAACACCGTTCACTTAAGCCAATGAATTAGGGGAAATGCCGGGATTTGGTTCCCGGAGGGACGCCAAACCCGGTGGTCGCCCCGGAAATCTCGTTCTTAAACTAACGGCGTTACGCACTCGCGGGTTTGTTATCATCGAATAAAAGCTAAACAATCACTACTTCAACCTGGCTTTTCTCCAGCGCTATTTTGTCTTCTACGCGAATACTTTCATCGGTAATCACACAGTTGATCTGCTCAAGCGGCAGCACCTGGTTAAATCCGCGACGATTGAATTTGGTCGCATCCAGTACGGCGACCACTCGATGAGCCGCTGCAGCCATGACGGCGCTGATGGAATAGCCTTCATTAAATGTTGTGATGCCGTTAGTCATATCCATACCGTCCGCACCCACGAACATTACGTCGGCACTGATACCTTGCAACGAATGCTCTGCAAGTGTTCCATGCATGGAGTGCGTTTTATGGCGTACAGTGCCGCCGCATACGACCAGGGTAATATCTTGATTTTCCGAAAGTGCAAACGCAGCTGGAAGACTGTTGGTGATAACGGTGATATTGGATTTTTTTAGTAGAGCTTCGGCAATAAGCAGCGTGGTGCTGCCGCTGTCGAGTATGACCGTCATCCCGTCATCAACCATGTTAACGGCGGCATCTGCAATGCGCTTTTTGGGATCTTTAGCGAGGTGGTAGCGGTCTTCCAGAACAACTTCCTGGTTTTCAGCATCCATCAGATAACTACCCGGGCGGGCAGCTCCGCCATGGAATCGAGTGACTAACCCTTTTTCTTCCAGCATGCGCAGATCAGCGCGGATCGTAACTTCCGAGATCCCAAAAGAATTCGAAAGATCGAGCACCAGCGCACTGCCTTGCGAATTGACTATGTCGACTATTTTGTTGCGTCTTTCAAAGGAGTTCATCTTGATTTGCCTGATAATTAACTCCACTCAGTGTAAACGAAAGGGATATGAAAGAGGAACGCTGAATTTCGAAATAATGTGTGAGTCATGGCTCGAAAATGATTGGGCGGATTAGTGCGAGCATTCTCCGCCCTCAAAATCATGCGAGCTTCAGCATGATTTTGCCATTCATCGGTTTTCCACCTAAAGCCTTCACTGCAGCAGCGTAGCTCTCTGGCTCGCCAACGTGCGCGATGAGCGGTTCAAGCTTAATTTTTTTCTCAGCCAGCAAGCGTGCAGCGGTTTGCCATTCCTCTCCTGGCCACGGTCCGGAATAGTTCATCCAACTGCCGGTAATGCTCATCTCTTTACGCAGGATTTGCCCGAACAATGCTGAAGGCAGATTGAGATCGTTATGTAGTGTTCCCACCAGCGCAAGTTGCGCGCGTGGCCCGGCTATATCAATTGCCAGCTCAACAGTTTGTGGCGCGCCAGCCGTTTCCAGTACCAATTGATCAAAACGCATTTCCCGCATCAGTTCACGAATTTCGGCAGCACTCTTCTCCTTACTGTTGAATGCCTGAGTTGCGCCAAGTTGTAACGCGAGATCTAGCTTTTCCTGATTAATATCAATGGCGGTTACCGATCGTGCGCCCAATGCGGCAGCACACTGTAAAGCCAGCAGGCCAATCGTTCCTGCCCCAATTACCACCACATTTTTGCCTTCACAGCCGTTAACCAGATGAAAGGCGTGTAGACCCACCGTAATGGGTTCAAGGAAAGCACCGTCCGCAAGCGTCATACCTTTCGGCAGTGGGAAGATATTTGCGCGTTTCATGACGATAAATTCAGCGTTTCCACCGTCGCTACGCGATCCGACAAAGGCGTAGTTTTTACAAAGTGAGAAATAACTGCGTTGGCATTCAGGGCATTTAAAACAGGGCAGCAATGGCACGCAGGCAACCGCGTCACCGGGCTGTAAATCTTCAATGCCGTGACCACATTGCTCCACGATACCGCTGAATTCATGGCCGAGCGTTATCGGATAAAAATGTGCTCCATTGTGGAAAACACGCGGGATGTCAGAGCCGCACAGCCCTGACCAGTGAATACGTACTAGCACTTCGTCATCTGCATGAAGGAGAGGCATTGGCTGTTCTTCAACGCGTATCTCGCCCTCAGCATGGATAACCACTGATTTCATAATGAACTCCGGAAAGGAAGTGGGGAGCCACAGCCCCCCGAAGGTTTACAAAGCGGAACTGGCTGGTTTGTTCTCAGAAAGCACAGCCTTCTCCTGAGCCACAAAATTGCGTGCACGGCGCCAGGTGAGCAGTACGCCAGTGAAGTAAATTGCACCAATCACGCAGAATCCGACTATGTTTTGCCAGGTCAGCAGTTGGATAAGCAGCCAGGTAATTGGCGAGCCGCCCTGATCCATTGAGGCCACCATGCCTCCCGCTTTCAGCGCGCCAGCATTTGCTGCCAGTTGCGTATGAAGGCCGATAGTTTGCGTGGCAATCCATAGAGTGATAGCCATGATGATGGAGCCAGAAATCAGCGTGCGGAACAGGTTTCCCTGATGCACTGCGACTGCCATAGCGACAAAGAAACCGATGGTTGCCAGGTCACCAAATGGCAAGACCTGATTTCCTGGAACCAACACTGCAATAAGGATTGTCAGAGGGATAAAAATAAGGCTCGCTGAAACTACAGAGGTATGGCCGAGCAGCAGCGCCGGGTCTAAACCAATCAAAAACTCCTGGCTACCAAATTTGGCTTGCAGGCGTTTCCGGGCGTGCTTCGCGATGGGGGTTAAACCATCCATAATAGGTTTGATCACGCGTGGCATAAGCAGCATAACCGCCGCTGTTTTCACTGCCAGTTGCAATACACCTTTAGCGTCATAACCCGCCAGCACACCAATCACAATCCCCATAATAAAGCCGACAGTAACTGGCTCGCCGAATGGACCGAATCGCTTCTGGATATCGTCCGCGCTGAAATGAATACGGTTCAGACCTGGGATTTTTTCAATGATGGTATCGACCAGTACCGCAATTGGCCCAAGATAGGCCGAGGAGCCATGTGGAATGGCGATACCATCAAGCTCGAAGTAATCTCGCGTATCCCTGGCAAACCAATCACCGAGCTTGTAAACGAACGCCGCATGAACCACAACACCTAGAATCCCTAGCCAGTAAGAGCCTGTCGCAAGATGCACCAGTGCACCGGTGAAGGTCATATGCCAGATATTCCAGATATCCACGTTCACCACACGCGTCATACGGGTGACAAGCATTAACACGTTAACCGCAATGGCAATGGGAATGGCCACCAACGCGATTTGCGATGCCCATGTCATTGGCGATGAACCAGGCCAGCCCACATCGACTACGTGAAGGTTTATTTGAAATTGTTCGGCCATAGCCTTTGCTGCAGGCCCGATGGAATCGAGCATCAGACCAATCACCAACCCGATGCCAACAAAACCGATACCAATATGCAGGCCAGATTTAAAGCAGTCCCCAAGTTTCATTCCCAGCAGTTTCGAGAAGATGATGATCACCACCGGCAGCATAACGGTGGGACCAAGGTCGAGGATGTAACGCATGATTTCGCTAAACATGGTTCTACTCCGCGAGGATGGTGAGAATTTTCTGCTGTAATGCTTCGATACCTACGCCGGAGATAAATGGCATTCCGTGTACCACCGGAATATCGCCAAAAGTTCTGTCGACACGGGCGGTCGTGCAGATGAGATCTGCACCGTCCATATAGGTTTCGATTTCGGTCACTCGGCATTGCACTAAATCGAGTTGAATACTGTGGGCTTCACAGAGTTCTTTAATTTCTTCTGCTGCCATTGTGGAAGTTGCCACAGCCCCGCCACAGGCAACAATTACTTTACGTTTCATAGGGTATCTCCGTCTTATACCCTTCATACTTTAAGCTGTAGGTGCGTTGGCTGCGTTTGCTCACCCGAATCACTTACTCATGTAAGCTCATCGGGCCTCGCTCTCTTGCCGCCTTCCCACAACTCAAATTATTTTGGGTATGTTTATAATTTATTATTACGAAGCCGCGCTCATTTGCGGTTCGAGTAGAGTGTTTCGGAATAATTCGCCCAGTTGTGATGACGATACTGCTAATAGCGAATCCATCACTTCCGGGTTTTGCAGCTCACTAAATAGGCGCTTGAGTAACTTCAATTGCGCTTCGGGGTTTTCGACAATCAGGGCAATAATCAATGTCACTGGAATATCGTCATCATCATCGGCACGCTGAAAACGCACTGGTTCGTCAGGACGAATCAGATAAATAGCCGGAGTTTTAGCGTGTATTGCTTCGCAATGCGGGATAGCAACGGCATGGCATTCCAGTGCGATCCCTGTTGGGAAAATGGCTTCTCTTTCGACCAGAGCCTTTGGGTAGCTTTCGTGCACGACACCTTTTGCCAGCATCTCTATACCGATGTGTTGCAGTGCAGCCTCGCAATCTGCGAAATGAATGCCGGTACGTACAAATATTTGAGTCATAGTGGGTCCTCAGGCAGCAGAAAGTGAGCAGCCATAACGATAAGCGCGCAGCACATCCTGAATTTTGTCCAGGATGAGGTTATTCGGTGTGGCGCGCAGCTGTTGTGTCATCACTCGTTCGAATTGCACGGGTAAATACTGGCTCAGCAACCCAAGAGGAATGGCGATAGCACTCAAATTGGTGACAAGGTTTTCAACGCTCTGGCGAATGCGCGGGTGCGGCCAGTAATAACGCATACGATCAGAAAGACTGAAGTGGATATCCACCATCGCCTGGCTAAACGTTGGGTGGTAGTACTTCTTCCAATAGTTCGGCTCATTAAGCATGACTTCATCAATGACCTGTAAAACCTGACTGCGTTTTTCCGGGGCCACAAGTTCACTTTCAATCTTGGCCAGGGCAAAAATCGCTTCGCGCAAAGCGAAAGTTAGCGCTGGGCCTACTTTCAATATCGCAAAGTGATCTTGTACCAATTCCCGATAGGCTTTCCGTGACTGGTAATCCGTAGAGTGAGCCTCGTAAACCAGCGGTGTTTTCTTGATCCATGCGGATAACGCTTCGGCTTCCTGGGGCTGGTAGTGAATAACCTGGGTATGATCAAATTCCACGCCGGGTTGCACAACTATCGCGATCACGCGTTCCAGCGCTTTTTCTAGCCCTAACGCTGCAAAAGCCAGGCGATGTGTCTCGACTGTATTCGCGGCGTCACTTTCACGCGTAACATGCACGCCTTCAATAGCGCTGGACTCGCCACCAGGAACAGGTACTTCGGTGCCAATCACGTAAGTCAGCTGCTTTTTTTGTTCGTCCGTAGCCGTTTGCTCGGCAGCCTGGCAAAGCAGGGCGGCACGATTTGCGACTATTTGCGGATCGAGCGGTACTGCGTCGTCTGCGCAGGACATCGACGCGTCCAGATGAATCTTGCTAAATCCTGCGGCGATATAGGCTTTGATCAAGGCGATAGATTTTTCCATCGCTTCTCCGGCAGATTGATCCTGCCAGCAGTTTGGGCCCAGATGATCGCCGCCGAGGATGATGCGTTCATGGGGAAAGCCAACTTCATTGGCAATCTGATAGACAAAATCACGAAAATTCGCAGGCTGCATACCGGTATATCCACCAAATTGATTGACCTGATTTGATGTGGCCTCGATAAGCACTTTTCTGTCACTTTCCAGATCGAAGCGTAGAGCCGCTTCAATCACCAGTGGGTGTGCCGAGCACACAGAACAGATACCAATATGCTCACCCGATTTATGACGTGCAATAATCTCTTTCATCTCAACCTCCGTTTTCTTTTGTTTATTTTCGTTATGTTTTGAATTGAGAGCAAAGATCATTATTCACTTTCGTGATCAATGTCTGATAAATATTCTGCAATGAGAATTTTCTCTTATTATTTAAATGCTTATGATTATTTGCTGTATTAAGACGTAAGAAAGCGTTCAGCTACCGAAGGCAACTGAACGCTTAAATCGAAAGTGTTTGTTAGTTAAACAAACGGGTTAGCCAGCTTCGCTTCGAGTCAGCGGCTCGTTCTGGGGCAGGCGTGGCGGGTAGCGTGGCGACTTCTCCTAAGCCGCTGGCAATGGCCTCACCAATAGCATTAAGCGCTTGTCTGGCATCAATTCCACGCGCCGTGAATCGCAGTCGTTGGCCACTCTTGACGCCAAGTGAAACGACACGCATCAGGTTTTTGGCATCCACCGTTCTCGACTGGGCATCAAGACTTTCAACCGTAATATCGCTTTCAAATTGCTTAACAGTTTTAACCAGAACCGCGCTCGGCCTGGCGTGCAGGCCGTGTGGGTTATGAATCAGAAACGTTGCTTGCTCACCTTCTGGCAAGGTTTCGGGCTCATGTTCGATTAACGCCTGACCATTAAGGATCGCCAGAATATCGGCGGGCGTTTTGGCTTGTGCAATGGCCTCAGGAACGCTGTCGTCACTTAATGCGTGGGTGAGCTGGCGCAAAATATCCAGGTGTTCATTAGACCTCGCGGCAATTCCGACCACCACATGCGCAACATTCCCGTCTTCCCAGTCAATTCCGTGACGAAACACAATCACTTTCACACCTGTGTTGAGTACGGCATCGCGAGTTTCTGGCGTGCCATGTGGAATGGCGATGCCATTGCCAAGGTAAGTCGAAATTTGTGATTCGCGCACCAGCATCCCGCTCAGATAGTTGCTGGTGGTATGGCCTGCTTCTACCAGGCGTTGTGCGACGTATTTCAACGCCAGCGTCTTATCTGCTGGCTCGTTGCTAAGGTAAATATCCTGTTCACAGAGCTGCATTTTGGCCTCCTTGTTGCACCTGAATTTCAGCTGGATCCGCAGGATGTTTGCGCATCAACCATAAACGCCAACTGCCAAGCATTAGCGCGCCACAGGCAGAACCCGCCAGAATACACAGCACCCATGCCAGAGGTTTACTCACTAACGGTAGGATCAGGAATCCACCGTGTGGTGCCGGAACCTGAATATGCAGGCTATAGCTCAGCACTGCGGAAATACTTGAGGCAATCATCATCATCGGGATCACGCGCAGTGGATCTTTTGCCGCAAAAGGAATCGCGCCTTCGGTGATATGCGTGCAGCCGAGAATGTAGTTCACCATCCCTGCGGCGCGTTCTTCTTCATTAAAACCTTTCGGGAAGAAGGTTGTGGCCAGGGCTATCACCAACGGTGGGGTAATGCAGGCTGCGGAAACTCCAGCCATAAAGTAGTAATTCCCCTGCCCAAGCAGTAAAGTGCCGGTAACATACGCGGCTTTGTTCACTGGGCCGCCAAAGTCAAAGGAGCACATCGCGCCAACTACAATACCCAGCAGGATAGGGTTGGAGTCCTGTAATGAAGCAAGCCAGTTCATCATACCGTTATTAATAGCGGCGATAGGTTGACCGAGCAGTACCATTAATACGCCAATCACCAGTACGCCAATCAGCGGCATAATAAAAATCGACTTCAGCCCTTCATATTGTCGTGGTAAACCCGCGAGAAGATTTTTCACCCATAACATTAAATAACCCGCTGCGAAGCCTGCAATAATGCCGCCAAGAAAGCCTGCGCCCGTAGCGTTCGCCAACAGCCCGCCGACAAATCCCGCCACCATGCCAGGTCTGCCCGAAATCGAGTAGGCAATATAAGCGGTGAATACTGGCACCATAATCGAAAAGGCCTGCTGGCCGATTTTCATCAACATGGCTGCAATGGCGTTATATTCAACGGATTTCGCATCAGCTGAATATATACCCCATAAAAATGAGATAGCGATTAATATCCCTCCAGCGACCACAAACGGAAGCATATTCGATACACCACTCATCAGATGTTTATAAGTCTGACGCCCGAAGGATTCTTTTTCCATTGGTAGTGCAGAAGTGCTTTTCTCTCCTTTTCTTACCGTCACCTCACCGTTAAGGATTTTATTTATTAAATCTACTGGATGGTGAATAGCTTCTTTAACGGGAACTTCTATTACAGGTAGTCCATTAAATCTATCGGGATTAACGTCTTTATCCGCAGCAATAATGACACCCGCTATACCGATTAAATCTTCTGCAATAATTGCATTTTCTACACCGCTCGCTCCGTTTGTTTCTACTTTAATATCGACTGAGAGTTTCTTTGCTGCATGCTTTAATGCTTCTTCAGCCATAAAAGTATGAGCAATACCGGTAGGGCAGCCGGTAACCGCGATTATTTTTTTCATAAGCAGACCTGTATAAGTTTATGTCTACAGTTGTTCGACCTTGATATGAGGTAGCAAAGTCATGATTGCGTTGAGCTTGCCTAATCCGGCGGAGCTTGCTACATCGGCTCCCGTTGCGCTAGCGAGTGCTAAAGCACTTTCAACATCATTGCGGTTTAGCCAGATACTGAGAAACGCAGCCAGGGCTGCATCACCCGCGCAGGCAGAACTCACCAGCTCAATGGCTGGGGCGGTACAAAACCAACAGCGACTTCCATTAGAGAAATACATTCCCCGCGCGCCAAGCGTCAGCAAAATATTCTGTGCACCGAGTGCGTGCATTTCAGCCAGGGCTGCTTTGGCTTGCTGATGATTGCTGACAGATAAACCGAATATCTCCGCCACTTCTTCATCATTTGGCTTAATCAATAGCGGTTTGAATTCCAGAAGCTCACGTAATACCGGATGGCTAATATCCAGAATGACGTTGATTTTTTTCATCTGGCACAAAGTCATTATCTCAGCGTAAAAACTGCTTTCTATGCCTTGCGGTAAACTTCCACTTATGACCAGCTGCCTGGCATCATTTAACTGTGAAATCGTATTGATAATTTGCTGTTTGCAGTCGTCATTGATATAAGAACCAGGATTAACTAATTTATATTCATGCGTGCCATCATTAATAAAAATATTAATTCTTGTAGGTTCTTCTACCCAGGCAGGTGTGACGCCAATTCTCTTTTTATGTAGCTCCTCAACAATATAGCGTCCAGTAAAACCACCGAAGATACCGAGCACGTGCGCGGGTTTTTTAAAGTGATTCAATATCAGCGCGACGTTAACCCCTTTTCCATTAGGGCAATACTCCGTGTGGTGAGTCCGGTTCACCACCTCCGGGGCGATGGGGTCGGTAAAAATGTTCATGTCGATAGCTGTGTTGAGAGTCAGTGTATAAATCACAGTACACTCCTTACAGTTGCCCTTCACAACCACAGACGGTGATAACTTTACGCACCACCTCTTTCATCGCCTGTTTCGCAGGCTGCATGTAATGGCGGGGATCGTTCGCTTTCGGGTTTTGCGTAAAATACTGTTTGAGTGCATCGGAGAAAGCGATTTTCAGTTCGGTAGCCACATTCACTTTGCAAACGCCCAGGCTGATGGCCCGGCGGATGTCACTTTCTGACAGGCCTGATGCGCCGTGTAAAACTAGCGGAATATCCACCTGAGCACGGATCTCAGCCAGGCGGTCGAAGTCGAGTTTAGGCTCTGCGGCATATAGCCCGTGTGCCGTGCCAATTGCCACTGCCAGCGAGTCAATTCCCGTGCGGGTAATAAACTCGCGGGCTTGTTGGGGGTTGGTATAAAGCGCGTCTTTACTATCAACGACCAGATCGTCTTCAACACCACCCAGACGCCCTAATTCCGCTTCCACACTCACATCATAACGATGGCAGAAATCGACAACTTCCTTTACCAGCGCCACGTTTTCTTCAAAAGGAAAATGAGAGCCATCGATCATTACCGAACGAATTCCCGCATGAACTTTGGTTTCGATATCCGGGAGGGATTCATGGTGATCGAGATGAATCGCCAGAGGAAGGTTGTATTCACGAGCCAGATCTCCAGCGATCGCCACGATGTTTCCTGTCCCGGCATAACTAAAGGTTCCAGGCGTGCCCGCAACAATCAACGGTGATCGCATTTCTGCAGCGGTTTCCACGACGACCTGAAGGGTTTCAAGGTTATGAATGTTAAAAGCAGGGACTGCATATCCGAACTGTTGTGCTTTGATGAGCATATTCTTGCTGGAAATGATGAACATAACTTTCTCCGATAACTTTCAATATTAAAGTTAAATTTCAATTTAACCTTCGTTTTGAAAGTAATGTAGCGATCATCCTCGCTGTTAGTTGTGATCCTTGCCGCAAAAATGCGATCATTTTTATAAAATGAAAGTTATTAGATGTATTTTAATTTTGTTTTGTAAGTTGTGGTGAGATTGTTGCTTACCATTAACTAATTGAAAATATTGTATTATTTTTATTTTTCAATCATGGCAAGCAGTTGTGCATTTGACTTCACCCAGTGGAAATTTAAAAATGAAAGTTATTAGTCGGGGAATGCACCCTGAACACCAGCCCAAAAGGTCATGTTGTGGCAAAACCCTCTACCAGTCTGTTGAAAAGGCGCCTGGATATCGCAGAGATCGTCCGTAAAACCGGCGAGATAAAAGTGGACGATCTTGCGGAGATGCTTGCAGTATCGGGTGTCACGATCCGTAACGATCTCAATTATCTGGAGCAGCAGGGCTATCTAAAACGCTCCTTTGGTGGAGCCATTTATACTGCTCAGCCAATGAATGTCACCGTGGGGCGTGAAACCTCGCATGCGCAGCCATTAGATAATGCAATCGTGCTCGAACTTGCCCGTCAGGTTGCCCGCCAGGTTCGTGACGGCGAAACTGTTTATTTGGGCCCCGGTGACGTGTTGCGTAAATCAATTCCCTTCATGGCTGAGTACAGGGAGCTGTGTCTGGTGGTTAATGATTTGGCCCATGTTGCACCCGCGCGTGATTACATTGATGGTGAAATGGTTTTACTCGGCGGAGTTCTGGAAGCTGGTGGTCAAACGCTGGGTGGCGAACTGGCTATTCAGTCTCTCAGGCAGTATCAACCTTCGCGCAGCATGGTTGTTGTCGAGAGCATTAGTGACGATGGCACGCTAAATGTTGCCAGTGAAGCTACTGCGGCTTTGCTCCGTGAGTCGATTAATGCCAGCTCGCAGTGTGTCGTGGTTATCGCTAAACGCCCGGTGCACGGTGAAGCGCGCCATGCGGTTGGGGCGATTGAAAATGTCAGTGCGGTGATAACGCCGCAGATGGTGGCGGCAGAATATCATTCGCGATTTCTTGCCTCTGGGTTATCAAACAGTTACACCAACAACGAATGCCTGACCTGGATTAATCCTGACCTGCATCCAGCACGGTGAAGGAAAACGTATGAACGTGACCATCGCGACACTTGGTGAATTACTTGTCGAATTTCTGGCGAAAAAAGAAAATCAGGGTTTCAGCGCTCCAGGGGAATTTTGGGGGCCGTATCCGAGCGGAGCGCCTGCCATTTTTGCCGACCAGGTGGCGAAGTTGGGCTTCAATTCGCTGCTGTTTAGTTGCGTCGGAAGTGACGCATTTGGCGAGATGAATATTGCCCGTCTGACGCGAGATGGCGTAAATGTCCAGGGTATTTCTGTGTTGCAAAAAGCGACAACCGGAAGCGCATTTGTCAGTTACCGCAACCAGACGCACCGCGATTTTATCTTTAATTTACCTAACAGCGCCTGCGGCCTGCTCAGTGCTGACCATCTTGATGAACGCCTTCTCAGGCAGTGTAATCATTTCCATGTTATGGGCTCTTCGCTGTTTTCATTTCGTTTGATTGATGCAGTGCGAAAGGCTATCGGGATTATCAAAGAGAATGGCGGTACGGTTTCGTTTGATCCGAATATCCGCAAAGAGATGCTCAGCATCCCTGAGATGTCTCAGGCGTTTGAATACATTCTCGATTACACCGATTTCTTCCTGCCGAGCGATGGCGAGCTGGACTTTTTCGGCCTGAGCAAAACTGGCGATGAAAACAAAATTGTCGCCAGTTTGTTTGCCCGCGGAATCAGCCATGTGGTGATTAAACGCGGCCCACGCGGTGCCAGTTATTACAGCAAGGAGCAGCAATATCATGTGCCCGGTTACCCGGTGGATGTGATTGACCCAACCGGAGCCGGGGATTGCTTTGGTGCCACGTTCGTCAGCCTGTTCCTTGCGGGATATAGCGTGCCGGATGCATTAGCCCGCGCAAATGCCAGCGGCTCGCTCGCGATATCCCAGCGTGGCCCGATGGAAGGCACTTCAACGCTTGCCGAAATTGAAGCGTTTATGGCACGCCAGTAAAAGCGGTGGATGACGCTTGCGCTTATCCACCCTACAAAACTCATCTTACTCTGCCGCTAATTTATACCCCCGTAAACGACTGACACTCAGCACAATGGCTAAAACCGTGGCGCTAACCGCCATCCACAAGCTGAGATGTATGGCGCTGTTCTGCGCATAAAGCGACATGAAAACACCGACAAATGCCGCGCCCAGGCACTGCCCGAAGGTGCGCATGATGGCCAGCACACCTGAGGCATATCCGCTGTTTTCCCGTGAGGCATTCGACAGCATCTCTCTGTTATTCGGACTTTGAAAGCAGCCAAAACCTATCCCACAAATCAAACTCCGCAGGCAAATGTCCCACGCTGGTGCGTGTTCCGGAAGCATGGCCAACAACCCAAGGCCAACGGCGAAGATACACAATCCCCCTGTCGAGATGATCGCTGCCGAATAACGGTCGGCGAGGCGCCCTGCATGGGGAGCCGCCAGAATGATCCCGATGGGCCATGGCGTGAACAGCAGGGCGGAAACCAACGCGCTGTACCCGTAAACGCTCTGGAACAGGAACGGTAGCGCGATGAAAGTAATGCCCTGGCTGACAAATGAGGCCAGCGAGGTCAACGCTGCCAGTGAAAAGCGTGACGAAGCAAAGAGGGTGAGTGGCAGCAAAGGTTTTGTCGCGCGTCGCTGAACCCAGATGAAAGCCAGGCCCGTGGCAATGGCTGTGCAGGCGAAAATTAGCGCGATTTTCAGGTCACCGTGACCGGGACGTGTGAAGGCGTCGGCCGCCATCACCAGTGCGCCTAATGTTACTGCCGATAAAAGCGCACCCGCATAATCGAACGGCTCACGTTTTAAAGCCGGATTATTCGGCACCACGCGCATCGTGAAAATCAACGCCATGATTCCCAACGGAATATTAATCGCAAACAGCCACTGCCAGCTCATCGCAGAGAGAATAGTTCCGCCCAGAATCGGCGCAATGGCTGTGCTGGTGCCAATCAGCAATGCATTCAGGCCGAGGACTCGCCCGAGCAGGCGGTTCGGGAAAACCGAGCGTAAAATTGCCGGGCCGATGCTTAATGTCGCCGCCCCGCCAATTCCCTGTAAAACCCGCATAGCAATGAGCATTTCCAGTGACGACGATAGCGCACAACCCACAGAAGCGAGGGTGAAAACGCTGAGGCCAAAGGTGAAGATCGCGCGGAACCCAAGGCGGCTCGCCAGTGCGGCAAAGATGGCGAGTGTCATCGCGGCAGATAACAGGTAACCGTTCGCCACCCAGACGGTGGTCGCGACTGAGGCGTTTAATGAGCGCGCAATTTGCGGCAGTGCGATGTTGATCATCGAGCCATCGAAAACGACCATCGCCGCCATGGTCATCACCGCGACCATCGCTAAGCCGCGCTCGCGTCCTGGTAGTCCTTCATCGCCGGGTTGATCGGTAAATAACGCCATCGTTTAAATCTCTTTCGCTGTATGTGCCAGAAATATAGCGGTGCAGAAGATAGGGCGGAAGGCGCAGCATTTGCATTTATAACCTGCACCAAACGCCTTCTCTCATTTTATTTTGGCTATACTCTGCGCGATGAATGAACCTGATCTGAACTTACTTATAGCCCTGGATGTGCTTCTTGCTGAAGGAAGTGTGGCGAGCAGCGCGCGTCGTCTGGGATTAAGCGCGTCGGCGATGAGCCGCACGCTAAGCCGCCTGCGTGCAACGGTTGGCGACCCGCTACTGGTGCGGGCAGGGCGCAATATGGTGCTGACGCCATACGCCGAGGAAATCCGTGAGCGTACGCAAAATGCGGTGTTTGAAGCGCGCTCGATACTTCGCCCTTCAACGGCGGCGCTCAATCTTGCCACGCTTGAACGCAGTTTTACGTTACGAACCAACGCGGGATTTATCGAAATCTTTGGCGCGGTGCTTATTGCCGCGGTGGCGGCTGTCGCTCCATTTGTGCAGTTGCGATTTATGCCCAAACCTGAGAAATCGGCTAAGTATTTGCGTGAAGGTTTAATCGACCTGGAGGTGGGGGTTCTGGGCGAGATGGGGCCGGAAATTCGCTTAACCGCGCTCTATCGTGACAAATTTGTCGGCGTAGTGCGCAAAGGGCATCCGCTGGAGATGGACGGGGATATTACCGCCGCGAAGTATGCCGCTTTAGGGCATGTCGTGGTTTCGCGTCATGAACAAGGAACCGGCCCGGTAGATGCGCTGCTGGCTGAAATGAATTTGCAGCGCAAGATTGTGTCGATGGTGCCGGGGTTCCCGGCGGCGCTGGCGGTGGCTCAGGCATCCGATTTGGTGGCGCTGGTGCCTGCGACTTTCTTGTTAAACCAGCCGGGGTTAAATGGCAATTCAGGGGAGGCGAGGTTGTTCGTTTTTGAGTTACCGGTGAAAACCAACGACATCACCATTTCGTTGATGTGGCATCCGCGTTCGGAAGCCGACCCGGCGCATCGCTGGCTGCGGCAGTTAGTGTTGAGTGTGTGTCGCGAAAAAGTGCCAGGATGAGGCTGGTGTCGGATGGCGCTGCGCTTATCCGACCTACAAAATCGGTTGGGCGGATAATCGATAGCCATTGTAGTTGTAGGGCGGATAAGCGATAGCGTCATCCGCCGTTTTCACAAGTATCAGTTGTAGGGCGGATAAGCGATAGCCGTTGTAGGGCGGATAAGCATTAGCGTCATCCGCCGTTTTCACAAGTATCAGGTCACTGGAGCTGGGTTAAACACTGCCAGCGCATTATGCAGCCCCCACTGATCCGAGAAGGTCTTCTTGCGCCCACTCGCAACATCCAGAATAAATTTGAACAACTCCCAGCCCACATCCTCAATGGTCGCTTCACCGGTGGCGATAGTCCCGGCATTGATGTCCATTAAATCGTACCAGCGGTTTGCCAGCGCAGTGCGGGTCGCCATTTTAATCACCGGGACTGCCAGCAGACCGTAGGGTGTACCGCGCCCGGTGGTGAACACTTGCACCGTGATACCAGATGCCACTTGTTGCGTACCGCAGACAAAATCACTGGCCGGTGTTGCTGCGTAAATCAGGCCGCGTTTGGTTGGGCGCTGCCCTGGCGAAAGCACTTCGACAATCGCGCTTTGACCGGATTTGGCTATGGAACCGAGCGCTTTTTCTACTACGTTTGCCAGTCCGCCTTTCTTGTTACCCGGGGATGGGTTAGCGCTGCGGTCGGTTTTTCCCATATCCAGATAGTTGTCGTACCATTCCATCTCTTCGAGCAGGCGTTTACCCACTTCTTCATTGACGGCTCGTGGCGTTAATAAGTGGATGGCGTCACGGACTTCGGTGACTTCAGAAAACATCACGGTAGCGCCACAACGCACCAGCAGGTCAGAGGCAAAACCTACCGCTGGGTTTGCGGTCACGCCGGAGAACGCATCGCTGCCACCACACTGCATGCCGACAACTAACTCTGACGCCGGGCAGGTTTCACGCTGGCGCTGGTTCAATTTCACCAGATGGCGTTCGGCGACCGTCAGGATGTCTTCGACCATCGATTGAAATCCGACGTGATGTTCATCTTGCAGGCGCACGATGCTGGCATCCGCGACGTTAATCGCCTGGACGTCATCAGTGCCTTCCAGCAGGCGCTCGGGTTGTAGCTTTTCGCAGCCGAGGCCAATCACCATCACTTCACCGCCAAAGTTAGGGTTCAGGGCGATGTTATGAATCGTGCGAATCGGGATAACTGCGGCAGGGGCGTTAATCGCCACGCCGCAGCCATAGAGGTGATTCAGACCGACCACACCGTCAACGTTCGGATAGCGCGGGAGCAAATCACGTTCAATAATTTTGATGACATAATCCACCACACCCGCGACGCAATGTACGCTGGTGGTGATACCAAGCAGGTTTTTGGTGCCGACGCTGCCGTCTGCATTGCGGTAACCTTCAAAGGTGTAGCCTTCCAGCGGTGGCAAAGGTTCAGGGACTTTGGTGGCTAATGGCAGGGTATGGAGCGGTGGCGCTTTTGGCAATTCAACCAGCGACTCGTCAATCCAGCTGCCGCGCGGAATATCGCGCACCGCATAACCAATGACTTCACCATAACGGATAATTTCACCGTGAACGGGAATATCTACCAATGCCGCTTTGTGTCCCTGCGGGATATGTTCGATAAGTTCCAGTCCATCCGGGAAACGCGTACCGGCTTTCAGACCATTGTCATTAACAATAATAGCGACATTATCTGTCTCATGGACTTTTATATAAAACGAGCCGGGGGATTGTTGTTTAATTTCTATATTCGACATTGTCACTATTCTCCAGGCATTAACCGCACTTGGTAAATTAATTATGTAATCGTGATTTACTCACAAGCTAAATAAAGAATGTCAGGCTGCGAGGAATAAAAATGTGACGCTGATCACTTTATATTATGAGGGGTGGCTCATGGACCAGGGTAATGAGTGAAATTGTGCAATACACCCCACAAACATGTGCGTAAGTTTAATTATTTGCTGTTGTAAGCGTTATTAATTGTGCATATGCCTAATGTCCATTCGATGTGTGCTGGCTATACTGTGTTGCGAATGACAAACACCCGATGAATTTAAATAGCGATATGAGTCCGTAAATATATTCGTGAAATAACGCTTTATATAAATAAAAAAATCCTTGAACTTAAGTACCCTCAACAGAGGATGTAGAAATGATTTTAGATACAGCAGTTGAGTCAAAAAAGGGTAAGCATACTCGATACTTAATATTATTAATTATCTTTATTGTGACGACGATTAACTATGCGGATCGCGCCACTCTCTCTATTGCGGGTACGGAAGTTGCTAAAGAATTGCAGCTCAGTGCAATCTCAATGGGCTATATTTTCTCGGCATTTGGCTGGGCTTATCTGCTGATGCAAATCCCCGGCGGCTGGTTATTGGACCGCTACGGCTCGAAAAAAGTGTATACCTACAGCTTGTTCTTCTGGTCGCTGTTTACCTTTATGCAGGGCTTTGTCGACATGGTACCGCTGGCTTACGCGGGGATTTCCATGTTCATCATGCGCTTTATGCTGGGCTTCTCTGAAGCGCCATCTTTCCCGGCAAACGCCCGTATTGTTGCGGCCTGGTTCCCAACTAAAGAACGCGGTACTGCGTCTGCCATTTTTAACTCCGCACAATATTTCTCGCTGGCACTCTTCTCACCATTGCTTGGTTGGCTGACCTTCGCATGGGGCTGGGAACATGTGTTTACCGTGATGGGCGGCATCGGTTTTGTACTGACCTTCCTGTGGGTGAAGTTTATCCATAACCCAACTGACCACCCGCGTATGTCGAAAGAGGAGCTGGATTACATCTCTAAAGGTGGCGCGGTGGTTGATATGGACCACAAAAAACCAGGTGCGGTCGTCGAGGGACCAAAACTGCATTACATCAAACAGTTGCTCACTAACCGTATGATGCTGGGGGTGTTCTTTGGCCAGTACTTCATTAACACCATTACCTGGTTCTTCCTGACGTGGTTCCCGATTTACCTGGTGCAAGATAAAGGTATGTCGATTCTGAAAGTGGGGATGGTCGCATCAATCCCGGCACTGTGTGGTTTCGCCGGCGGCGTGCTGGGTGGCGTATTCTCTGATTCGTTAATCAAGCGCGGTTACTCACTGACAGTTGCTCGTAAGATACCGATTGTTCTCGGAATGCTGCTCGCTTCAACCATCATTCTTTGTAACTACACCGACAGCACAGCGCTGGTCGTCACCCTGATGGCATTCGCATTCTTCGGTAAAGGTTTTGGTGCCCTGGGTTGGCCAGTGATTGCCGACACCGCGCCAAAAGAGATGGTTGGCCTGTGCGGTGCAGTATTCAACGTGTTTGGTAACGTGGCCTCAATCGTGACTCCACTGGTGATTGGCTACCTGGTTTCTGAACTTCACTCCTTCAATGCGGCGCTGATCTTCGTAGGCTGCTCGGCGCTGATGGCTATGGTCTGTTATCTGTTCGTGGTCGGTGACATTAAACGTATGGAATTGCAGAAGTAATTAACTCAACAGATAACTGGATAAATAAGGGCAACAGATGATTACCAACGTTTTCCCAAATAAATTCAAAGCAGCTTTGGCAGCACACCAGACACAAATCGGTTGCTGGTCTGCGCTGGCAAATCCAGTCAGCACCGAAGTGTTGGGTCTGGCTGGGTTCGACTGGATTGTGCTGGATGGCGAACATGCGCCAAACGATATCACCACTTTTGTTCCGCAGTTGATGGCCCTGACCGGAAGCCACAGTGCTCCGGTGGTTCGCGCACCAACTAACGATCCTGTGATTATCAAGCGTTTGCTGGATATCGGTTTCTATAACTTCCTGATTCCTTTTGTTGAGAATCTTGAAGACGCCCAGCTGGCGGTGGCTTCAACCCGCTATCCGCCTGAAGGAATCCGTGGCGTATCCGTTTCGCACCGCAGCAACGGTTACGGCACCGTGGTGGATTACTTCAAGCAGGTGAATCAGAACATCACCATCCTTGCACAAATCGAAAGCCAGCAAGGCATTGATAACATTGATGTGATTGCGGCAACCGAGGGTGTGGATGGCATTTTTGTCGGCCCAGGCGATTTGTCTGCGGCACTGGGTCACCTTGGAAACCCGTCTCACCCAGAAGTGCAAAGTGCTATCCAACACATTTTTGCTCGGGCAAAAGCGCACGGTAAACCGTCTGGCATCCTGGCACCCGCTGAAGCAGATGCGCGTCGCTACCTGGAATGGGGCGCGACCTTTGTCGCCGTCGGCAGTGATCTGGGCGTGTTCCGCTCCGCGACGCAGAAACTTTGTGATTCCTTTAAAAAATAACATCCACCCGTAATAACGAGAGAGTAAAGCTATGACACTGAAAGTTGGGTTTATCGGCCTTGGCATCATGGGCAAACCAATGAGTAAAAACCTCATCAAAGCCGGTTATTCACTGGTGGTTGCCGACCGTAACGCTGATGTGATTGCTGAAGTAATCGCCGCAGGTGCAGAAACTGCTGCAACACCAAAAGATATTGCTGAGCAGTGTGATGTGATTATCACCATGCTGCCTAACTCCCCACACGTTAAAGAAGTGGCGCTGGGTAAGAACGGCATCATCGAAGGGGCAAAAGCAGGCACCGTGGTTATCGACATGAGCTCCATCGCGCCGCTGGCGAGCCGTGAAATCAGCGAAGCGCTGAAAGCCAAAGGTATCGACATGCTGGACGCGCCAGTCAGTGGCGGCGAACCAAAAGCCATCGAAGGCACGCTGTCCGTGATGGTTGGTGGCGATAAAGCGATCTTCGATAAGTACTATGATTTGCTGAAAGCCATGGCCGGTTCCGTGGTGCATACCGGTGATATCGGGGCGGGTAACGTCACTAAACTGGCAAACCAGGTGATTGTGGCGTTGAACATTGCTGCAATGTCCGAAGCGTTGGTGCTGGCAACCAAAGCCGGTGTGAACCCTGAACTGGTATTCCAGGCGATTCGTGGCGGTCTTGCGGGCAGTACGGTTCTGGAAGCGAAAGCGCCGATGGTGCTGGATCGTAACTTCAAGCCTGGTTTCCGTATCGACCTGCACATTAAAGATCTGGCGAACGCGCTGGATACTTCTCACGGTGTTGGCGCGCAATTGCCGCTGACGGCTGCGGTCATGGAGATGATGCAAGCGCTGCGTGCAGACGGCCACGGCAACGATGACCACAGCGCAATCGCGTGCTACTACGAAAAACTGGCGAAAGTAGAAGTCAGCAAGTAATCAATCGTAGGGCGGGCAAGCCGTGCGCCCCCGCTAATAATTGGTGGATGACGCTTGCGCTTATCCACCCTACAAAACCTGCAAGTAAGCGGTAGATCAGGCATGGACACATTATGAAAATCGTAATCGCACCCGACTCTTATAAAGAAAGCCTCAGCGCCGTTGATGTGGCTAAAGCCATTGAAAAAGGCTTCCGCGAAATATTTCCTGATGCGGAATATGTATCGGTCCCGGTTGCAGATGGCGGGGAAGGTACGGTCGATGCCATGATCAGTGCCACGCAGGGCAAGAAAATCACCACCAGGGTCACAGGTCCATTGGGCGAGCCGGTGACGGCATGCTGGGGTATGTCCGGTGATGGTCAAACCGCGTTTATCGAAATGGCCGAAGCCAGTGGTCTGGCGCTGGTCTCCATCGAAAATCGCAACCCATTGATTACCACCTCGCACGGTACGGGTGAGCTGATTTTACGGGCTCTGGATAACGGTGCACGCAACATTATTATTGGCATCGGCGGCAGTGCAACCAACGACGGTGGCGCGGGCATGGTGCAAGCGCTGGGTGCAAAACTGCATGACGCGATGGGCAAACAGATTAGCCATGGCGGCGGCAGTTTAATGAGCCTGAATAGCATTGATATTTCGAATCTGGACAGCCGCCTGGCAGATTGCGTGATAAATGTTGCCTGTGATGTGACTAACCCATTAATTGGCGACAACGGCGCATCACGCATATTCGGGCCGCAAAAAGGCGCCGATGAAGCGATGATTGTCGAGCTCGACGCGAACCTGGCTCATTTTGCCAATGTGATTAAAAAAGACTTAAACATCGATGTGAAAAACGCAGCAGGTGCCGGTGCGGCTGGTGGTATGGGCGCGGCATTAATGGCGTTTCTCGGTGCGGAATTACGCAGTGGCGTCGAGATTGTGACGGAAGCTTTGCATCTTGAAGAGCATATCCACGATTGCTCGCTGGTAGTGACAGGCGAAGGGCGCATGGACAGCCAGAGTATTCGCGGCAAAGTTCCGGTCGGTGTGGCGGCCGTGGCGAAAAAGTATCGCAAACCGGTGATTGGCATTGCGGGCTCGCTGACCACCGATGTGGCGGTTGTTCATCAATACGGTATCGACTCGGTGTTTAGTGTGTTGACGAGTATTGGTACGCTGGAAGATGCGCTGAAAAATGCCTTCGACAATATTTATCGTGCCTCGCGCAATATTGCAGCAACGGTCGCAATCGGGATGAACATCACTCATTAAGCCTGGTGACATGGAGGGGCAAACCCTCTATAATCCGCGCCGAAGCTGACCAGACAGTCGCCGCTTCGTCGTCGTCCTTCTTCGGAAGGAGACAGGCGGAGGGGAGGAAAGTCCGGGCTCCATAGGGCAGGGTGCCAGGTAACGCCTGGGGGGGTAACCCACGACCAGTGCAACAGAGAGCAAACCGCCGATGGCCCGCGCAAGCGGGATCAGGTAAGGGTGAAAGGGTGCGGTAAGAGCGCACCGCGCGTCTGGTAACAGTTCGCGGCACGGTAAACTCCACCCGGAGCAAGGCCAAATAGGGGTTCATAAGGTACGGCCCGTACTGAACCCGGGTAGGCTGCTTGAGCCAGTGAGCGATTGCTGGCCTAGATGAATGACTGTCCACGACAGAACCCGGCTTATCGGTCAGCTTCAACCATTCAACGAAACGCCCCGCACAGTGCAAATTGTGCGGGGCGTTTTGTTTAAAACAACCCTCACCCTGGCCCTCTCCCTGAGGGAGAGGGGATTGGACCAGTGAGCAGTAGCTAAACTCCCTCTCCCTCAGGGAGAGGGGATTGGAGCAGTGAGAAGTAGCTAAACTCCCTCTCCCTGAGGGAGAGGGGATTGGAGCAGTGAGCAGTAGCTAAACTCCCTCTCCCTGAGGGAGAGGGAATTGGAGCAGTGAGCAGTAGCTAAACTCCCTCTCCTGAGGGAGAGGGGATTGGAACAGTGAGCAGTAGCTAAACTCCCTCTTCCTCAGGGGGAACGAATGATGGAACGCGTTTTTCTCCCTCTCCTGGGGGAGAGGGTTGGGGTGAGGGCAAACAATTGCCATAATAGATACCCATTCTCAGCCGGACCGCACCGCCATGATCAAATCACTGTATATCGACAACTACCGCTCGGTGCGCAAACTCTCCATCGACCTCGAACGGCTGAATGTGGTTATCGGGCCGAATGGCTGCGGTAAATCCAACATCTATAAAGCTATTCATTTGATCCACGGTGCCGCGATGGGGCAGCTATCCCATTGGTTATCGGATGAAGGCGGGATCCAGAAAGTGATGTGGGCGGGCGATCGCGCCAAAGGGTATGCCAGTGCGCCGCGCCGCATGACGCTCGCGGTCGATACCGACGATTTTGAGTATGAATTACAAATCGGTTTCCCCGATAAACTGCCTTATCCCACCATGTTCGATCTCGACCCTATCGTGAAAGAAGAACAAATCTGGTTAAGCGGTTTTCGCCGTCGTCCTTCCTCGTCAATTATGCATCGGCGCAACCAGGCGGTTTTCCTCAACGACGTGAATGGCGAGAAAGTGACGCATGCCGCGACCCTTTACGAAAACGAATCGTTGTTCGGCCAGTTAGGTGAACCGCACCTTTATCCTGAAGTTTCCAGCGCACGTGAAATCCTGCGTAACTGGCGTTTCTATCATGAATTCGATATCTCCAGGGGAGCCGGACTGCGTTTGCCGCAAGTCGGGTATCGCTCTCCAGTGCTGGCGGGTGACGGTTTGAATCTGGCCGCCGCTTTCCAGACCATCGTTGAAATTGGTGATAGCGAATTAATGTTTGCGGTGCTGGATGAAGCTTTCCCTGAATGCACGTTTTTCTGTGATAACAGTAACGGGCGCTTCCAGATGATGATGCATCGACAGGGGATCAATCGCCCGCTGGAGTCAGCTGAGTTTTCTGACGGCACATTGCGATTTCTCTGCCTGACCGTGGCATTGCTCAGTCCACGTCCCCCACGTTTTATTGCTCTGAATGAGCCAGAAAATAGCCTTCATCCGCAGATGCTGCCTGCGCTGGCACGCCTGATTGCCGAAGCGAGTCGTTACACGCAAATCTGGCTCACCAGCCATTCACCTGAACTGGCGACACTTATCGAAAAACATACGCCGTTTACGCTCTATCAGCTGTCGATTGAAAACGGAGAAACGCGTGTTAACCGCCTTTCCTGATAATTTGCTGTAACCAGATAGCTACATACCAGAGAAAAAATCTAAACCTTAACGTTATTGATACAATAAACAGAGATTAATTCTGATGCGCCGCCCTGGCGTGAAGTGTATCAAGTTCTGGTCGCCGTATTGTCACATCGCATTAACCTCAGGAGTTGCGCCAGCTCACAGAGTCCTGGAATGAGTAAGCCCTCTCAAAGAGAATGGTTTATTGAAAATCAATTAAAAACAATTGGTTAGATCTTTGGCTGCTGCTTTCCAATAACTCTTTTCTACTAAATCAACGAAACGCTTAGTGAAACCTGAACATTTTTCTCTAAATGGAGAAAAATCTACTCTTTTGCCTGGCTTGCCCTCGTGGAGTAGCAAATTTTTTCTCCGTTGCTCGCGCTATCCTTTTCGAATCCCGATTACTCGTCCAGAACAATAATTTCAGTCATTAGAATATCGGGTCATCACTCTGTATTTATTCATCACAATTAAAACCTACACTTACAAGCGAGCACTTTATGGAAACGGGAAGCATTACTGCGGTTAATATTCCAGCATCCGGTCGGGCTGGAATGACAGAAAGTGAATGGAAAGCAGCGACAAAATTCGACAGCACTGATGTCGGCTGGGTAATTATGAGTATCGGGATGGCGATTGGAGCGGGAATAGTCTTTTTACCCGTTCAGGTCGGATTAATGGGATTGTGGGTATTCCTGCTCTCATCGGTAGTGGGATATCCGGCAATGTATCTGTTTCAGCGCCTGTTTATTAATACGCTTGCCGAATCACCAGAGTGCAAAGATTATCCGAGTGTGATTAGCGGTTATTTGGGTAAAAACTGGGGCATATTATTAGGTGCGCTCTATTTTATTATGCTGGTCATCTGGATGTTTGTTTATTCCACGGCCATCACTAATGATAGCGCCTCTTATTTACATACCTTTGGCGTGACTGAAGGGCTGTTATCAGATAATCCCTTCTATGGCCTGGCACTGATTTGCATCCTGGTCGCTATCTCTTCGCGAGGTGAGCAGCTTTTATTTAAAGTCTCGAGTTTCATGGTGTTGGCAAAGCTGTTGGTGGTTGCGGCACTTGGGGTATCAATGATTGGCATGTGGCTCCTGTATAACACTGGCGCGCTGCCGCCAATGGGGCTGCTGATTAAGAACGCCATCATTACTTTGCCATTTACGCTGACCTCTATTCTGTTTATTCAAACACTGAGCCCGATGGTGATTTCGTATCGCTCTAAGGAAAAATCCCGGGAAGTGGCACGCTTTAAAGCGCTGCGCGCCATGAATATTGCCTTTGGTATCCTTTTCGTCACCGTGTTCTTTTATGCCGTGTCCTTTACGCTTGCAATGGGTCATGACGAAGCAGTAAAAGCCTATGAGCAAAATATTTCTGCTCTGGCTATTGCCGCCCAGTTTATTGATGGCGCTTCGGGTGCATGGGTGACCGTCGTTAGCGTCATGCTAAATATCTTTGCGGTAATGACCGCCTTCTTTGGTGTTTATCTGGGTTTCCGCGAAGCGACACAAGGTATCGTGGTTAATATTTTGCGCCGGAGAATGCCAGAAGAAAAAATAAACCAAAAATGGGTGCAACGCGGAATTATGGTGTTCGCCATTTTACTGGCATGGAGTGCGATTGTTCTTAATGCGCCCGTCTTAAGCTTTACCTCAATTTGTAGCCCAATATTTGGCATGGTCGGTTGTTTAATTCCGGCCTGGTTAGTTTATAAAGTTCCTGCACTGCATAAATATAAAGGCACTTCGCTGGTGATTATCATTATTACCGGATTGCTGCTGTGTATTTCTCCATTCCTCGCTTTCTCCTGATAAGCAGGTGTTGGTATTGTCGTTCTCAGTATTAAGGTTAAAAAATGGCAAATTCAGAAATGAACCCAGCGTGGGCTGAGCTAATCCGCGCTGTAAAACAAAATGTGAAGCCAGCGGTGGGGTGCACTGAACCCGTTTCACTGGCGTTGGCAAGCGCACTGGCAGCCTCGCATTTGGCTGGGAGAGTGACACGAATTGAGGCCAGAGTTTCACCAAATCTGATGAAAAATGGTATGGGCGTTACCGTCCCAGGCACAGGAATGGTGGGGTTGCCGATTGCTGCTGCGGTGGGCGCATTGGGCGGCGACCCTCATGCCGGTTTAGAAGTTCTCAAAGGCGCGCCGGTAGAGGCGATTGCCGCCGGGAAACTGCTGCTGGCCAGTGGCAAAGTGAAGGTAACGATTCAGGAACCTTGTGACGAAATCCTCTTTACCCACGTCACGGTCTACACCGCAGATGAGTCCGCCAGTGTGGTAATTTCTGGTGCTCACACCAGAGTGAGCCGTATCGAAAAGGACGGCGTGGTGTTGTTCGATGCGAAAGGGGAGGCGTATCCTGCTGAAAACGAGCAGGCGTGCCATATGGAGCGATTTACCCTCGAGCAGATTGTCGAATTTACCCAGGCCGTTCCCTTCGAAGATATTGGTTTTATCCTTGATGCGGCATTGCTCAACGGTGAACTGTCGCGTGAAGGGTTGCGGGCGCAATATGGTTTGCATATTGGTTCGACCCTCCAGCGCCAGCGGGATCGCGGCTTAATGGCTAAGGATCTGTTAACTGACATTATGATCCGCACCGCAGCGGCATCTGATGCACGCATGGGCGGCGCTTGTCTCCCGGCCATGAGTAACTCAGGTTCGGGTAATCAGGGGATTACTGCGACGATGCCGGTTGTCGTGGTGGCGGAGCACCTGGGTTGCGATAGCGAGCGGTTGGCACGTGCGTTGATGCTTTCCCATCTGACAGCCATCTACATTCACCATCAGCTACCTTCGTTGTCAGCATTGTGCGCGGCAACTACGGCGGCGATGGGGGCGGCGGCAGGGATAACCTGGTTGATTGACGGAAGTTATCGCAGCATCTCAATGGCCATAAGCAACATGATCGGCGATGTCAGCGGCATGATTTGCGATGGCGCATCAAATAGTTGTGCCATGAAAGTGTCGACCAGCGCCGCTTCGGCCTGGAAAGCGGTTCTGATGGCGCTGGACAATACTTCTGTCACGGGCAATGAAGGGATTGTGGCGCATGATGTGGAGCAGTCGATCCGCAATCTGTGTGCGCTGGCAAGCCAGTCGATGCAGCACACAGATCGTCAGATCATTGAGATTATGGCCAGTAAAGTCGCCTGATAAAATGGATGCTACAGACTGGCTTCTTCTTCGGCCAGTCTGACATCCGCTTCGATAACAATCGCTTCCAGCTCGTTCAACATCTGGTCGTAGCTAAGTTCGGATTCAGCGGTTGCCGTGATAATGGCAGCCGCTGCCACAGGTGATGAAACTGCTTTTTTTGTACTCTTCCGGGTAGCCAGTTTTTTGCTCACTGATAACTCCTTGCAGTCTAACTTTGGCACTGGTCAGACCGGTAAATCTATCAGTAATGCACGCAATGGGGTATCCGCAACCAGCGTAATGTTAGCTTCGTCACGGATAAAAGCGCCGTCCCCACAGGTAAGCCCTTCTTTTTCCTCGGCAGAAGTGACTGCATGAACCGTGCCGTGAATGGACTGCAAATAGGCGCGCGGACCATGTAACTGGAAACTTAGCTGCTGGCCTTTCTCAAGTTCAATCTGGTGGATCCACACTTGCTGGCGCAATTGCAGGCTACCCTGGCTGCCATCAGGCGAGGCCAGTAATTGCTGTGGCTGATTTGCCAGGGCGAGTTTTTGCACCAGTGGATTTTCACGTTCCGGACAGGCATCGAGCCACAGCTGCATGCGAGTCAGTGAATTTTCTTTACTGAGATTGTGCTCGCTATAGCTAAGCCCTGTCTGAGTAGAAAGCAGCAGCGCTTCACCCGCTTTAGCCTGAACATGGTTACCTTCGCTGTCGCGGTATTCCGCTTCGCCTTCCAGAATCAAATTAAGAATATCGACCTTTGGATAGGTACGCGGCTGGAATGAAGCGCCCGGCGCTAACACTTCCTGGTTGAGTACGCGCAACGAAGCATAGCCCAGCAATTTCGGATCGAAATAGTGACCGAAAGAAAACGTATAGCGTGCCTGGAGCCATCCATAGTCCGCTTTTCCGCATTGTTTGGCAGTTCTTGGCGTAATCATAATTTCTTGACCTCTTTTTACACTGTCCCCATGGTAAAACTCTGGACGCTGCATTGTTAGCCAGTTAATCTGCTGGGTATGTTCAAATTTCCTGAATGAGAACCCGATGGCTAAAGAGAGAGCATTGACGCTGGAAGCATTGCGGGTCATGGACGCAATTGATCGACGTGGAAGTTTCGCTGCCGCTGCTGATGAGCTGGGGCGTGTGCCGTCGGCACTGAGTTACACCATGCAGAAACTTGAAGAAGAACTGGATGTGGTGTTGTTTGACCGTTCTGGCCATCGTACTAAATTTACTAATGTCGGGCGCATGTTGCTCGAACGCGGGCGAATTTTGCTCGAAGCCGCTGACAAACTGACGACAGATGCCGAAGCGCTGGCTCGGGGTTGGGAAACGCATCTGACTATCGTAACTGAAGCACTGGTCCCTGCGACGAAGTTGTATCCCCTGGTGGAAAAACTTGCGGCTAAAGCCGATACCCAGTTGTCGATTATAACCGAAGTTTTGGCCGGTTCCTGGGAGCGCCTGGAGCAGGGGCAAGCTGATATTGTCATCGCCCCGGATTTGCACTTCCGTTCGTCCTCGGAAATCAATTCGCGCAAACTCTACAAAATAATGAGCGTGTATGTCGCAGCACCTGATCACCCGATTCATAACGAACCGGAGCCGCTATCGGAAGTGACTCGCGTGAAATACCGTGGAATTGCAGTGGCGGATACGGCACGTGAACGTCCGGTGCTGACGGTGCGCTTACTCGAGAAACAGCCGCGGCTTACAGTCAGTACCATGGAAGATAAGCGTCAGGCGCTGTTAGCTGGGCTGGGGGTGGCGACGATGCCTTACCCATTGGTTGAGCAGGATATTGCCGAAGGTCGTTTACGCGTGGTAAGCCCTGAATATACCAACGAAATTGACATAATTATGGCGTGGCGACGCGATAGCATGGGCGAGGCAAAAGCCTGGTGTCTGCGAGAGATCCCGAAATTATTGAAATAAAAGATGCCCTCACCCCGGCCCTCTCCCACAGGAGAGGGAGAAAACCGGGATGGTGCTCCCACAGGTGAGCGAGAAAACCGGACAGTTCCCTCTCCTTTGGGAGAGGGTTAGGGTGAGGGGAAATGGCCTACTCGCTAACGAACTGCGTATCCATCTCTTTTGGATCACTTCCGTATTTGTTCTGGCCAGGTGTCCCATTCTGGCAGTTAAACGCCAGAATAATCAGCCAGCCCACAACGGGAATCAACAGCAGTAAAAGCCACCAGGCCGAACGATCGGTGTCGTGCAAGCGCCGGAACTGCACAGCCCAGTACGGCAAGATGATCAGCACACCGTAAATCGTCGTGAGCGCACCTTCATCCCCTGCGATCCGTAGGCCTAACATCTTGTCCAGAATGCTTAATACACCGGTCAGAACAAGGTTCACAAGGATGAACATCCAGTATTCTTTGCGGCGAGCACGCCCACTAAAGCCAACGTAATTTCTTAAAACTTTGAAATACCAATCCATTTGTAGCCTGCCTTGAGTAGTCATCAATCACTTGATCTTTAAGTGATCTATTTTCAAGAATAGCCACGAATAGATTTTACGTAAATCTTAGTGGGATGAATTTTATCAACCTTTGTTAAACCTCTCATCGCGACCGTGTGGCTCATTTAAATCCTGTGCGGGTCCTACGGAAATAATACCGGTCGGGTTAATCGTTTTATGGCTGCGGTAATAGTGATTACGGATATGGGCGAAATCGACGGTCTCTGCAATGCCTGGCATCTGGTAAATATCGCGTAAGAATCCGTACACATTCAGGTAATCGCTAATGCGGTGTTTGTCGCATTTAAAGTGCGTGACGTAGACCGGGTCGAAACGTATCAGTGTGGTCCACAGGCGAATATCGGCTTCAGTAAACTGATCACCGGTTAAATAACGGTGCTGGCCGAGAATTTGCTCAACGCGTGCCAGTGCTTCAAACACTTTGGTCACCGCTTCATCATAAGCTTCCTGGGAAGTGGCGAAACCGGCTTTATACACGCCGTTATTAATCGAGTCGTAAATCCAGCTATTCAGCTCATCAATCTTGCTGCGTAACGGCGGCGGATAATAATCTCCCGCCCGCGCCCCTTTTGCATCAAACGCGGTATTCAGCATGCGAATGATTTCCGCAGATTCGTTGCTGACGATAGTCTGGGTTTTCTTATCCCATAAAACCGGAACGGTAACGCGACCGGTGTAATCAGGGTCGGCTTGCAGATAGAGCTGATAGAGATATTCGTGCTGGTACAAACCATCGCCGGTAGCGTTCGGGAAGTCGTCATCAAACGTCCAGCCATCCTGCAACATCAGCGGGTTCACCACCGAAACCGAGATAAACGATTCGAGACCTTTCAGGGCGCGCATAATTAAGGTGCGATGCGCCCACGGGCAGGCGAGGGAAACATAGAGATGGTAACGATCTTTTTCCGCAGCGAAACCCCCTTTGCCGTTCGGCCCGGGCTCGCCATCGGCAGTCAGCCAGTTACGAAACGCTGACTCTGAACGTTTGAAGCTGCCACCGGTTGATTTTGTGTCATACCAGACATCGTGCCAGACGCCATCGATTAGCTGTCCCATGTTTCTTTCCTCGGTTCATAGACTTTAAAAACGAAAAAAGCGAAGGGATTAACCTTCGCTTTTATTGCAACTAAGTATAGAGCCTTACCAGTTTTTCTTCAGCACGCGGTCGATGCTGTATGCACCCGGTCCGAAGATAGCCAGTAACAGGTAACCACCGGCAATGGTGAAGTTCTTCATAAACATGATGGAGTTCGGGCCCTGGCTGAAGTCGCCGTGGAACAGGAACGCCGTCAGAAGTGTAAACACCGCAGTGATAATCGCCGTGGTACGAGTGAAGAAGCCGAACAGAATGGCCAGACCGCCGCCGAACTCAAGCAGAATGGTCAGTGGCAGCAGGAACCCTGGGACGCCCATCGCTTCCATATATTGTTGAGTGCCAGCGTAACCATTAATTTTGCCCCAACCTGCAACGATAAACAGAATTGGCATCAAAATACGAGCTAACAGTACACCAGCATCATCTAATTTTTTCATTTTACTCTCCAGCGAATCTCTTTTGGGTGCTATCAGCCCAGGGATGTTTGTCTTTGCAATTTCCGGTAGTTACCGATGACTGCGGTTGATGTGGAGGATAATAGACGGGGCGGGTGAGGATTGTTAGCTAGGAAATCTGTCGATGTTTTTCAAATATCTTGATTATCCCGTCACACTCCAGTCTGGAGTATGACGGGGATAGGATTTTACGGGTTATCGCGACTGCTGCTGAATCGTCGCCCGAACCATACGCCATGCGCTCCAGGCACCAAACCCACGTCGGGTCCAGCGCATCAGGAAGCTTGGGTGGCGTACGGTCCAGATAGCCATCACGCTGCTGGCGATCAAAGCATAGCTGCGTAAGCTTAATAACGTGTTCCAGCCGCGGTCATAAGCACCTGTGGCTTCCAACCAGTCACGTCTGCCAGCACTTAAATCCAGCCGTTGTTGTTGAATCTGGCTGAGTAAGAGTGCTTTGCGCTTATCAAGTTCACGTTGGCTCATGATTAATCATCTTCCAGCAATGCACGGTCATTTTCTAGCTCACGCCGCGTATGGCGAAGCAGGGTCGACTGGCGAGATTTTCGCAGCGTCCAGATACCACCGATCAACGCCAACAACAGTAAGACGACGGTCGTTGCGATCATGGCATTCAGACGATACTGCGGTTCGACAGCCCAGAAAACCAGCACCACCAGACTCATTAATCCGAATGCGGCAAACAGCATGGTTAACCCGAGCATCAGCAGCAATTGGACCAGATGAGCTTTTTCCTCTTCCAGTTCAACTACCGCAAGGCGCAGACGCGTCTCCACCATCCCAACGATGATAGTGACGAGGCGATGACCTATGCCGAGGACGCCTTTACCCGGCCCTTGAGGTTGATGGGAGTCAGGCATAATTAGCGTCGAGTCATCAGAACACCGAGCACGACGCCAATCGCCGCACCAATGCCCACGCCAGTCCATGGATTTTCACGAACGTAATCGTCAGCTTTTGCGGCAGCTTCACGCGTTTGCTTAGCAATCACATCACTGGTATCGCCCAGGCGTACACGGCTTTCTTTCAATGCTTTTTCCGCTTTGCCACGCAGTCTTTCGAGTTCGGATTTAGATTTATCCGTCGAAGCACTCAGCACTTCTTCCAGGGTATCTGCCAGGGATTTCAACTCAGCGCGCAAGTGTTCTGATGTAGTATCTTTTGACATAATTTTCTCCAGGTTTTTGAAGTTTGGCGGTTATTTTTATTGAGGAAATCTAGTAATCACGAGCCTCTAAGGTTTTCAGCTCATGCTCAGCTTCAGCAAGCTTCTGTTCACGCTTAGAAATTTTATCTGCGTCGCCTTTCGCGCGCGCTTCTTTAAGATCAGCTTTGCGTTCGGTGATTTCAGCTTTTTGTTCGTTGATTTTCTTCTGATGAGCCGCGCGTAAACTGCTGTCTGTGCAATTGGCGCGAACTTCTTTCAACGCTTTGTTAAGCCCATCAACACGACTTTTGTTCTGATGTTTCTCCGCATAGCCAATTTCACGCTGAATATCCTGCTCTTTTTCGCTACACAGCGAGTTTGCATGTGCCAAAGAGGTCATTGATAACAAGGCGATAGCCAATACGGTACGAGTGTTCATGATAAAAACCTTCCATTGTGATGTACGTTTAGCCATGAGGTTAAGCACACATAGAGTCCAGAAATACGACGAAAAGGATATTGTTTAACGATTTAAGTAAAACCAAGCATAGTCAGAAATTGGGTAAAAACCCAATCCCTATTAATAAATTAGGATTACTGGAAAAGATTAACCGATGCGAATATTTTCGTTGAGCATGCGTGTCAGCCAACGGCCGGCATTGTCTTCTTCTTCCTGTTGAGCGATGACGTAACCATGCGGCAGCGTTCGGTAGAGCACGACTTTAGCGGCTTCGCTTTGTGCGCTTGAATCAAACTTAATCAATAACGAATTGTTTTCAGGGGTGATGCTTTTGAAGCGGATCCCGTTGGCATCAAGATGATGCCAGACGAAAAAGCCATCAGGCATGCTGATACCCTGCTGGCTGGAGCGTATTTCCAGAGTTGATTCAGTGCGTTGCATTCCTGACCATATCAATATGGCCGCGACTGCAACGACACTTATCAGCATCGTGGCCCGTAAGCCACGAAAAAAGTGTGTTTTCATCGTTATCCCTCTTAACTGCGGTTACCGTATTTTTTACGCCAAAGCACAATCAACGAACCGATCAGGCCGCAAACCAGCAACACGACTGGTAACAGCATCAGGCAGGACATCAATGCATCTTCATATTTCAGGAATACCGGCGTTTTGCCGAGCAAATATCCCAGCGTGGTTAAAATCAGAACCCATAACAACCCGCTCATCCAGTTGAAGAACTGGAAGCGTGCATTACTCAGACCTGATAAACCGGCAATAGTTGGAAGCAGGGTACGAACAAAAGCAATAAAACGGCCAACCAGTAACGCAGACAGGCCATGTTTATGGAATAAGTTGTGCGCGCGCTGATGGTAGTGAGCCGGGAGGTGAGAGAGCCAGTTCTGCACGAGGCGCGTGTTGCCAAGCCAACGCCCTTGAATGTAACTGAGCCAACACCCGAGGCTTGCGGCGGTGGTTAACAGAAGCAAGGTTTCTGGAAAACCCATTGCACCTTTAGCAATCAGGACCCCGACCAACACCAACAAACTGTCGCCAGGCAGGAATGCCGCCGGAAGCAGACCATTTTCAAGGAATAAAATCATGAATAACACGAAGTAAAGCATGCCAATCATTCCTGGATTGGCGAGCGTTTCAAAATCCTGGCTCCATAGAGCGTTCAACAATTGCGTGAAAAGTTCCATTCAGTGTTCCTGGTACATCGGTTATGACCGCTAAGCAAAGTCAGATTGGAGAAGCACGGCTTTATTTGTGTTGTTTTAATGTGCTGTTGCCGATTGCAACCCACCGCTTGAAACCTGATCTCGTTACAGTTCCGTTTTAACTCGTTCAGGGAGGTGAAAATCAAAGCTTACACCCACAGTGAAATTGCATCTAATTGTAACAAAGCTCTGCGTGAGGCGTCACAGTATTTATGCTTTGTTGAGGATTGATTTTGATGACTCGCTGAGGTGCTGGCGAGGGTATTTACAAACGCTGACACTATTGGTTGGTTTGCTTACCCTCGCGCGGGGAAATGACTATTTTTGACCGTTTGCCGCGGTATCGAGATGAATCACTGGATTATCTGCAAACAGGTAGCGATCAGCATTAAATTCGAAGTCATCACTGGTCGCGTCAAACAGCATTTGTTTGGTGTTTTCGAGGTGTTGCCACATCGCCACTTTAGCCGCATGAGGGTCTTTACGAATCAATGCCTTAAGAATCTGGTCATGATCGTCACACCAGTTGTCAGCGGTGCGTTTATCAATATGCTCGTGCAGTTTCTTCCAGTATGGGTTGTGGATGCGTTGGCTCCACATTTTTTCCACGATAGCGGCGAGGGCGCTATTTTGCGACGCCAGAGCAACCTGAGTGTGGAAATGAAGGTCCCATTCTGAATCCTGGAAATTGTGCTCATTACGCGCCATTTCCTGGATTTCCATGAGCTTGACGATATCTTGCTTGGTGACTTGAGTCGCCGCAAATTCAGCGATATTGCTCTCAATCAGTTGGCGAGCTTGCAGCAGCTCAAACGGGCCAAAGTTTGCGAACTCAAACTGTTCATCAGGAGGGGTGGTGTATTTCGCCTGATTGGCGATGACATGGATGCCGGAACCTTTGCGGACTTCGACGTATCCTTCCACTTCCAGCATGATGATAGCTTCACGAACCACAGTGCGGCTCACGTTCTTTTCTTCAGCAATAAAGCGCTCGGCCGGGAGCTTTTCACCAACCAAATAAACACCGTTTTCGATGCGTTGTTTAAGTTCAGCAGCCAATTGCTGATAAAGACGACGTGGTTCCATAATATCCATCTGTAGCTCCGGGAAAGATCCTGCGGTTAACCTTATTTGTTATACCACTTTTCAGAGTTAGGCTCCATATTCCAGATACACAAAAGCCGCCATTAAGGCGGCTTTGAATGCGAATAGAGAGGCCGATTAAGCGAGCGCTTGTTTCGGTTTTTGCTCGTCGTTCAATTCACTGATTGGTTTGTTTTTCAGCACGGTCCAGATAACGATAGCACCGAGGATGTCAAACACAGCCAGAGCAGCAAACAGTGGGCTGAAGCCAATGGTATCAGCCAGTGCGCCGACCACCAGAGCAAACATGGTACTTGCAGTCCATGCCGCCATACCGGTCAGGCCGTTCGCCGTTGCCACTTCGTTACGACCAAACACGTCAGAAGAGAGTGTAATCAGTGCGCCAGACAGTGACTGGTGGGCAAAGCCGCCAACACACAGCAGAGCGATTGCCACGTACGGGCTGGTGAACAGGCCGATGGTACCTGGAGCAATCATCAGAATCGCACCCATGGTCACAACCATCTTACGAGATACAATCAGGTTCACGCCGAATACACGCTGGAACAGGGGTGGCAGGTAGCCGCCAACGATACAACCCAGGTCAGCAAACAGCATTGGCATCCAGGCAAACATCGCAATGTGTTTCAGGTCAAAGCCATACACTTTAAACATGAACAACGGGATCCAGGCGTTGAAAGTACCCCAGGCTGGTTCTGCCAGGAAACGTGGCAGAGCAATACCCCAGAACTGACGGTTCTGTACGATTTTCCAGGCGCTCATTTTTTTGCTGTTTTCGGTCTGGTGCTGTGCTTCCTGGCCGCCAATGATGTACTCACGTTCTTCATCAGACAGTTTTTTCTGGTCACGTGGGTGTTTGTAGAAGACTAACCAGCACATTGCCCAAGCAAAGCTCAGCACACCAGAAATGATGAACGCCATCTGCCAGCTGTGCATCACAATCGCCCAAACCACTAATGGCGGAGCAATCATGCCGCCGATAGAAGAACCGACGTTGAAGTAACCTACTGCGATAGAACGCTCTTTAGCCGGGAACCATTCGCTACTGGCTTTCAGGCCAGCAGGGATCATCGCCGCTTCAGCAGCACCCACGGCGCCACGAGCGATTGCCAGACCACCCCAGCTTCCTGCGAGTGCCGTTGCACCGCAGAAAATTGCCCATGCAACTGCGAAGAAGGCATAGCCCACTTTAGTACCCAGTACATCAAGCACGTAGCCAGCAACAGGCTGCATAATGGTATAACAAGCTGAGTAAGCGGCGATTATGTAGGAATATTGCTGAGTGGAAATATGCAGCTCTTCCATCAAAGTTGGCGCAGCCGCTGCAATCGTATTACGTGTCAGATAACCCAGTATGGTGCCCATGGTAACCAGGGCAATCATGTACCAGCGCAAGCCTTTAATCTTTCGCATTTTGAATTTCATCCCGTCTTTTAGACAACCGCACATTGTACGGTTGTACGTCCGGCACTGCTGCCAGAGCGCTTGTTCTGTTAGAGGGTTCATAACCGGGGGTATTACCCAGTACGACCCGTACCTTGCCATAAAAATAAAGTGTCATTGGCAACTCCGGTTTCCGTACCGTGATGCGCTGTTCGTGAAACCAGCGTCTGCTGTAATTCCATTACTTTCATATTGCGACGGCAGGAAGATAACTTGTCATACAGCTTTAAAAGTTGAGTGATATCACAAAAGTGTCGATCAGCTCACTCCAAGGTAGAAGGGGCTTTCAGGCCAGAACTGACGCGGGATACGGGTGGTTTTCATACATAATATTAACAATAAAAGTGTGGTTTTTGTGACGAATACCTCAAAAATCCACTCGGTCTCTGGAAATTGGTGTGATAACTTTATTTGCATTATGCGTAAGCATCGAACTGCTATGAACAGAGGAACCCTACAATGGCCCAGTTTATGACTGAAGATTTTCTCCTGGATACCGAATTTGCTCGCCGTTTGTATCATGAGTTTGCAGCCGATCAGCCAATTTTTGACTACCACTGCCACTTACCGCCGCAGCAAGTTGCCGAAGATTACCGCTTCAAAAACCTGTATGACATCTGGTTAAAAGGTGATCACTATAAGTGGCGCGGGATGCGTGCAAACGGTGTGGAAGAGCGTCTTTGTACAGGCGATGCGACTGACCGCGAGAAATTCGATGCCTGGGCTGCAACGGTGCCACACACCATCGGTAACCCTCTGTATCACTGGACTCACCTCGAGCTGCGTCGTCCGTTCGGTATCACTGGCAAACTGTTGTCTCCAACCACTGCCGATGAAATCTGGAACGAATGTAACGAGTTGCTGACTCAGGATAGCTTCTCTGCTCGTGGCATCATGAAGCAGATGAACGTCAAAATGGTCGGGACGACTGATGACCCAATCGACGATCTGCGTTTCCATCGCCAAATCGCACTTGATGCCTTTGAAACCAAAGTGCTGCCAAGCTGGCGCCCGGATAAAGCTTTCAACATCGAACAAGCGACCTTTGCTGAATACATGGGCAAGCTGGCAGAAGTGTCTGATACCGACATCCGTCGTTTCAGCGATCTGCAAACTGCACTGAGCAAGCGTCTGGATCACTTCGCAGAACATGGCTGTAAAGTTTCTGACCACGCATTAGACGTGGTGCTGTTTGCCGAAGCAGACGAATCAACACTCGATGGCATTCTGGCGCGTCGTCTTTCCGGCGAAACCCCAAGCGAGCACGAAGTTGCCCAGTTCAAAACTGCGGTTCTGGTGTGGCTGGCTGCGGAATATACCCGTCGCGGTTGGGTTCAGCAGTACCACATTGGCGCACTGCGTAATAACAACCTGCGTCAGTTCAAACTGCTGGGGCCAGATGTGGGCTTTGACTCCATCAATGACCGTCCGATGGCTGAAGAACTTTCTCGCCTGCTCAGCAAGCAGAACGAAAACAATGAACTGCCAAAAACTATCCTGTACTGCCTGAACCCGCGCGATAACGAAGTGCTGGGTACCATGATCGGCAACTTCCAGGGCGAAGGTATGCCAGGCAAGATGCAGTTTGGTTCCGGTTGGTGGTTCAACGATCAGAAAGATGGCATGGAGCGTCAAATGACGCAGCTGGCGCAGTTGGGTCTGTTAAGCCGCTTTGTGGGTATGCTGACTGACAGCCGTAGCTTCCTGTCATACACCCGCCATGAATACTTCCGTCGCATTCTGTGCCAGATGATTGGCCGTTGGGTGGAAGCAGGCGAAGCGCCAGCAGACATCAAACTGCTGGGCAGCATGGTAGAAAACATCTGCTTTAACAACGCCCGAGACTACTTTGGCATTGAACTGAACTAATCAGGCTTTGAGGTTGATATGCAATACATCAAGATCCATACGCAAGATAACGTCGCTGTTGCGTTAGTGGACCTGGCTGAAGGTGAAGTCGTTACCGTTGAAGGTGCAGAAGTTACACTGCGCCAGCCGGTGCTTCGTGGCCATAAATTTGCGCTGGTTACCATTGCGCAAGGTGAGAACGTCGTTAAATACGGTTTACCGATTGGCCATGCTTTGGCGACGATCGAAGCCGGGGAGCACATTCACTCACACAACGCGCGTACTAATCTGAACGATTTGGATGAGTATAGCTATCAACCTGATTTCCAGTCTCTTGCAAGCCAGGCGGCAGACCGCGAAGTGAGCGTTTACCGTCGTGAAAACGGCGCTGTGGGTGTGCGTAACGAGTTGTGGATCCTGCCAACCGTGGGCTGTGTTAACGGCATCGCGCGTCAGATCCAGAGCCGTTTCCTGAAACAGAATAACGACGCCGAAGATATCGACGGTGTCTTCCTGTTCAGCCACCCGTTCGGTTGCTCGCAACTGGGCGAAGACCACATCAACACTCGCACCATGCTGCAAAACATGGTGCACCACCCAAATGCGGGTGCGGTACTGGTGATTGGCCTGGGCTGTGAAAACAACCAGGTGAGCGCCTTCCGCGAAACGTTGGGCGAGTTCGATGAGTCTCGCGTGAAGTTCATGGTTTGCCAGCAGCAAGACGACGAAGTGGAGGCCGGGCTTGAGCAGCTGCAAGCCCTCTATGAAGTGATGCGCCATGATAAGCGCGAGCCAGGCAAAATCAGCGAACTGAAATTCGGCCTTGAATGCGGCGGTTCAGACGGTTTGTCCGGTATTACGGCTAACCCAATGCTGGGGCGTTTCTCCGACTACATGGTGGCTAATGGCGGCACGACTGTGCTGACGGAAGTCCCAGAAATGTTTGGCGCTGAACGCATTCTGATGAGCCATTGCCGCGACGAAGCCACGTTTGAAAAAACCGTCACCATGGTGAACGACTTCAAACAATACTTTATCGAACACAACCAGCCGATCTACGAGAACCCATCACCAGGGAACAAAGCTGGCGGTATCACCACGCTCGAAGAAAAATCTCTCGGCTGTACGCAAAAAGCCGGTGAGAGCGAAGTGGTTGATGTCCTGCGTTATGGCGAGCGCCTGAAAACGCCTGGCCTGAACTTGTTAAGCGCACCAGGTAACGATGCCGTTGCCACCAGTGCTCTTGCCGGTGCAGGTTGCCATATGGTGCTGTTCAGCACCGGACGCGGCACACCGTACGGCGGTTTCGTGCCAACCGTTAAAATCGCCACCAACAGTGAACTGGCAACCAAAAAGCCACACTGGATCGATTTTGACGCCGGCAAACTGCTGCACGGCAGCGATATGAACACCTTGCTGACCGAGTTTATCGACACCATTGTCGATATCGCGAACGGTAAAAAGACCTGCAATGAACGCAATGATTTCCGCGAGTTGGCAATCTTTAAAAGCGGCGTCACGTTGTAAATAGTCTGCCTGGTGTTAACATGAAACGGCATTTTGTTTTTCAAAATGCCGTTTTTTTTCGCCTCGTTTTACTCTCAAGGATTAGTCATGACCGCGTATTGGGTTGCCCAGGGCGTCGGCGTTCTCGCCTTTGTGGTTGGCATTACCACGTTCATCAACCGTGATGAACGGCGTTTCAAGCTTCAACTGGCGGGTTACAGCGCCATCATCGGTATCCACTTCTTTTTGATGGGCGCAAGCCCGGCCGGGATGAGCGCGGAACTTAACGCAATCCGAACCGTGATTTCCCTGCGCACTCGCAGCCTGTGGGTGATGGGGATTTTTATCGCGCTGACGCTTGGGTTGGGATTATCTAAATTTAACCACGCGATGGAATTGCTGCCGATATTCGGCACCGTCGCCAGTACCTGGGCATTATTCCGCTGTACAGGGCTGACCACACGTTGCGTGATGTGGTGTTCCACGGCGTGTTGGGTGACGCATAACTTCTGGTTGGGCTCGATTGGCGGCACGTTAATCGAAGGGAGTTTTCTGGTGATGAATGGCCTGAACATCATTCGTTTCTGGCGCATGCAAAAGCGGGGAATTGATCCGTTTAAAGTCGAAAAAGAAGTACAGCAACAAGAGGGATGATGAAGCTCTTTTGTAGGCCGGTTAAGCGTAGCACCAGCCGAAAAATATCTGCTCCCTGCCTTGTAAGACAGGGAGCTTAGAGCATTAACCGCGTAGCGGGTTGTTATTCGCCAGGCGTGCATCTTCTGCCTGACAAGCCGCCGCAGTAAACAGCACGTCGGTTGAGGAATTCAGTGCGGTTTCGCAAGAATCCTGTAATACGCCGATGATGAAGCCAACCGCAACCACCTGCATGGCAATCTCATTCGGGATACCAAACATGCCGCAAGCCAGTGGGATCAGCAGCAGAGAACCGCCCGCCACACCCGATGCCCCGCAAGCACACAGCGACGCCACCACACTCAGCAACAGCGCGGTTGGCAAATCAACCGGTACACCCAGCGTATTCACCGCCGCCAGCGTCAGCACGGTAATGGTGATAGCAGCACCCGCCATGTTGATGGTTGCGCCCAACGGAATAGAAACGGAATAGGTATCGCGGTCCAGATTCAGCTTTTCACACATCGCCATGTTGACTGGAATGTTAGCCGCAGAGCTACGGGTGAAGAAGGCAGTGACGCCACTTTCACGCAGGCAAGCGAACACCAGCGGGTACGGGTTGCGACGAATCTTGATGAACACCAGCAGCGGGTTGATGACCAGCGCCACGCCGAACATACAGCCCACCAGAACCAGCAGCAGTTGTGCGTAGCTCCACAGGGTGTCAAAGCCGGTGGTGGCAAGTGTTGAGGCGACCAGGCCAAAAATACCGACAGGCGCAAATCGAATCACCACTTTAACCATGAACGTCACCGCGTCGGAGACATCGTTAACCAGGTTTTTGGTGGTTTCATTGCTATGACGCAGCGCGAAGCCCAGACCCACAGCCCACACCAGAATACCGATGTAGTTTGCGTTCAGCAGCGCGTGAATCGGGTTGGCCACCATGCTTAGCAGCAGGTCGCGCAGAACTTCCACAATACCTGATGGCGGGGTGATATCGGTTGCGCCAGTCACCAGATGCAGCGTGGAAGGGAACAGGAAGCTCACCACGACTGCGGTTAGTGCAGCGGTAAACGTCCCCAGAAGATAGAGCACCAGAATCGGGCGAATACTGGTTTTCTGACCGTGCTTATGGCTGGTGATTGATGCCATGACCAGCATCAAAACCAGCACTGGCGCGACGGCTTTTAGCGCACCGACAAATAATGTACCCAGCAACCCAGCGGCAATGGCTGCGGGTTTTGAAATGGCAGCCAGCGCGATACCCAGCACCAGTCCAATGAGAATTTGTTTGACCAGACTGCCTTGCGCCAGCCGTTTGATAAGACCTTGGGATTGTGTAGCCATGAATAACCTTCCTGTTTTGTATGTCGTCCCATCCCAGTCTGTACTCTGAGGCACTTTACTGACTGGATGTAATTATTGCGTTTGCCTGGTGGAGTATAAGGAAATGTCGAAGGGTAGTAAGTGGTATTCACTGATAATTACGGTGTGGACTAGATTTTATAACTAATCATTAACAAATATGTGACATTAGCTACAAATTGTTCAGTAAATCTAATGTCTCTGATTGACTTGCCAGCATTGCGTGCCACAAAAAGAAAAACCCCGCCGAAGCGGGGTTGGATACGGTCAGTTTTGACGGTCGGGTAAGCATTCCGACATCCGAAAAACACGCAGCATGGCGTGTTACTTCGCCAGTTTCTTCTGATCGTTACGGTAGTTCACGATAGCGTTGATGATAAGCGTTAACGCCAGAATGCCACCGACCACACCCAGCGAAATCGCGATAGGGATATGGTAGAAATCGACAATCATCATCTTCACACCGATAAATATCAGGATAATCGACAGACCGTACTTCAGCATAGTGAAGCGCTCAGCCACGCCTGCCAGCAGGAAGTACATTGCACGCAAGCCGAGGATGGCAAACAGGTTGGATGTCAGCACGATGAACGGGTCAGTCGTAACGGCGAAAATAGCCGGGATACTGTCGACCGCGAAAATCACGTCACTCAGTTCAACCAGGATCAGCACCAGCAACAACGGTGTTGCGAACAGCACGCCATTTTGACGGGTGAAGAATCTTTCGCCTTCAATTTTATCCGTCATGCGCAGGTGGCCGCGAATCCAACGCACCAGCGGTTTATCACCGATACCGCCTTCATCTTCCTTCGAGAACGCCATCTTAAGACCGGTGAACAGCAAGAAGGCGCCGAACACATACAGCAGCCACTCAAACTGGGCAATCAACCAGCTACCCGCGAAGATCATAATGGTACGAAGCACAATCGCGCCCAGCACGCCGTAAACCAGCACCCGGCGCTGCAAAGCTGCAGGCACAGAGAAGTAGCTGAACAGCATCAACCAGACAAAAACGTTATCGACCGCGAGGGATTTTTCAATCAGATAACCGGTGAGGAAGGCGAGCGCCTGAGCGTCTGCCACTTCACGGCCAGATGTCCCGGTGAGATACCACCAGAATGCCGCATTAAACAGCAGCGAAAGCGTAACCCAAACCAGGGACCACACGGCCGCCTGCTTCATGGTCATGGTGTGTGAGCCTTTGCGACCCTGAAGCAGCAGGTCGATGGCCAACATAATAAGGACCACGACAGCAAAACTGCCCCACAGTAATGGAGTGCCAACACTATTCATAAAAGGGTTTCCTTCAAACAAAACAAAAACGGCCAACGTCGGAAGACGCCAGCCGCTAATGCTTGCAACAGGGATCTCGCCTTCCGGCAAGGTCTCACTTACAACGTTTTAAACGTTGCTCGGTAACCGGGTGTTTGCACACCGTAATGACGATTAACCGACAATGAAGTTACTCCCCTTTGCGGGCGGGAAAATATTATATCTGACACATTTCGTCAACATTCCGCCCTTCGGTTTACACAGCTTTACGCCGATATATCAGGCAGGTGAATGTGCAGACACTTCATCCGCCGGGAATTTCACGCCAGTTTGCGCACGGATTTCCGTACTTAGCGCTGCAGTGATACGCGACGTGACTAACCCAGGATGATTCACTTCGTTGTTGGCAACCAAACGAGCAAAGACTTCGGCTTCATAAAGCATAGTATTGATATGCTGCGGTAGCGTCAGATCCTGAGGTTTTCCGCCACGCGGGATAAAAGTGATGCGCTGGCATTCAGAGATTTTCTCGATGACCAGTGAACCGGCCTCGCCCTGAATCTCACTTGGGATAACCGAATCGCTCACTTTGGAATGCAGCAGATTTACGTCGAAATCACCATAATTCAGTTGCACCGAACCATGTGCATCGACACCACTTTCCAGAAGGCATGCCGTGGCGTGGACGGATTTAGGTTCGCCCCACAACGCTGCGGCAGAAGCCAGCACGTAAAAACCGATATCCATAATCGAGCCGTTAGAGAACGTCGGATTAAAGGTATTTGGGTTCTCACCATCCAGATAACGCTGATAACGCGAAGAGTACTGACAGTAGCTGAGCAGCGCTTTACGGATCTTGCCCACTTTGGGCAACGCTTGCTGCAGGGCGATAAAGTTCGGCAGGCTGGCAGTTTTAAATGCTTCGAACAACACGACCTGGTTTTCGCGTGCGCAGGCAATCGCCGCTTCCACTTCACGCAAATTAGACGCCAGTGGCTTCTCACAAATCACATGCTTTTTATGGCTCAAAAACAGCAGCGATTGCGGAGAGTGCAGGGAATTCGGGCTGGCGATGTAAACCGCATCTATCGCGTCGCTTTTTGCCATCGCATCAAGATCGGTAAAAAGGTGTTCCACCAGATAATCACTGGCGAAGGATTGCGCCTGATCCAGCGAGCGGGAGTAGACCGCGGTGAGTTTATATTTGCCACTTTCGTGGGCAGCATCGACGAACTGACGGGTGATCCAGTTAGTTCCAATAACAGCGAGGCGTATCATAAACGGGTGCTATCTCCGAAGGCGGGGTGTGTTTGAAAGACTATCACGATGTATGGGGAAAACCAGTGGTGGGCTAGCGTTTTGTGAGAAGTGCATTCAGCCATATTTCATCGCGCTCAGGACGTTTGTCGTGTGTCTTCCACAGCGTTTCAATTTCTACTTCTGATGTGCTCTGCAGTAACGTTCTGAAGCTGGTTTCGTTCATATCCGTAAACTGGCGACCATCCTTCTCGCGCTCACCGTCGCCATACTTAAATGACACGTACCAGATGCCGCTAGTTTTAAGCGCGTTCGCAAGCTTCTGTATCACGGTCGGTAATTCCTGCGCGGGGACGTGCAGCAGGGACGCGCAACACCAGATCCCGTGGTATTGTTGTTGAGCATCCACATCCGAAAAAGTCATCTGCTGAACAGATAAACCCGTATGTTGGCTCGCTAAAGCCACCATCTCTGACGAGGCATCAAACGCATCAACCTGATAACCCATTTCATGAAATGCCTTAGCATCGCGCCCGGAGCCACAACCAGCGTCCAGCACTCTCGCGCCAGGCGATAAATGTCGGGTAAAGGATTCGTACAGCGAAGACATATCGACATTCACCGTGCCATCAAAAAAGGTTTGGGCGTTGTTTTGGTAATAATTCAGGGTCATTAAAGAATCCACTCTCTCACTTCTGATGGCTTCCAAATCCTAAGACGGCAGGCCAGTGCTGCATTCCACTTAGTGTTCAAGAACATCTTACGTTTCTGCTCATTATTCCCTGTCTGATTTAGTATTGCTTCGTGCAATGGCAGCTTGCTGTTAATGAAGTATTCATTTCGGTCGTGCAAACGATATAGCAAATCAATATGTGGCACTCGCGCATGCTTACCATTTTCACCGCGATTGCAGCACTGGCATGCCAGGACCAGATTCCAGACACCGTTAAGATTAACCCCCGGCATACCTTGCTGTGCCACCAGAGGGATAAAATGATCAACTTCCGCCAGCAGTGGCCCCGCTTTCAGACTGATGGGCGTATTACAGTAAAAACAATGGCCTTTCTGGTAGCCATTCAGGCTGTTGCGGCAACTGGTGAGTGAAATTCGCGAGTTATTAAGCAGTGTATACAGCGTTTCTTGCTGCGGATCATAATGGACATCCAACAGCTGTGGCGGCAAGTTCATCTCCCACGCTTTCTCGACTAACCGCCAGCGAGCATCCGTTTCGTGCGCCAGATTATGGAACTGCGGCGTTTCTGTTAGTTGATAAAACTCATCAGTCAGCCGGATGCCTTTATGTGTACGGTGTTCATTGATGAAAAACTGCTTATCAATGGGCCCGCCACTGACGTTGTGAAAAGCATTAAGCACCACCGAAAAACCATGTTTAACCGTAGCCAGACGCAGTGCATTTTCTGAAATCTCACCATTATTGAACTGCATACAGGCGGAAAGAAACTTACCCGGTTTGCTGGTATTAAGGATTTGTTTTGGTGATTGCTTCAAATGCGCGCATATGTGCTTGCTGAACGGTACGGCTAAATCTTCAAGCAAAATGAGTGTGTTGTGGCGTTCCACATCATATAGCGCATGTGCCAGGGCAAACTTGTAAGTTGCGAAGTTGTTCCCAAAAAGGATCACACCACGCCAGTAATTTTCCAGCGCAGGATTGACCTGGTAAAAACGCATACACAATGTCCTGTTTACGGTTTGGCAATGCAGAAGGGGAGATGGGTTACTGAAACCCGTAACGGGATCACATAACAAATGAAAGGTGATGTAAACCTGGGAACAATAGATTTAGTGAATTTGTGAAGCAGGGCAGGAAGCGAAGGGCTAGCCCGAAAGGGCAACGAATTGATGATGCGCTGTTTTTTTCAGCACTCAGTACACAGAAGGCAGAATGGAGCTTGCAAGGCGACGAGCTACAGGTATAATCCACATCGTTTTCCGCATACCTCTTCGTGCCGAAGTGGCGAAATCGGTAGACGCAGTTGATTCAAAATCAACCGTTGAAAGACGTGCCGGTTCGAGTCCGGCCTTCGGCACCATATGTATGTAAATAGACCTCAACTGAGGTCTTTTTTTATGCCTAAAATCCAGTCCCCGCAAGGCTTAGCCCCGCTTTTCAGTCAACCGACGTCAATCTGAGTTACCCCACATCAACATGCTTGTGAGTATAGAACCGAGTATATATGCTGGTTCGATAACGCTTATATACTCACGGCAGCATATGGAAGGAATACCTTCATGGCCCTGACTGATACCAAGGTGCGTTCGGCAAAACCTGAAGCAAAGGAATACTCGCTAGTAGACGGCGATGGCATGTTTTTGTTGATACACCCTAACGGCTCCAAATACTGGCGCTTTCGTTTCCGCTTTGGTGGTAAACAACATCTGATGGCTTTTGGTGTTTACCCCGAAACGTCACTGGCTGATGCTCGTCAAAAGAGGGAAGAGGCCAGGAGGCTTGTTGCTGCCGGTGTCGATCCTCGTGAGCATAAGCGTGCAGTAAAAGAAGAACAGGCTAAAGAGGTCATCACTTTTGAATCTGTTGCCAGAGACTGGCACGCTAGCAATCAAAAGTGGTCTGAGTCCCATAGTGCCCGTGTCCTTAAAAGTCTGGAAGATAATCTGTTCGATGCGATTGGTAAGCGGAATATCGCTGAGTTAAAAACCAGAGATTTACTTATTCCCATCAAAGCCGTAGAGATGTCTGGGCGTCTTGAAGTGGCGGCGCGTCTACAGCAACGAACAACAGCAATTATGCGATTTGCCGTGCAAAGCGGTTTAATTGATTACAACCCCGCACAAGAGATCGCTGGAGCAGTTGCCACAGCTAAACGAAAGCATCGTGCTGCGCTAGAACTTAATCGCATTCCTGAACTACTTCATCGTATCGACACATATTCCGGCAGACCACTAACACGCTTAGCTGTCGAGCTGACGTTGTTAGTCTTCATTCGATTTAGTGAGTTACGTTTTGCTCGCTGGTCAGAAGTCGATTTTGATACTGCAATGTGGACGATTCCGGGAGAGCGTGAGCCACTGGAAGGTGTGAAGCATTCACATCGAGGATCGAAGATGCGTACTCCTCATCTTGTTCCTTTATCACGCCAGGCTCTGACCATTCTGGAACAGATCAAAAGCATGAGTGGAAATCGTGAGCTGATCTTCGTTGGCGATCATGATCCACGTAAACCCATGAGTGAAAACACGGTGAACAAGGCGCTGCGGGTGATGGGCTACGATACGAAGGTTGAGGTTTGCGGGCATGGTTTCAGGACTATGGCATGTAGTTCATTAATTGAGTCAGGATTGTGGTCGAGGGATGCGGTCGAACGGCAGATGAGTCACCAGGAACGTAATTCTGTGCGTGCTGCTTATATTCATAAGGCCGAGCATCTGGGGGAGCGCAGGCTGATGGTGCAGTCGTGGGCTGATTATCTGGATGCGAATCGCAATGAGGTCATATCACCTTTTGACTATGCAACAATTAATAAACCATTATCCTGATTTGTTATAAACAGCATAAAAGCCATTTATCTGTGAAATGACTGAATGGCTTTCATGCTTACTGTGAACTGTTACGCCAACTGCAGTGTGGCCACCAGACAGGCTTCCTTCCTCAGTACCATGTTCAACACATTCTGATAAAGCTTTTGTTTAATTGCTTCGCTACATCGGAGGCCATGTGCAATGTGGTTTAGAGTAAGTAATGCCGTTGGCCTGTACCGGGAGTAGATTTTATTCTAGTCACTGTCAGAAACCTGCAACAGTTGTCTGACAACGCCGAACGGTTCTCAGCCATCGCCGGGGATCATCAGTCAGCTGTTGAAGGCGGTATATTCTTCCGACAGCCAGACGGATTTGCCGACATTATTGCTAACCGTCTCCGCCAAGCTCAGGATAGAATTAATCGTTTATACGCGTCTCACGGATATAACTTTTCCTGACAATTGATCGCCCAGTCATACGGCATAAACCATTTTAATAGTATGGTTTTATGCTTGTTCTCCAGCCCAGTCTCGGTATCCTTTAACAATCTTACTTCCAGTTTTATGCTTACCACTTTTGCCGATAGTTGAATAATGCCGGGAAGCGTGATCAGCGATTAGCCAGCGTACTTCAGGAAGGTTTGCCTTCCTAGTCTCGTCTTACCGAAAGCATCGCTGAAAGGTATCTCGAAAAAATATGATGAATATTTACCGGAGATGTTGCTGACGCAGGAGTATGGATACGCGCTTTTAATGTTGAACTCGTTACGAAGTGATTGCGGTGTCATTTATATTAAGGGAAGACAATGAGAAAGAACTGGACTATTGAGGAAGACTGTAGGCTGCTAAACTTTGTGCGTCAGCGCTTTTCAGAACTGGTCAGCTATGAGCGTCTTAATGCCACGATGCCATTTAGCCAGCAACTCCACACTGCATTTGACTCACCTAATCGCGATGCCGCAGCGCTGTTATTTCGCCTAAAAGATGCCGGTGTTCTGGGATTTGCCAGCCGTCCTGGAGGCGATCCCACTAAACAGCCGTTTCGCTGCCAGATAAACAATGATTTGGCTCTATACGACTATAGCCTCACCTTTCCCACACTAAGAAAAGCATTGCATCCAGATACCGTTGCTGCGGTGCTAAACCACTTCACGATTAGCAATCCACACGAATCTCTGTCCAATACTATCAATGAAATCGCAACAGCCTTGCATCTTGCCCCCATGCAGGTGGAAAAGATTCTGCTCGAAAACGGCCAAATAACCATCAATAGTTACCGTAAGTGTGAGCGTGTTGGAAAGAAGACTATCAATAATAATCTGCAAGATCTCATCTCCAGACAAATTCCTGACATAACGCTGGTCGAAGATATTAATACTTGCCGCGCCCAAGTCTCTCAACTTTACCACGTGCATGAACGTGATGGCGCTGAGGTCATTTTCAGTTCCGACGGCACGGGATTTGGCAAAAGCTATGGAGTGATTCAAGGGTACGTCGAATATCTAGCGCGCTTCGCCAAAACCCAAAAGCCAGATTACCTGTTTCCTGAAGGCGGCTTTACCAACCTGCTGTTCATGTCGCCGCAAAAATCACAAATCGACCTGGACAGCAGCCAGAAAGATAAAATTCTTGCCTCTGGCGGCGAATTTGTTTGCGTTCTCTCTCGTAAGGATATTGCCGACCTTGACTTTATGGACTGGGCTTCTGGCCTGAAAAACCGCGATCGCTATATTCAGTGGTACGAAGGGGCAAAAAGCAGCAAATATATCGGCGGCGCTGTGCGTTCACTCAATTATTACGTATCACAAATTGATCGTTGTGAAGAGCAATTAAAAAAGCTAACGACGTATAGCAGCCAAGATACCAGCTATGACAAAGAAATACTTGAAGAGCAGTTAAAAAACTGCCGTCACAGCATCCGCAATACAATTGAGTCAGCCTGTAAATCACTATTTGGATCAGATAGTGAAAAAGCCTCCATTAAAGAATACATTCGTCGTGGACTTCTGGCGCGCCAGGAACGAATGCAAAATGCGGATATAGCAAGAAAACAAGGAAAGCAAGAACCGAAAATAAGCGTACACGAAGTCTACTTCGAGCTTATCAAACAGGTATTACCTTTCGAAGTTTGCCAGTACCGCCCGTCGGTATTGCTAATGACCACTAACAAGTTCGACACCTCTACTTACCGTCTGGCACCTCGTAAAAGAGGCGAAGGTGTGCGCTTTGAATCCGTGGACTTTGATCTGCTGATTGGCGGTAAGCTGAAACCCAAAGATCCACAGATCAGCACCGTTGCGGCAGTCGATCATGCCGGGCAGGTTGCCTATCTTCGCGACGAACATTTCAGACGTAATCCAGACTGTCATTTTCGCCATAAAAATATTCGCTTTACGGTGATCATCGATGAACTTCATGAAGCCTACACCCGCCTTGAAGAAACATGCCATGTAAAGCTGATCACACAGGAAAATAACCTGGCACACGTTATTTCCGTCGCAGGACGTATTTACAACGCGGTACTCAGCCTTGAGCGCCGGAACAAGCCCAAAGAATCGCAAACGACCTTTGAGCAAGAGATGGTCAAATTCATCACTACTCTGCGCAATTTACTGGCAGAAAAGTGCGAACTATCACCCGGCACAACGCTGGGATCGATACTGGAGATGTTTCGCGACCAGTTAGGGGCATTTGAAGTCAACGGCGACGCCGCTGAACGCATCATCTCAATCACCCGGAACGTGTTCAGCTTTAACCCCAAAATGTACGTCAATGAAGAGGGGCTGAAACGCATTCGTATGCGCAACAGCGAAGGCGACATAACGCGCACCGAGCTGTATTACGAAGTCGAAAATGAAGCCAGTGACACCAATCCCACCCTGCACGACCTGTTCCAGTTGGTCTCCGTCATCCTTGCCGCCTGCTCTGAAATCACCAACCGACACTTTAAGCGCTGGGTAAAGAACGGCGGCCAGGATAACTCCAGCAGCCAGAATACGCCTTTGGGCCAGTTTGTTGACGCAGCCAATAACGTAGCCGGCGTGGTGCGACATATCTTCGATCGCACCACCGATAAAAACTTGTTGATTAATCATTTCTACACTTACCTGCAACCCAAAACCGTATTCACGATGACGCCGATAGCTGAACTCAATTACGTGAACAGGGGAGCCGAGCGCACAATTATTCTGGCGTTTGAGATGGATCTGATACAAGAGTTGCCCGAAGCCATGCTGCTGCGTTTATTAACCAGCACGCACAATAAAGTAATTGGGCTTAGCGCCACCAGCGGTTTTAGCCACACCAAAAACGGTAACTTCAATCGTCAATTCCTGGCACGCTATAGCCGTGACCTGGGCTATCGAGTCGTAGAACGCGAAAAAGCAGATATGGACACGCTTAAAGCATTACGCAGGTTGAGGGCCAATATCCGCAACGTCGACTTCAAAGTGTTTGATGATGAACAAGAGGAATTAACAGACATCTACCAAAACTGTGAGCTCTTTCGTAGGACGTATGACAATTTTTTTGACGCTCTGAAGAAGCCTTTGGAATACGCCCTGAAAAGTACCTATAAACGACGCCAGTACCGCAGGGAGCTGGAAGCGTTATTGCTTGCTGCCTGGGAGGGCAAAAACAGCCTGATTCTGTCACTTTCAGGGGCGTTTAAGCGGGCCTTTATCAGCGCCTGGCGCACGCATCAGACGACCTGGCGCCAGCAGCACGGTATGCACTCCCGTTGCGATGAAAAAACGGATAATGATAAGAAACATGACCAGATCCTGATCTTTACCCCATTCAAAGGGCGTCACACGATCCATTTGGTCTTTTTCGATTCACCGTTGGCCAATGTCGAAGATATCAGGCAAGAAACTTATATCCAGAACAGCAACACCGTACTGGTATTTATGAGCAGCTACAAAAGTGCAGGCACCGGCCTCAACTACTTCGTTAAATACCATAATGGCGATATTAATGATACAAACGCGCCGCGTCTGGATGTCGATTTTGAACGCTTAGTGCTCATCAACTCTTCGTTTTATAGCGAAGTAAAGGGCAACAGCGGTAACCTCAATACATTACCCAACTACGTTACCGTACTTAAACACTACGCCGATGACGATATTACCATCCACAAGCTGGCTGATTTCAGCGTTAATTTCGCCCAAGGTGAAAATTATCGCCTGCTGATGGCCGAACATGATATGAGCCTGTTCAAGGTTGTCGTGCAGGCCGTAGGCCGGGTCGAGCGTCGCGATACCCTATTGAAAACAGAAATCTTTTTACCTCGCGACGTGTTCCATTATGTCGCATTCCAGTTCGCCGCTCTCAATGAAGATAGCGGCAACGAGGTGGTGTCAGAAAGCATGTCCTTGCTTAACCACCGGCTCATGGAGGAATGTGAAAAACTGAGTCAGGGCCAGTCATTCAGTAATGCGGAACAGCGGCTGACGTTTGAGCAAGCTATCGTAGCGAATGGTCGTCGCATCGATGAAGTTCATAAACGAGTCCTGAAAACCGACTGGATAAATAGGGTACGCGCTGGCAATGTCGATTATCTCGCACTGTGTAATTTATTCCGCGATCCTGACTCCTTTACAGATCCTCAGCGCTGGCTAGAAAAACTCCAGGCCAATCCCTTGTATGCCGCCAATCGACAAATGCAGTCCATCCACGACGCCCTGTTTATCGATCGCCAGCAAGGGAATCAAACTATTTTACTTTGCCACAAACGCGGCCCGGATGGGCTTACCCACAGCAATTATGCCGCCCTGTCGGACTTCGCTGGCGGTGCCAGAGTATATCAGCCTGAGCTCACCCTCTTCCCGCAGTACAGAAACGATGTCGATTATACCCCTGGCAACCTGGTGGGTGAGTTGATTAGTGAATGCGACAAGATTCAGAAAAGGGCATTCAAAAAATGGGTACCCAACCCCAGACTGGTTCCGTTGCTTAAAGGCAATGTCGGTGAATATCTTTTTGATAAGGTGCTGAAACGTTATGGGGTGACCCCTCTTACCGACCAGCAGGTGTTTGAGCGCCTTGCGCCGTTGGTCTATGAGTTTTTTGACCGCTTTATTGAAGTAGGTGACGACCTGCTCTGCATCGACGTTAAACGCTGGGCGACGCAGTTGGACGATTTGACGCGGGCAGAAGAAACGCTTGAGAAAAGCAGCAACAAGATTAGTCAAATTCGCAATATCGCCAGCCAAAAGGCGGATACTGAGGGGCAGAAACAGATCCAGGCGGCACTGGTAGGCCGCTATGAACGCATTCGATTTGTCTATCTGAATGTCGCCTACAGCCAGAATCCCAATAATCTGATGTGGCAGGATAACGTGGATCACACGATCCACTACCTCAACCTGTTGCAAACTGACTACCAGTATTATCAGCCCAAAAATCGAGAGAGCGGACGTGCTCAGGAAAACTCGAAACTGCGCATGACTTTGGACATTAACCCAATGTTACTAACCCTGCTGGGTGTTGAAAAGTTGCCGACTAAAGGAAAAGCATCATGATCCCTAATCTGAATGAGCTGACGGATACTCCGATTGCCCGTACCAATTTGATCAAGCTTGAAGAAGATCAGCTGACGACCATCCAGCGTCTATTGGCCCCTGTATCTAATATCTATACGATAGACTTTATGGTTCAGCGCTTTACTAAAGAGCGAAAAGAAAAATCCGCTGATTACTATGCGCGAATTCATCAGGAGGTAAAATCTTGCGTGCGGCAGAAGCTTGGGTTGGAGGCCGGGCAGGAGGTAAAATATGAGCTGCATTGCTTACCAAATTACCATCACGTCTTTTTTTTCCTGGCGCCTGCAACTACGCCGAACAGCCCGGCTCACAGGACGTTGGCAGAACGCATTGAAACGCTTTGTCAGCAGCTCACCGCTGAAAATTATGACCTATCTCGCCTGATTCAGGGATTATTCAGCCTCCATTTGAAAATGGTAATGCTGGAAAAAGCGAGTGAGCGCTTTTCGGTACCGCCAACCTACTTCAACTCAACGCTCTATCTAAACGCTCGCCTGAGTCAGCCCGTCACGCAGAAAAGCGGCACTGGAGTGATGGAAGCCTTCGAACTCGACATTTACGCCTCAGAATATAACGAACTCGCCTTTACCCTGCACAAACGAAAATTTCTCGTCGAACCGGCGGACGAGTTGCACCTCTCTCTGGATGAGACCAGCGTGTGGTTTAATATCGATAATCGTCGACTCAAAGCCCGGCGCAAACTTGATGCCCGAGATAATAAACTGGACTTTTTCCGTGAACGAAGCGGCTATGGCGAATGTCAGGCCTACACCTATAACGTGGTTATGAATACCGCCCGCGAGCGCCTCAGTGAACTAGAGATCCCACACCAGCCTATCCCATTTCAGGCCACCCATGAGGTCAATCAGTTTGCTACCGACCTCGATCAACAGCTGGCTAATACGCTCTTGGTGGTTAATAACGGTGTCGAATTCAGCGCCACACAAGAAGCTTATTTCTTTGACGCATTAGCCATCCAGTTCCCCGGATATCAACTCTGGCCGTTGGCGTCGCTTAAACATTCTCAGCAAACCGGCTTTTCTGAGCTGCCTGCCAATACTTCTATTTTGGTGCTCAATGCCGTAGATGAAGAGCGGAGCAACAGCATCCGTCAGCAAGATAATGAATCTGTTGAGTACAGTGATTTCTATGCAGCCTTTGCCGACGCCCGGAAGCAATCTGAACTCAATTGGGATACTTATACCCAGCTTAAGCTGGGTCGTTTGCAAGGGTGGCTAAATCAGCAACCGCTGCCTGTGGTCCTGCAAGGTATAAATATTGATCGCAAATTGTTGGATGCAATTGATTTTATTAATGAACGCTTGGTAAGCGACCCTGCTCAATACGAAATCGAAATTACGAAATCTCACAGTCGCCTCAAGTCAGCGGTTACCCTGCTAAACAGTAAGGCACGCCGAACAAAAACCGAACTATGGTTTAAGGAGAGCTTACTCAATCAGCATCACATTCCACTGCCAGAACTGGCGGACGGGCACTATACCGCCTATGCGGTACGCAAAACGAAGAGCAATCATTCCCTGCTTGGCTATGTTGAACTGAAAGTAGAGCATGGCCAACTTTGGGTTGTTGATGCCGGGATCGCTGAAGGTAAATTAGATTGGTTATCGGTCGATCATCCCCCATTGGGACGGTTAAAAAAAATATTCGACAAAAGCTTCTATCTTTACGACCACGCTGCAGATGTCCTACTTACCACCTACAACAGCGTGCGCGTGCCGCGCCTGATTGGCCCAGCGCAACTTAATATCGTCGATTCATACGCTTATCAGGAGCAAGAAAAAGCGCTGACGGAGCGTAAAGGGGATAAATTTAACGAGTACACCATCACCCGCTCAGCAAAACCGGATCAAAATGTATTGCCCTATCTGATATCACCTGGCCGTTCCAAACACGACTCGCTGACCAAAGCGCAAAAGATGAAGCATCACCATATTTACCTGCAACCGCATGAGAATGGAGTGTTTGTTCTGGTGAGCGATGCTCAGCCTACAAATCCTACTATTGCACGGCCTAACCTGGTGGAAAATCTGCTGATATGGGATGCCAGGGGCAAAGCCGTAGATGTATTTAATCACCCGTTAACTGGCGCTTACCTTAATAGCTTCACCTTGGATATGCTCAGGAGTGGCGAAAGTAGTAAGAGTTCGATTTTTGCAAAGCTTGCTCGTTTGATGGTGGAGAACTAACACGGCCGTAACCCTACGGCCTCCCTCATCATGAATTCTACCCCCACCGACTCAAGGTGGGGGAGTTGACCCAGCTCACTTTTTAACTATCGTTGTTTGAAATATAGGTGTGAATTCTGCGTATTACATTCCATTTTATCCCCTTGATACTGCCCTTCATATTATCTATAAGCCCCTCTTGTTTTCGCAGTGTGCAGCGTCAGATCGCTGAGATAGTGTTACGGCCACTGCCTCATACAGACAGAAAAGCCGATGAATAAGCAAAATTATGCACCGGGTAAGCGGCTGGTTATTCGTGATGCAGAGTGGCGCATTCGGCGGGCGCATTCGGCGGGCGGATGACAGCGGAGATGGTGGTAGCCTGCTGACCTGTGATGGCATTTCGGAGCTGGTACGCGGTAAAGAAGGGCTGTTTCTAACAAAGCTTGAACAAAAAGTCGAGATTCTCGATCCAGCAAAAACAAATCTGGTTGAAGATGAGTCAGCCAATTACCAGGCGGCTCAGTTGTACATAGAGAGCCAACTACGCCAACGCGTACCGACTGACAGCAAAGTCCATTTTGGACATCAGGCTGCGATGGATTCTATGCCATTTCAGCTTGATCCCACGCGTATGGCGCTGGCGCAGCCACGCCAGCGGATATTAATTGCTGATGCGTTAGGGCTGGGTAAAACGCTGGAAGCGGGGATTCTGGTTTCAGAGCTGATTCGTCGTGGACGTGGAAAACGTATTCTGGTTCTGGCGGTTAAATCTATGCTTACGCAATTCCAGAAAGAGTTCTGGAGCCGTTTTGCTATTCCGTTGACCCGGCTTGACTCCTCTGGCTTACAAAAGGTGCGTAACCGCATCCCAACCAACCACAACCCATTCCACTATTTCGATAAGACCATTATCTCCATAGATACCCTGAAACAGGACATATAATATCGCCACCATCTTGAAAACGCCTGGTGGGATATTATTGTCATCGATGAAGCGCATACTCGATGTGTTCGACCGTATCGATCAGGGCAAAGAAGCGATGCAGACCATTACGCTCACGCCGGAAAATCAACATGCTTATGCCCGTGCCGCGCTGACGTATCGCTATGGCGAAGAACATCACCCCATCACTCAAACGCAGGTGCTGAGTGCCCGGCGCTGGGAGGATGAGAAGAGCGATCTGTGGAACACTTTCCAGCGTGTACAGGAGAATCTGATAAAAGGCGGGCTAAACGCTCGTTCGGCACAGGGCAAACGCCGTCACACCCGGGCCAATCAGGGTATCGATGGCGATATCAAACTGAACCGCGCTCTGTGTGTGTTGGCAGAGAACATGCTGCAACACGTCTCATGAACCTTTCATCTTAATCACATGCTGTTAAGGATCCCTATGTCTGAACTGATGTTAACCCCAGCCTTTCCACCCAATGAGCAGCGCGTTATTCGCCGGGCAATGCGTCTGCTGGAAAAATACCAGCGTCACCCAGGTGAGCAGTTTCTTGCCACAACGTTCACAAAAGTGTGGCTACAGCTGAATCTCTACAGCAGGAGCGAGAAGCTTTTAAGGTGCTTTATCTCGATAACCAGAATCACCTGCTGGAATATGAAACGCTTGCGCCTGGCACTATTAATCACGTTGAAGTTCATCCCCGCGAAATCGTGAAATCTATAACGCGGCAGCGGTGATTCTGGCACATAACCATCCATCAGGAGCCGCAGAGGCCAGCCAGCAGGACAAACACCTCATGAGCCAGGTCATCAAAGCCCTGGCGCTGGTGGATGTACGAGTGCTGGATCACTTCATTATTGCTGGTGGCGATACCATTTCTTTCGCGGAATACGGCCGGTTGTAACTACACAGGAAATCATCATGGAAAAGAACACTACGTCTGATCAGTGTTGGTGGGGCCTGCGAGACGATATCACGCCATCGTTTGGTGCACGGTTAGTCCAGCAAGGCTATCGGCTGCATTATCTCTATCTCTCTGATCGCGCATGTTTTAACGGCGAGTTCACGCGGGGGCAGTTACAGGCGCTGAACCGCACGTTTCCACGGTTTGTTAAGAAGATGGAGGCGGCACTGAAAAGTGGTCAACTGGACCCTCGTCAGGCAAAACGGTTTAGCGTCTCGCTGAACGGTCTGACCTGTGATGCCGACACCAACGGCAGTTACGACTACGTCTATATCACCATCTATCCATCAAGCCAAACGAAAACCCTCCTGCTCTGATATGCAAGGAAATCCCTATGCCACACGCCTTATCACTGTCTTCGCCTGCAGCGGCTTCCCCGCGCCTGTCTCCACTGGAAGCCCGGCAAAAGCTGCTGACGTATCTGCTGGAGCGTCATTACGGCCTTGCACTGAACGACACACCCTTCTGTGACGATGCGGTTATTCAGGAACGTATCGAGCGCTCTTGGTCGCCGATGGACGCGGTGAACTTCATTGTGGATCGCTGTGGGCTTGTACGTATCGATAGGAATGGCTTCACCGTCGACGCTCAGGAACCGTTCCTCACTCCGCTACTTACCCGCCCGTGGTTTCTGTCAGTGCTTGGCAATCATGAACTGATGTTACTGGAGTGCCTGCTGCATGATGGCAGTGCAAAGCACTGGCAAATGAATGGTGGTGGCTGGCCAGGAGCAACGGGTCAGGGCATTGTTGCCTCAGATCGCCGCACTGCCACTGGTTATTGAAGTGACAATCCAGAGTAATAGGTTCGTTATTTGCCACGCTGATTATCCTGATAATCACTACATCTTCGGCAAACCGGTCAATGAAGAGGCGATCCTCTGGAGCCGGGATCGGATTGTCGAGTCATCTAATGGGCAGATTAAAGCAATCAGCGGCGCAGACCAGTTCATTTTCGGCCATACGCCGCTGCAAACACCGCTGCAAACACCGCAGCAATTTGCCAATCAGTATTATATCGACACCGGTGCCGTGTTCGTCGGCAATCTGACATTGCTCCAGATTCAGGGAGGTGACTCGCAACTGTAATGAAATCAGTATAAGTCCGGATCATTTCCTGCGAACCGCTTTCCCCATTTACCTTTCTGACCTTCACACACTCATTATTCACCTCATAATGCGCCTGCCACTCCCGGCAGGCGCTTTTGCTTTGGTACGGACAAAATATCATGCAAACAGAAGCTGAAGTCTTAACCGACCACACCGAGTTGATTTGCTCGACCAATATTGAACGAATCGTAACGGGACGTGATGCTGCTCTGAAGCAGATTGAAGTGCTGATCCGCCAGCTTAATGCTATCTCGCGACTGACTTCCGGCATTGGTGGCGACGTAGCGGATCATTGGGCAATGCGTCAGGGGCATTCGTTTGACTGCTGGCTGGTTCAGTCTGTCGACAAAGCGATGCCCGTGATAACCCGCGCGAGCAGGTGTTTGAGGACGACCTCTTCACCCTTCGTTATTTCCAGAAGGGGAGTGGGCATATCACGTTTAAGCGGCCTGATCTGGTGGAGAAGATGAACGATATCGTGGCGAAGCACTATCCAGGAGTGTTGCCAGCGAAATGAGATGTGATGTTTTTATTAAGCACTGCTATTTTCGTTTTCTGGCAGAACGAGAGTTGCACCACAGGAGTATCCTGGCTGGTCTTGCCGAGGTAGATTCGGACCGCATGGTCAGCCACTCTGATACGCAAGGATATCGCTATCACTCGATAGATACAGGCGATCGTCAGTTATAACTTAAATGGTACACTTTCTTCACCTGCGGTATATAGACCTTTTTTTAGTTGGGTCAATAGTTCCCTGAGGCTATCAAGTAAAAAGGAAGAAAAGCCTTCTTTTCCCAGACTTGTTTCGTACACGGCTGAGGGAATAAAGCGCTTCATTTCATCATGGAATTTACCTTCAGCAATAATATCTGGTAGCGAATCTATTCTGGCCTGAAGGTTTTGTTCGAAATTATCAATCCTGTAATCATTGATCTTTTGGCTAATCAAATGGATGTCAGTTTTTGCACCCTGTTGTTTTAACCAAATTAGATCCCACATATCACGGAATCGGATATGGCTGGTTGTTGCTGGAAAAGATACCAGTTTATCGGCCATAACCTCTTGAAGCGTTTCCACTCTTACCAGCGTATCGCTATACCCATCAGGTAATACGGTATAGTTACGAACTAACTGTCGGTACGCATGGGTATAAGCAGGAATGTTGGCGACTTCAATTTTGATACGCTGTCTGGGAATATCTTTGCGCTCAGGTGCTGTAGTGACTGAAATTTGCCACTTATCAACTTTCACTTCCGCGTATTCAGGCTCTTCGCGTAAATCTTTTGGTTCTTTAACGGTTACTTCGAGCCCGTATCGTGTTCCAAGGTAGCCTTCAATACAGCTTTTCATTTGCGCCAGGTCGGCAGAGCAAAAATCAGGGCCTCCGGCGAAATCGAGATCTTCGCTGAATCGGCTAGAGCCATAGCATAATCGTAAAGATGTTCCCCCTTGAAAGGTTAACGATTTAAGTAATCCTGCCTCTGACAGGCAAAACAGAATGTCATAATGCAGCAGTTCTTTTTCCACTACCGGGCGTAAATTATCCAGTCCTCCCTGGCGGATCGCTTCTTCAACCAGTGCATCAAACTCCACCTGTTTAGACATTATTCAGCTCCTGAGGATTAATTAAATGAGTATTCCGACCAACACGGCGGAGATCGCGTAACGCAGTGTCTTTTTTAGCAAATTTAATCGGTGACTTTGTTTCCACCGTTCCGCTGAGAATGTCGCTCACGGACCTTTCAGTATGGGTTAATTCAATCACTCCCCAGGGCGTCTTAAATTCACCCGCTCTCCCGGTGGTCATTACGGTAAGCCTGTCCATTGGGATCTGCGAGATCACACCATACTGCGAGAGTGCTGATTCAAGGCTGACATAATTGTACTCGCCTCTGCGGATTGTTTTCACGATGTGCTCAAGGATGTAGCTGTCTTTTGACGCACTGTTGTAGACATATACGCCCTGGGCTGCGCGAGTGAGGATGTTCGCATCCAAAAGACGTTTGAGGGATGATTTTAACCCCCGTTCAGATTCATCAGAAAACATGTTCCGGAAGTCGTTCAAATGAAAAACATACCGTCCCTGCGAGCTGTACCTATCCAGAGTGTTAATCGCTGTGAGTTTATCCATGCTGTTATCTCTACAAAAAAGACCCTTTTAAGTGGTTTTTCAGTATACATAGTGAGTTTAGCATTTACGTCAACATAAAAGACCTTAAATAGGGTCTTTTGTGTAAATATGATTTGTGAACTTTGATATCACTAGCATCTTTTTCTCTAACTCTTTTATTAACTCATTTATGTGTTTTATACCCGTTTACGTGTTTTAATGATTGCTATCTACCTGATTTGAAAGATGACACTATGCCGCAAAACAACATCAAACAGCTTCGTACCCAGTTGTCGATCACTCAACGCGAGCTGGCGTTTATGGTCGGCACCAGTCAACAGCAAATCCAACGTATCGAAACAGGCGCGGTTGCCGCAAAGCTGGGTCTCGCACAGTCAATATGCAATGCCCTGGATAAACCTTTAAACGTCGTGTTCCCGGAAAGCAATCGATTGATAAACGACTTCCGTAGTAAGCGTAGTAAAACCGATGAAGATCTTGAGACGATAGCCTCAAGTGGCATTGAAATGGATAGTGGTCTTTGGACCGTAAAGCTTTGGCTGCAGGGGCAGCAGGACTATTTGTTGTTACCTATTTCGGCTGCGGATAAGCGGCGGTTTTATTATTATTTTCAGGAGAAAACCACGCCAAACACAGAATGTTTCTTCGTTTTTGATTCCGCTGAACATCGTTACGCACTCAATATTCGTGAGGTGGTATTTCACCAGTTCCTGTCTGATGGCTTTGCACCCATCGTGAGCGAAGAGGATGATGGCTACGAAGACGATTATTTTGATGTTCATATCACGTTGGCGAACGGCGGGTCAGAGATACCGCTGAGTGTTGAGCCTGATGTGGCAGCAAATGAAGAGACGGGCGAAATCGGTCAGTTGAATGCGTTCTTTGAAATGCTGGATAGCGATGCTGAATCAACGGAGCGCTATATGCTAACCGATGAGGATGGCGAAGATGCTTTTATCCGTATAGGTTCTATTGCCATGGTGCGAGTCGCACTTGACGCGCTGGAGCCAGTAGAAGAAGAGGATGAGTAATCATTGAGTTAGCTGATTTTCCAGAGAATCGCATTGAGTATATATGTGAGTATATCTGGCGGTTACCTTGCTTTGTAATGTTATTTATTTCAATAGGTTATGTCGTAAAATGCGGTTCGGCCTTCGCACCATTAGTATGTAAATAGACCTCAACTAAGGTCTTTTTTTATGTCTAAAATCCAGTCCCCGCAAGGCTTTGCCCCGCCTTTCAGTCAACCGACGTCAATCTGAGTTACCCCACATCAACATGCTGGTCCGATAATGCTTATATACCCACGGCAGTATATGGAAGGAATACTCGTTAGTAGACGGCGATGGCATATTTTTGTTGATACACCTAACGGCTCCAAATACTGGCGCTTTCGTTTCCGTTTTGGCGGTAAACAACACCTGATGGCTTTTGGTGATTACCCAGAGACCTCTCTGGCTGATGCCAGACATAAAAGAGAAGCTGCCAGAAATTGGTGGCGGCAGGCATTGACCCCCGCGAACAAAACGTGCAGTAAAAGAAGAGTTGGCTAAATAACTCTTTACCTTCGAAGTGGTTGCCACAGAATGGCATGCGACTAATAAGAAGTGGTCAAAAGATCATAGCTCCCGAGTTTTGAAAACCCTGGAAGACTTTCTTTTCCCGGCTATTTGCAAACACAATATCACCGAACTTAAAACTCGCGATTTGCTGGCACCTATCAAAGCGGTAGAGAGGTCAGGGAGTCTTGAAGTCGCTTCTCGTCTTTAGCAGCGTACGACATCAATCATGCACTATGCCGTACAAAGCGGTTTGATTGACTACAACCCAGCTCAGGAGATGGCAGGGGCTGTCGCTACAGCAAAACGGCAACATCGTGCTGCACTAGAACTTAATCGCATTCATGAACTACTTCATCGTATCGACACATATACCGGCAGACCACTAACACGCTTAGCTGTGGAGCTGACGTTATTGGTCTTCATTCGCTCTAATAAACTAGTTTTGCTCGCTGGTCAGAAGTAGATTTTGAAAACGCTATGTGGACGATTCCGGGAGAACGTGTGCCTTTGGAAGGTGTGAAGCATTCACATCGAGGATCGAAAATGCGGACTCCTCATCTTGTTCCTTTATCTCGCCAGTCTCTGACCATTCTGGATAAAATTAAAAACATGAGCGGAAATCGCAAGCTAACTTTCGTAGGCGATCATGATCCTCGTAAACCGATGAGTGAAAATACGGTTAACCATGCACTCCGGGTTATGGGCTATGACACTAAGGTGGAAGTCTGTGGTCACGGTTTTAGAACCATGGCATGCAGTTAGTTGATTGAGTCTGGGATGTGGTCTAAAGATGCAGATGAGTCACCAGGAGCGTAACTCTGTGCGGGCGTCTTACATTAATAAGGCGAAGCATTTGGATGAACGCAGGCTAATGCTGCAGTGGTGGGCCGAAATAAACAGGAAGTGTAACAACTGGAGTAATTGACTGTAAATAATATCGACCGGGAACCATGATATGTTCCCGGGATTGTGAATCGATCATGAAGCGTTAAATAGCTCTGAATTGCTGGCATAAGGCACTTTCCCTGATGGGACAAGTTTCGCTGCAGCATTTAAATGTATATCTTGATCGTCAAAGAAAATATGAGGTTTAAAGGCCTGAAGTACTTTAGTTTTTTCAACCCCGCCAAGGAAAAAAGCTTCGTCAACATACACACCCCAACTCCTGAGCGTTTTAATTACTCTCATTTCTGAAGGGCTGTTTCTAGCGGTAACTAAAGCAATTCGCACAGGAGAATATTCCATTCGAGTAGGTAGACGGTCTTGAAGTTTTGCTAGTTTTTTTAGCAGAGTAGCGTAGGGGCCTTCTGCCATTGGGATATCTTGTTGGGCATCTTCTTGTGCGTGGAAAGCTGCCATACCCTGAGTTTTGTATACCAGCTCACTTTCATCTGAGAAAAGGACTGCATCACCATCGAAAGCAATGCGAACTTGTCCTTCAGGAATTTCGGAAGAGCCTGAAGGTGGGTCTTTTAATATTGCAGCGGCACAAAATCGAGAGTCGATGACTTTTTGTGCATCATCTACGCTAGTTGTTAAAAACAGATCAACATCGAAGGCGTCAAGATAGTCAGCTACCGTTTCACCCGCTGTGAAGGCAGAGCGTGTTATATCTAACTTGTCGTGGCGAATTGTATTCAGAACTCGGATACCCGTGTCGGGGCTGTTGCGCGACATAACGACGACTTCAACCAGAGATGATTTATCATCCGGTTGACGATATTGATTCAGACCCAAAAGCGCTTTGACTAAAGGATAGCCTGTGCCAGGCTGTAGAGGTTGATTCTCGTGTTCCAGCATGTAGGCTCGATACTTTTCAATAGCGCTGTCAGGATCGGTCACATAGATGTCACGAAATATCCGATCAGACTCGCTCATATCAAAAAGAGCGGTGGCACTAATACCAATTACAAGCGTGTTACTCAAGTCTAGAGGCATTTTTACTCCTGCTGGATGTTACATCGAGTCATTAATTATTCGCCCCGTGCTAAATGTTGATAAGCAGTTCTGCATATTTATTGGATAATCAAATGAACTATAAAATAATAATTCATCGATGTAAGCCATTAAAAGTATCCGAATAGGGCAAAAAACAGAGAAATTTAGTCTTAGAAGAACGCTGCTTTAGTTAGTGAGTTGCCCCCTAAATCATTTGCGGAATTTAACATCTGTGCTGCTTGTTAATCACCGGTATAGTGACTCATCCATGTTACCCTCTATTATGATTTAACAAATTATAGAAATTAGCTTATCCGATAGGAGCCATCATTCATTTTTGCACCATCAGCTTCCGCATCTCTTTCAAACATCATTCGAATACTAATTCCCAGAACATCTCCATTTGCCTCATTTTGTTCCTTTTTCAAGGCTGCTTGTAGTTGCGATATGTCACCTGCGCTGTCGCCCATTGGCCAGAGTGCAGCACGCGCTAAGTTTCTCTTTCGTGACATGAGTCCTTGAAGCAAACAGTCAAAAGAATGCTCCTGATAACCTGCATGGATGGCCATAGGCATATGGATTTGAACGGGATACTTTTGTCCAATGCGGTGAACGCGATCATTACATTGCTCTTCAACAGCCGGATTCCACCAACGAGATAAGTGAATAACGTGAGTGGCGGCAGTTAATGTCAGTCCTGTTCCTGCAGCTTTGGGACCAAGAACTAATAAGTCAAAGCCACCATCCTGTTCAAGATGACACTGGAATCGACGTACAATAGCCTGACGTTTTTGGATAGGTGTATCGCCATTAATGTGATCAATTTTCTCAAGGCCAAATTCTTGTAGTGCTAACTCCATAAAACGGAATTGCATCTTTCGATGCTCAATGAAAACCAGGACACGTTCGCCTTTTGCTTTAATCTGATGCAGAATTTTGAAGCAAGCATTCAGGCGAGCAGAAGCATCGATAAAACTCTGATTGTTCCCACTCATCTCCATCGCCGGGTGAACTGAAACTCCACGTATATGCTGTAGCATTTTCAGTGCTGCGCCAGGACCACCTTGCGAAAGTTTGAGCCGGGCGGTTTCGTAGGCAATTGCCTGCCCTTCAGGCATTAAACGTGGATGCAGAAAACGTGTTTTAGAGGGCAGCTCTTTCGCAACATCTTCTTTTAAACGACGAAACGCTAAAGGCGGTAGCTGATTGCGGGGTTCAAAAACCTGCTGATACAGTTGAAGCATATTCAGTTCATCAGGTTCGCTGTAAAGGCTGTTGAAATTACGTAAGGTATCCAGAGACCCGGGAGCCAGTTGATCCATGACCGCCCATAAGTCACTTGTTGTATTCTCAATAGGTGTGCCTGTAAGGCCAATTCGATAGTCAGCATTGATGGCTCGAGCGGCACGGGCGCGAAGCGAATCAGGATTTTTTATTGCCTGGATTTCATCAAAGACAACGGCTGAAAAATGAATTTTCGCGAGGGAATGCTGATAATTGGTGAGCGTTGTATAAGTTGTTAATATCCAGAAACGATGGCCTTTACCCTCTTCAATAGCTTCGTGAAGCTGCCGAAAATTTAATAAGGGAGTACCATCTTTCGTCTCGATACCTTTAGCATCGAAATTTTTATACTGACTTAATGATGAACCATATAGGCGGAGCAAATGGCCGAGCCCTCCGCTATCGGTATGCTGTGCTACCTCTGCATTCCAATTTTCCAGCAAGGATGTGGGTGCCACAATTAATATCGGTCCGCGTTCTTTATTGCTGGCAGTATTGACTTGGTTGTTCTCTTTTAACCAGCGAAGAAATGCAATTGTTTGAAGCGTCTTACCCAATCCTTGTTCATCTGCGTTCAAGATGCCAGGCATTCCTGACTTCCAAGAAGAAAGTTGCAGGCTAAAGCTCTCTAGTTGATGCGATCGCAATGCGGTTTTAACGCCTGTCGGCAAGTGCTCGTCGATAAATACAGGACGTTCTGTAAGATCCGGCCTCCAGGATATTTCCTCAAAATTATCTTTGGTATCCAGGATAACCGTAGCAGCAGGTGGATTATCAACTGTGGGCTTAACTTTTTTTTCTGTTATTTCTGTCGCGCCTTCCATCTCTTTAAGATCAGCCAGGCGTTTTTCAAGTGCGCCTAACGTGTCTTCGGTAGCTTTAATTGGATAAGAACCGACCTCAATTTCCTGTTGCGATGCATCTATGGCATTACGTATTTGCTCGCAGACTTTTGCCAGCGCCTGGCTATCCATCGCATCAATAATTTTGGCCAGGGCGTCGGGGATTACCTCTGGTAACCAGGTCGTTTTGCCGGTCATGTGAGCAGAAACAGCCCCTTTTTGATAAAGCAAAATACCCTTAACGCGTTCGGAATATTCAACGGTTTCAATAAAAGCGGGACCTGCAGCGGCTTCAATGGCTTCTTCCTCGCCGACCTCATCGAGCCCATCCAGCTTACCTGATTGCCTCAGATATTTTTCAACAGCATCGGTAATTGCAGGTCGTGGGTTTTCTATAAAAGCACGTCGTTCTTCAGGAGCAGACTTTTGTTTCTGTACCATGATGTCAAGAATAGGGCGTGCGCTTCGGTCAATGACCAGATAATTACCTTCACCAACACGATAAGCTGAAAGAGTCCCTTGAGTTCTGACGCGCTGCTGGAAACGACGTAAAGTTTGTTCACCTAACTCACCTGCAGCTTCGCTGACAGTTTCTCCGTTATTTTCTAGTACTTCTATGTTCCTGCCAGAGAAAGGGACTATCTCGAAATCATCAGCGCCATTTGAGCTGGTGGAAATAGAAAAACGATCGGCAATCCGGACTTCTAAACCTTGCATGAAATCGGTCATCGATATCCGAACGTCATTGAGCTCATTGCTCATCTGGACGCCGGGGTCAAGAGACTGTCGGAAGCGAGCGAGCGATTCCCAGTCGGAAGCTTCACCGCCACCCGGTGTAAATTTTTCTGCGACTTCAATGGCTTCCATCATCCATAATGGCAACCGGCGTAACCCTTGAGATGTGGCTAAAATTACCCCTGTTCGTTGTGGTATTTGGCGAATACCATTGCGTAGCCATTCATACTGTAAACGAAAAGTATCGCTACCTAATGAACCTTCAATGTCGGTTTTTAATGTCAGATCGACAAGAGGAGGTAAGCACAGATTCTGTGCTGTTTGTGAGTCAAGCAGGCCAGCCAGCCGATGACTCATTTGTATAGAGTCATGACTTATTTGCAAATGTTCTTCAAATTCTTCCGCCAGGGCTTTCAGATCAGCTATAGCGAAAGCTAAGGCGCGATCGTTATGCGTGAGACCAGATAATGTTGCGGATTGCTGCCGTTTAAACAGGCGGTTGATTAAACTCTGTTTTTCTTCAACGATATTCAGAGTGATCGTTTCTGCATTATGATTAAAGGTAAATGTCATGACAGATACTCAATTTGTTCACGCACTTTATCCTGCCAGCCGCTCAAATGCGGAATAGCAACTGGGTTCGGTAGCATACGGATTTGTTCGCAATTGTATTTTAATTGGTACAGTTCTGGGCTGTGTTTATTATCACTTCGGAAAATATGAACTTTATAACTGTGTGAACCTTCAATTACGATGCATTTACCAATTTGTAAAATGAGCAATGAGGTTTTATCACGATTACCAAGAGCCGTTTGAATTCCGAAGTTCAGCGTTGAAGAGTCCCTCATTGAACCTTTCATTTCTTTTGCTTTTTGGGAAGCAATGCTGCTAAATGCCACCCACGCTGCTGTGATTTTTCCTTGGTTATAAAGCCCTAACCAAAATTCACGTCGTGGTTCCCACATATGGCTGTCTTCCACTTTTGAGACCACATCCAGGAAAAACAAAATGTTCTCACGCGTCAGCCAGTTGATGATGAGATTACGGCATTTTTCATCCACGCTACCCCATACGCCACCGCGACTCAGACGTGGATCTTCGTAAAAAGCTACAAGTGTTTCAGTCAGAAAACGTGAGAGTTTTTCGTCGGGTTGCTTATACAGCCAATGGGATAACATCGCATTGATGGCCTCAGAAGCACCATCCATCAACGCGTTACTTTTGCCATCGGGTTTCAACCAGGCAAACAGCTTCTCAATAGCTGCTTTTTCATATAATTCGGGCCTAAGCAAAGCGATATAAGCCAGATGAGCATGCGACATTAAACCCGGCTCGTGCGGGCGTGTGATGCCAAACTGTTTGAGCTCTTTCCACGGTGAGTCCATCATCACCATTTTTTCTGCCAGCGCTTGATGCGCATGCTTAGCATCAAAGAATTCAGGCAATTGATCGATAACATCTTTCCATTTATCGCTCATGTGCTCGCTGGCGATATCAAGACAGTTTTTAATTTTGGTTGTGTGCGCTGAACCAGGTTCGTAACTGCGGATGTATGCCGAAATCATTGCTGAAATAAAGGATGGTGAGTCCGTAACAATGGTTTCCCGCAGATAAAACTCTTGCAGCGCGATAAAGTCGTCTTGAACTCTGAATTCTTTATCAAAAACAATAGGTGCGCCGGAGCAGATGAATGACATCTTCACCTCATCCCATTGCCAGCTCTCTACATACCCGAGCAGCTTGCGTAAAACCTTTTCACGATCGCGTTCGGCAATCTCTCTGACTACGTCTGGCCAGCGCTCATGAATGGCTTGAATCTTGACCGATAAACTTTTTGATACTGCTATTGCTGGCTTGAAAAGTGCGACTGGCTTCAGAAAGATATCGCTCAATTTCATGGCATGCTCTTCTTCAACGGTTCAATCAGACGCTGGCGAATGTCTTCAATTTCCGCAGCATTGGCTGGTGTATGCATAATAATGCGAAGATCGATGCGGCGATTCATTGCCATATTCTGTTGTGAGTCATTAGGGCGAACAGGGCGCATTTTACCGTACCCCGCAACCGAAAGAACCGGCTGATGCCGCATATTGAAATGTGCGACCAAATCCGGTGCAGCCGCAAGCATGCTGGTAAATGTCGTTATTGCACGGTTAGTCGAAAGATTCAGGTTATAAACATCATCACCTTTCGAGTCAGTATGGCCTTCAATCTGGACCGCCTCAATGATGGCGAATGAAGGATTACAGCTTTTATTCCAACCCGCATTCTGGTTGAAGGTATAGCAGGGCAGGAGTGAGTCGAGGGTTTTTGCCAGCGCTTCGACAATCTTTCGCTTGTCATCGCTTAAGGCAAAACTATTGCTGATAAATAGCCCTTCGCCCTGGAAGCGCAGAGTTCCTTCCTCAGGAATCACATCAACTGGCAACAATGGGAAAGACTGTTTGAGATTATCGCGTAGCTGATAAAGCAGGTTAAGGCGAGCTGTTGCTGCGCGAGACATATACTGTTCCAAAGGATCGACTCGCTTCAATATTGCTATTTCAGAGCGGAGATCTTCAATCGTTTTATCGCGTGATTGGACCGCTTGTTCATATTCGTCGCGGGGAACAGTATTTTTATCGTTATACCGGCTGGCAAAGAATGCGAGCAACACCATAACAATAAAAAGGAAGCTCACCGTCATGTCCGTCATTGAAACAAAGACGGATTCTTCTTCCTCTTCATTTGAACGCTTACGATTGGCGTTCCCTCTCATGACATGCGTCCCTGTTTAGGCGCAAAGTTTTCAGCCTGGTCGACAATACTCTGCATGGTATCCAGTGCTGGCATTAACGCGGACTGCATAGTTTTAACGTGATCGAAAAGTGTTTCTACAGACGTTGCAACTTGCTCCTGATAAGAGTCGAACGCCTTGCCGAGCTTCTCATCAATGCTATCAAGCCTTTCGCCCTGACCACGTAATACAGTAATCAGAGACTGAAGGTTCGTCAGAGTGGATTCAATCGCACGCTGCTGTCCACCCAATGTCTCTTGCGCTGCCGAAAGTGTCATAGCGGATTGCTCAGCATTCGTTTTCGCTGCGGTGGCAATAGCTGAAAGGCTATTCTCGCTGCTCTCACGTAGTTGACGCGTGCTGATTTCAATACGTTCCATCGTCGAGCGGATCGGGTCGGCTGCGTCAGTAAGCGATTGAGCCGACGAGCGGAAGCTACCTGATGCATTTTCAGAAGCAATGGCTCCCTCTTTAATACCCTCTGAAGCACGACGTAAAGCGGTACTTGTTTCGTCAAGCATGCCCATGACGCCTTCCAGTTTTTCCGCAATGGTGGAAAGAGGGGAAAGAAGTTGGCTGCTGGCGTTCTGTGTCATCGTTTCTGTCGCTTTGGTAATTTCTCCGGCTGTATTACCAAATGCGCTCAGAATGTGTGTCGCAGCCTGGCCGATGGCATCGCTCGCTTGTGAAGCTGACTCTGACATGCGAGCTTGCGCGGCTTCTGCGCCCTGTTTTGCTGCGGTTTCCAGTTCTGTACGGATCCCAAGAGCGGCGGCCTTCATATCTGCAGCCGCTTCGCCCATCGCTCTTGCGCCATCACCCGTATTGTCTTTAATACCTTGTAGCGTTGAGTTCATGGTTGCGAGTAGATTTTCGGCACCTTGATTGAATGCAGACGTTGCCGTTTCCGCTGTTTGTGACATGCCTTCCCGCAGCGTTTCAACCGCCTGACCTAATCGCCCAATAGCGCTTTCCATTTCGTTGCCCATTTTCCCTGAGCTTTGATCCATTCTTTCCGCAAGCAGTTTGATTTGATCGCCTGCCAGCGAAATGCGTTCACTGGCTTGCGTTAAGGCCCGGCCAACATCTTCAGAAAAACGCGAGGAGAGACTTTGTACCATCTCGCCGACACCATCATTACCTAAGCGGCTAACTTGTTCTATGACGGGGGTAATTGCTGAACTGATGGATTCCGATATCGCTCTTGGCAGATCTTCGCGAAGTGGGCGACCAATTTCTGCCACCATCTCAAGTCCCAGCTTGCGGAAATGTTCTCGACTTTCAATCGTCGCCTTTAGCTGACGAATGGATAAATCTTCCAGACTGATATATGTCAGGCGTTTTTCAATCAAACTATTGAGGCTATGAACCCTTTTTTCCAGCTGTGAGGTGCCGCTACGCAAGCCTATGGTAAAAACTATTGAGCAGCACAGCCCCGTCAGCGACATGATGAACTTCGCTGAGGCGATGGTGAGCAAACCTTCTAATGCCGCGCTGCCGCCATCGTCCAGCGAGGTGCTCATCGAATTAAGCGCAGAAATCAAGCCGAGGAAGGTCAGAGACAGACCAATAGTCACAAACAAGCCCGGAACGATGCGCCAGAAGCCCTGTGTGAAATGCAAATCATCCAAATTAAAAAACTGACTTGGGCGAACGGCATTACGCACCACAAGGGTACCGTCCTGATCGTCGACAATATGGGTTTCCCGATATTCCTTCCATGCCTCGGCTACATTTTGCTGTTCTTCGGTCACGTTTAAGTCGGTGATACCGGCATCGATATTGGTAACATGCAGGCTAAATTCATCTTCGGGGGTTTTGGCAATAATGGAATGGATACTGTCAAGCGCAGTAAGGCGGCGTTTAACCAGTTTTCGCCAGCGTACAACGGTAATACAAAGTGCAGCCACTAATAAGATAGTCACATAGCCGGGAGCCGCATCATTCTTCAATATTGAAGCAACATACAAAATACCATTACGCACCAGGACGCCGGGGGCCAGCAAGATGTCCATTTTTTACACCATAAGTCACTGAGAGGGGGGAGATTTTCTTTATAAGATTACTCTAATTGATTTCCTGAATCTTATCTATTCTTCAGCATTGTGGGGTGGTTAGGCTTATTTGAAAATTTTAAGTTCTAAAATTCAGAGGATTGGGTAGGTCAGGGTACTCTCTAAGAAAATGGGTCCGATATAACGCATAAGCGTTCTCAATGTTAATGACATTTTCTCAGTCATTAATCTAAGGCATTTGGTGCTTGTACTCATTCACGTGCGCTGTATGATTTTGTTCATCTCATTATTCCATCTGGCGTTTGCCTAATCGATAAGGTTGTCGATCGCAGACGGTGGATCATTCATTAAAGCTTTCCTGGAAACACTATGACTAACACAAACTTTTCTCAAACGGCTGCCTTTATCTGGTCGGTCGCCGATCTGCTTCGCGGTGACTTTAAGCAGTCCCAGTACGGGCGCGTGATTCTGCCTTTTACACTGTTGCGCCGTCTTGAGTGCGTGTTAGCGCCGACCAAAGATGCTGTGGTTGCGGAAGCGGAGAAGCTGAAGGCAAGCCCATTGCCGGAAGAAGGACGAGAGAAGTTCCTGTTACGAGCTACCAAAGGCCTGTCGTTCTTCAATACCTCGCCGATGGATCTCGGCAAGATGGGGCAGAACGACATTAAGGCCAACCTCGAGAACTACGTGCAGTCTTTCTCAAAGGATGCGCGTGAAATCTTTGAGCATTTCAAATTCAGTGAGTTTGTTGGCCTGCTGGATGATGCGAACCTACTGTTTAAAATCGTTAAGAAATTCGCCACCACAGACCTGAGCCCGAAAGCTATTTCTAATCATGAAATGGGTCTGGTGTTTGAAGAGTTAATCCGCCGTTTTGCGGAGAGTTCAAACGAGACGGCCGGGGAGCATTTTACCCCACGCGATATCGTGCGTTTGACCACTTCGCTGGTGTTTATGGAAGATGATGAAGCGTTATCTAAAGACGGCATCATCCGCACCATTTATGACCCGACTGCGGGCACTGGCGGTTTCCTCTCTTCTGGCATGGAATATGTGCACGAGCTAAACCCAAACGCGGTGATGCGCGCATTTGGCCAGGAGCTGAACCCTGAGTCTTATGCTATCTGTAAAGCCGATATGCTGATCAAAGGCCAGGATGTCAGCCGCATCAAGCTGGGCAACACGCTTTCCAATGACCAGTTACCGCAAGACCAGTTCGACTACATGCTGTCTAACCCACCGTTTGGCGTGGACTGGAAAAAGATTGAAGGCGAGATTAACGACGAGCATCTGCAAAAAGGATTTAACGGCCGCTTTGGTCCTGGCCTGCCGCGTGTATCCGATGGTTCACTGCTGTTCCTGATGCACCTGATTAGCAAAATGCGCGATAGCGATAAAGTGGATGGCTCGGTGAGCAACGGTGGGCGTATCGGGATTATCCTCAACGGTTCACCATTGTTTACCGGTGGGGCGGGTAGCGGCGAGAGCGAAATCCGCCGTTATATTCTGGAAGCCGATTTGCTGGAAGGCATTGTCGCGCTGCCGACGGATATGTTCTACAACACCGGCATTGCCACTTACGTGTGGATTCTGTCGAATAAGAAAGCCCCGGAGCGTAAGGGTAAAGTCCAGTTGATTGATGGCACCAACCTGTGCGGCAAGATGCGTAAATCGTTAGGTTCCAAGCGTAATCTGATGGGCGAAGACGATATCAAGCTTATCACCCGTACCTTTGGTGAGTTTGAAGTGGTGGAAGCGACTTCTCTTGAAGAGTTGGGGCTTGAGAAAGCACCGGAGCAAAAATCTAACCGTGGTCGCCAGTCAGCTACTGCTAAAACCGAAGCGCCAAAAACCTTCGCCAGCAAAATCTTTAATAGCACTGATTTTGGCTACCGCCGCCTGACCATCGAGCGCCCATTGCGTTTGTCTGCACAGGTGACTGACGAAGCGATTGCCACTCTGCGGTTTGCAACCAAACCGCTGAATGCACCGATGGAACGTTTATATGAAGAGTTCTCCGCACAGTGGCAAGACGATAACTACGGCGACTTTGCCGATATCGAAATTGAAGCCCGCGCCATTATCAAAGCCGAATTTGCTGAGCTGAAAGAGAAGCAAATTAAAGACCTGCTGGATAGCAAGCTGTGGCAGTCTCAACGTGCATTGATGAATAAGGCGCAGCGAATCCAGACGGCGTTGAGTGCTAAAGCGGGTGGCGAAGCGCTGGTGAGTAATGACTTTAATGAGTTCCAGTTAACTCTGAAAGGCGCGATTAAAACCGCAGGCGTTAAGCTCGATACCAAAGAGAACAAACAGTTTATCGACGCCATCACCACGAAAAACCCAGCCGCTGAACCGGTAGTGAAAAAGGTACTGAAAGAAGCCGCGCAGCCGCTGTACGGTGCATTTGAATACAAAGGCAAAGTGGTGGAGTTCGAGCAGGATGGTGATTTGCGTGATAACGAAAACGTGCCGTTAAACCCTGCTATTGCCACCAGCGATCTGATTGAAAACTACTTTAAAGCAGAAGTATTGCCGCACGTTGCCGATGCCTGGATTAACGCTGATAAGCGCGATGCCCAAGATAATGAAGTAGGGATTGTAGGTTATGAAATTCCGTTTAACCGCCATTTCTATGTCTATCAGCCACCACGCCCTCTAGAAGAGATTGATGCCGATCTGGATGCCGTAAGCGCCGAGATTATGAAGTTGCTGCAGGAGGTACATTCCTGATGGCTAAATATAAGGCGTATCCGGAGTATAAGGATTCTGGGGTTGAGTGGATTGATTCAATACCTTCGCATTGGTACGTAAAGCCCACGTTCGCATTATGCGAAGCAACAGCAAAGAAAAATATTGATGGTGCAGAGAGTAATGTACTCTCATTAAGTTATGGTAATATTATTCCGCGAGATGTAGAGACTAACTTTGGTCTTTTACCTGAGTCTTTTAATACATATCAGATCATTGATTATGGGGATGTTATCCTAAGGTTAACAGACCTGCAAAATGATAAAAATAGTTTGCGTGTCGGTCTGGCAAAACAGAATGGTATCATTACATCGGCCTATTTAAAGCTAAAAGCAAAAATTGATATGAATTCTACTTTTTTGTATCGATTGTTACATTCGTACGATACAACAAAGGTATTTTACGGCATGGGTGGCGGTTTGAGGCAATCAATGAAATTTGAGGACTTCAGAAGATTACCATTACTACTGCCTCCTATAGCAGAGCAGCTAAATATTTCTGCCTTCCTCGATCACGAAACCGCAAAAATCGATAACCTGATCGAAAAGCAGAAGCAACTGATTGAACTATTAAAAGAAAAACGTCAGGCAGTGATTAGCCATACTGTGACTAAAGGGTTAAACCCTGATGTGGCGATGAAAGATTCTGGTGTTGAGTGGTTGGGGGAAGTGCCGGAGCATTGGGATGTTTCACAAATAAAATATCTTTCTTCATTTGTGGGGACTGGCGGAACACCTAAAAATCCAGAATCATTTACTGATATTGATGGAATTAATTGGTTTTCTCCGGGTGATTTTAATGGTTCATTAGTTTTACAAGATGCAAAGAAAAAGATATCAAAATCATCGGTTCATAATGGTGATTCTAAAATTTACCCCGAGAATTCAATTGTTGTTATTGGCATTGGGGCTACCCTTGGGAAGGTAGCTTTAGCTGCAAGTTTGTTTTCATGTAACCAGCAAATCAACATAATTGTGCCGAATGAAAAAATCGAACCTAACTATTTAGCTCATTCATTATCAAACCAAATGGAACAAATGAAACAATCATCGAATGCTTCTACCATTGGAATTATGAACCAAGAAAAGACAAAGCAAATTTGGATTGCTCTGCCAAAGATAGACGAACAGCTTGAAATTATAGAGTTTCTTTTAAAGAAAACTACGGAGTTTGATTTATTACTCAACTGGTCGGATAAACAGATACAACTACTCCAGGAACGCCGCACCGCCCTTATCTCCGCCGCCGTCACCGGCAAAATCGACGTGCGCGATTGGGTTGCACCCGACACCAGCGATATCGAGGCATCAGAGGAAGCTACCGCATGAGTATGGATACCACCAAAGAGCTGATTTTCCAGGATGAAATGATTGCTCAAATGGAAGATAAAGGCTGGATTCGTGGTAAGTCTGACGGCTATGACCGCGAACGTGCTTTGTTCTCGCAGGATGCCATCGCCTTTGTGCAAAACACGCAGCCGTTGGAGTGGGAAAAATTCTCTAAAATTTACCCAACCGATACCGAGCGTCATTTCCTCGACTTGCTGGTGGCGCAACTTAAAAAAGCCGATAACAACGCCACCGATCAGCTGTCCCGAACTTACGGTACGCTGGGCGTATTGCGCCACGGCATCAAAAGCCATAATGCGCGCTTTTCGCTATGCCAGTTTAAGCCCGAGCATAATCTCAACCCGGAAACCCTGGCGCGTTATAAACAGAATATCTGCCGTATTGTGCCAGAACTGGTTTACAGCCCGTATGCCACCAAAGCTGCACTGGATGAAACTGTCTCAGTAGCCAGGAAATGGCGTATCGATCTGGTGCTGTTTATTAACGGCCTGCCGATAGCCACACTTGAGCTGAAGTCCGAATTCAAGCAAGCGGTGCACAACGCGATCAAACAATATAAGAAAACGCGTTTGCCGAAAGACCCTGTCACCAACAAACCTGAGCCGTTGCTCACCTTCAAACGTGGTGCGCTGGTGCACTTTGCCGTCAGCCAGTATGAAGTGTTTATGGCAACCAAACTGGCAGGGGATGACACCTTCTTCCTGCCGTTTAACAAAGGCACCAAAGAAGGCGGCGCGGGGAATGAAATCCCCGAGAATGAAAACGAATACGCCACCAGCTATTTGTGGAATGAAGTGCTGCTCCCAGACAACCTGCTGAAAATCCTCGCCAGTTTTGTGCATCTGCAAATTGAAGAAAAAGAAGACTGGAATGGGCTAAAAGTTAAAAAAGAGAGCCTGATCTTCCCGCGTTACCATCAGTGGGATGTGGTGAATAAACTGATTAGCGCCGCTGCGGTAGAAGGCACTGGCCATAAATATCTGATTCAGCACAGCGCCGGTTCCGGGAAATCTAACTCTATCGCCTGGACTGCCCACCAGCTTTCCCGTCTCTATGATGAGAAAGGTGAGAAGCAGTTCCATTCGGTGATTGTGGTTACGGACCGTACCGTGCTGGACGATCAGCTTCAGGACACGATTTACCAGTTTGAACATGCGGATGGCGTGGTCGGGCGCATTAACAATAAAGAAGGCGATGGCTCAAAATCAGAAAAGCTCGCCAGTGCGCTGGAAAACTCACAGCCGATTATTATCGTTACCATCCAGACCTTCCCTCACGTACTGAAAGCCATCGAAAACAGCGTCAGCCTAAAACAGCGCAAATATGCGGTGATTGCCGATGAAGCACACTCATCACAAAGCGGTTCTACGGCGCGTCAGCTTAAAGAAGTGCTGATGAAAGACGAAGCGGATGAGGAAGTGGTGCTGTCATCGGAAGATATTCTGGATGCGACCGTTGCCGCGCGTAAAAACAGCAGTAATCTGAACTACTACGCGTTTACCGCTACACCGAAAGCCAAAACGCTGGAGCTGTTTGGCCGCAAGCCAAACCCTGTGGAACCCGCATCAAAGACCAATAAGCCGGAAGCTTTCCATGTTTATTCAATGCGCCAGGCCATCGAAGAAGGCTTTATTCTGGATGTGTTGAAGAACTACACCAACTACAAAGTGGCCTATAAGCTGCTGCAAAAGCTGGACGACCCTGACAGGGAAGTGGACAGCAAGAAAGCCAAAATCAAACTGAACCAGTGGGTCACGCTGCACGAACATAACGTGTCGCAAAAAGTAAAAGTGATTGTTGAGCATTACCGCAAACATGTAATGCATTTACTGGGCGGGCAGGCCAAAGCGATGGTCGTCACCAGTTCACGCAAAGCGGCGGTGCGCTACAAACTGGCATTTGATAAATACATTGCTGAGAACAACTACCAGAAGATTAACGCCATGGTCGCGTTTTCTGGTGAAGTGGAATTTGTGGAGAGTGACCACAATAGCCTCGCACTGCTGAACCAGAAGTTTACCGAAACCAATATGAACCCAGGGCTGAAAGGCCGGGATATGCGCATAGCCTTTGATAGCGATGATTATCAGGTAATGCTGGTGGCGAATAAGTTCCAGACCGGGTTTGACCAGCCGAAGTTGTGCGCTATGTATGTGGATAAAGCGCTCGGCGGTGTGGAGTGCGTACAAACTCTATCGCGCCTGAATCGTACTTATCCGGGTAAAGCGCAGTCGGGCACATTCGTACTCGATTTCTACAACGAACCCGAAGAAATTCTTGGAGCCTTCCAGCCTTACTATCAAACGGCTGAACTGACCGATGTCAGCGATCCACAACTGGTCTTTGAGCTGTTCCAGAAGCTACGCACCAGTGGTATTTTCCAGTGGAATGAAGTCGAGCAATTCTGTGATGCCTTCTTCACTAAAAATAAATCTAACGCCGCGATAAGCAATATCTGCAAACCTGCCGTTGAGCGCTGGAAGAAGCGTTATAGCTCTGCCGTTGAGGCTTATAAGCTGGCAAAAGAAATCTTTGAACGCACGAAAAAAACCAACGATGTGGTGCTGATCACCAACGCGGAAAACAGCTTCAAAGACTGCAAACAAGAGAAAGATAAACTCGATATCTTCAAGAAAGATCTCGGCAGTTTTGTGCGCTTCTATGAATTTATGTCGCAAATCGTCGAGTACGATGACAAGGAACTGGAGAAGCTCAGCCTGTTTGCCCGCCATCTGCGACCGTTACTCCATGAGCAGCGCATTGAAGAAGACGAGATTGATTTAAGCAACGTGGAGATGAGCCATTACCGCTTATCAAAACTTCACGAGCAGCATCTCAAACTTCAGGAAGACGCCGAAGAGTACAAAATCGAGCCGGGTAATGACGTCGGTACAGCCAAGCCGAAGGATAAGAAAGAAGAATTCCTGTCGAATATTCTGGCGCGCCTGAATGACCTGTTTATTACTGATAACCTTAGCGATAAAGACATGATTAATTATGCCTTTACCGTGCGCGACAAGTTATCGGAAAACCAGGCCGTGATGACGCAGATTGCTAATAACACCCGTGAGCAAGCCATGCTGGGGGATTTCCCTAAAGCGATTGATGACGCGGTGATGGACAGCAACGACGCCCAGCAAGAGATGATGATGCAGTATCTGTCTAACCCTGAACTGGCGAAAGGGTTTGCGCGGGTGGTGTTTGATATGTTGAAAGGGGCGTAATTTTCAGCTGACCAGATTGGTGAAAATGTTGACGGGTATGAACGTGGGTAAATGTGTCTATATCAGTCAATGTTTTCCTCAGATTTATCGCAATGACATAGATTACGGCCATTGCTCAGACGTTCGGATTGTTAATAAGGAAATTAAAGGATGAAGGCTAAAGAAGCCAAGTTGCTCAACTTTCTGCAGACTGCACCTCAGTTAGTCATCCCGATCTACCAGCGTATTTACTCATGGAGCCTGAAAGAGTGTGAACAGCTGTGGGATGATATTCTCCGTTGCGGACTGGATGAGAACAATCAAGGGCACTTTATCGGTTCCGTGGTGTATATCGAAAATGGGCTTTATTCGGTGACATCTCAATCACCCTTGTTGATTATTGATGGTCAACAGCGCGTCACTACAGTGTCTTTGTTAATCGCAGCTTTAGCCGAAGCTGTTGGCGATCAAGAGTTTATTGAAGGGTTCAGCCAAGCCCAATTACGTGGTTTCTATTTGACTAACCCCTTATTGTCAGGCGAGAAGCGATATAAACTTATTCTGTCGCAAACGGATAACGAGACGTTACGGGCAATTATCGATGGAAAATCTCTGCCGGAGAATTACTCTTTACGTGTTAAGGAAAACTTTGAGTACTTTAAAGATAAACTAAACAATGAAAAATTGTTGGAGACTGTCTGTAAAGGACTCAGCAAATTAATTGTGGTGGATATATCTCTCCAGCGCGACCATGATAATCCACAGCTTATATTTGAAAGCATGAACTCAACGGGTAAAAAATTAAGCCAGGCCGATCTCATTCGCAATTACATCCTTATGGGGCTGGAAAATGAGCGCCAAACGACGTTGTATAATGATCACTGGCGTAAAATGGAACTTCTGTTTGGTCAGGAGGCTTACTCCGAACAGTTCGATGCTTTCATGCGTCACTACCTGACGGTAAAAACCGGTGACATTCCTAAGATTGATGATATTTATGAGGCGTTTAAGCAGTACTTCCGTCGCAATAATCAATCTGTTGAATCTGCTGTTGCAGATATACATAAATATGCCACCTACTATTGCGCCATTGCGTTAGGTATTGAAAAAAATAAACACCTTAAAGAGATATTCCATAATATCCGCGAGTTGAGAATGGATGTTGCATATCCGCTGATGCTGGAGCTTTATGATGACTACCAGCTGGATATTTTGAAACTAAGCGACTTCGCGGAAGCCCTGCGCCTGATGGAAAGCTATGTATTTCGTCGCGCAGTATGTGCCATACCAACCAACTCAATGAATAAAACTTTTGCCGGGTTGAGTAAAAGTTTTGATAAGAACCAATATTTGGAGAGCCTTAAAGCTGCGTTTACGTTGCTGCCATCTTATCGTCGTTTTCCGACAGATGAGGAGTTTAAGAGGGATATTCAGACCCGCGATCTTTACAACTTCAGAAGTCGTAGCTATTGGCTCAGAAGGCTTGAAAATCATAAGCATAAAGAACCGATCCCGGTAGATGAATACACTATCGAACACATCATGCCGCAGTGCGATAACCAAACAGAAAAAGTACCGGCTGCATGGAGAGCTGAGCTAGGAGATGAATGGCAGCGGGTATGGGAAACATGGCGTCATTCGCTGGGTAACCTGACATTGACGGGCTATAACTCTGAGTATAGCAATCGCTCATTTGCTGATAAGCGCGAGAGGGAAGGTGGTTTTAAATACAGTCATTTACGCCTGAATGACGGGCTTTCGGCTCTTGATAAATGGAGTGAAGAAGCCATTATAGCCCGAGCAAAAAAAATGGCCGAACAGGCAAGCAGTGTCTGGCCAGGTGCCAATCTTCCTGATGATATTCTAAAAAATTACCAGCCTAAGAGTGAAGGTAACCTCACTTATGGCTTTGAAGACCATCCCTATCTGGCTAAAGAACATGTTCAGGTGTTGTTTGAAGCATTCCGTAAAGCAACGTTGGCACTTGATCCCTGCGTCACAGAGGTCTTTCTGAAGCTTTATATTGCTTATAAAGCTGAGGTGAATTTTGTGGATGTTGTACCGCAAGCAAAGCGTCTGCGTCTTTCACTGAATATTCAATTTGCTGAAATTAATGATCCGCGTGGATTATGCAAAGATGTCACTAGCTTGGGTCGTTGGGGAAATGGTGATGTTGAGATCGGATTCGAGAAACTTGAGGATTTACCTTACGTTATGTCTTTAGTCACACAAGCATTTGAGCGACAAATGGATAACTAGTCTTTAAGAAACAAAAGGGGTGGAAACAGCCCTTTTGTTTCTTAAATTTGACGAAATAAAATCCACTATATAAGTCGGAGAAAATACTCGGTACCGATACTCAATAAATCGAACTCGGACTCACTTGGATGTGTCCTCTCGTATTTTTCTTTTTGTGACATTCTCCAGGCTTTGTTTTAAAGATTGACCCTGACCGCGAATATGAACCATTCATAATCAGAAGTATCTGGCTTCATGTTGGATGCGTATTCTGACCCAGGTTTTCCGCCGCTATAACCTGCCGCTGCCTGGCCAGGAAAGCACCTGGTGATAACTAATCCTCAAAGACGAGAGAATTAAGTCGCAGGTCGTTCATTGATCATGAATTTTTCTCTATGATCCCGCTGAGATTTATTTTCCAAAGAGGATATTCATGCTTACTGTTGCGATACAGGAAAAAAATAGCCATTTCGCTCACGGCTTAAAAATTATTATTGAAAAACTTTGCCAACGACGACACGAAAATTTTCACTTTTTATCTTCAGAGCATCAGGACGTGGCTGATGTGGTATTTATGTCCCTGGAAGACGGCTGGATCAGCGCCGACTGCTATAAAATTCCGCAAACTACTCGGGCACAAAGGGTGATTCTTATTTGCCGCAAACAGGAGCACGAAAAGCTAATGTTTCGCCCCTGTCTGTACATGCTTCCGGTTATTTTTCGTGAAGATGAAATTGACGAAGTAACCCGCAAAATAGCGCGCTGGACGGAGCCCGCCAGGCGCGGAAAAAACACGCGTGCGGTCCCGATAAACGTCTGTCACTACTGCACTACCCGACACTTCACTGTGGCAGAACGTGAGTTTCTCAGGCACACCGCCTGCGGCCATTCGCTGGCCGATGCCGCATTTCTGATGCATATTGATCAAGCCACCGCCACCCAGTATCGCCAGGCTATTATGAGAAAACTCAAGCTCCGAAATCAGCATGAATTAATGAGTTTTATAAAAGCAAATCTGCTTTTTTTATAGGACTGACGGCTAATTTATTTATAACTCATCATGGTTGTATTTTATTTTTCATTTAACAAATTCTCGTCTGAAAAATAACCATCATTAAGAAATTTCCCGCCCCCCATTAAGTGAAGGCCAATATCAAACAGGCTTTTATCCTGCCAAAATAACTTTCTTACGACATAATCAGAAATTGACGGGCTGCCGGTTTCTGATTATTCCTTTTGTGCTCTTAACCGGGCGCCGAACAAAAAGACTGTGAGTGAGCATTTGTATTTAGCTGCACGCAAAAGAAGGTATCGTCGTAACAACAACGATGCTTCCCACCATGTAGACTGTCTGTCGATACCGATGGTCTTTGACCGTCTCGAATATTTACACCAAAAGATCCAAACCGAGCGCCTGCACAAGCCCGTCGACATGGCGCTGGTCACCCACGACAAGTACCTTTCACTGGCGTTGACTCAACATCTTTTTAAATGCCAGAACACGCGAGTTTGTGCCAGCCTTGCAGAACTGAAGGGCTGGTTTGAGCAAACTCCGCTACCCCGCATTGTTATCGATCTGGACTGCGTGACACTGCCGGTCATTGATGTGCTGAATACCATACGCCGATGGCACGTAGAGCGGCCAGGCATCAACATTACCCTGCTGACCGCTAACCGCAGCCCGGAACAGACCTGTTTTATTGTTGCTGCCGCCGCCTGCCGGGTCATCGAACGCCGCCTTGAGACAGCGTTTTTATCCAGTTTATTGATGCAACAACCTTGTTCCGTGCCGCCGGTTCAGACTTACTACACCCGCGAAAACGACACACTTTCCCACCGGGAGTGGAATATCCTGATGGAGGTCGCCAAAGGACATTCTTTAAAGCTTATTGCCCACACATTAAAGAAGCCTTACCACTATGTCGTTTATACCCTGGGAAGGGTGACCGCACGCGTGGGTCTCAGCAGCCGAAAGTCGCTCATCCATTTGCTGCATGAATTATCGGTGACAACTTCCGGGGAAATATCCCAGGATAACTCACTGAGTTTCGAGTGAAAGCTAAGAAAATACTTATTTTCAATGTTTATATTTTGTTAAATGAGATCATGTAATTAACAATTATAACTTTTCCTGGAATTGTCCGATCTCCTGCATAGAACAGCCGCAAACGCTTTTTCTCGTGACGTAGGGAATCATTCACTTAACAAATAATAAACATTTAACACTAAAGACTATTTTTATATTTAAAAAAAACTTTTAAACCTAATATTTAAATTAGAGCGGGAGCTTTCACCAATTAACAATTCATCAGCCTTTTGAGACAGAACTTAATATCGCCATGACCCCCTGTCGGAAACGTCAGACTTTCTCTCATATAATATGGATGTATAATCACCGCTCCTAATTAATCCATTGGAAAAACGTTCGCAGCATAGTAATAAAATGTTTTTATCATGGAGCCCATCGCTAATCAGAAATAAATAATTTAAAGGACGAAATAATTTTCAGGGAGAATCCTGTATCCACGCACATAAAAATAAGCCTGACAACATTTCATAACTTTCGCTGCCAGTGACGTTATGTCAACGCGATGTTTTCCTCAAACAATCCGAGGCAAAAAAAATGAAACCTGCATCCGTAATCATTATGGACGAGCACCCTATTGTCCGCATGTCGATAGAAGTGCTGCTACAGAAAAATAAAAATATCAGTGTCGTGCTGAAGACCGACAATGGTCGCGAGGTCATTGATTATATGCGCACCCACCCCGTATCCCTGGTGATACTGGATATTGAGCTGCCGGGCGTTGATGGCTTTACTTTACTCAAGAGAATCAAAAGCATACAGGAAGATACTAAAATACTCTTTCTGTCTTCGAAATCCGAGAGATTCTATGCCGGACGCGCAATTCAGGCTGGCGCTAACGGTTTTGTCAGCAAGAGAAAAGAGCAGGAAGATATCTATAGCGCGGTGGAAATGCTGTTAGCAGGATATTCGTTCTTTCCTTCTGACACGCTACATTTCATCAGCCACCCTAAATCACGTAAGGGCGATATTGATGATATGCCGCTGTCTAATCGCGAGATTACCGTATTACGCTATCTCGCCAATGGTTTATCAAATAAAGAAATTGCTGAGCAGTTATTATTGAGTAACAAAACAATTAGCGCCCATAAAGCCAATATATTCTCGAAACTGCAGGTCACTTCCATCGTCGAGTTAATCGATTATGCGCGGGTCAAAGAATTATTATAGATGGCATCGCCGATGCAAACGAAAAAACCGGGCAGAAGATCCCGGTTTTTCCTTTTGCGTAATGAACATCCAGCTACTTAATAATAATTAATCATAAAAGTCGCATCTGCATCCGCTTTACCCGCGTTTGGGTTGTCCGCTATCGCAATGTAGTTGGCAAGAAAGGTCAGTGAGGCGTTTCCGTTACTGTCTATCGCCACATCCTGGCTTGCCTGGTCCAGCGGCAGCCGGGATTTATCTTTATTAAGCAGTTCCACCGCCACGTTGGTGGCGCTGCTAGTTTCATTGAGCGCCAGCAAATCCGGGCTACCAGCGACTTTTACACCTGAAAAAGTAATAGACGCTGAGCCCGGCGGGCAGCCGTTGAGCTTAAGGGTAAACGGCATACTTTGCGTGGTGCTGCCCGTGGTGCGGAGCTGTTTGGTAGGCCATGTGCCGAGCTGCACAGTTTTGTTGTCATCGCCCGTTTCCACGTAACAGCTATAATCCACGACCTTACCCCGCAGCTCGATGTTGACCTCCCCGAGCGGAGAATCAGCCAGGACGTTGCCCGCCACCAGAACGCCTGCCAGCGCAAATACCCTGACATTCTTAGTCATAATCCACCCGCAAGTAGCCGCGCGCAGAAAACAGTCCTTCCGCCGGCTTTTTCCCCGTCACGCTAACCGGCCACGCACGGATATTGACCCGCGCAGCCGCCGCGTCGTCGAGACGGAAGTTTATCTTGCTGGCCATGTTGTTCGGCGTGAGCGGAATGCCGCTATCGTTCGCCACGATAAAGCCGACGTCGCTGTTATCGGAGACCATCATATCGCCGGAGAGTTTCTCCGCCTCGAGGCGCAGCGACAGATAGGCCTGCGCTTCGACGTTGGTGCACTTGATAGCCACCGTTTTGGTTTGCGGCGTCACGCTCTGCGGACGATTTCCTGCTCCGGCCTGACTGAACAACGCCGCCCCGATATCCCCAAAATCAAATTCAACGATTTGCCCGGCGTTGATTTCACAGGTCTGCGGCACTTCCACTTTGCCGCTGTAGCTAATGGTGTAAACCGGCGTGTTCAGCGGGTCGGTGTTGCGCGTGGTGACATACACCGTAAACATGGTCTGCTTAGGGATCGGCACCATATTGATAAAACGGCGCATCACTTTCAGGCGAAAAACTAAATTTGAGTCATTGACCGGGAACGGCTTCTGTTTAGAGACGTTCGGGTGATTCCCCATCTGGATGTAGTTGCGCGGGGGATAAAAAACGCCCGCATAGCTGTCGGTTATCTTCATCCCGCCGTTGAGATAATCATTTATCTTCAGATAGTTGTACCCATCCAACGTTTCCTGAATGGGCAGGGTGGTGATGTAGCTACGCATCGTGGTATTCCCGCTCGTACCGGACGGACAGGTCGCGTTGACGCCGACCCACTGCGATTTCTCGGCAAGAGTCACGATTTGCCCCACCTGGTTGTTCGAACTGTTAAAAGTGTTGGAAAGATCGTATGAGATCTCCGTCGGCACGCCGTTAGCGTTCCGGCAGACTGTGGCATGAGCTGGAACTGCGCAGGTCAGCACCACGATCCCCACCAGAGAAACGTTTAATTTCATATTCATATCCTATGAACAGGTGGCGGTTGCCATCACGACAGCCTGCTTCAGGCTCCCTTCCGGCAGCGAATAAGGTGCGAAGCACTGCGATCCTTTGCCGTCGCCCCACTGGATAAGCAATTTGCCTTTCAGAGGCAGGCCGCTGAGGTAGATTTGCCCTTCGTCACCCACCATGCTTGTCGCCCCGCTGGTTTCTTCGCGTACTACCGAGCCAAACGGCACCGGACGCGCACCGCGTTTCACGGTAATAATCGCCCGCACGCCGATTCGCGCATTGAACGCCGCCCGTACTAGCGCTCCCTGAGTAGGCACCACGCTGCTGACGTTGTTTTCGATATCGGTGTGGTTATCCATCGAGTTGGTGTCCAGCGCGATGCGGTTATAGCGATAGACCGTGGCGTATGGCATCACGGCGTAACCGCGCCAGTCGGTTTTCACGCCGGTCTGGTTTTCGACGTTCACGCCTGAGGCTCCGGGCGCTTTGATGAGCACGTTGGTATCGCCGAGCGGCTGGCTCAAGGTCACACCATCAGCATGGCCAACGATGCCGCCGGACATCTGCCAGTTAAGATCGTGCTGGTCGCGGTCATAGTTGTAGCCGACGCCAAGCGTGCCGTAAGTCGCCTGCCAGTTCGCATTGGCGCTGCCGCTGTAGCCACTGGTACTACTGCGTCCCTGCGTCACGCTGTAGTTAAGGTTGCGCCCCTCAAGCAGAGTACCGCCCACGCCGGTCTGGAAAGTGTTATCTCCATCGGCGTTGCGGCTGGCGGCGAAGGTGGCATAAGCGCGGTCGAGGGCGCTGTCGCGCGAATAGCCGTGCCCCAGCAGCGTGCTGAACGGCACGGACAGGTTAAACGCGACAATTCTGTCGGAATCATTAATCCCTACGGATTTGCTCCATGACGCCGAGACGGAATAGCTGATACCGCGCCAGCCGCTGGCATATCCTGCCTGATACCAGGTGTTGTTTCCGTCGGCCCCCCAGTAAGTTTGCTGGCTGCCGGAAACGTAGAGCGAGCCGTAGTCGCCCAAAGCCTGGGAGATATTCACCTGGAAGCGCCCGCGCTTGCTGTAACGCAGGTTGTGATAGCTCTGCACCACCGGTTCTTTATGCTGATTGCCGTCCTGGTCTTCGTACTCATAGCCTTCCATATTTTTGTACGCCACTTCGTCGAGCGTATAGAAACCGCGCGTGGAGTAGCGATAGCCGAGCAGCTGGAAGTTGGTGCCGTAGTCACTCAGTGATTTGGCGTACAGGAACCGTAGCGACTGGCCCTGATGCTCGCTGTCGTCGGCGAGTTTGCTGCGCGCGTGGGTCACATCCATGGAAATGGCCCCCCATTCGCCGAGGTTTTTACCCAGGCCCAGCGCGGCGGCGGTGTAACGCTCCGCGAGCTGCGTGCCGCCATAGGCCGTGTAGCCGTTGGGTAGACCGGCGATCAGCGTCGCCTGGGTGAAGAACGGTTTGTCCTGCTGGCTGTTGCCGCTGCGGAAATCCCCGGCCACAAGGTCGTACTTCAGCCGGCCTTCACGCTGTAAAAGCGGAACGGTGGAGTACGGCACGGTGTACTTCTGCTGGCTGCCGTCTTTTTCTTCCAGCGTCACTTCCAGATCACCGCTGGAGGAGGTCGGGTTCAGGTCGCTAATGGCAAATGCACCGGGCGACACGTAGCTCTGATAAATCACAAAGCCGTTCTGCCGGATGGTGATTTTGGCATTAGTCCGCGCGATGCCGCGCACCGTTGGCGCGTAACCTTGCAGGCTGTCCGGATACATACTGTCGGACGAATAAAGGCGCGCCCCGCGAAAGCCCAGGCTGTCGAAGACGTCGGTGCCGGTATTGCTGTCGCCCAGCACCATCTCGCCTTTGAGCGGGATTATCGTGCGCTGCAGGTAAGTGCTGATGTTTTTCCAGCTGTTTGTCCGGTAGCCATCGCCGCTGGTGTAGCTCCAGGCGCCGTTGTTGCGCAGACGCCACGGCCCGTAGTTCAGGCCGCTTTGCAGGCTGAGATAATAGTTGTCGTCGTTGCTGCCACGGTTGCCCGTGAAGGAGTAGTTCGCCAGCACCGCCGGAATACCCTCATCCCACTGATCGGGTGGAATATAACCGCGTGCGCTGTTTAGCAGCGAAGCCTGTGGAAGGCTGATGTCGAGGCGCAGTTTGGCAAAATCAAATGTGGTTTCCGCACCCGGAATCGCTTCATCCAGCGGCACGCATTCACCGGCTTTGTATTTCACCAGATCCGGGTAAGCGAGCATGTTGAGCCCCAGGCGTTTAAGCCAGCCCACGTCGAGACAGGGCGTTAGCCCGCCGGTTTTGACCGTTTCGCCCGGACGCTCTGCTGATGCTTCAATAAAGCGCAGGTCTTCCGTCGCGATAAATTCCTCGTTGCGCCAGATGTCGACCCGATATTCGCCCGGCGCCTGATGGCTGCCTTTTTCAAAGCGCGATAAATCCGCCACGGCAGCGTCGTCCTCGGACAAAAAGCGCGGGTTAAAGTAGCTTTCCCCGGCGCTGATCCCAGGCCATAGGGCGGCCACGATCGTCGCCGCAAGCGGCGTGAGCGACTTTTTCATCATTTCCCCGCATCCCTTTTGCGATCAGGTTGCATTACTGCATCCTGCCTGCCTGCACAGGCGTGACCGCACCGTAGTCATTCACGGTCTGGAAGGAGACACTCCCTTGCGCACCCGCAGGTACGGTCACCTGTGCCACGCTTTTCGGCGCAACCATGGTGTTCGGCAACTTCTCATTGCCGACTTTCAGGTTGACGGTGGAGACGTAATACGGCGATGGATTGTGAATGCTCAGATGCCCGCCGCTGCGGCTGAACCGCACCTGCTTAAGCGCCTCTTCCGGCTGCATCTGTAAATTTTTCGGGCGCACAAAAAGTTTGATGCGCGAGAGAATGGCCAGTTGCAGCACGTTGCTGCTGTCGACGGTGTTTTTATCTACCGAAGGGATGGCTTTAACATTCATCCAGAAAATAGACTCGCGGTCGGCTGGCAGAGGTGGCCCGACGTAAATAATACGCAAGGTGTTTTCACTTTTCGGTTCGCTGACAAACAGCGGCGGCGTGACGATAAAACTTTTGTCTTTCGCACCGAGGTTATTTTCCACCCACGAGTTCACCAGATAACGCTCTTTGGTGTCGCTATTGGTAATAGAGAGAGAAGTCTGCTTTGCATCGGCGGGATAAATAACGCGCGTCGCGCCCAGGCCAATACCCCCATCCGCCTGAGCAGAAAATGAGGTCAATAACAGACAAAGCACTGCGGCTACGCCCGATTTAAAAAGAGTATTCATCACGACAGATACCATCTAATTACAGGGTGAATAACGATGACTCACGGATAAACCAGCGTGAACCAGACGTCTGAATGAATATTTCCCGGCTGCATATGTTCTGAAACCGAGCGGTAGCGGGCGGTGAAATGAAAAGTCATTTCCTGGGTTTTAATTGGGGCGAAATATCCCGGTGCGGTATTGGGAATAATAAGCTGCTGTTCGCTGTCAAATAAGGCAAGCCCAATTCCCGCGCTGGCGTCGTTGCCATTAATAGTGGTTGCCGCCAAAAAAACCTGTGGGTCTTCAACGGGTGTTACCCCTTGAAAAGCGATGCCCACATGTTCCGAGACTTCAGTGAGGCACTCGGTCAGCCGGATAGCAAAAGGGATGCTCACGGGCGCATAGCTGCCGACATCCTGAAATAGAGTGCTGCGGTACTGCCCCATCTGCACCGTCATCTCGTGGCTTTCCGGCGCAACCGTGCAGGCGCCGTTCACCAGCATCCCCTGCATATGCACTTTCCCGCCGTCAATCACCACTACCCGCTTCGCCAGTACCGGGCTTCCCACTGCCAGTAACAGGAGGAACAGGATTTTCCTTATCATGTCTGTCTTCTCAGGATCCAGCCTCTTCCGTGAGGCCTGTTTCATCCATGTACCTGTTGTTACTCGTATTTCATTACGAAGGTAGCGTCCGCATTTGCCTGGCCCGCTGTAGCGGTGGCAGCCGTTGCTTTATAGCGAGCGGTGAATGGCAGGGTGTTGGTGCCGTCGGTCAGGTTCTGAGCGGTAGAGAAAGTTGCGCCGTCTGGAGTCAGCACTTTGGAAGCGCGGTCGAGGATTTCGATACCCACGCCTGCAGCGGTGGTGGAGTTGTCACCGGAGTTAATCGCAAGCAGAGTAGGATCGGTCGCGTCAGTCTGGCCCGCGAATGCAGCAGAAGCGGTCGCCGCTACGGTGCTGTCACAATCGTTCAGCACGATAGTGAAAGGAATCTGAGCAGAAGTATCACCGGCTTTAGTGAAGGACGCTGTGCGGTACTGGCCCAGTTTGACGATCTGATCGGAAGACTGAGTGCTGACGGCACAGGCCGCATTCACCAGCTCACCTTTAAAGTGAACGGTACCGCCGTTAACGGTAACTGGGGTAGTGACTGGATCTTCCGCGTGTGCCACGCCGCTCATCAGGGCAATGCCAGCGACCATAGAAAGAGCGATTTTGCTGAATTTCATGAGTATTCCTTCAAGTTTTAAGCGCACATCCGGATAATGCTTCCCTCATTATTCCGTTTGAATCATCATCGGCCTGTAAAAGGCCCATTGAGAACTCCCCCATCCCTGCGGAGATAGTTAATTCGCTATTCTTTAATTAGAGAGATTGCTGAATCGACACCCACCAGCCTGATAAACAAGCCAGTGCTCTCCGATATAGCTCAGAAATAAATTTAATTAATCGAATATTAAAAACGCCATCTGGCGACGAGGGATAAATTAAAAGATATACGGGCTAAATAATACCCGCGAAATCTTTAAGTCTCCTAAGCTCTGTCCTAATAATCCCTAGGAAATAACTGGTGCTTTAAACGTTAATTTCGCTTCAGGCACTCATCACGCATTCCACAAACGGGACGACAAAACATCTGGCAGATAGTACCGAAAGCCTGAAATGTACATATAAATGAACAATGCGTGTGGGGGGCCTCGTGGCTCGGCTGTCACAACAGTTCGCTTGCAAGAGGCCGGATACATTCACGCACGATGCTGCTTCCATCAAAAACTTTGCTCTCCATGCCGCCAAACTTCTTACGCCTTCCTATATATAGAAGGAAGAGTAGGAGATGGCATGCTTAGGGTAGATCTCGCGGTTGGGAACGCAAGATTCGGCTTCGCGGAGGATATAAATGAGCAGTGAGGCTGAAAAACGTGTCTTCATGGGACGTTTCTGGTGTTGTTGAGGAAGGTTTAACTGACTTTGAGGTGAGTTTATCAAGGGGAGTTGAATAGTTTTGTGGATAACTTTGTGCACAACTGCGTATAAGGCGGGGTTTTGCTGGGGATTGCAGCAGTCAGTCAAATTACTGCATATTTGGGGTTGCAGCCTCAGCAGAACTCCCTATAATGCGCCTCCATCGA
>NZ_JBAVHX010000034.1:0-190839 GCF_049686335.1 Buttiauxella sp. | reverse complement strand
CTGTTCGCCGTGGCCGGTGTGAATACCGGTCAGTAAACCTGCTGAGCTGTACCGGTAGTCGCGGTTCAGGGCCGGATAGTTTGCGCTGACGGACTGTTGTGCCAGCTGCCCGCGGGCGGTGTAGCGGAGGGCAGACTGCCACGCACCGAACTGGCGGGTGGTTTCCCGGTGCAGGCGGTCACGGGTCAGTTCGAGCAGGTGTTCATCGCCCAGTTTCACCCCCAGCAGATGGCCCGGACCGTAGGTCTGCCAGCGGATTTCCGGCAGGCCGTCGCAGGTGACGGCCGACTCAAAACCGCGAGGGTCGTACTCCCGGCTGACGCTGTGCTGCCAGAGCTTTTCCCCCTGCGCATTGTGAATAATCTGGTGCTCTGCCGTCACGCGGCCGTTGCGGTTGTACTGCCACCGCACGCTGACCAGGTGGTTTTCACTGCGGTGGGCCATTTCACTGAGGCGTCCGGCCTCGTCATGGCTGATGAGCATTTCATCGGGCGTGCCGTCGGGCAGCGGCGGGCGCTCACGGCGGATGAGCCTGCCGTTGTCGTCATAGTGCCAGCGGGTGACCAGCCCGGCGTCTTCGCTGCGCACCAGCTGACCGCCCTGGCTGTACTGATAAAGATGCTCGCGCCCGTCAAACCCGGTTTCGTGCACCAGGCGGTCCATCACGTCATAGCGGAACTGTGTGCGTGCATCGTTTTCATTTATCAGACTGATAATCCGGTCAGCGGCGTCAAATTCTGCCTGGCGGGTGAGTCCACCGGCGGTCTGCGCCACCGGATTACCCCGCGCGTCGTATCGCTGAGTGGTCTGGCTGCCGTCGGGCGCAGTAATAAGGATGACATCCCCGGCGTCATTGTACTGGCGGGTGGTGCGGGCGCCGGTGTTGTCTTCGCGGGCCGTCACTCGCCCGCGGGCGTCGTATGCGTAACGGGTGGTGAGACCTTCTTCCCCCATCACCTCCGTGACCTGGCCGTCGCGGTTATAGCGGTACTGCGTTTTGTAACCGGAGCAGTCGGTGCGGGAGATGAGCAGACCGTGCTCATTCCACTCCAGCTGCTGGCGTCCCCCCGCCGCATCTTCGGTTGCGGATGGGTGTGCGCTTTTCTCATCCGTATAATGCCAGCGGCGGGTGTGGCCCATGGCATCGGTTTGCGCCGTCATTCGCCCGACGTTGTCATATTCCCGGGCTGTGCGACTGCCGTCGGGGGCGGTGCTGCTGATGAGCTGATTCCGGGCGTTGTAATCAAAGCGGCTGACGGCGCCGTCCGGGTGCCAGATGGCCAGCAGGTTGCCGCTCACCACATCTGGCTGGTAGTCGGTTTTACGCCCGGCGGTATCGGTCTGGCTGACTAACCGTCCGTGACCGTCAAATTCGCTGGAGATTTCACTGCCGTCAGGCTGTCCGAGTTTTACCACCCGCTTCAGACCTTTTTCGCCGGCCAGATGGTAAACCGTCACACGCCCGAGGCTGTCGGTGACCACGGTTTTGTGGTCGGTGTAGAGAAAGTGGTAACTCAGCCCGCCGGGGTTGGTCTGGGAAATCACCCGCAGCGTGTCATCATACACATAGCGGCTGGCAGGACGTCCGGTGTGCTGATGGGCGGTCATCAGGCCGGCGTGTTGCAGATGCCACTCAAAATCACGCACTTTCACCCCCGCCCGGTCATACACCGCCGCCAGCTCACCGCGCGGGCTGTACTCATAACGGGCCAGCGGCGCGGACGGCAGTTCTGGAAATCCCGTATCGCGCGCCAGCCAGACCGCCGCCAGGCGGATACCCGCATCCGGCAGAGTGACCAGCTCAAGCCGGAACCGGCGACCGGCGCTGTCGGTCACACCCGTCACCTGGCCGGCAAACTCGCCGTCGGCGTCGCGCTGATAACGCAGGGTGTTTCCGAAGCGGTCCACCAGACCGGAGAGCACGCGGAACGGCGGCAGCGGGCGCGGCAGCACGTCTTCCGGCTTAACCGGGAGCTGAAATGCTTCCAGTATCCACCACGGCCCGGTGGCGTCATTTGCGACAAAATAGGTATGCGGGCTGAGACGTACATCAGAGGGCAGGGCCTGCCATAGCGAGCACAGGCGATGATTATCCGGTTGCCTGTCCACCCCGCCGCGGGCGAGCCAGAGTTTTTCGGTCGGGCTGTACGCAATCGCCCCCGGTGCCAGCACATCGAAATGAATACTGCGCCCGCCGTTGTCATTGAGGATCAGTTCATCAGCACGGAGCTGCAGACGGATATCCATCGCCGACTGCCAGCCGGGGCCGAAGGTTCCGACCGGCGGCGGCGTCCCGGTGCGGTAGCTGGTGTAACTGCGGGTGAGGACAAACGGCAGCGGCGCGGGCAGGGCAACATCGGTTTCGCCGGGCAGCACCTTGGCCCCGAGTACCGGGTTGACGGGGTTACCCACGGCCACGCCTCCGGGACAGACCGAACAGGCCACACCGGTGGGCGCGCCAATCATGACACCCAAAGAGCCCTGAATAACCGGGCCGCCGATTAAGGTGGCGTCACCCTGACGCGCAGCAGGCATTCCTGGCATGGTGAAATCCTTTTCATTGTGGCTGGGTTATTGATTTTCTGTATAACGTATCTGGTTATATTTGCATTATAAATCAATTGTTTATTTAGTATTGACGAACGAGTGAAAACATATCTGTGATGTATGTCATGAATAGCAATATGTGCAGATTAAGTATTCAGACATTATCTTTAATAAACCTAAATTTTGAGGGAGGAATATCTGCTTATCAGTGCACGCTATTTTTGCGAGCTTAATCGCGTTAGCATGGGATAAACTCATTACCTCAGAAAATCCTATGCCTATAAAACTGATTGCTATTGATATGGACGGCACATTGCTGCTGCCTGACCACACCATTTCTCCAGCCGTTAAAGCCGCTATCGCCAGTGCGCGCGAACGTGGTGTTAACGTTGTTTTGTGTACCGGACGCCCTTTTGCAGGTGTTGAGAGCTATCTCAAAGAGCTGCATATGGATAAGCCGAACGATTACTGCATCACCTACAACGGCGCGTTGGTGCAGAAAGCGAATGACGGCAGCACCGTGGCGCAAACTGCACTGAATTACGATGACTACCGCTTCCTTGAGCAGCTTTCCCGTGAAGTCGGTTCCCACTTCCATGCCCTGGATCGCTACACGCTTTACACCGCGAACCGCGACATTAGCTACTACACCGTTCATGAATCCTTTGTCGCCAATATCCCGCTGGTGTTCTGCGAGCCAGAAAATATGGATAAAAACGGTGCATACCTGAAAGTGATGATGATCGACGAGCCTGCGATTCTGGATAAAGCGATTACCAAAATTCCAGACGAAGTGCGTGAGCGTTATACGCTGCTGAAAAGCTCCCCATATTTCCTCGAAATCCTCGATAAGCGCGTCAATAAAGGCACTGGCGTGAAAGCGCTGGCGGAATCACTTGGCATCAAACAAGAAGAAGTGATGACGCTGGGCGATCAGGAAAACGATATTGCGATGCTTGAATATGCGGGTATCGGTGTGGCGATGGATAACGCCATCGATAAAGTGAAAGAAGTCAGTAACTTCGTCACAAAATCAAACCTTGAAGATGGCGTTGCCTACGCGATTGAGAAGTTTGTACTGAACGACCAGTAACGGTGGGATAAACACCACCAATGATTTACCCTGAGGCGTCCATCGCTTCAGGGTAAAACCATGATCAAACAACTCACCTTTGCCTCTCGTCACCACCAACTGACCAACACCCATACCTGGACACCAGATAGCCAATACCTGGTGTTTGACGTGCGTCCATCTGGTGCCTCGTTTACCAGCGAAACCATTGAGCGCGTAAATGTTCATACCGGCGAAGTGGAAGTGGTGTATCGCGCTTCACACGGTGCGCATGTGGGCGTAGTGACAGTGAATCCGCAACCGCCTGAACGTTATGTCTTTATCCACGGCCCCGAAAATCCTGATGAAACCTGGCAGTACGATTTTCATCACCGTCGCGGTGTGGTGGTTGAAAATGGCGTCGCAAGCAATCTTGATGCAATGGATATTACCCCGCCATTCACCCCCGGCGCGTTACGCGGTGGCAGCCATGTTCACGTCTGGAGCCCTGACGGTTCGCGCCTTAGCTTCACGTATAACGACCACGTCATGCATGAATACGATGCGGCGCAAGATTTGCGCAATGTGGGTATCGCACTGCCCTTTGGCCCGGTAACCCCAACCAAACAACATCCTCGTGAATATGATGGCAGCCATTATTGTCTGCTGGTCAGCCGCACGACGCCCAATCCTCAGCCTGAAAGTGACGAGATTAACCGTGCTTATGAAGAAGGTTGGGTGGGAAGTCATGGGTATCGCAAGCCTGATGGCAGCCAACAGCGCTGGGCGTTGGTGTTTATCGGTGACACACTTTCTGCCAGCGGCAATAAAGTGCCTGAGCTGTTTATCGTCGATTTGCCCGATAACAAACAGGCTTACTTCGAGGCCGGTGCTGAGCCTGTCGAAGGTACGCAAACCACATTGCCAGCGCCGCCTGCGCAAGTGCAGCAACGGCGTCTCACCTTTACCCATCAACGTCGTTATCCAGGCTTAACGTCACAGCCACGTCATTGGGTGCGCAGCTCGCCGGATGGCAGTTTGCTGGCGTTTTTGATGCGCGACGATGCGGGTGTGGTGCAAATGTTTTTGCTTTCACCGAATGGCGGGGAGCCACGTCAGTTGACCCATGGGCATCACGATATTCAGTCAGCATTTAACTGGCATCCGAATGGGCAAGCGCTGGGCTTTGTGCAGAACAATCAGATTGTTTTGGTGGATGTGAAAAACGGGGCAATCACACCGCTCACGCAGCCTGTGAGTGACGCGCCTTCAGCGGATGCTGTGGTGTTTTCGCCTGATGGAAAACACATTGCCTGGATGCAGGATGTCGGCGGATCCCGCCAACTGTTTATGACGGAAACAGGCCTGTAATTACTGAACTGGCGGGATCACAGAATTGGTGGCCAGATTCTCGCTCTCGCTAGCTTCGACTTTAGATTTCAGGGATTTGTCAGAACGGTACAAATCCCAGGGTATCAATACTGTATCTGCCACCGCCGTAAATGGCATATCGAGTGCGACAAAAGGTTTGTATCCCCAGCTTGTCTCGCTATCTGTCAGCATTTGGTAGCTTGCGCGGGTGCCAGGATACGTCCCTTCTTGCCCACCCGTATGAGTCATGACACTTGAGCATCCACTGGCTGTCAGTAATCCACTACCGAGAATGATTGTTGGAAGATAACTTTTCATCATCACTATAATTTTTTCGTCGTAAAGGGCCTGTACTGGCCTGGTCGCAGAGGTTTATATCACCCATGCAGAGAATAAAAAAACTGCACTTACTACTCTGTGGCGTTTATCGCAGATAATTCTGGTTTACTCTGCAATCAGTCTATGTGCAGACAACAGAAGCCGCAAAAAATTTACTTTTGTAGCCTTGAAAAGTGAGAAACAGGACCGATTTTATTAACGTAGTTAATTAAGAGTACGCCGTAAGGGTACTCAGTTACTGAAGCCTGTCCATGATGGAAGGCAATGTTTGATTCTCGCTGATTGTCAGGAGTATTAATTTATGCGTAATTTCGATTTATCCCCGCTTTATCGTTCTGCTATTGGTTTTGACCGTCTGTTTAACCTGCTGGAAAACAACCAAAGCCAGAGCAATGGCGGCTATCCTCCATACAATGTTGAATTGGTTGACGAAAACAACTATCGCATTGCAATTGCAGTGGCCGGTTTCGCAGAAAGCGAGCTGGAAATTACTGCCCAGGATAACCTGCTCGTTGTCAAAGGCGCGCACGCAGACTCACAACCAGAACGCACTTATCTCTATCAGGGGATTGCCGAGCGCAACTTCGAACGCAAATTCCAGTTAGCAGAAAACATCCACATCCGTGGCGCTAACCTGGTGAACGGCCTGCTGTACATCGACCTGGAACGCGTGATCCCAGAAGCGATGAAACCGCGCCGCATCGAAATCAATTAATTCTGCGGGTCGCATTAAGCGGCCCACACCAAAAACTTTACCAGACCCAGGCTTGCCGATAGGGAGCCGAAGGCTAATACCCGAGCGACTTCATGATGCAGCCAACAACCCTGCATCTTGAAGGGCGATGGGTAAAACTCGCTTCAAAGAAGGAGAATACTTATGCGTAACTACGATTTATCACCTCTGCTGCGTCAATGGATCGGTTTTGACAAAATGGCTCATGCCTTACAAACCGGCAGCGAAGGGCAGACATTCCCGCCTTACAACATTGAAAAAGGCGATGATAACCACTATCGCATCACGCTGGCGCTGGCCGGTTTCCGCCAGGAAGATCTGGAGATTGAGCTGGAAGGCACGCGTCTGCTTGTAAAAGGCACGCCGGTCAAACCAGAAAAAGAGACCACCTGGCTGCATCAAGGGTTGGTGACTCAGCCGTTTAGCCTGAGCTTCACCCTTGCGCAATACATGAAAGTATCCGGTGCGACATTTACCAACGGTCTGCTACACATCGACCTGGTACGTGAAATACCCGAAGAAGTTGCACCGAAACGCATTGCCATTAGCGAGCGTCCGGCGCTGAATAGCTAATCGCATCGACTGCCTTCAAGGCCCCATTTTATGGGGCCTTTTTTGTGCTCTGTACCCCATTAACTCCCGCCTCTCTCTGCCAGAATCCCTGATAACAATGATGTTATTCACAGGGAATTCTGCGATGAGTGAAATAGCGTTAACTGTCAGTATGTTGGCATTGGTCGCGGTGGTTGGCCTGTGGATAGGCAACATCAAAATTCGCGGCATCGGATTTGGCATTGGCGGAGTGCTATTCGGCGGTATTATCGTCGGCCACTTCGTCAATAAGGCCGGGATACACCTGAATGGTGACATGCTTCATTTCATTCAGGAATTTGGTCTGATCCTCTTCGTTTACACCATCGGGATTCAAGTCGGTCCAGGCTTCTTCTCCTCTTTACGCGTGTCCGGTTTACGCCTCAATCTCTTTGCCTTGCTTATTGTGGTGCTCGGTGGACTGGTCACAGCGATTATTCATAAAATCTTCGATGTCCCGCTTCCCGTCGTGCTGGGTGTTTTCTCCGGTGCGGTGACCAACACCCCGGCGTTGGGCGCAGGCCAGCAAATCCTGACCGACCTTGGCACCCCTGCCGAAATGGTGGATAAAATGGGGATGAGTTATGCGATGGCGTATCCGTTCGGCATTTGCGGGATCCTGATGACCATGTGGCTAACTCGCATGCTTTTTCGCGTTAACGTCGATCAAGAAGCGAAGCGCTATGATAGCAGTTCAGGGCAAAGTCACGCCCTGCTACAGACCATGAATATCTGTGTCGCCAACCCCAACCTCAACGGCTTACCGATTCAGGATGTGCCGGTTCTGAATAGCGATACCATCATTTGTTCGCGGTTGAAACGCGGAGAATTACTGATGGTTCCCGCACCCGGCACGGTGATTCAAACCGGAGACTTATTGCACCTGGTGGGGCAGGAAAAAGATCTGCATTGCGCGTTACTGGTTATCGGCCAGCAAGTGGATACCTCCCTTTCGACACGCGGAACCGACTTGCGTGTGGAACGTGTGGTGGTGACCAACGAGAAAGTTCTGGGTAAGAAAATCCGCGACCTACATCTTAAGCAGAAGTACGACGTGGTGATATCGCGCCTCAATCGTGCGGGCATTGAGCTGGTGGCAAGTAGCAATGCCAGCCTGCAATTTGGCGATATCCTCAATCTGGTGGGCCGTCCGGAATCGATAGAAGCGGTGGCGGCGGAAGTGGGCAACGCCCAGCAAAAACTCCAGCAAGTACAAATGCTGCCCGTCTTTATTGGTATTGGGCTCGGTGTTTTATTGGGTTCTATCCCGCTATTCATTCCGGGCTTCCCTGTTGCACTGCGCCTTGGGCTTGCGGGTGGGCCGCTTATCATGGCGATCATTCTTGGGCGCATTGGCAGTATTGGCACGCTGTACTGGTTTATGCCACCGAGCGCCAACCTCGCGTTGCGCGAGCTGGGGATTGTGCTGTTTCTTGCGGTGGTCGGTCTGAAATCGGGCGGGGATTTTGTCAGTACTTTGCTGCATGGCGACGGTGTCAGCTGGATTGGTTACGGCATTCTCATTACGGGCATTCCGTTGCTGGTGACAGCTCTCATCGCCAGATTGCTCGCCAAAATGAATTATCTGACGCTGTGCGGCATGCTGGCAGGTTCAATGACCGATCCGCCAGCACTGGCTTTTGCCAACGGCTTGCACGCAACCAGTGGAGCCGCGGCACTCTCATACGCCACGGTGTATCCGCTGGTGATGTTCCTGCGCATCATTACGCCGCAGCTGCTGGCAGTGCTGTTCTGGATGTGAGGATGAATTATGCCAGCGGCTACACATGTACCCGCCGTAAATGGTAATCCACCTGGTATTCGCTGGCATTGCGGAACATTACGGAGTAATTCACATAGTCACCGCTGTCGCTGTATGACAGCGATGTGATGCGCAGAATGGGAGTCAGCTCGTCGATGTTGAGCAACTTCGCCATCTGCCTGTCGGCCAGTACCGGCGTCAGGCTTTCGTAGTTTCCACACACGATGATCTGGCACTCATCCTCTATATAACTAAATTTCGAACCTTCCAGATGTGCCACTGACAAATTGCGGAAAAATTTCAACGGCATATAGCTGTCTTCTACCATCAACGACTTTCCGTCTACGTAGCGCACCCGGCGCGAGTAATAAATCTGTTCATCTATTTTTATGCGCAGTTGGCAAGCAATAGCGGGTGGCGCGGGCATCACGTTAAACTCCAGCACCTCGCTGACCACCTCTTTGCCTTGCTCGCGCATGACTTCAACCAGTCCGGTCAGATTCATCGTTTCCTGATGCACATCTTTCTTCACGACATAGGTTCCGCTGCCGTGACGCCGCACGACCAGACCCCAATTCACCAGCAAATCGATCGCTTTACGAACCGTCATGCGTGATACGTCAAACTCATTTGCCAGCTTAACTTCAGAAGGCAGAGGGCTACCAATATTGTAATCAGCTGAATTTAGCTGGATGCGTAACCTATCGGCGATGGATTTGTAGATCACCCGTATACCTCTTATTTTCCAGTCATACACAAATAGACACTGTTATTGAAACGTTCAAGAACAGCTAATTCAAAGGGCTGTATCCAGAGCAATGTATTAATAGCTGAATGAATAACAATGATGTCTAGTTTTATCCCTGAAAGTAGATAACTTTAACCAAAGTAAAACAATGAACACGCTCACAGTTCATCCCGTAATGTCATGTGTTTGTTGTAGGTCGTCCATATTATCCTCACAGGCTGTAATTAAAGATAAATAAAATAACTTACCCTACTGCTTGTTCTGTGAGGATGGAAAATGCTCAGTCAAATACAACGCTTTGGTGGTGCCATGTTTACGCCGGTTTTACTCTTTCCCTTTGCCGGTATTATTGTTGGGATTGCTATTATGCTGCGCAACCCGATGTTTGTAGGTGAAGCATTAACAGACCCAGAGAGTTTATTCGCGCAAATCGTTCATATTGTTGAAGAGGGCGGCTGGACGGTATTCCGTAATATGCCGCTGATTTTTGCCGTCGGCTTACCCATTGGCCTGGCAAAACAGGCTCAGGGTCGCGCTTGTCTTGCGGTCATGGTGAGTTTCCTGACATGGAATTATTTTATTAATGCGATGGGAATGACCTGGGGTAATTATTTCGGCGTAGATTTTTCAGTTGATCCTGTTGCCGGAAGTGGTTTGACATTAATGGCAGGAATAAAAACACTCGACACCAGTATTATTGGCGCCATTGCTATTTCAGGTATCGTGACGGCATTACACAATCGTTATTTTGATAAAACGTTACCGGTCTTTTTAGGCGTTTTTCAGGGAACATCATTTGTTGTGATTATCGCTTTTTTAGTGATGATTCCTTGTGCATGGCTAACATTGTTGGGTTGGCCAAAAGTACAGATGGGAATTGAATCATTGCAGGCATTTTTGCGTAGCGCGGGTGCACTGGGTGTCTGGGTTTATATTTTCCTCGAACGTATTCTTATTCCAACGGGTTTGCACCACTTTGTATATGGCCCATTTATGTTTGGTCCGGCGGCGGTTGAAGGGGGGATCCAGATTTATTGGGCAAACCACCTGCTGGAATATAGCCAGACAACCGTGCCACTAAAAACGTTGTTCCCGGAAGGGGGATTTGGTTTGTTTGGTAATTCCAAAATATTCGCCGCCCCCGGAATTGCCCTCGCGCTGTATTACACCGCTGCGCCTGAAAATCGCAAAAAAGTCGCGGGACTGCTGGTTCCGGCGGTGCTCACCGCCATGCTGGTTGGGATAACCGAGCCGCTGGAATTCACCTTCTTATTCATTTCACCGGTGTTGTTTGTCATTCATTCGCTGCTCGCCGCAACCATGGCCACGGTGATGTATATGTGTGGCGTGGTCGGGAATATGGGAGGCGGTCTGATAGACACCATGATTCCGCAGGTCTGGATCCCGCTGTTCCATAACCACTACTGGATGATCCTGACGCAAATCGGCATCGGCCTTATTTTCACGGCTATCTACTTCTTCGTTTTCCGTACCCTGATTTTGCGTTTCAACTTCAAAACGCCTGGCCGCGAAGAGAGCGAAATCAAACTCTATTCAAAAGACGACTTTAAAGCGGCACGCAACAGTAAACCGTTGGCCGGAACGAGCCAGGCGGCGGGCTTTTTGCAGGCGCTGGGAGGGACGCAAAATATTGAGAGCGTGAATAACTGTGCCACCCGCTTACGGATAACGCTTCACGATATGTCGCTCACTGAAAGCGACGACAGTTTTAAGGCGCTGGGTGCCCACGGAGTGGTGCGACGCGGCAACGCTATTCAGGTGATTGTGGGTCTGAACGTCCCGCAAGTCCGGGACCAGATTGAAACCCTGATGAAAGACATTTCTTCGACCGAACTTAAATCCATGACGGAGGCAGTATCATGAAAAAATTCTCTGTAGTAGTAGCCGGCGGCGGCAGCACATTTACGCCTGGTATCGTATTGATGTTACTGGCAAACCAGCATCGTTTCCCGCTGCGCGCGTTAAAGTTCTATGACAATGATGGCGCACGTCAGGAAACCATCGCCGAAGCCTGCAAAGTTATCCTCAAAGAGCAGGCGCCAGATATTGAATTCAGCTACACCACTGACCCGAAAGAAGCCTTTACCGATGTGGACTTCGTGATGGCGCACATTCGCGTGGGCAAATACCCGATGCGTGAAAAAGACGAGAAAATCCCACTGCGCCATGGTGTCCTGGGTCAGGAAACCTGCGGGCCGGGCGGGATTGCCTACGGCATGCGCTCCATCGGTGGGGTATTAGAGCTGGTTGATTTCATGGAAAAATATTCGCCAAACGCGTGGATGCTTAACTATTCCAACCCGGCAGCGATTGTGGCAGAAGCGACGCGCCGACTGCGCCCGAACGCGAAGATCCTCAACATTTGCGATATGCCAATCGGCATTGAAAGTCGCATGGCGCAGATTGCTGGTCTGAAAGATCGCAAAGAGATGTGCACACGTTACTACGGGCTGAACCACTTCGGCTGGTGGACATCTATCGAAGATAAAAATGGCAACGATTTAATGCCTAAAATCCGCGAACATGTCGCGAAATTTGGCTATGTTCCCCCCGCCGAAGATGAGGCTACAGAAGCCAGTTGGAATGACACCTTTGTGAAAGCAAAAGATGTCTGCGCGCTGGATCCGCACACATTGCCGAATACCTATCTGAAATATTATCTGTTCCCGGATTACGTGGTTAAACACTCTAATCCGCAACACACCCGTGCCAACGAAGTGATGGAACACCGTGAAAAACATGTTTTTGGCTCGTGTCATGCCATCATCCAGGCAGGGAAATCATCAGCAGGAGAGCTGGAGATTGACGAACATGCGTCGTACATCGTCGATTTGGCGACGGCAATCGCCTTTAACACTCAGGAACGGATGCTGCTGATTGTGCCAAACAACGGTGCGATTAATAACTTTGACCCGGAAGCGATGGTGGAAATCCCCTGTCTGGTGGGGAAAAACGGTCCAGAGCCGCTGGTGGTTGGCAATATTCCACAGTTCCAGAAAGGCTTGATGAGCCAGCAGGTGGCGGTTGAAAAACTGGTGGTAGAAGCGTGGGAAGAGCGTTCATATCTGAAGTTATGGCAGGCGATTACGCTGTCTAAAACCGTGCCGAGCGCTTCGGTTGCCAAAGCGATTCTTGATGATTTGATTGAGGCGAACAAAGCGTACTGGCCTGAACTGAAATAAGTTCTGTTGATGGTGGTGCGCCCTCACCCTAACCCTCTCCCACAGGGAGAGGGAACTGTTCGGTTTTCTCCCTCTCCTGGGGCAGAGGGAATTGTTCGGTTTTTTCCCTCTCCCGGGGCAGAGGGAACTGTTCGGTTTTCTCCCTCTCCCGGGGCAGAGGGAACTGTTCGGTTTTTTCCCTCTCCCGGGGCAGAGGGCCGGGGTGAGGGCGGGCTTATGACAGCCGTAATGACTTCGCTTTCGCCAGATACTGCGCCATCTCAACTTCTGGCACCATGCCGCCGCCCGTCGCCCAAACGATATGCGTGGCGTTTTGCAGTTGTTCAGCCGTGAAACCGTGCAACTGATGATAAGCCGCATCGGCGCTCACATGCAGCGGGCCAGGCATACCGGCCAGAGCAGAAGGCTCAAGGCGAATGTTCTCTTCTTCTGCCAGCCAGCCGAGCAGCGTATACATCGTTTGATCTTCGAGAGTATAAAAACCATCCAGCAGTCGTTGCATTGCACGCCCAACAAATCCGGATGCACGCCCCACCGCCAGACCATCGGCCGCGGTAACATTATCAATGCCCAAATCTTGCACCGAAATTTCATCATGCAGCCCGGTGTAAACCCCCAGCAGCATGCAAGGCGAGTGAGTTGGCTCAGCAAACAGGCAGTGAACGTTATCGCCGAATGCCATTTTCAGACCAAATGCGACCCCGCCAGGACCACCGCCGACGCCGCACGGCAGGTAAACAAACAGCGGATGCTGCTCATCAACAACACGCCCTTGCTGTGCAAACTGATCTTTCAGGCGCTGGCCGGCAACCGAATAGCCGAGGAACAGGGTGCGGGAGTTCTCGTCGTCGATAAAGAAACAGTTAGGGTCGGATTCGGCCGCTTTACGGCCCTGTTCTACGGCGACGCCGTAATCCTGCTCATATTCCACAACCGTGACGCCATGGCTGCGCAGTTTGGCTTTTTTCCAGGCGCGGGCATCAGCAGACATATGTACGGTGACATTAAATCCAATGCGCGCACTCATAATCCCGATGGATAAACCCAGGTTGCCGGTCGAACCTACGGCGATGCTGTACTGGCTAAAGAAGTCTTTGAATTCAGGTGTCAGTAACTTGCGATAGTCATCTTCGGTCGTCAGTAAACCCGCTTCAATCGCCAGTTTTTCGGCATGAGTCAGGACTTCATAGATCCCGCCACGGGCTTTAATCGAACCTGAAATGGGCAGATGGCTGTCTTTTTTAAGCCACAACTGACCACCGATTTTTTGCTTAAACTCTGTTTCCAGGCGCTTTTGCATGGCCGGGATCGCGACCAGCTCTGACTCGATAATCCCGTTGGTCGCTGCTGTTTCTGGAAACGCCTGTGCCAGATAAGGTGCGAAACGTGTCAGGCGATCATGGGCATCCTGCACATCTTCACTTGTCAGGCCAACGTAAGGTAAGCCCTCGGCGAGTGTTGTCGTTTCCGGGTTAAACCAACAGGTTTCTTTCAGGGCGATTAAATCGCTAACCAACGGAAATTGTTGAGTTAAGGTGTTTATTTCAGCGTTTTTCATAAGACAATCTCTTTGCGCTTAGATGATAAAGGAAAGCAGGAACGTCGCGCCCAGTGCGAGCAGAGAGGCGATAAATGTCGCCGTTGTATAGTATTTAAAAGTTTCGTTAAGCGTTGCGCCGCAATATTGCTTCACCAGCCAGAACAATGAATCTGTGACGATGGTGCAGCCAATCGCGCCGGAGCCGATAGCAATGGTAATAATTTCCGGGCTGACGTTGGGATAGAGCGGCAGCATCGGTGCCACAATCGCGGTTGCTCCCATCATCGCGACCGTCGCTGAACCTACGGCGGCATGCAGAATCAGTGCTACCAACCACGCCAGCAGAATCGGGTGCATATGCAAACTGGAGAGCAACACTGCCAGAGAATCCGCAAGACCACTGGTTTTCAGGATGGCGTTAAACGCCCCGCCCGCACCGATAATCAGTAAAATGTTGGCGATAGATCCAAAGCCATTTTCCGTATGGGTTAACAGCTGGCCCATGCCGATATGCTGACGCAATCCGAGAACGTAATAGGCAACGAACACCGCAATAAACATCGCTGTTATTGGGTTGCCGATAAACTCCAGCAGCGTATACAGCGTCCCACCTTTCGCCATATTCAGCTCGGCGAGGGTTTTGACCAGCATCAGGCCAATCGGCAGCAATATGGTAAACAGAGTCGCGCCTAACGATGGCAGCGTTTCCTCTTTACGGACTTTCAGGTCTGAAAACTCAGCAGGTACGCTTTTAAATGGCAGGCGATTGCCGACAATTTTCAGGAACAACGGCCCGCCAACTAACGATGCGGTTAAGCCCACCAGTAAACCATACACAATCACCGTCCCGACATCTGCGCCCAATTTGTTGGTAACAAACATCGCTGCCGGATGCGGCGGAACCACGCAGTGCACCGCCATTAAAGCAGTACATAAAGGAATAGCCAGTTTCAGCAGCGAGGTGTTGGTCTTTTTGGCGATAGAAAATGCCAGAGGGATCAGCAGTACTACGCCTACTTCGACGAACAGCGTGATGCCGCAAATCAACCCCACCAAAACCATAATGACATCGGCAGATAACCAGCGACAACGCTGCAAAGCCAGGCCAATGCGTTCAGCCCCGCCAGACACTTCCATCATTTTGCCAAGAATAGTGCCAAGGCCGATGACTGCCGCGAGGAAGCCCAGGGTACTGCCGATGCCATTTTCGATAGCATTCACCATATCCAGCGGGCTCATGCTCATCATGGTGCCGACAAAAAAACTCGCCAGAAGTAAGGCAAGGAAAGGGTGAAACTTCAGTTTGACGATGGTAAAGACGATTAAAATGATGCTGCTAAGCAGCGTTCCCACTACCCACATCTGAGATTCCATACCCACCTCGTTCTGCGATTTATCTGCCGCCATTGGACAAAAATTGCGCCTGGCTGACAAACGATATAAATGGCAGTTCACATGAGCCAGATTGACCCAAAAGAGTGATTCAGGTTGAAAAGTGGCATGTAATTTTGACTTTGGTTCGGTTTTTCGCATCTTAAAACGACGTTTTCGGGCTCATCTTTTACAATGCCGCCATGATTTATCTCGCTGGAGAGCAGCATGGATCCGATTCGCGAAGTCAGAAATCGCTTACTTAATGGCTGGCAGCTATCAAAACTCTACACATTTGAAGTCGCGGCGCGGCATCAATCCTTCGCGCTGGCGGCAGAGGAGCTTTCTCTGAGCTCAAGCGCCGTCAGCCATCGAATTAATCAGCTTGAGCAGGAGTTGGGGATTCAGCTGTTTGTGCGCTCACACCGTAAAGTTGAATTAACGCATGAAGGGAAACGGGTTTTCTGGGCGCTGAAATCGTCGCTGGATACGCTTAATCAGGAGATCCTGGATATCAAAAACCAGGAGCTGTCGGGTCTGCTGACTATTTATTCGCGTCCTTCCGTCGCCCAGTGCTGGCTGGTGCCGATTCTCGGGGATTTTACGCGCCGCTATCCGTCTATTTCACTGACCATTCTCACCGGCAATGACAATGTGAACTTACAACGCGCAGGCGTTGATTTAGCGCTCTATTTTGACGATGCGCCTTCGTCGCAGTTAACACATCATTTTCTGATGGATGAATCCATCGTGCCGGTATGCAGCCCGGAATACGCTCAACGTTTTGAATTAAAAAATAAACCGGCGCATTTGCGCAACTGCACGCTGTTGCATGACCGACAAGCATGGAGCAACGATTCCGGTACCGACGAATGGCACAGCTGGGCGCAGCATTTTTCGGTCACGTTACCCTCTTCTTCAGGCATCGGTTTTGACCGTTCAGATTTAGCGGTGATTGCAGCCGTGAACCAGGTAGGTGTGGCGATGGGGCGTAAAAGACTGGTGCAAAAACGCCTTGATCGCGGTGAGCTGGTGGCCCCGTTTGGGGAAATGACGTTGAAGTGCCATCAGCATTATTACGCCACCACATTGCCTGGGCGGCAATGGCCGAAAATTGAAGCGTTTATTCAGTGGCTGCAATCACAGGTATGATTTTTAGTTGCCGTCCTTCGTCAAATTATGTATTTTTATGCAAATTAAGTGCATAAATAATTTATTGGGAGCGTCACATGTTCAGGATGTTAGCAAAGTCAGTTGTTTTAGCAGGGTGCCTGGTTTCCACGGTTTTGACTTCCGCGTATGCGGCACAGCAGACTTATGTTGTCGGCTCTGGTGGGACTTACCGCCCGTTCGAATTTGAAAACAGCCAGAAGCAACTTGAAGGTTTTGATATCGATATCATCAAAGCCATCGCCAAAGCTGAAGGCTTTGATATCAAACTGGTTAACACGCCATGGGAAGGGATTTTCGCCACTCTGAATTCTGGTGATCGCGACATTATTATTTCCGGCATCACCATCACCGATAAACGTAAAGCGATGGTTGATTTCTCCGCCCCTTATTTCCCGGCTGAACAATCCATCGTGGTACCGAATGATTCCACAGTTGATTCCGTGAATGCGCTCAAAGGTAAAAAAGTCGGCGTGGTGAACTCAAGCGCGGGCGATACCGTGGTATCCGACACGCTGGGTAAAAACAGCACTGACATCAAACGTTTTGATAATACGCCGCTGATGCTGCAAGAGCTGGCGGAAGACGGTATTGATGCTGCAAGAGCTGGCGGAAGACGGTATTGATGCTGCGGTCGGCGACGTTGGTGTGGTGAAGTACTACATCAAATCTCATCCGGATAAAGCGCTGAAAGCAGTCAAAGACAATAAATTTGAACGCCAGTATTTCGGTATTGCCGTCGCGAAAGATAACCAGGAATTGCTGGGTAAAATCAACTCAGGCCTGAAGAAAATCGTGGCCGACGGGACTTACGCAAAAATCTATTCCACCTGGTTTGATAGCAACGTTCCCACTCTCCCCGCTGAATAATTTTCTATATCCGTTAGCATTATACTTGGGGCCTTTTGGGCCCCAACAAGGACAGGTATGACCGGATTTCGCTGGGAGATAATCTCAGAATACGCGCCGCTATTTATGCAAGGCGCGATCATGACCATCAAGTGCACCATCATCTGTGTCATTTTGGGCACCACCTGGGGTTTATTACTCGGCCTGGGTCGCATGGCGCATGCCGAAGATGGCCCGTGGAAACACGTGTTGCGCTACGCCGTCCAGTGGCCAGTGCGCATTTACGTGAGTGCATTCCGTGGGACGCCCCTGTTTGTGCAAATCATGGTGGTTCACTTCGCGCTGGTGCCGCTGTTTATCAATCCGCGCGACGGGATGTTGGTTACCAGTGGGCTGATGTCAGTGGATTTTGCCCGCGAGCTGCGCTCGGAATATGGTGCTTTCCTTTCGTGCGTGGTGGCGATAACGCTTAACGCGGGAGCTTACGTTTCGGAAATTTTCCGCGCCGGTATTCAGTCAATAGACAAAGGCCAGATGGAAGCTTCACGTGCGCTGGGAATGGGCTGGGGAAAAACGATGCGCAAAGTTATTTTGCCGCAGGCGTTCCGCCGCATTCTGCCTCCGCTGGGCAATAACGCTATCGCGATTGTGAAAGATTCTTCACTGGCTTCAGCGATTGGCCTGGCCGATCTGGCTTATGCAGCGCGTACCGTTTCTGGCGCTTACGCGACTTATTGGGAACCCTACCTGACGATTTCACTGGTTTATTGGGTATTAACATTCCTGCTCTCGCTGATGGTGCAGCACATGGAAAAGAGGCTTGGAAAAAGTGATTCACGTTAATGATTTACAGAAGCAATTTGGCAAAACCCATGTGCTGCGTGGCATTTCATGTGATATCGCGCCGCAAGAAGTGGTGTGCGTCATTGGTCCGTCCGGTTCCGGTAAAAGTACCTTCTTGCGTTGTCTGAACGCGCTGGAAAAACCAGATGGCGGTGAAGTGGTGGTGAACGGTTTTGCGGTGCACGATGCGAAAACGAACCTCAACACCTTGCGCTCTGGCGTGGGAATGGTATTTCAGCGCTTTAATTTGTTCCCGCATATGACAGTGCTGGAAAATCTGACGATGGCGCCGATGTCGCTTAAAGGTTTGTCGAAAGCTGAAGCGGTCTCGCGTGCGGAAAAACTGCTGCATAAAGTGGGTTTGATAGACAAAATTGACGCCTGGCCCTCAAGCCTTTCCGGTGGGCAACAGCAGCGAGTGGCAATTGCGCGTGCGCTGGCGATGGAGCCATCAATAATCCTGTTTGATGAACCGACTTCGGCGCTGGACCCTGAACTGGTGGGGGAAGTGCTGGCGGTGATGAAACAGCTGGCGCTGGAAGGGATGACGATGGTTATCGTTACCCACGAAATGGGCTTTGCCCGTGAAGTCGCCGACCGCGTGGTGTTTATCGACCAGGGCGTGATTCAGGAACAGGGGCCGCCGTCGCAACTGTTTAGCAATCCGACCAACCCGCGTACCAAAGAGTTCTTGAGTAAAGTGCTTTAGGTTTCCCCCCTCACCCCGACCCTCTCCCCGTAGGGGCGAGGGAGAAAACTGATTTATCCCCTCTCCCTGTAGGGGCGAAGGAGAAAACCGATTTGTCCTCTCTTCCCGTAGGGGCGAGGGAGAAAACTGATTTATCCCCTCTCCCTGTGGGAGAGGGCCAGGGTGAGGGTGAAAATCCCTATGCCGCTTCACCGTGCTGCTGGAATTTATGCGCAAGCGGCAGCCAGCAGAACAAAATCATCACGCCCATCGCCGTCATCAACATGCCGAGGCTAAACTGGCCGGTTTGTGGCAACAATGCGGAAAACCACGCCATCGCCCCAGAACCAATGTTTTGCAGCCCACCCACCAACGCGCCAGCAGTCCCTGCAAGGAAGGGGAAGGGCTCCATTGCGCCACTGGTTGCCAGCGGAAACAGCATTCCGGCACCGAAAAAGAACAGCGCAGCAGGCACCAGCAGGGTCCAGATATTCATGACACCGAGCCAGCCTGGGATCCACATCAGGATGCCCGCAACAAGGCAGCTTAAAACCGCCTGCCACATCAGCGATGAAAAACGTGTGCTTTGACGGCCTGCGTACCACGAACCAAAAAACGCCGCGGGAATGGGCAGTATAAACAGGATGCTGACCACCACGCCGTTTAGCCCCAGCACACCGCCCATCAATACGCCGGAACAGGCTTCAAACACCGCCACGCCGGCAAGGCCACCTACCAGCATCAGTAAGTAGCAATTAAACGAGCCGCTTCCCAGCAACGTTTTATAGCTCGCGACCAGGCGTTGCGGTTTGGCCTGAACAGGTCGCGTTTCTGGCAACCAGCGCAACATGCAGATCGCGACAATAATGCATAACACCAACAGGAAACCGTAGCAGGCGCGCCAGCCCCACACGGAGTCGAGCATGCCGCCAATCACCGGTGCAATCAGTGGGCTGACCAGGATCCCCATGTTTAACAGGCTATTGGCCTGGCGAAGTGATGACCCTTCGTACAGATCCCGCGGCATGGTACGCGCCATGACGCCCGCCACACCGGTCCCCATCCCCTGTAATGCGCTGGCAATCACCAGTGCGGTTAAATTGGTGGTAAAGAGCGCCCACACTGTCGCGAGGATAAAAATGCTCATGCCCGCCAGGATGACCGGGCGGCGGCCAATGCGGTCCGAAATCGGCCCGTAGAAGAGCTGCGATACGCCATAAGTCAGCAGATAGGCGGCCATCACGCGTTGGATTGCACCGTTGCGAACACCAAAGTCGTGAGCCATATCGGGAATAGACGGGATATAAATGGTTTGCGTCATCTGCCCGACGGCAACCAGCAGAATTAACATCATCAGCAGGTGAATGTTGGCTAACTTTTTCATTTTCTCAGGTGTGTTGTAGGGATTTAAATGCCAATAGTCAGTGTATAAAACTGACTGCGTCAAAAAATCGAGAGGAATCTACCACACTAAGACCATGAAGCCCTATGGTGTAACGCTTTTTGCCATAAGATTGAATGGCAGCTTTTATAGCCTGAACGGCAATTTTTGTTGCCAGCGAAACGGCAACCGGAATTTATAAAAAGGAGGCGGTTTCCCGCCTCCTTTTGGTGCGACTTGAAGGCCATCAATTACTTGAAGTATTTCATGGCGACTTCAAGCAGTTGCAGTAACGCAACCATGAGTTTCAGAAACAAAATAGCCAGTCCCATCAAGCCCATACGCTTTTCTCCTGTTACCAGGAGCACTGTCAGCCGGCGAGCCTTTCCGCTGCCTGTAGCCTGCTGAATTTGTTGAGGTGATCCGATGTGCTCCTCTGAGGTTAAGGCACTGACGGCACCACCCGTTTCAGCCAGGACTTAAATTGCGCGGCGGTTTGCGGCCTCAGAGCACATCACGTTCAACACATTCAGTATATCCATTTTACTGTATAAATAAACAGTATTTTGATGAAAATGCGCGTAGCGTCGCAAGCGACATTTTTTTCCATCGCTCACAATAGCAGCAAGTATTTGCACCACAGCGGCTTTCGTCGTATATTTTGGGGGTTGATGTGATCTGGTGTGCGAAGCAGTAAAAGCACTAGCAGCAAAAACAAAAAACCTCGCCTCACCAGCGGGGTTTTTTGTTTTTTGGGGATGAGTTTTAGAATCCTTGCGGAACGGCTTGTCCGAATCCATCGCCGCTATCGGTACTGTTATCCTGTCGTCCTCGAGCTTCCAGTCTGTCCGCGCGCATTTTCTCGCTTATCTCTCTGCGCTGTTCTGTCGTTAAATTTTCACGACCATAGTACTGATCCGGATACTTCGAACGCATGATTAAGGCCTCGTTGGTTTCTGTCGGGCTAAGGGTTTTATGACCGTCATAGCCTGAGGAATCCGTCGATTGGCAGCCAACAATGGCCAACGGGATAAGCAATAACAGAACATATTTGTAGGCCATAATTTTTCCTGAACCAGCATGATGGATAACGAATTCACGCAGCGTATCACGATAGTTTAGCCCCGACTGCCAGTCACACCACGATTCGACGAAATCTTTAAACACACTCTTTCACTGTAGTTTCCTCTCCTGTTTTGATTTGCGGATTACCCTTAATAAGCTGGCTAATTATTCATTCGCTGAATACTGGAGAGGGTCATGATAAAACATCGTTTTTCCGCTTTTTTGCTTAGCGCTCTATTGCTGAGTACGGGAGTAATGGCAGCTCAGCCTGATAATGTTATCAGGCCTGTTCGAGGAACAATTGATTCGGTGAAGGGTAATGCCGTCACCATCACCACCCGCCAGGGTGAAAAGCTCGAGGTCGCATTAACAAACAACACCAAAGTGAATAGCGTCAGCGAGGCAAAAATCAGCGACATCAAGCCTGATAGCTTTATTGGCACAGCAGCTGTACAGCAGGCAGACGGCTCACTCAAAGCACTGGAAGTGCATGTGTTCGACCCAAGCTTACGGGGCTCAGGCGAAGGATTTAATCCTTTTGAATCTGCGGACGGCAACGTGAACACCATGACGAATGGTACCGTTGGCAAACTGGTGAATAGCCATGGCCGCACCATGACCGTGAAGGTGAAAGATCAGCAAAAAACGGTGATCGTTCCGGACGATGTCCCCGTTGTGTTGATTGCTCCCGGCTCACGAAACCTGCTGCAACCCGGCACCAAAGTGGTACTGCATGGGGCGAAAGACGATAAAGGCCAGTGGGTGGTGCGCGGAATTTCTGCAGGCAAAGACGGGCTGACGCCGCCGATGTGAATCTGGGGTTTGTGTCGGGATAAACTTCATCGCCCCGGGAAATGACCGGGGCGCGAGAGCGTTAAATCCAGCGGTTAGGACAACGGGCTCAGCGTAATTTCTACGCGGCGGTTCTGCGCCTTGCCTTCAGTTGTGCTGTTGCTGGCAATGGGATTCGCAGGCCCCATACCTGTGGTGCGCACGCGGTCTGCCGCAACACCCTGGGTGATCAGAGCGCTACCCACACCGTCGGCACGCTGTTGGGAAAGCTTCATGTTCAGGTCTTTGCTGCCGGTGCTGTCGGTGTAACCCACGACGTTAACCGCAGTTTTTGGATACTCTTTCAGAACCATCGCCACGCCGGTCAGGGTATTCGCACCCGCAGGTTTCAGTGTTGCGCTGCTGCTGTCGAAAGTGACGTTGTTTGGCATGTTAAGCACGATGTTGTCACCATTACGCGTGACGCTTACGCCAGTTCCCTGCATTTTTTCACGCAGTTTAGCTTCTTGCACGTCCATGTAATAACCGACGCCACCGCCTAATGCAGCACCTGCTGCGGCACCAATCAATGCACCTTTGCCGCGATCTTTTTTCGATGAGGAAAGAGCACCGACGCCAGCACCTACCAGTGAGCCAATGCCTGCGCCAATGCCCGATTTACCTGCTTCACGTTCGCCGGTGTAAGGGTTGGTAGTACAGCCAGAAACTGCTAACGTGCCGCAAACAATAGCGGCAATCATCATGACGCGTTTTTTCATCTTATTTCCTTGGTGAATTAAATAAAGCAACCGCATGCTCAGCGGCGGTTGATTATGCCGCGTGAATGTGTAGAAGTTTCTATAGAGTCGTCTGAATTTGTAAATAAAATATTGAGTGGTCAATAGACCGCCACCTGCCCACTACCTGCAAACAGGGGAGCCCGAATTGGCAAGCACATCCTCATCAAATAAAAAAATCCTCACGGCCGCTCACTGGGGGCCGATGCTCGTCGAAACAGACGGAGTCAACGTTATCAGTTCAACTGGCGCGCTTGAAACCCGGCATGAAAATTCATTGCAAAGTGCCGTTCCGGACCAGGTTCACAGCAAGGCTCGCGTGCAATTTCCGATGGCTCGAAAAGGATTTCTGGCATCACCCGATGCGCCACAAGGTGTGCGAGGTGAGGACGAATATGTGCGGATTAGTTGGGATGAAGCGTTGCAGCTGATTCACCAGCAGCATCAACGTATTCGACAGACTTATGGCCCAGCCTCTATTTTTGCTGGCTCCTACGGCTGGCGCTCCAATGGTGTGCTGCATAAAGCGGCGACATTATTACAACGCTATATGAGCCTGGCGGGCGGATATACCGGGCATCTTGGCGATTATTCTACCGGTGCGGCACAGGTCATCATGCCGTATGTCGTGGGCTCCAATGAAGTTTACCAGCAGCAAACGAGCTGGCCTTTGGTACTTGAGCATAGCGAAGTTGTGGTGTTGTGGAGTGCTAACCCACTGAACACGCTGAAAATTGCATGGAACGCCAGCGATGAGCAGGGCGTGAAGTACTTTGAGCAACTGCGAGCCAGTGGCAAAACGGTGATCGCCATTGATCCGATGCGATCAGAGACCGTGGATTTCCTCGGTGAAAAAGCGCAGTGGATTGCGCCGAACATGGGCACCGATGTGGCGCTGATGCTGGGCATCGCCCATACGCTGGCAAAAAATGGCTGGCACGATGCGCAGTTCCTCGCGCGCTGCACTCACGGTTACGACAAGTTTGCCGCTTATCTTTTGGGTGAAACTGACGGCAAGCCAAAAACCGCGCAATGGGCGGCAGAGATTTGCGGCGTTCCGGCACAAACTATCGAAGATCTGGCGCGATTATTCAGTGAAAAACGTACCATCCTGATGTCTGGCTGGGGGATGCAGCGCCAGCAGTACGGCGAGCAAAAACACTGGATGCTGGTAACGCTTGCGGCCATGCTTGGGCAGATTGGCACGCCAGGCGGCGGCTTTGGGCTCTCTTATCACTTTGCTAACGGCGGCAATCCGACGCGTCGCGCAGCGGTGTTGGGCTCTCTGCAAGGCTCGGTGGAAAACGGTATTGATGCCGTGGAAAAAATCCCGGTGGCCCGCATTGTTGAAGCGCTGGAAAACCCGGGTGGCGAGTATCAGCATAATGGGCTGCAAAAAACCTTCCCGGATATCCGCATGTTGTGGTGGGCGGGCGGTGCCAATTTCACCCATCATCAGGATACTAACCGCCTGATCAAAGCCTGGCAGAAGCCGGAATTGGTGGTTATTTCCGAATGCTTCTGGACCGCAGCGGCAAAACACGCGGATATTGTGCTGCCGATCACCACATCCTTTGAACGCAATGATATGACGATGACGGGTGATTACAGTAACCAACATCTGGTGCCGATGAAGCAGGTGGTCGCGCCGCGCCATGAGGCACGTAATGATTTCGACGTTTTTGCCGGACTCAGCGCATTGTGGGAAGAAGGCGGAGAAACTCGCTTCACGGAAGGCAAAACTGAGCTGCAATGGTTGGAAGAGTTTTACGAAATCGCCCGTAAGCGTGGCGCCGCTCAGCAGGTGGAATTGCCAGATTTCCAGCAATTCTGGGAAGCTAACCAGCTGATAGAAATGCCAGAAAGTGAAAAGAATGCCGCGTTCATCCGTTTCGCTGATTTCCGCGAGGATCCGCAGGCTTATCCGTTAAAAACCCCGAGTGGCAAAATCGAGATCTATTCAGAGCGCATCGCCAGTTTTGCTTATGCTGACTGCCCGGCGCACCCGACCTGGCTTGCTCCGAATGAATGGCAGGGCAATGCTAAGCCTGGTCAACTGCAACTGCTTTCGTCGCATCCTGCGCACCGTTTGCACAGCCAACTTAACTATTCGTCATTACGCGAGAAATACGCTATTGCCGGGCGCGAACCGTTAACTTTGCACCCTAAAGATGCCGCAGAACGGGGCATCGCCGATGGTGATTTGGTGCGCGTCTGGAACGGACGTGGGCAGGTGCTGGTTGGCGCTTTAGTGACAGATGGTATCAAACCGGGTGTGGTTTGCATTCATCAGGGCGCATGGCCCGATCTGAATGACGACAAGCTATGTAAAAACGGTGCGGTAAATGTGCTGACGCTGGATATACCGACGTCGCGGCTGGCGAATGGCTGTGCGGCCAATTCGTCGCTGGTATGGGCCGAAAAATATCCCGGCCCAGCGCCAGACGTTACCGCGTTTCTTCCGCCTGCCAGCTCATAATCCACGTCGGGTGGTGCGTTTCATTCTGCCAGGCACTTTCTTCGATGCGAAAGCCCTGGTGATGATAAAAATGCACTGCCCGATGATTCTTCTGGTAAACCTCAAGGCTCAGCGCTGAAAATTGCGATTTGACGTGTGCCATCAACGCATGCCCAATCCCTTTGCCGGTGAACGCTTCACTGACAAACAGCGCGCCGATAAACAGGGAATCCAGCACGCTGATGAATCCCACTATTTTGCCATCTTCAACATAAACCCAGGTCGCCGACTGCGGAATATAAACATTCCGCACAATCGACTCACTTTCATGCCAGTAACGTTCGCTAATAAACGGATGCGCATGAATGGTGCTGGCAAGCCAGATCTCGATCAGCTCATTCATTTCATCCGGCTGTAGAGGGCGAATCATTTCAGGTTATCAGGGTGGCAGAAACAGCTCGTTACGTGGTCGTTAACCAGACCACAAGCCTGCATAAATGAGTAGCAAATCGTGGAGCCAACAAATTTGAAGCCGCGTTTTTTCAGGGCTTTGGAAAGGGCATCTGAAGCGGGTGTCGTTGTCGGGATTTCCGCAAGCGTGGCGGCTTTCGTCACTTGCGCTTTATGGTCGACAAACGACCAGACAAACTCAGGGAATTTTTCGCCATTGGCTTCCATCGCCAGGTACGCTTTCGCGTTATTAATAATGGCTTCTATTTTTCCGCGATGGCGGATGATGCCTGCGTCCTGAACCAGCAGGTCGACATCTTCTGGCTGCATTAATGCCACCGCTTGCGGGTCGAAATTTTTAAAGCAACGCCGATAGTTTTCGCGTTTTTTTAGCACCGTAATCCATGACAAACCAGCCTGCTGTCCTTCAAGGCAAATCATCTCGAAAAGATGCTGCCCATCGGTCATCGGCACGCCCCATTCTTTATCGTGATACTCCATGTAAAGCGGATCCTGGGATACCCATCCACAACGCAACATACGTTACTCCTTTGATGAAATTTCTCGTGCCAACTTGACGTGTCAGATAAAGAGTCAATAGTTAATTCAGGGCTATCCCCGTCTTGCTTCAAGTTGCCTCAATGCAACGCAGATCAATTAAGGGACTATCCGCAAGCCCGCCAAAAACACTAAAAAACATCGCCGGATTTGGCTCTTTTCTGGAGTCGCTTCAATGATAATAAATATACGCAGTGGTCGCCGTGTCACTTTCACCACGGTGCTGGCTTTGTGTTGTCTATCCTATGCTACGAATGTATTTGCCTGGCAACAAGAATATGTTGTTGAGGATGCACCGGGCGAAGCGCAGGATCGTTATACCTGGGACAGTACTCACCAACCAAGTTATAACGATATTCTTGCAGAACGGATCAATTCTTCTTTTACCTCCCAAAACCAGGAGGGGCTGTCGCTCGTTTCTGGTAACGATAGTGTTTCGTCTGATAACTCCCTTTTGGGTATCGGCTGGAATATCAATTTGCCCGGAAATATCACCACCGGCCCAACCGCAAAGTACCGCTGGGATGGTTCATCGACCAGTATGTATAACGAATACGGTGATTCGGCAGTGGGTTCAGGATTTAACGACCAGCTTTGGCATGCCAGCGTTTCTAGCGTGGGCTGGCGGCTGGATTCGTCCCTCGGTTATCTGCGCCCGTGGGCACAGGTGAGCTACAACCATCAGTATGGTGAAAACTTGTGGAAAGCCCAGTCAGGGCAGAAAGCGAATGCTGCGTCGGGTCAGGATAGCAACTGGATGGATGTGACCGTTGGTGCGGATATGCCAATCGGTAAAAATATGGCGGCGTTTGCATCTATGTCGCAAGCCGAAGGTTTAACCACGGGCGAGGCCTATATTTATAATCTTGGAGTGAGTGCGCGCTTCTGATCATTCATTTAACCTTGAGTTGGGATATTTAACATTTAATTATCAGTGTTTACGCGCTGTATATTGATAGTAACCACTAACTGTTCAAGTTTTTAATTGAACGTCCAGGTCATTCATTCCCTCTCAGTGGCATTTCATTCCGGCCTGAGTGCATCTCATGCCTTTTTCTCCTGGAATAAAATGCACTTCGTTACTCTTATCGGCAGAAGATTTCTCTTAAATTTTGCGGACATCTGCCATGAATAATGCCAACTACAACCGTACTCGCTGGTTAACTCTGATCGGCACCATCATTACTCAGTTCGCACTGGGTTCCGTTTATACCTGGAGTCTGTTTAATAGCGCGCTGTCGCAAAAACTGGGTGAGCCAATCAGCCAGGTCGCTTTCTCCTTTGGTCTGTTAAGCCTCGGCCTTGCGATTTCCTCCTCAGTGGCGGGTAAACTGCAGGAACGTTTTGGTGTACGTAACGTGACGATGGCGGCGGGCGTGCTGTTGGGTGTCGGCTTCTTCCTGACCGCTCACTCCGATAATCTGCTGATGTTGTGGCTGAGCGCCGGTGTGCTGGTGGGTCTGGCTGATGGCGCAGGTTACCTGATAACGCTCTCCAATTGCGTGAAGTGGTTCCCGGAGCGTAAAGGTCTGATTTCCGCACTTGCCATCGGTTCATATGGCCTCGGTAGCTTAGGTTTCAAATACATCGACACGCATTTGCTGGCGACAGTCGGTCTGGAAAGCACCTTTATGATTTGGGGCGGACTGGCGATGGTGATGATTCTGTTCGGCTCAATGCTGATGAAAGATGCGCCACTGCAGGAAGTGAAAACAGCGAGCGGCGTGGCTGAAAAAGATTACACCCTGGCAGAGTCTATGCGTCAGCCACAGTACTGGATGCTGGCGATTATGTTCCTGACCGCCTGCATGAGTGGTTTGTATGTGATTGGTGTAGCAAAAGATATCGCGCAAGGCATGGTGCATTTGACGGCTGAATCTGCGGCTAACGCGGTAACGGTTATCGCCATCGCTAACTTGAGCGGTCGTTTAGTGCTCGGCATTCTGTCCGATAAAATTGCCCGCATCCGCGTTATCACTATCGGCCAGGTCATCTCTTTAGTCGGTATGGCGGCACTGCTGTTCGCCCCACTGAACGAAGCGACTTTCTTTGCAGCGATCGCTTGTGTGGCCTTTAACTTCGGCGGCACCATCACCGTTTACCCATCCCTGGTGAGTGAGTTCTTTGGTCTGAATAACCTGACTAAAAACTACGGTGTGATTTACCTGGGCTTCGGTATCGGCAGCATCTGTGGTTCGATTATCGCCTCAGTGTTCGGTGGTTTCTACGTCACCTTCTGCGTAATCTTCGCACTGCTAATTTTGTCCCTGGCGATTTCCACAACCATCCGCCAGCCAGCACGAGAAGTTCTGCAAGAAGCTCACGCTTGATAGCGAGCCATTAATGCCGCAAACCATGCCGCCGGGACGTTATACGGCGGCATCATTAATTGTGAAATCCCCTGTTCGATAATACCTTCCGCCTGAATCCTTAACGTCTCATTCCCCCGTTGCAAACCTGCCAATTGAATACGTTTTTCAATCAGATAGACGCGGGCAAAATGCGGGTCATAACGTAAAATTTCACGCGTGTTATCAATGATGTCGGCAAGTTTGATGGTTTGTGCTTCGCAACTGGCATTGGCGGTATGCAGGAAATGGGCGCGTTTACGCGCCATGCGGTTGGTGCCGGGGATCTGTTCGGGGTTCGTCACCATGGCGACAAGCGACGCGACGTCTGGCCCGAAGTGTTCCTGAATATCGATAATCGTGCTGCCGGTGTCTTCTACCGTGTCGTGAAGCCAGGCAGCCGCAAGCATCTCCTCAACCGGCGATACGCTTCTGACCAGCTCCACCACCGCAGCGGGATGAACAATATAGGGCTCAAGTGTATATTTGCGGCGCTGATCGCATGCTGCATGTGCCTTAGCGGCATACCGGCGTGCGCGTTCTTCCAATGACAACATGATTTCCCCTTCGCATCACCCTTAATGGCTCTTCTGTCCCACAACAAAGTTGTGGCGTCTATTTATTGTTATGCCTTTTAATAAGGTCAATCAGGCTTAAGATATGTAAACAACATATCGGATCACGATTTTTGCCGATACTTTTTCTCCTCCCTATGCTCTACTAATTCCCGCCAAAAAACGGCTAAGAATCGTCCTGTTTCGGACTTTATTTTTCCATCATTCAGAATTTTATAAGTTAAGTAGAGTCTGAGTGATGTTTATGACATTTCTTCTTTAGCATTATTTCTTCGGACAACTGCATGAATTACGTAAAATCGATGACCCAGCAGAAGCTGTGCTTACTGTTAGCGGTGTACATCGGGCTATTTTTAAATCTTTCAGTTTTTTACCATCGTTTTGAAGGATTCATTCGGGAATTTAGTGGCTTAAAAGCATTTTCCATGCTGGCTGAAATAGCGGCATGCGTGCTGGTCACTTTCTTTTTACTTCGTATGATGTCGCTGTTTGGCCGCATGGTATGGCGAATCCTCGCCTCTGTGATTGTGGTGTTCTCTGTCGCCGCCAGTTACTACATGACGTTACTTAACGTCGTCATTGGCTACGGGATCATTGCTTCAGTAATGACCACCGATATCGACCTTTCTAAAGAAATTGTCGGCTATCAGTTTGTGATGTGGATGATTCTGGTCAGCGTCGTGCCCCTCGCATTAATTTGGGGTAGTAACACGCGTGACACGCTGCTTCAGCAGTTAAAAACACCGGGTCATCGCATCAAGAACGTAGCGATTGTGCTGCTGGCAGGGCTGATGGTGTGGGCGCCATTGCGTTTACTGGATAAACAACAAAACCGCTCTGAGAAACGCTCCACCGTTGATATGCCAAGCTATGGCGGTGTGGTCGCTAACTCCTATCTGCCATCTAACTGGGTTTCCGCTTTAGGTCTTTTTGCCTGGGCTCAGGCCGATGAATCGACCGATAACAACTCGCTGATGAACCCAGCGAAGAAGTTCACCTATGTCGCGCCGAAAGAGTTGGATGATACCTACGTGGTGTTTGTGATTGGTGAAACTACTCGCTGGGATCACATGGGTATTTTGGGTTATGACCGTGATACCACGCCAAAACTCGCCAAAGAGAAAAACCTCGTCGCCTTCCGTGGGGAGTCCTGCGATACCGCGACCAAACTTTCGCTGCGCTGCATGTTTGTGCGTGAAGGTGGGGCGGAAGATAACCCGCAGCGGACGTTAAAAGAGCAAAACGTATTTGCCGTACTCAAGCAACTGGGCTTTAGCTCCGAGCTGTTTGCGATGCAAAGTGAAGTGTGGTTCTACGGCAACACCATGGCAGATAACTTCTCTTATCGTGAGCAAATCGCCGCTGAGCCGCGTAACAGTGGCAAACAGGTCGACGATATGTTGCTGGTTGAAGAGATGAAGCGTTCGGTTGACAAGCATCCTGATGGCAAGCATCTGATTGTGCTGCACACCAAAGGTTCGCACTTCTCTTACGTGCAACGTTATCCGCGTAGCTTTGCGAAATGGGCTCCGGAGTGCGTCAGTATTGATTCCGAGTGCAGCAAGGAGCAGTTGATTAACGCATTCGATAACTCCGTGCTCTATACCGATACGGTGCTGGATAGCGTGATTTCCCAGCTGCGTGATAAGCGGGCGATTATTTTCTACGCCTCGGATCACGGCGAATCGATTGATGAGAAGAAGCACCTGCACGGCACGCCACGTAAAATGGCACCGCCTGAGCAATTCCGTGTTCCGTTGTTAGTGTGGGCTTCCGATAAATATCTGGAAAACCCGGACCGCGCACGTGAGTTCGAGCACATGCAGGAACAAGCGAAAATGAAAGTGCCGCACCGTCACGTTGAGCTGTATGACACTATTTTGGGATGCCTGGGATACACTTCTCCAGACGGCGGTATTAACCAGAATAACAACTGGTGTCATGTGCCGCAGAAGGCTGCGCAGTAACTTTTTCGTCACATATGCTTGAAATTAAATCAAACAGATATAATTTTAGGTATCAGGGATTGACGGTGAATACGGTGCGCAGTAAGATGCGCTCCGCATTCGGCGAGTAGCGCAGCTTGGTAGCGCAACTGGTTTGGGACCAGTGGGTCGGAGGTTCGAATCCTCTCTCGCCGACCAAATTCAAGAAAGCCCAACCGCAAGGTTGGGCTTTTTTACGTCTGGAGTTTACAGAGGATGAGAACCTCCGAAGGAGGTTTGAGCCGAGCGCAGCGAGACAACGTTGCTTTAGCAACGGCCCGCAGGGCGCGTCACGCAGTGACAAGTCATCCTCTCTCGCCGACCAAATTCAAGAAAGCCCAACCGCAAGGTTGGGCTTTTTTACGTCTGGAGTTTACAGAGGATGAGAAGCTCCGAAGGAGGTTGTAGGTCGGATAAGCGCAGCGCCATCCGACACAACGCTCGCAGGCTAGCTCAACTCATTAAAACTACTGACCACCCGGTTATACGCCCGAATCACTCTTCCCGCCGAGCCTTTGACCATCCATTCGGTCATCCCGCCAATTTGAGCCTTTTCCCCTTCGCTATAAGCAACCTTATTCTGTTGGCGCTGAATGCGCTCTGCGACAAATTTGCTGTACTGGTTAGCGGAGTCGAGCAGGAAGCTGTAACGAATAAGGCTGGCGTTGTTTGAAGGTGGCGCGGCTTTATAACATTCTTGCGCCTGTGCAATCAGCGAGTTGAGCGCCGTCACCTCTAATTGTGCCTCTTGCGGGATAAACGTTTCTTTGCTCACCATCTCTGTCGCTTTATCGGCCTGAATAATAATCGCGAGAGAATAATAGACTAATGTTTTATCCTGACTTTTTTCTATCTCTGAAAGTTCTGTCTGGTGATTGTGAATATTATTCTCAGTGGGGTTATCGCCCCAGTATGGATATGACCCATACTGAATATTCACTGGGATCTTCGGTGAGGTGTAGCATTGCGCGTTTTTGGGGTGCGCCTGAGTGGGCGTGGCGCTGGCTGAGGCGTCCTGCTGTGCATCCTCGCATCCTGAAAGTAAGCAGACGGAGAATAGGCCACTCATAAGAATAAGTAATATTCTATTGTTAATACAATCCTTGTATGAATACATATTAATTTCCGGCGGAAAGATTCAATAATATTAATAATGGTATTTTCTGGTCAAGGGTTATTGCATTTTGTCCAACAAAGGACGTATTAATTACTGTCTAAAAATAGATTTAATAATTTAATTGATTATTGAAATGAATTGTGTTCGTTATTTATATTTAATTGTTGCTGTTTTAATGGAGGACTGAAAAAGTGTTCTCTCTATTTATTAAATTTAAACCCGCGCTTCAAGATCAGCATTTTACCGGGTGTTTATTGAACAAAAGTGGGATTACGTTTCCGTTTACGTTGTATCAACCTCGTGAGGCCGATTTTGTGACATTTTCCATCGTATTTTGTTATGGAAAATAGTGGATTTTTACCCCGATGCTTATGTTTCAACCCAGCATGATTCGCTGTAGGAGACATGGATCACAAAACATATCGTTCAGATAATCAGCATTCGGCAATAAATTTTACAGAAATGACACAACTGATTACAGCTGTCGCTTGTCTTTTAAGCAGTGCAATATTCTAGAAACCTGGCAGTAGCATAAATTTCCCTGCTGGAAATAGAGTAACTGGCTTTTTTTTAACTTTGTTCGCCGTTTCTCACCTCGGTTGTAAATCCCCGTTACCTATATTGACGTTTTACTCATCTATTGACAGATTGTAGGGCGTGAGGGGCAAATTATGGACAGTCCGCACTACCACACAGCTAGCCTGACGAAGGGAACACCTGGCCTCACCATCGCCTCCGGGCACACCGAACAGACCGCACTCAAATAACAAAGGTCTAACGGATAAAAACAACACATCTCACAACGGAGCAGAAGAATGAGTCTTTCCTTGAAGAAGTCAGGGATGCTGAAATTTGGTCTGAGCCTGGTGGCACTGACCGTAGCAGCTAGCGTTCAGGCAAAAACCCTGGTTTATTGCTCAGAAGGTTCCCCAGAAGGTTTTAACCCTCAGCTGTTCACCTCTGGTACTACGTACGATGCGAGCTCAGTACCAATTTATAACCGTCTGGTTGAGTTCAAAACCGGCACCACCGAAATCATCCCTGGCCTTGCTGAAAAGTGGGAAGTGAGTGAAGACGGTAAAACGTATACCTTCCATCTTCGCCAGGGCGTGAAGTGGCAGGACAATAAAGATTTCAAACCAACGCGTGACTTAAATGCTGACGACGTTGTGTTCTCTTTTGATCGTCAGAAAAACGCCAACAACCCGTACCATAAAGTTTCTGGCGGCAGCTACGAATACTTTGAAGGCATGGGTTTATCTGACCTGATCAGCGAAATTAAGAAAGTGGACGACAAAACCGTTCAGTTCGTGCTGACGCGTCCAGAATCACCATTCCTGGCAGACCTTGCGATGGACTTCGCCTCCATCCTGTCTAAAGAATACGCTGACAACATGATGAAAGCCGGCACGCCGGAAAAAACTGACCTGAACCCAATCGGTACCGGTCCGTTCCAGCTGCTGCAATACCAGAAAGACTCCCGCATTCTGTACAAAGCATTCCCAGGCTACTGGGGTACTAAACCGCAGATCGACCGTCTGGTGTTCTCTATCACTCCAGATGCTTCTGTGCGTTACGCCAAACTGCAGAAAAACGAGTGCCAGGTTATGCCGTATCCAAATCCGGCAGACATCGCTCGTATGAAAGAAGACAAGAGCATCAATTTGATGGAACAGGCTGGCCTGAATGTGGGTTACCTCTCCTTCAACACCGAGAAGAAACCGTTTGATGACGTGAAAGTGCGTCAGGCGCTGACTTACGCGGTGAACAAAGAAGCGATCATCAAAGCGGTTTATCAGGGCGCAGGTACTGCGGCTAAAAACCTGATCCCACCGACTATGTGGGGTTACAACGATGACGTGAAAGACTACACCTACGATCCTGAGAAAGCGAAAGCGTTGCTGAAAGAATCAGGCCATGCTGACGGCTTCACCGTTGATCTGTGGGCAATGCCAGTACAACGTCCATACAACCCGAACGCTCGCCGTATGGCTGAGATGATTCAGGCTGACTGGGCGAAAGTGGGTGTGACTGCCAAAATCGTAACCTACGAGTGGGGCGAGTACCTGAAACGCGCTAAAGCAGGTGAGCACCAGGCTGTGATGATGGGCTGGACCGGTGACAATGGGGATCCGGACAACTTCTTCGCCACCCTGTTCAGCTGTGCAGCGGCAAAAGATGGTTCTAACTACTCTCGCTGGTGCTACAAGCCGTTCGAAGACCTGATTCAGCCTGCACGTGCGACAGACGATCACAACAAGCGTATCGAACTGTACAAGCAAGCTCAGGTAGTGATGCATGACCAGGCTCCGGCACTGATCGTTGCTCACTCCACGGTTTACGAGCCAGTGCGCAAAGAAGTGAAAGGTTACGTGGTTGACCCATTGGGCAAACACCACTTTGAGAACGTGTCAGTAGAGTAATTTTCTGACTTTAAGCGCCGCCCTCATTCCGACCTTCTCCTGGGGGAGAAGGAGAAAAATCCCCTCTCCCTCTTAGGAGAGGGTTAGGGTGAGAGTGGTGTCTTTTGATATGTGAGCAATACAATCCCGCCTCAATTTATGCTAACCGTCAGATTTCTGGTTGCAGGAAGGCGGCAAGCTCGGGAATCCTCAGAAGCTTACTTGAGTAAGTGACTGGGGTGACTGAGTGAAGCCTACGCACCTGTGGCCTGTAAAATGAGGGTTAGGGCGGGAGATTACAGAGAATCCGGGTTATGTTGCAGTTCATCCTCCGACGTCTGGGGCTAGTTATCCCCACTTTTATCGGTATTACCCTTCTTACCTTCGCCTTCGTGCACATGATTCCCGGTGACCCGGTGATGATTATGGCCGGTGAGCGCGGTATCTCTCCTGAACGTCATGCTCAGTTGTTGGCTGAACTTGGCCTCGACAAGCCTATGTGGCAGCAATACATCCATTACATTTGGGGTGTGATGCACGGCGACCTGGGCATTTCGTTAAAAAGCCGTCTCCCAGTTTGGGACGAGTTCGTACCGCGCTTTAAAGCAACCATGGAACTCGGTGTCTGCGCGATGTTGTTTGCCGTTGCCGTGGGTATTCCGGTTGGCGTGCTGGCTGCGGTGAAACGTGGTTCCGTGTTTGACCACACTTCTGTGGGCCTTGCGCTGACAGGCTACTCAATGCCTATTTTCTGGTGGGGTATGATGTTAATCATGCTGGTTTCCGTTTACTGGAACCTCACCCCTGTATCCGGGCGCGTCAGCGATACGGTATTCCTCGACGACACCTTGCCACTCACCGGTTTTATGTTGATAGATACCGCCATCTGGGGCGAGCCGGGTGACTTCATCGACGCCGTAGCGCATATGATTCTGCCCGCCATCGTGCTGGGTACGATTCCGTTGGCCGTTATCGTGCGTATGACCCGCTCGTCAATGCTGGAAGTGCTCGGTGAAGACTACATCCGTACCGCTCGCGCGAAGGGCCTGACTCGCATGCGCGTGATTGTGGTTCATGCGCTGCGCAACGCCATGCTGCCAGTGGTGACGGTTATCGGCCTGCAGGTTGGTACCCTTCTGGCAGGCGCGATCCTGACGGAAACCATCTTCTCCTGGCCGGGCCTTGGCCGCTGGTTGATTGATGCATTGCAACGTCGTGACTACCCGGTAGTACAGGGCGGCGTATTGTTGGTAGCGACGATGATTATCCTCGTTAACCTGATAGTCGACTTACTGTACGGCGTGGTGAACCCGCGTATACGCCATAAGAAATAAGGGGCCATCATGACGCAAGTAACTGAAAAACCAGCCACTGTAAGTAAGGTGGTCGCGGCGCCAGTTCCAATGACGCCGTTCCAGGAATTCTGGCATTACTTTAAACGTAACAAAGGGGCGGTCATCGGCCTGGTGTATGTCACCGTGATGATCTTAATCGCAATATTTGCCAACGTGCTCGCGCCACACGGCCCGGCAGAACAGTTCCGTGACTCACTGCTGCACCCGCCGGTCTGGCAGGATGGTGGCAGCTGGCAGTTCCTGCTCGGTACTGACGACGTAGGCCGCGATATTATGGCTCGCCTGATGTATGGCGCGCGCCTGTCGCTGCTGGTCGGCTGCCTGGTTGTGGTGCTGTCGCTGATTATGGGCGTGGTGCTCGGTCTGATTGCAGGCTACTTCGGTGGTCTTATCGACAACATCATCATGCGTATCGTCGACATCATGCTGGCATTGCCAAGCCTGTTGTTGGCGTTGGTACTGGTGGCAATCTTCGGCCCGTCGATCGTCAACGCTTCACTGGCGCTGACCTTCGTTGCGCTCCCGCACTATGTGCGACTGACGCGTGGCGCGGTGCTGGTGGAAGTACACCGTGACTATGTGACGGCCTCTCGCGTGGCGGGCGCAAGCTCAATGCGCCAGATGTTCATCAACATTTTACCGAACTGCCTGGCACCGCTTATCGTGCAGGCATCTCTGGGCTTCTCTAACGCCATTCTCGATATGGCCGCGCTCGGCTTCCTCGGCATGGGTGCGCAACCGCCAACACCAGAGTGGGGCACTATGCTCTCCGACGTGTTGCAGTTCGCACAAAGTGCCTGGTGGGTGGTCACCTTCCCTGGTGTCGCCATCCTGCTGACGGTGCTGGCATTTAACCTGATGGGTGACGGGCTGCGTGATGCACTCGATCCTAAACTCAAGCAGTAAAGGGCTACGTAATGGCGTTATTGAATGTAAATAAATTATCGGTGCATTTCGGCGACGAAAAGACACCGTTCCGTGCCGTAGACCGCGTGAGTTACAGCGTAAATCAGGGCGAAGTTGTCGGTATTGTGGGGGAATCAGGTTCCGGTAAATCGGTCAGCTCGCTGGCGATTATGGGATTGATTGATTACCCAGGCCGCGTGATGGCGGAAAAACTGGAATTTAACGGCCAGGATCTGCAAAAGATTTCTGAGAAAGAACGCCGTAACCTGGTCGGTGCCGAAGTGGCGATGATCTTCCAGGATCCAATGACCAGCCTCAACCCTTGCTACACCGTGGGTTTCCAGATTATGGAAGCGATCAAGGTGCATCAGGGCGGCAACAAAAGTACCCGTCGTCAACGTGCCATCGACCTGCTGAACCTGGTCGGTATTCCCGATGCGGCTTCGCGTCTGGATGTTTACCCGCACCAGCTTTCCGGCGGTATGAGCCAGCGCGTGATGATCGCGATGGCGATTGCCTGTCGTCCTAAGCTGCTGATTGCGGATGAACCGACTACCGCGCTGGATGTGACCATCCAGGCGCAAATCATTGAGCTGTTACTGGAACTTCAGCAAAAAGAGAACATGGCGCTGATTCTTATCACCCATGACCTCGCGCTGGTGGCTGAAGCGGCGCATAAAATCATCGTGATGTACGCCGGGCAAGTGGTGGAAACGGGGGCTTCGCACGATATCTTCCGTGCGCCACGCCACCCGTACACTCAGGCGCTGCTGCGTGCGTTGCCTGAGTTTGCGCAGGACAAAGCGCGTCTGGCCTCACTGCCGGGTGTGGTTCCGGGTAAATATGATCGCCCGAACGGTTGCCTGCTCAACCCACGCTGCCCGTATGCGACCGACCGATGCCGCACAGAAGAACCAGAACTGAACATGGTGGACAACGGGCGTCAGTCCAAATGCCACTACCCACTCGATGATGCCGGGAGGCCAACGCTATGAGTACCGATAAGGCCACTGCGCAACCTCTGTTGCAGGCCATCGACCTGAAAAAACACTACCCGGTGAAGAAAGGCATTTTCGGCCAGGAACGCCTGGTGAAAGCGCTCGACGGCGTATCGTTTGAGCTGGAACGCGGCAAAACGCTGGCGGTGGTGGGCGAGTCTGGCTGTGGTAAATCCACGCTGGGCCGCTTGCTGACGATGATCGAAATCCCGACCGGTGGCGAGCTTTACTACCAGGGCCAGGATCTGCTCAAACCTGACGAAACGGCCGAAAAGCTGCGTCGCCAGAAAATCCAGATCGTGTTCCAGAACCCGTACGGCTCGCTGAACCCACGTAAAAAAGTGGGGCAAATTCTTGAAGAGCCGCTGCAAATCAACACCACGTTGAGCAAAGCCGAACGCCGTGAAAAAGCGCTGGCGATGATGGCGAAAGTTGGACTGAAAACCGAACATTACGACCGCTACCCGCATATGTTCTCCGGCGGCCAGCGCCAGCGTATCGCTATCGCCCGTGGTCTGATGCTTGACCCGGACGTGGTGATCGCCGATGAACCTGTCTCCGCGCTCGACGTTTCCGTGCGGGCGCAGGTTCTCAACCTGATGATGGATTTGCAGCAGGAGATGGGGCTGTCGTACGTGTTCATCTCTCACGATTTGTCGGTGGTGGAACACATCGCCGACGAAGTAATGGTGATGTATTTAGGCCGTTGCGTGGAGAAGGGCACCAAAGACCAGATCTTCTCGAACCCGCGCCACCCGTACACTCAGGCGCTGTTATCTGCCACACCACGCCTGAACCCGGACGACCGACGCGAGCGTATTAAACTCACCGGCGAGCTGCCAAGCCCGCTGAACCCGCCTCCGGGCTGCGCGTTCAACGCCCGCTGCCGTCGCCGTTTCGGGCCGTGCACGCAGTTGCAACCTCAACTCAAAGAGTACGGTGGGCAATTGGTGGCTTGTTTCGCTGTTGATCAGGATGAGAACGGGGAAATTCGGTAGGACGATTGGGAGCATGGAAGCTCCAGGATTTAAACCGGGAACAAGGGCGTCACTGCGAGTCCTGTTATCGTAGGGCGGATAAGCGAAGCGCCATCCGCCGGCCTGAATTTTATGTCGCGATAAAAAACCAGCTCACGTCGGTACATTCATCCGCTACCCGAATATATGTGCTCTTAAAACCCTGCCATTAATGTTAATTTCTTCCGCGAAATATCAGAAATCGATAAATGATGTTTATGTGTGTGAAATCACAAAAGAAAGCTGCTACCTTTTAAGTGGTAGTTTTAAATATCTCTCAATCCAAAATCTAATCGGTTTCATGCTTAGCATGGCATTAATAAGAAAAAAAGATGGAGATAAGACCATCTGTGCCTATATATTGGCTTGAAATGCAGTCGTTTTCCCGAAAAATGAATAATAAAAACCCGAATGATAACGCAGTGCAATTATTAGCAATTCATGAAGTCAATAAGCCAAATTAATTACCCACAATGATGTTCTAATAGTCACGGTTTAGTTTGATTATATTCATGCATCAAATTCAATTGTCTTACAAATCATGAGTGTCGCAATGAAAAACTATGATGATTTGCAGCGATTCAAGGATAAGACTCGCACTGGCGCTATCGACTTCAAAGATATGTCGGCGCAAAACCAACAGTCGGATGCCAGCAACTGGGCGATAATCAAACAGTTAATGAATACTGAAGATGACGGTTCAGTGCTTTCCCATGCCGGAAGTATTGCCGTGCCTGTCCCGCAGGCGGTCAAGGCTGATGAGTTTGATGCGAGTCATTTCAGACCGATGTCGGCGCAACCTATTAGTAACTCTGCGTCTCAGGGTTCTATTCTGAATAGCCTGCAAAGCGCACTGCCTGAAACCAAAGCTGAGATCTTTCAAAGCGAGCATACGCAACACACCACATCGACGTTGTTTGAACAACTTGCGCCGGTCGTCGCGCAACCAGAACCCGCTATTGAACCGTTAAAAGAACCAACACAAGAACCCATATACGACACCGTGAAACCTGCCGCTGTTTCAGCGCCGCAGGCCTCTGCACCGGTAAAAACAGAGCCAGTGCGTTTTGACAAACTGTTCGCAGCCAAAGGGAATACGGCGCGGAACCATCCCGCTAAAGACTTACCGCTGCAACCGTTGCTGGAGATGATTGCGTCATGCCGCTAGTGTGTGTTTGCTCGCCAAAAGGCGGAGTAGGAAAAACCACGGTTACCGCCAACCTGGCGTATGCGTTAGCTCGCGCGGGTAGCAAAGTATTAGCCATTGATTTTGATGTACAAAATGCGCTGCGCCTGCATTTTGGGGTGCCTTTATCCGATGGCCGTGGCTATGTGGCAAAAGCCATCGAATCCGCAGACTGGAGCCAGTCGGTGCTGACTGCCGGTAGCAATTTGTTCGTGCTGCCGTATGGCGATGTCACCGAAGATCAGCGGTTGGAGTTTGAGCACCGCCTGAGCACCGACAGCCATTTCCTGATGCGTGGATTAAGCACCTTACTGAACTATCCAGGCCTTGTGATTATTGCTGATTTCCCGCCAGGCCCTAATCCTGCGCTGAAAGCGGTATCGCATTTGGCCGATTTGCATCTGGTGACCATGCTGGCAGATACCGCTTCGCTGTCATTGTTACCGCATATTGAAAATCACCGTCTCATTGGCGAACCGCTCAATAATAAAGCCGGATATTATTTTGTTCTTAACCAAAGTGATAACCGCCGCCATATTAGCCGCGATGTCACGGCGTTTATGCAACAACGTCTTGGTGATCGTCTGCTTGGCGTGATTAACCGCGACGAAAGTGTGGCTGAAGCCAACGCTTCTCAGCAATCAATATTCGATTTCAGCCCGGCCTCTGCTGCGGCTTTTGATATTGAATTGATCAGTAAAAGAGTCGCGGGTGTTCTCGGCATTAAAATTGGTGATGGCGCGGTACATACCGCCTTGAGAACATCAAATTTCTGACAATCATCCAGGATGTCCTATGAAAAAGGTCCTGTTCTATTTACTGCTATTGGTGTTGGCGCCAATAGCAGTGCTGATCATCATTACGCCTATGGACAGCCAGAAGCAGTATCTCTTTGGCTTTATCAGCCTCGCTATTCTGTTTTTATTAGGCTTCAGCAAAAAGCACAGCGTGTCGATAATCATGATGCTCGTTTCGGTCCTGATGTCGACGCGTTATATTTATTTTCGTGCAACTCAAACCCTGCATTTTAATTCAGAAATTGAAGCCATTCTCGGCGTAGGGTTATTTTTGGCTGAGCTGTATATCTGGGTCATCTTATTACTGAGCTATCTGCAAACCTCATTCCCATTAAAAAGGGGAATTGTGCCTTTGCCGGATGACACCTCGAAATGGCCGACGGTGGATGTTTATATCCCGAGTTATAACGAAAGCCTCGATGTGGTGCGTGATACCGTGCTGGCCGCGCAATGTATCGACTATCCGCGGGATAAAATAAAAATCTACCTGCTTGATGATGGTAAACGTCGCGAGTTTGCGGTGTTTGCCGCCGACGTGGGGGTGGGATACATCACGCGTAATGATAACTCGCACGCCAAAGCCGGTAATCTTAACCATGCGATGAAACTCACCAAAGGTGAGCTGATAACCGTCTTTGACTGTGACCACGTTGCGACGCGCATATTCCTGCAAGCGACGGTGGGAGCATTCCTGAAGGATCCGAAACTGGCGCTGTTACAGACGCCGCACTACTTCTATTCACCGGATCCCTTCGAGCGTAACTTATCGGGCGGGCAAAATATCCCGAACGAAGGGTCGCTGTTCTACGGCCCAATTCAGCAAGGCAACGATAACTGGAACGCGACTTTCTTCTGCGGATCCTGTGCCGTTATTCGCCGTAGCGCGCTAGAAGAAATTGGCGGCTTTGCAGTCGAAACCGTGACTGAAGATGCGCACACCGCACTGAAAATGCAGCGCCTGGGCTGGAAATCCGCTTTCCTCGATATTCCGCTGGCCGCTGGGCTTGCGACAGAACGTCTGGTTCTACACGTGATTCAGCGTACGCGCTGGGCGCGTGGTATGACGCAAATCTTCCGTATGGATAACCCGCTGTTTGGTCGGGGCCTGACCTGGCAGCAACGCTGCTGTTATCTCAGTGCGATGCTCTATTTCCAGTTTGCCTTGCCGCGTGTGGCGTTCGTTACCGCGCCGCTGGCGTACTTACTGTTTAACCTGAATATCATTCACTCCTCCGCGAGCCTGATCTTTGCTTACGCGTTGCCGCACCTGATCTTGAGCATTTATCTCAACTCCCGCATGAACGGGCGCTTCCGCTACAGTTTCTGGGGCGAGATTTATGACATGGTGCTGGCCTTCCACCTGGTTCTGCCGACGGTTATCACCATGTTGTTCCCAAAACGCGGCAAGTTTAACGTGACCGATAAAGGCGCGTTGCTCAACGTCGGCTACTTCGATTTCAGCGTGGTGCGTCCACATGTGATTATCGCGGTGCTGCTGGCGGTGGCGATCATCGCCGGGATTGTGCGCGCCTGTGCTCATGACTACTTTGGCGTTGACCCGAATGTTATCGCGCTGAACGTCGGCTGGGGATTATACAGCCTGGTGTTCCTGCTGGCGGCGATTGCGGTGGCCCGTGAAACGCGCCAGACGCGTAAAACTATCCGTATTGATGTCGATGTTCCGGTAGTTATTCACTACGCCAGCGGAATATCTTCCCGCAGTAACACCATCGATTTGTCGATGGGCGGCTGCCAGATAGCGGTGCCAGATGACCGCCATCTCACCGATGAAATCGAAGAAATCGAGCTGCAGCTGAAATCCGGCTCTATCAGCATTCCGGTGAAAGTCATCGCCTGCGATGAGCAAGCCATTCGCCTGATGTTTGAAGAGATCCCACTCGAAAAGCGTCGTGAACTGGTGCGAGTGGTGCTGTCGCGTGCTGATGCGTGGATCCGTCCGCCAAAACCGCAGGACAACCCTTTCCGTTCCCTGATGATCATTATTCGTTGTGTGTTTGACCTGTTCTGGCTGACGTTCAAATCGCGGCGTGAAAACCGCCGTCTGCGTCAGGAAGAAGCAAGACGTATGGAAGCCGCTGGCGAGGACAACGTTGCATGAAAGGGATGAGTCTTAAGCTTTGCCAGTTATTGCTCGCGTTAACGGTGATGGCTTCACCCGTTATGGCGGAAGACACCACTGCGGTGGAGTCGCAAATCCCGCTGGATTTACCTGCGCCTGACGCGGCTTTTGCACAAGACGCAGCGTCTGTGCCGGAAACTGCCCCTGCACCAGAAGCAGCGCCCGATGCACTGCCTGACCCCGTCCCTGCTCCGGCAGTGGCACCAGCAACGCCTTCGGTATTCACACCGGGGAACAGTAGCAGCATTACGGTGGCACAAATGGGTCAACCACGCGGCGTGATGCTCAGTGGCGGGCAGTTACAGGCGGGTATTGATTTCACGTTGCCCGCCGATCAGGTGATCACCAACGCACAGCTGTTCCTGAATCTGAAAGTCTCTCCGGCGATGGCGGCACGCAATACCACCTTGCAGTTGATGATGAACGGTCAGCCTTTGGGGACGGTACCGTTGGGTTCTGCCGACAGCGATGTTTCCAACTATCAGCTGGAAATCCCGGCGGCGATGGTGGTGTCGAGCAACAACATCAGCTTTAAGATCAACGATGGTGATGCGTTGCTATGTCTGCGTGACCTGTCTGATAAATATCAGGTCACCATCATGCCGAACACGCGGCTGGATCTGGAAGGCCAGCAGCTGAATATCGGCTCTGACCTCAGCCATTTCCCACGCCCATTCTTTGACGCAATGCAGATGACTCCGGCTTCTGTGGAGTTTGCTTTCCCGGCAAAAACGCTGCCTGAACAAGTGAGCGCCGCAGCGCTGGTGGCTTCCTGGTTAGGCATCGAGGCGGACTATCGCGGCATCTCCTTTAATGCGTTAAACGACAAACTGCCTGAGAAAAACGGCATTCTGTTTGGCAAGCCCGGCGAGCAAATTGGCGGCCTGACCTTGCCAGAAACGCAAAAACCGATGCTGCAAATTATCGATAACCCAGGCAATCCGGTTTATAAGTTGCTGTTGGTGGTGGGGAATTCCGATCAGCAATTGCGCGCCGCCGCATGGCGGTTAACCCAGGGGAAATTTAATCTCCAGACCGCCAGCCTCGCCGTTGAAAACCAGACTATCCCGGTGAGTAAAGCTTATGACGCCCCGCGCTGGATTAGCACTGAACGCCCGGTACGCCTCTCCGAATTGATGCGTAAAGACCAAAGCCTCACCGCAACTGGTATCTGGCACGAGCCATTAAGCGTGGCATTCCGCGCCGCACCGGATCTGTTCTTGTGGGATGGCGACACGATCCCGGTGAAAATCGGCTATCGCTTCCCGACAGAAAGCTGGATTGATGAAGAGCGTTCATATCTCTCTCTGACCCTCAACGGCACCTTCTTGCACAACCTGCCGGTGAATAAGCAAGGCGCGCTCGAAACTCTGTGGCGCAAAGTGGGTGGCGATGCACGTCAGGAAGAGTACAACCTGGCGCTGGAACCGTACCTGATTTACGGCGACAACCAGTTGTCGTTGTACTTCAACATCCAGACCAAAGAATCGGCACCGTGTAGCGTGCTGCTCAATAACAATATTAAGAGCCGTATCTCCGAAGATTCATGGATTGATTTGAGCAAAACGCGTCACTTCTCGTTGCTGCCAAACCTCTCTTACTTCGTCGGTGCGTCGTTCCCGTTCTCACGCTTTGCTGACTTTGGGCATACCGTGTTGCTGCTGCCAGAAAACCCAGGCGAGGCTGAAATCAGCACCCTGCTGAATATGGCGGCCCGTTCGGGTAACGCGACGGGTACCTCTTTAAACAACAACACGGTGATGTTCGGCGTGCCAACCGCTGGCGCAAACCTGCAACGCCTTGAGCAAAGCCACGTGCTTTCTGTTTCCACCATTCATCAAAGCAGCTTTAACCGGACGCTACTGGCTCAGTCGCCATTTACCAGCAACGAGCATTCATTCGGCGTTCGCGAACGTTCAGTCTGGCAAAAAATGCAGCACTGGATTGAAGGCGACTGGGGCTCGACAGGCATTGCCGCCGATCGTTACTTCTCGTCTAACGAAGCGTGGCGCGGGTTTGTGAGTTTCCGTTCGCAGTGGAGCCCCGACCGCGTGGTGGTGATGGCGATTGGCAGCACCGATGAAGAGCTGTCAAAACTGCAAACTGACTTAGGCTCAGCCCGAATCAACGCTGGTATTCGTGGTGACGCGACCATCATTACTGATGAAAACGGGGTACGTAGCTTCCGGGTGGGACAACAATTCCCGAGCGGCCAGATGCCGTGGTACATGATGGTGGTCTGGTATGCCAACCAGCATTCAGCACTGCTGGCCATTTTAGGGTTGTTGTTCGCTTCTGTTATCGGTCTGAGCTTGTATGCCCTACTGAAAAAACGCGCACACAAACGTCTTAATCCTCAGGATGATGGTAAGTAAGGTGGTGCTCAATGAGTGATAAAAACATTAATCATAAAAACAAAACCGCCCGCCGCTTATTAACTCTGTGCTTCTTTGGCGGCCTGACGTTTGGCGCTCAGGCTGCGGATAATAATCCGGCGTTAAAAGCGTTATTTGACCAGGCTAATTACTGGCATGAAAAGTCACATGACGAGCTGGCAAAAGAAGCGCTGCAAAAGGTGTTGATGGTTGATGCCAATAACACCCAGGCGATGTACCTGATGGCGTTATGGGCGCAGCAAGCCGGAGATATCAAAGGTGCTGCCCAGTGGCGCGAGCGCCTTGCGTCAGTTTCGCCGCAAGATAACAATTTGCAGGCGCTGGATAACGCCAAACAAATTCAGCAAATCCCCCGTGGACAGCTGGATTTGGCGCGCCAGCAGGCCAGAAGCGGCAATATTCCCGCCGCCCTCGCTACCTGGCGCAGTTTGTTTAATGGCGACCAGCCACCGCCGAGCCTTGCGCCAGAATATTATCTGACCATGGCGGGGGATAAATCGCTCTATCCGCAAGCGGTGGCCGGTTTACGCCAGTTCGCCGCGCAAAACCCTCAGGATAACGGCGGGCGCATTGCGCTCGGCAAAGTGCTGACCTACCAGGAAGGCACGCGTCGTGAAGGGATCGATATCCTGCAAAATATGGCCAGCGGGAGTTCGGATGCGGATAAATCACTGCGTCAGGCTCTGCTGTGGCTCGGGCCAACCGCCAGTGACGAACAGTATTATCAAACCTTCCTGCAACGCCATCCAAAAGATACTGCGGTCCAGGATCACTACCGGAAAAACATTGGTGGTGCGGCGAAAGGTGAAGGTTTTAACGCACTGAATAGCGGCAACACCGAAGTGGCAAAAACACAGTTCGAACAGGTCCTGCAAGACAACCCGCAAGACGCCGATGCGCTGGCCGGGATGGGCTACATCGCACAACGTAAGGGCGACTACACTGCCGCGGCCCAATATCTGAATCGTGCTGCGAGTCTTGGTGGCGATCAGTCTGGCGAGCGCAAACAGCAAGCCGACGACGCCGATTTTTACGCGCAACTGGCGAGCGCTCAGGCGGCGTTCAAACAAGGCAATATCAGCCAGGCGCTGGCGCTGAGTGCGCCACTGGCACAACAAAGTGGCGAGCGTGGTATTTCGGCTAAATTGTTCCGGGCTGATGTTCAGCGCCACAACAAAGATTACGCCGCCGCCGAGCAGTCTTTGCGCGGTATCCTGACCGAGCAACCGAATAACGGTACGGCGCGTGAAAACCTCTACTACGTGTTACGCGAGCAGAACAAAACCGCTGAAGCTCAGGCGATGCTGCAAACTTTACCCGCCAGCTTGCAGGCGAAATTGCAGCCGCGTGTTTCTGGCGGCAATCCTGCCGATCCGATTCGCCGTCAGGCGCAGCAAGCCGCAGCAAATGGCAATCCACAACAAGCCATCGCTATTTTGCAGCAGGGCGTGGCGCGTTACCCGTCCGATCCATGGTTGCGCCTTGATTTAGCGCGTCAGTTGCAGAAGCAGGGGAACACCGCCGAAGCCAGCAGCGTGATGGCAGCGTCTTTCCGGCCTAACGCTTCCAATACTGAACTGTATGCAGGCGCGTTGTTTGCCAGCGAAAACAACGCCTGGCAGCAATCGCAGACTTTGCTTTCCCGCATTCCGGCCTCCAGCCAGAACAGCGATATGCGCACACTGGCGGCGCGTGTGAACTACAACCTGCAAATGTCCGTCGCGGAACGCTACCTCGCACAAGGCGACACAGTCGCTGCGGCTAACACCTTAAAAGCACTGGCGATGCGTCCACCGCAAAGCCCGGCAGACGCCGGTAAACTGGCGAAAATGCTGGCGCAAACCGGTGATGTCACTACTGCTGTGACGATTGTGCGCGACAACATGCGTCGTGGCGTTCAGGGGAATGCCGGAGATTACGGCGACCAGATTGCCGTGCTGAACCAGGCTGGCCTCGGGCGTGAAGCGCAGGCGTTCCTTGCGAATCCAGAATTGCAGTCGCGCAGCACACCAACGCAAATGGCCAGTATCCGCAATGGTTATGTGATCAACGAAGTTGATCAGCTGCGTACTCAGGGCAATTATGCGGCGGCGTATGACAAGCTTATCCGTGCAATGCAGAGCGACCCACAAAACACCGACCTGATGTTTGCCATGGCGCGTCTGTATCAGTCCGGAAAAATGAACAAAGAAGCGGGCGTGGTTTACGACTACCTGATGACGCGTGACACGCCGCAACAGGATGCCCGCACCGGTGCAATTGATATCGCACTCGCCAGCAGAGATGTTGAGAAAGCCAAACAGTTGTCGGCGGGATTACGTCACGATGAAACCCCAGAACGCTTGCTGTTACTGGCGCGCGTCGCCGAAGCCGATGGCAATCACCAGCAGGCGATGAGCTATTTGCGTACCGCACGAGGGAAACTCGTCGGCCTGCAAGGAACCAGTGGCGACACGGCACCGACCCTTGGCGGCCTGGCGTTGGCGGATAATCCGTTTACCCCGAAAAACACCGTCGCTCCGCAAAGTCAGCAAACGGCGTCCAACTCGCTGTATGGCGATGCGATGCCGTGGCAAGTCGCCCAACTGGCGCGAAATCCGCAAACAGCACCTCCGGGCACCACGCGTACCGATCTGCCGGTTGAATCGCCGCAGGCGGGAACGCTGCGCCAGGTGGATAACATGATGGAGCAGTTGACCGATAAAACCGCGACCTGGGCGCGAGGGGCTGTGGCGATGCGTGGTCGTGATGGCGAAAGTGGCCTGAGTGAACTCACTGAAATCAAAGCTCCACTGCAATGGTCAACCGTTCCGTTTGGCGACTCACGTTTAGATCTCAACGTCACACCGATAAGCCTGAACGCCGGGAGTTCCTCGGACGAAACCAGCCGCCGTTTTGGTACGGGCGCCCTGATTCAGGGGCAGGTTGCCGAGGAGATATATAACGCCTCAACGACCACACCGCCGGAACTGCCGAATATCGACAAGATAACCGTGCCTTCGCAAGGCTCACAAAGCGCTGCGGGCGTGGAAGTCGCGATGGCATTAACGGGCGAGCAGTACAAGCTGGACGTCGGCTCGACACCGTTAGGCCAGGATTTGAATACCGTTGTCGGTGGCGTGCAGTGGTCGCCACAACTGACCGATTATCTGAAGCTCGTGTTAACGGGTGAACGTCGTGCCGTGGTCGACAGCCTGCTCTCTTACGTTGGTGTAGAAGACAAATACAGCGGGAAGAAATGGGGCCAGGTGACGAAAAACGGCGGTAACGCACAACTGAGCTACGACAACGGTGATGCCGGTTTCTACGCGGGTGTGGGGCTGTATAACTACATTGGTGAAAACGTGCCGAGTAACGGCAGTGTCACCGGTAACGCAGGCGTTTATCTTCGCCCATACCGTGCTGATGACCGCGAACTGAAAACCGGTATCAGCATGAGTTACATGGACTTCTCGAAAAACCTCAGCTATTTCAGCTATGGGCAGGGTGGCTACTTTAGCCCGCAAGATTACATCAGCGTCTCCTTCCCGGTGGATTACACGCAGAAGTTTGATAACTGGGATATGTCGGTTGGCGCTTCATTGGGTTATCAGTCCTATAGCCAGGATGAAAGCCCGTACTTCCCGACCGATGCAGCGATGCAAGCGCAACTGGAAAACTATGTCGCCAACGGCTTCGCTAAAGAGGCGTGGTACGGCGGCAGTAGCAAAAACGGCATGGGCTATAACCTGCGTGCGGGTGCTGATTACAAAGTTAATAAAGACATGCGGATAGGTGGACAGGTCGGCTATGACACCTTTGGTGATTACAACGAAAGTACCGCGCAACTCTACTTCCGTTACCTGCTGGGGAATAATTAATCATGAATGACGCGCAGTTGTTGCAGTACTTTCAGAATCAGCAGACACAACCCGGCTGGTTCTCTTTGCTCCACATCATGATTGATAGCATGGTGGCGAATGCCGGCGAGGCGGAAAGCCGTCCGTTTCTGATACAAATGGGTGAGACGCTGGCCGAGCGTCACCCGTTGGCATTAGCGCGAACTGTGGGCGAACTCGAATCACAGATAAATGTTCAGCTCGCCCGTTTCAACTGGGGCTATATTGATATCGAAGCCAGTGAAAACGCGATGCTTATTCGCCACATGGCTTTGCCTGTTCCCGCAGACGAAGCGCAGCAGGTTTCCTGGAATAATGCCTTCAGTGCCGTTCTGGAAGGAGTATACGCCCGTTGGTTACGCGATCAGGGCGGTAAACCGCATGTGTCGCTGTGGCGCGAGTCTTCACCGTCAGCAACAGTGGTACACTTTCGATATCAAAATAGTCGATGAGGTGCTTTGATGTTGCAGCGATGCAAAACGCTGATAGTGGCAATGGTTGCCTTGATTTTCAGCCAGCAAGCGCTGGCTGACACGGCATGGGACAGCTATAAATCTCGTTTCTTAATGCCTGATGGTCGCATTGTCGACACCGGGAATAAAAACGTCAGCCATACCGAAGGACAGGGCTTTGCCATGATGATGGCAGTGAGCAATGATGACCGCGCCAGTTTTGATAAGATGTGGAACTGGACGCGAAAAACCCTGAAAAACCCTGAAAACGGTCTGTTCTATTGGCGATATAACCCGGTTGAAGCTCAGCCGATCACCGATAAAAACAATGCCGTCGATGGCGATACCTTTATCGCCTGGGCGCTATTAAAAGCGGGCAACAAGTGGCAGAACCCGGATTATCTCAAAGAGTCCGATGCCATCACGAAGGCGCTGGTGGCGCATAACGTGGTGCGTTTTGCGGGTATGCAGGTGATGTTGCCTGGAGCAAAAGGTTTTAACCTCAACAGCTACGTGAATCTCAACCCTTCCTATTTTATCTTTCCGGCCTGGCAGGATTTCGCGAACCGCAGCCATTTAACGGTGTGGCGAGATTTGATTAATGACGGGCAGAAGTTACTGGGGAAAATGCACTTTGGCAGCCCGCAGCTTCCGTCTGACTGGGTGTCGCTCTATTCCGATGGCCGTACCGTTCCAGCAAAAGAGTGGCCGGCGCGTTTTAGTTACGATGCGATCCGCGTTCCGCTGTACGTCTACTGGTTTAATCACAGCAGCCCTGAGTTGCAGGTCTATAAAACCTGGTGGGGGCGCTACGGTCGCTTGCAAACTCCAGCGTGGGTGAATGTCACCACGGGGGATACCGCGCCGTACATGATGGACGGCGGGTTACTGGCGGTGCGTGATTTAGTGCTCCAGCCTGCGAATGTGGCGAACCCGCAAATCACTGCGCAAGAGGATTACTACTCGGCGAGTTTGAAGATGCTGGTGGCGTTGTCGGTAAGGTGATTATTGTTGGTGCGGGACGCCCTCACCCTGGCCCTCTCCCCCAGGAGAGGGAATAAACCGTTTCTCCCCGTACCTCCCCAGGAGAGGGGATTTTTAGCTCCTTCTCCCTCAGGGAGAAGGCCGGGATGAGGGTTGTTTTCTCGAGGCACTTTCCAAAATTCCTCGCGCAATCTGACAAAACCCCAAAAAACCGCCAGCATCCCGCAATGAATAAAAAAACCAAAACCTACGTTAAAACATTGCGCCAAACCATGACGCCCCAGGAACAATTGCTGTGGCGGCTGCTAAGAAACAGACATTTTTCCAATTACAAATTCAGGCGCCAGCATCCTGTCGGTCCGTTTATTGTCGACTTCGCCTGCTTACGACCCAAAGTCATTATCGAACTGGACGGCGGGCAGCACAGCGAAAGTCATCGTTACGATGAGAGCCGGACATTATGGCTGGAGCTAAGAGGCTGGCGGGTACTGCGCTTTTGGAATAACGAGTTCACGCATAATACCGACGACGTACTCACTCTTATTCTGGATACGCTCGCGGCAGTTTCGGTTTCTCAAGCCTAAAATCCACCACAATGAAGTATACTCAGCCTGCATAAGAGCAAGTTCAGTAAGCCCAGTCATTGCGGAGTGTAAGTTTGCGAGTCAGTCGTTCATTAACGATTAAACAAATGGCGATGGTGTCAGCCGTCGCTTTGCTGTTTATTTTCATTTTTATTGTGGTTCAGCTTTTTCACTTTGTGCAGCAAAGCCGCTACGACACAGCCAGCCAGATGGAGAAAATCGCCCATTCGGTGCGTATTCCGCTGTCTGAAGCTATCCTGCGGGCCGATATTCCTCAGGCAGAATCCATCCTGAACCAAATTCAACCTTCCGGGATTATCAGCCGGGCGGATGTCGTTCTGCCGAACCAATTCCAGGCGTTACGCCAGCGATTTACCCCGGAACGCACGATCCCTGTGTGGATTGCGCGCCTGTTTGAACTTCCGGTGCAGATTTCCTTACCGCTGTATTCACTGGAGCGCCCGGCCAATCCGCAGCCGCTGGCTTATCTGGTGCTGCAAGCGGACTCGTGGCGGATGTATAAATTCATCATTAGTACGATTTCGACCTTACTGACGACGTATCTGCTGCTGGCGCTGATTTTATCAGTAGCGATTAGCTGGTCGATTAACCGTTTAATTGTTCACCCTCTGCGAAAAATCGCCCGTGAACTCGACAGCCTCAGCCCGCATGACGCGGCGACTCATCAACTCAGTCTGCCTCCTCTTCATCACGATGATGAGATAGGCATGCTGGTGCGCAGCTATAACCGCAACCAACAAATGTCGCTGCGGATGCATGACGAAATGAGTGCGATGAGCACCCGAAATACTCTGACTGAGTTGCCCAATAAAGCGCTGTTACTCGCTTTGCTGGAGCAGCTGACCGCCAGCGATAACAAGAACGCGTTGATCGTGATTGCCAGCGAGACTTTGCAAGACAGCGCCGGCGTGCTTAACGAAGAGCAGCGCGAAATGCTGCTGCTGACGCTGGTCGAGAAAATCAAAGGTGTCCTGCCGCCGAATATGGTGTTGGCCCAGCTCAGTGGCAACGACTTCGGCATTATTGCTCATGGCATTCAGGATGCATGGCAGGCGATGGCGTTGGCGAAGCAGATTATCGCAGTATTCAACGAGAAACTGCCGCTTCAGACCATTTCTCTCAAACCGACTGCCAGCATCGGAATTGCGATGTATCACGGTGGGCTGAGCGCCGAACAGTTGTATCGCCGTGCGGTTTCCGCTGCGTTTTCTGCCCGTCGCCATGGCAAAAATCAGATTCAATTCTTTGACCCTGAACAGATGGAAATTGCGCAGCGCTATCTAACGCAAGAACATGATTTGCTGGCGGCTTTAGACAATCATCAGTTCGCGATTTGGCTGCAACCGCAGGTCAATTTGCGTACCCGGGAAGTAGTCAGCGCCGAAGTGTTACTGCGTATGAAGCAGCCAGATGGCAGTTGGGCGTTGCCGGAAGGCTTGATTGAACGTATCGAAGATTGCGGTTTGATGTTCACGATTGGCAACTGGATCCTTGAAGAATCCTGCCGCGTGCTGGCTGGCTGGCAAAGCCAGGGCATCACTATGCCGTTATGTGTGAATGTCTCCGCACATCAATTACTGCACGAAGAAATGGGCTCGTCATTGCTGGAGTTGATGGCGCGCTACCGTATCCAGCCAGGGATGTTAATTCTCGAGGTCACGGAAAGTCATAACATTGATGATCCGAAAAAAGCGGTCAGTATTTTGCGTCCGTTACGCAAAGCGGGGGTGCGAATTGCGCTGGATGACTTTGGTATGGGTTATGCCAGTCTGCGCCATTTACATCACCTGAAATCGCTGCCTGTGGATGTGCTGAAACTCGATAAGAGCTTTGTTGATGGCCTGCCGGAAGACAACGCCATGGCGGGCGTGATTATCGGGATGGCGAACACACTTGGTCTGAAACTGGTGGCGGAAGGCGTTGAAAATCAGGCGCAGTGCGACTGGCTGTTAAACGAGGGCGTGACCCTTGCCCAGGGTTATCTTTTCTCCAGAGCACTGACTCTTAAAGAGTTTGATGCGCAGTACTTATCCGCCGCTTCTCAGTAAATTAGTTGTTGCAAATGTTATTGGGCTGGCGCGAGTCAGCTCAATTATTTAACAATTTTGTCTACAAATCAGCGCTGTGTCACTTTTGAGTGTTTTTGTGGGTGTTATTTTTGCTGCCGCAGGCCAATGGCCAATCCTGCGGCACTGCGGAATTTCTACCTCTCAAGGACACGCTATGAAACTCTCTCTCTTTAAAAGCCTCTACTTCCAGGTTCTCACGGCGATCGCCGTCGGTATCCTGCTGGGTCATTTTTACCCGGAAATAGGCGCACAGATGAAACCGCTCGGCGACGCGTTCGTTAAACTGATTAAAATGATTATTGCGCCGGTTATCTTCTGTACGGTAGTGACGGGCATCGCGGGCATGGAAAGCATGAAAGCTGTCGGCCGCACGGGTGCTGTGGCGTTGCTTTATTTCGAAGTGGTCAGCACCGTTGCGCTGATTATTGGCTTGATTGTCGTCAACCTGCTCCAGCCAGGGGCTGGCATGAACGTTGACCCGGCAACGCTTGATGCGAAAGCCGTGGCAATGTATGCCGAACAAGCACAGCAGCAAGGCGTGGTCGCATTCTTACTGGATGTGATTCCGGGTAGCGTAATTGGCGCATTCGCCAGCGGCAATATCCTGCAGGTGCTGCTGTTTGCAGTGCTGTTTGGTTTTGCGTTGCACCGTCTGGGCCACAAAGGCCAACTGATTTTCAACGTCATTGAAAGCTTCTCGCAGGTCATCTTCGGCATCATCAATATGATCATGCGCCTTGCGCCAATCGGTGCTTTCGGTGCCATGGCATTTACCATTGGTAAATATGGCGTCGGGTCGCTGGTTCAGCTTGGCCAGTTGATTATCTGCTTCTATATCACCTGTATTCTGTTTGTGGTTGTCGTGCTGGGTTCCATTGCCCGGATGACGGGTTTCAGCATCTTCAAATTTATCCGCTATATCAAAGAAGAGCTGCTGATCGTGCTCGGCACATCTTCATCTGAATCCGCGCTGCCAAGAATGCTCGATAAAATGGAGAAACTCGGCTGTCGTAAATCAGTTGTCGGGCTGGTTATCCCGACCGGATACTCGTTTAACCTCGATGGCACATCGATTTATCTCACCATGGCTGCGGTGTTTATCGCCCAGGCGACCAACAGTCATATGGATATTTTCCATCAAATCACACTGCTGGTGGTGTTGCTGCTCTCCTCTAAAGGGGCGGCGGGTGTCACGGGAAGCGGTTTCATCGTGCTGGCAGCCACCATTTCAGCGGTGGGACATTTACCGGTCGCGGGCCTGGCGTTGATTCTCGGTATCGACCGCTTTATGTCAGAAGCGCGTGCGCTGACTAACCTGGTGGGTAACGGTGTCGCGACGGTTGTGGTGGCTAAGTGGGTGAAACAATTGGATGAGAAACAGCTGGTTGATACGCTTAATAATCCAAATTCCGCGAAAAAAGTGAGCGAAGTCTCGTCTTAATCCCCTCAATTGCCCACAGCGACTTGCCCTCGCTGTGGGCTACTGCGCATAATTGACCCTTGAGCCAACTTCTTTGGCGTTTTTTTTCATTTTAAAAGTGACGTTTTCGCGAAGATGCGGTCAAACGGAGTGGTGAATTGTCACCGTGGTGGCTTTTTTGCGTAATCTTTTGTCACCATTACACTTTTTAATCAGGATTGTTTTCCAGGGGTTAACATGCAGGGCACCAAAATTCGACTCTTAGCTGGCGGATTGCTGTTGGTCGCCGCCGCCAGTAATGTGCAGGCAGAAGCACTACAGCCCGATCCAGCCTGGCAGCAAGGTACGCTGGCCAATGGTTTTCAATGGCAAGTCCTGGCCACACCTCAACGCCCAAGCGATCGTATTGAAATTCGTCTGTTGGTCAATACGGGCTCATTGACTGAGACCACCCAGCAGAGCGGCTTTAGCCACTTCTTACCTCGCCTGGCACTTACACAAAGCGGTAGCTTGCAGCCATTGCAGGTACGCTCACTCTGGCAGCAAAGTGTGGACCCGCAGCGTCCTCTGCCTCCAGCGGTTGTCTCCTATGACTTCACGCTGTTTAATCTCAGCCTGCCTAATAACCGCAATGATTTGCTTAAAGAAGCGCTGGTTTATCTTTCTGAAAGCACCGGTAAAACGTCTGTCACCCCAGAAACGGTGAACGTTGCGCTGCAAACTCAGGATATGGTGGCAACCTGGCCGATGGACACCAAAGACAACTGGTGGCGCTATCGCTTGCAAGGTTCCACGCTGTTGGGCCATGACCCGGCAGAAGATCTCAAACAGCCAGTTGATAACGAACAACTGAGCCAGTTCTACAAGAAATGGTACACCCCTGACGCGATGACGTTGATTGTCGTCGGTAACGTAGACAGCCGAAGCGTTGCCGATCAAATCAACAAAACGTTTGGCGCGCTGACCGGCAAACGTGAAACTCCCGCACCGGTTGCGACCCTTTCTCCTCTCAAGCGCGTTCCCGTGAGTTTGATGACTGATAGCGTGAGTCAGGACCGCCTCTCACTGATGTGGGACAACTCCTGGCAGCCTATCCGTGAATCCTCTGCGCTGCTGCGTTACTGGCGTGCTGACCTCGCCCGTGAAGCGCTGTTCTGGCATGTGCAGCAGAACCTTAGCAAGCAGAACACCAAAGACCTCAATCTGAGCTTCGATTGCCGCGTGCTGTATCAGCGTGCGCAGTGTGGCATTAACCTTGAGTCACCAAACGATAAGCTAAACGCGAATCTGGCGAACGTCGGCAAAGAGCTGGTGAACGTGCGTGATAAAGGGCTTTCCCAGGCAGAGTTTGATGGGCTGGTGGCGCAGAAAAAAGCTGAACTTGCCAAGCTATTCGCCACTTACGCGCGTACGGATACCGATGTGTTGATTAGCCAGCGTATGCGCTCGCTGCAAAACCAGGTGGTAGATATCGCGCCGGAGCAGTATCAGAAACTGCGCGGCGACTTCCTGAACAGCCTGACCTTAAGCTCGCTGAATCAGGATTTGCGTCAGCAGTTGTCGCAAGAAATGGCATTAGTGCTGTTGCAGCCAAAAGGCGAACCTGAGTTCAACATGAAGGATCTGCAAGCGACGTGGGATAAAGTGATGGTTCCGTCTAAGGCGCTTCCGTTAACGGATGAACCGAAGCAGGACGTGTCGGATATTCCGCCAGCGCAGTAATATTTGCCCTCACCCTAACCCTCTCCCTCAGGAGAGGGGATTGAATCGGTTTCTCCCTCTCCCTCAGAAGAGGGGATTGAATCGGTTTCTCCCTCTCCCTCAAAAGAGGGGATTGAATTGATTTCTCCCTCTCCCTCAGGGAGAGGGTCGGGGTGAGGGTTGTTTTAAGCGGGCATGGCTTCTTTCGGGATGATCGCGCCGCGATACTGAATCACGGTGCTCGCGGTCAAATGTCCACGTTTTGCCGCTTCTTCAGCACTTCCGCCAGTTAAACGCACTGCCAGATAACCTGCGCTGAAAGAGTCACCTGCCGCCGTGGTATCGATAACTTTTTCTTTCGGCAGTTTTACTGCTGGCACTTCTAATGTCGTTTCACCCTGAATCGCCACCAGGCAAGAATCTGCGCCACGCTTGATAACCACTTCACGCACGCCAGCCGCCTGAGTACGGTGAATCACTTCTTCAACTGGCTTCTCGCCCCACAGCAGGTCTTCGTCATCCAGCGTCAGGAACGCGATGTCGGTGCAGGCCAGCATCTGCTGGTAAACCTGCTGAGTCTCTTCACGGCTTGCCCACAGACGCGGACGATAGTTGTTATCGAAGATAACTTTGCAGCCGTTCGCGCGGCACTGAGTCAGCAACGCCATCAGCTTTTCACGGCTCGCGGCATTGAGGATAGCGAGGCTAATCCCGCTCAGGTACAGATAGTCGAACTGAGCCAGTTCTGCACAGATGGCTTGCGCTTGCTCGCTCTCCAGCCAGAAACGGGCTGCGGCTTCGTTGCGCCAGTAGTAGAAAGTACGCTCGCCAGTCGAGTCAGTTTCGATGTAATACAGACCCGGTAAACGGTGTTCCAGGCGCTGTGTCAGTTCGGTGTGTACGTTTTCTTGCTGCCATGCGTCGAGCATTTGTTGGCTGAAGTTATCTTCGCCCAACGCCGTAACGTAATGGACTTCCAGCGCGTCAGCATCAACCTGACGAGCGATGTAAACAGAGGTGTTAAGGGTGTCGCCACCAAAGCCGCGGCTAACTTCCGCACCTTTTTGCGACAGTTCAATCATACATTCACCGATGACGGCGATTTTGCGCGTTGGCATAGCAGTAAACCTGAATTAATGAAATTAACGTTAGTTTGCTGGTCGGCCAAAAACGAGTCAAACAATTTAAAACGTTGTTTCGGAAAACTTTGAGCTAAGGCAGTTTATTGCCAATGTGAACGAACTCTCTTTCATTGATGTTGTACTCAAAGCGAACATAAAGTTCTCATGCGCTACGCCGATAACTTGTCGATGGGCCACCCGAGTTATCAAGGTAAACAGGACGTACATGATGAAGTTTAAGCAGATCACTCACCGGCTGAATACGCTTGAGGCGAGTGTCGAAAGTTTGCAGGAACGGCGATTCTGGTTGCAGTGCCAGCGGCAGTACACCTTCCAGCCGATCTATAAAATCGACGGTCGATTGATGGCGATAGAGCTACTGACGGTGGTCACGCACGTGGATGAACCCGAAGTCCGTATTCCACCCGATCGCTACTTTGCATCTATCTCCAGCCGCACACGATTGATGGTTATCGAAGAGCAACTCAACTTGCTGCACAGTTGGGAGTCCATTTTCCTCGGTTATGGCATTTTAGCGTCCGTAAATGTCGATGGCCCTACGCTTGTGGCGATGAAAAACCATCAGCCGATACTGGCACTGATCAACAAAATGCCGTGGGTACGCTTTGAACTGGTTGAACACATCACCCAACCACAAGCGGTGACGCTTGCGGGAATGAATGAATTTGGCCCGCTGTGGCTGGATGATTTCGGTACGGGCGTCGCCAACTTTTCGGCATTAAGTGAGATGCACTACGACTACATCAAAGTCGCGCGTGACCTGTTTATCATGCTGCGTACCAGCGAAGAAGGCCGCAATTTATTCACCATGTTGCTGCAACTGATGAATCGCTATTGCAAAGGCGTCATCGTCGAAGGTGTGGAAACCGAAGATGAATGGCGTGATGTGCAAAACTCCCCGGCGTTTGCGGCGCAAGGCTATTTTCTCTCCCGTCCGTTCCCGTTTGAACAGTTAGAAAGTGTCCTGACTCGCCTCTCCTGATGCCGGATTGGTTACGCTCAACTATCTTTAGTTAATGCGAGCCACATCAGGAGAAGGTAAAAGGCATGACTAAAACTGGAAAAGTCGCCAGCGGTATCGTCGGGGGTTTATTGTTGTTGGTTGTGGTGGCAATCATTGTGATTGCGACGTTTGACTGGAATCGGCTCAAACCGACCATCAACCAAAAAGTCTCGACAGAGCTTAACCGTCCATTCGCCATTCGTGGCGATTTAGGCGTGGTATGGGAACGTAACAAAGAAGAGACCGGCTGGCGCAGTTGGGTGCCATGGCCACATGTTCATGCAGAAGATATTATTCTCGGCAACCCGCCCGACATCCCAGAAGTGACTATGGTGCATCTGCCGCGTGTGGATGCCACGCTGGCCCCCCTCTTTTTGCTCACCAAAACGGTTTATATCCCGTGGATCAAGCTTGAAAAGCCCGATGTGCGCATCATTCGCCTGTCGGAAAAAAACAATAACTGGACGTTTAACTTTGCCAGCGACCAGCCAAAAGATCCCAACCAGCCGCCATCTGCCTGGTCATTCAAAATGGACAACATTTTGTTCGATAAAGGCCGAATCGCTATAAACGACAAACTCACCAAAGCGGAGATGGAAATCCTCGTCGATCCACTCGGCAAGCCGTTGCCGTTTAGCGAGGTTGAAGGGAAAAAACCGAAAGGTAAAGATGCCGCAAAAGCCGGAGATTATGTCTTTGGCCTGAAGGTCAGTGGGCGCTATAACGGCGAACCGATTGAAGGTACTGGCAAAATTGGCGGCATGTTAGCGCTGCGCAGCGAAGGTGAAACCGCCTTCCCGGTGCAGGCTGATGTGCATTCAGGTAATTCACGCGTGGCGTTCATTGGTACCGTTAATGACCCGATGAAAATGGGCGGCGTGGATCTGCAACTGAAATTCTCCGGTGATTCTTTGGGAAATCTCTACGATTTGACCGGCGTGTTATTGCCGGATACCCCTCCCTTTGAAACTGACGGTCATTTACTGGCAAAAATCGACACAGAAAAAGGGTCAGTCTTCCGCTATCAGAACTTTAACGGGCGTATCGGCGAGAGCGATATTCATGGTTCGTTGACGTTTTCTCAGGGCAAGCCGCGTCCGAAGCTGGAAGGCGATCTTGAATCTAAACAGCTGCGTCTGGCGGATTTAGGGCCGTTAATTGGTGTGGATTCCGGCAAAGACGCGCAGAAAAGCAAACAAGCCGAGCAAGCCAAAGGCGAGAAAACTGTCCAGCCGAGTGGCAAAGTTCTGCCATACGACCGTTTCGAAACGGATAAATGGGATGTGATGGATGCCGACGTGCGCTTTAAAGGGGGCCGTATCGAACACAGTGGCTCGCTGCCGCTTAGCAACCTCAATACCCATGTGATCCTTAAAAATGCCGACTTGCGCCTTGAGCCGCTGAAATTTGGTATGGCGGGCGGCACCATCAACGCCAATATCCACCTGCAAGGCAATAAGAAGCCGATGCTGGGAGAGGCGGATATTCAGGCGCGGCGTTTGCAGCTCAAACAGCTGATGCCGAAAGTGGAATCGATGCAGAAAACACTCGGTGAACTGAACGGTGATGCAGATTTGCGTGGCCGGGGGAATTCTATCGCAGAGTTGTTAGGAAGCAGCGATGGCAACCTGAAGCTGCTGATGCACGATGGGCTGATTAGCCGCAACCTGATGGAAATCGTCGGTCTAAATGTGGGGAACTACATCGTTGGGCAAATCTTTGGTGATGATGAAGTGCGGATTAACTGTGCGGCGGCGAATCTGGATTTACGCGACGGGATAGCGTCCCCACGTATTTTCGCCTTCGATACGGAAAACTCGCTGATTAACGTCACCGGCACCACTAATTTTGCTAACGAACGTCTCGATTTAACCATCAACCCGGAAAGCAAAGGGGTGCGTATTCTGACGCTACGCTCGCCACTTTATGTGCGCGGGACGTTTAAAAACCCGGATGCTGGCGTGAAACCTGGACCACTGATTGCCCGTGGTGCGGTTGCCGCAGCGCTGGCGACCCTTGTGACACCGGCCGCCGCGTTACTGGCGCTGATTTCACCTTCTGAAGGGGAGCAAAATCAGTGTCGGAATATTTTAGGGCAGATGAAGAAGTAACAGTGTCGGATGACGCTGCGCTTATCCGACCTACAAATGCCGTAGTAGGGTGGATAAGCGCAGGGTACAAACCGGGCACATAGGTTACAGACTTTGTAGGGTGGATAAGCGTTTAGCGTCATCCACCATTTGCACTGTTCTAAAGCGACAAATGACGTGTCTCTTTAGACACCAACAGCGCAACCAGCGTAATCGCTGACATCGCCGCCAGATACAAACCAACGTAGAACAGACCGTAATTCGCCTGCAACCAGGTTGCGATATATGGCGCAACTGACGCGCCCAAAATCGACGCCACGTTGTAGGAAAACGACGCACCGGTATAACGCACTTCCGTTGGGAACAACTCTGGCAACAACGCGCCCATCGGGCCGAAGGTCAAACCCATCAGGCTTAAGCCAATAAGCAGGAACGCCATCACCAGCGTCGGGTTGCCTGAACCCAGAAGCGGCTGGAATACGGCTAACGCAAACACAATCATCAGGCTGGTGATAACAATCATGCATTTACGGCGACCAAACTTATCAGCCAGATAACCGGCAATCGGCACCATCACGCCAAAACCAATCACCGCCATCATCAGCATCCACAACACATCGTTGCGGGAGAAGCCCAGACCCACCGGTACTTTGGCGGTACTGAAGGTCATTGAATAGACCGTCATGATGTAAAACAGTGTGTAGGTGGCCAGCATGATAAACGTGCCGATGATAGTCGCTTTCAGGTGTTTGGTCAGCAGCGTGCCGAGCGGGACTTTAACCTGTTTGCCGGCTTTAGCGATTTTTGCGAACACCGGAGTTTCATGCAGAGAAACACGCACATACAGGCCAATAATCACCAGCACTGCGGACAGAATAAACGGTACGCGCCAGCCCCAGCTCATAAATTGCTCGTCAGTCAGCAACCAGGAAAGCAGCAGGAAGGTGCCGTTGGCAAAGAAGAAGCCGATTGGCGCGCCGAGTTGCGGGAATGAACCGTACAACGCGCGTTTACGCGGTGGCGCATTCTCGGTCGCCAGCAACGCAGCACCGCCCCATTCACCACCCAGACCGAGGCCCTGCCCGAAGCGAGCCAGTGCCAGCAGCATTGGCGCTAATACGCCGATAGTTTCATAGCTCGGCAACAGGCCAATCAACACGGTTGAAACACCCATCGTCAGCAGCGATGCCACCAGGGTTACTTTGCGCCCGACGCGGTCACCAAAATGGCCGAACAGTGCGGAGCCAATTGGGCGTGCCACAAAGGCAATGGCGAACGTGGCGAGCGACTGGAGTGTCGCCGCCGTTGGGTCACCTTGCGGGAAGAAGATATGCGGGAAAACAATCACGGCCGCAGTAGCGTAAATATAGAAATCGAAGAATTCGATGGCGGTGCCGACAAGCGAGGCAACGACAACTTTTCCGCGTGAGTTGACGGGCGTGACGTCAGTTTCGGTATTGACTGGATTTGCGATGGTGGCTTGCATATTTTTTTCTTATTTATATCGAACGAAAGGCCATATTACGCACAGCAAAAGGCGCATTTCAACGCACGCCTGATGAGCAGGCTGTGCGATAAATAAGCATTAAGAGGATAATTTTTAGTCCAGAAAATAAGCATCCATGTCGTGCTTCTCATTTTTAAAAAATTAGATGATAAAACTGGTTTCAGGTTAAATAAAAGTTACAGGTTAGATTTATGTGCTGAATGGATTGTGAAGTGAAGTTCTCGTAGGGCGGATAAGCGCCAGCGTCATCCGCCGTGAGGTGTCGGATGACGCAGGCTTATCCGACCTACGGATTGAAGATCACCTCTGCGTTTTACCCGGCATACGCGGGTCATCTTTGTACTCGGCGGTGGCAATCCACGCGGCACAAAACAGCGTCAGGCGGGCGAAGAAATAGAAAAACGCCATCAAACCTAAAACCGAACCAAACGCCGCACCGGAAGGCGAACTCACCAGTTTTGGCAGGCTGTAAGTCATGATGATTTTGATAACTTCAAAGCCAATCGCGGCGATAAACGTGCCGCGAATCAGCGCTTTTTTGCGCGGGCGATGGCGCGGCAAGCGCCAGAAAATCCAGAAGAACAGCAAATAGTTAGCCAGAATAGAAATCGCTAACCCGACCACATGCCAGACAGGTTTCAGCCATTCAATACCGTCTAAATGCAACAGACCGATCAACATAGTCTGTGCTGAACCTGCAACCGAAGTGATGGAAAGCGTCACAATCAGTGCAATCAGCAGGCCAATCAACGAGATAAAATCACGCAGATATTTTATCCAGAACTTTTCTTCATCCTTCGGGTTGCGCTCCCATCGGTCACGCGACTGGGCACGTACCGCCTCGCGTAAATTCCCCATCCAGTTAATGCCGGAATAAAGCGCAATCAACAGCCCCACTAAACCCACCGTGGTGCGTTGTTGAATCGCGGTGTTAATGGTGTTTTTCAGTGTGGCCGCAAGCGTCGGGTCACTGACGTTCTCAAGGATTTTGTTGAAAATATCCTGCAATAGCGTCGGGTGCGAGGCGAGAATAAAACCGCCTGCGGCGAACGCCACCATCATGATGGGGATCAGCGATAAAAACGAAAAATAGGTAATCGCTGCACCAAACTGATTACCAAGGCGGTCGTTAAACCGCTCGGTAGCACGTAAAAGATGCGCCACCATTGGGCGCTGCGCGGCTTTATTGACACTGGCAATCGTATGATTAACCGTCTCGTTGCTCGTTTTGATATTTAACAACTGCTCCGACTCATCTGGCTTCACAGGCTCAACTGTTTCGGGCTTCGGCTCCGTCTGAAATTTGGCGACAGGCTCATATTCAAGCGGTTCGGTTGGACGTTTCTCGACGTTTTCCGGTGGGGTCATCAGCAGCGATATCCTTTTAGTTTTGCTGGCTCGTAAAGAAATTATAGCCTGGTCGTCAGTCTACATAGCCTTTAACCAGCCCGGTCAGCCATTCCATAAACAAATGAACGCGGCGGGAGAGGTTGCGTCGGTGCGGATAAAGCAGCGAAACAGGCATCGGTTCGGCGCGGTATTGCGGCAGGATCTCCACCAGTTTTTTGCTCTTAAGTAAGTCTTTCACGCCGATGCGCGGCACCTGAATAATCCCCAGCCCAGCCAGGCACGCTGCCTGATAAGTTTCGGTGCTGTTCACGGTAATAACGCCACCGGTTTTTATCCAGCGCGTATTTTTATCGAGCCACACTTCAAAGCCTTGCGGGCGGCTGCCGAGATTGAGCGCGTAATGCACCACCGCGTGAGAAGCCAGATCATCAAGGGTTTCCGGATAGCCAAAACGCGCCAGATAATCCGGACTTGCGCAGTTAATTAGGGTCAGTTTGCCTAAGGGACGTGCGACCAGCCCTGAATCTTTGAGTTGCCCAACACGCACCACGCAGTCAAACCCTTCACGCACCACATCCACCATGCGGTCGCTGCTGCTTAACTCCAGCTCAATGCCTGGGTACTGCTGTAAAAAGGCGGGGAGTCTGGGGATCACCAGATTTTTGGCTACCCCCACCGGCATATCGACCCGCAAGCGCCCACTGACGCTGCCTGGGTCTTGCAGAAATAACCCGTCGAGTTCATCAAGATTGGCTAAAAGATCGCGACAGCGTTCGTAATAGACCATGCCGTCTTGCGTCAATTGCACGCGCCGCGTGGTGCGATGCAATAACCTTGTTCCCAGCATGCCTTCTAGCGCCTGAATCTGGCGCGATACGCTACCTTTAGGAAGGCCCAGAGTGTCGGCGGCGCGAGAAAAACTCTCCAGTTCAGCCACTCTAATGAATAGCTGCATTGCCTGTATTTTATCCACTTTTTTTCCGCATTGTTGTTGGTAGTGAAACAGTGATGCGCATTTGGCACTCTTTATTGATTTTGTAGCAGCTAATAAGCTTTCCCTCAATCACCGAACAGTCATCGAAGGGGTAAAACATGAGCCAAACAATCGCATTAGTGACCGGCGGCAGCCGTGGATTAGGTAAAAACGCGGCTCTGAAGCTCGCGGCTCGCGGAGTGAATATCATTCTGACCTACAACAGCAAGCAACAAGAAGCGCGGGATGTTGTACGTGAAATCGAGCTAACAGGCGTGAAAGCAGTGGCAATTCACTTGAATGTCGCCGAAAGTGCAACCTTCCCGGCGTTTGCTAGCGAAGTGAAACAACAGCTGCATGACGTCTGGCAGCGCGACTCGTTTGATTATTTATTAAACAACGCGGGTACGGGTCTCGATGCGCTGTTCGAAAAAACAACAGAAGCGCAGTTTGATGATTTAATGAACATCCATTTGAAAGGGCCTTTTTTCCTGACCCAACAGCTGCTGCCGCTGATTAAAAATGGCGGGCGCATCCTCAACGTTTCTACCGGGCTGACGCGTTTTGCGCTGCCGGGGAAAGCGGCTTATGCCGCGATGAAAGGGGCGATGGAAGTGCTGACTAAATACCAGGCCAAAGAGCTGGGTGCTCGGGGGATATCGGTCAATATCATCGCACCGGGTGCGATTGCGACCGATTTTGGCGGCGGTGTTGTGCGTGACAATGAACAAGTTGCCAATGCCATCGCTGCACAAACCGCGTTGGGACGTGTTGGGCAACCTGATGACATTGGTAATGCGATTGCGGTTCTACTGAGTGATGAAAGTGGCTGGATGAATGCGCAGCGTATTGAAGTGTCAGGCGGAATGTTTTTGTAAGCACAGTCTGGGGCGATGCCGGATGACGCTAACGCTTATCCGACCTACAACTGTGAACATTGTCGGATGACGCTGCGCTTATCCGACCTACAACACTGTGAACATTGTCGGATGACGCTAACGCTTATCCGACCTACAACACCGTTATCGTAGGGTGGATAAGCGTCAGCGTCATCCACCGTGTTTTATTTAAATTCTTTGCGCAGCAAGCCGAAAATCCAGTCGTCTTGCCAGACGTCTCCCAGAAAATAGTTTTCTCGCAGAACGCCTTCCTGCTTAAAACCCACCTTTTCCAGCGTCTTTTTGGAACCGATATTCCCGACGGTGACAGTCGCGGTCAGCCTGCGCATACTGCACTTTTCGAACGCAAATTTGCATACCGCATTAAGCGATTCATACCCGTAACCTTGCCCGTGAAACGCAGGATCAAGAATAAAGCCCACTTCCGCCATATCGTCATCGCTACGCACAAAACCGGTGAAACCAATCGGCACGCCGTTGGGTTTATCGCGCATAACAAGGCAAAGCCAGTGGCGGCTGTGAATTTCCCAGCGCACCAGGCGAGCATTAAAAATCTGGCGAATCTCAGCTTCCTGTCGATTATCAGAAACATAACGCATAACGTCGGGGTCTTGTTGCAAGCGCAAGAATAATGGCCATTCTTGCTCGGTGATTTGCGTTAAATTGAGTCTGGAAGTCACGAGTGGAAACATAGCTTTTAGTCCACGATTTTTATTATTTGCAGGTGTTTAATTCATATCAGCAAAAAAATAACGGCGCCAGAAAATTGCGCCGTTATATAAGGTTAATTCCAGCGTGATATATCATCCGTCGTCAGTCCAATATCGCGTAATTGTTCCTTATTGAGCCCTTTTAGTACGCGTGCCGTCTGATGTTGCAACCAGCGTTGGCGGAAATAGTGGTAGATCATCACGAAGCCATAAAAAGGCCGACGTGGTCTGTTTTCTTCAAAGCCCATGGTGTTGCTCCTCATCGTGTTGATGGGAACAATCATGCGCCACCATACAGATCGCAGGCAGACGCAAATATAACTTTTATTTAACATACAGACGCGCTAAAACAAGATCTGAATGGGACTTTCTTCGCCATTCTGTACTGGTTTTTCCGTCTGTATGGTGAAATGAGAGGATACAGCATGACGCGCTACCAACATCTTGCCACTTTGCTGGCAGAACGCATTGAACAAGGGTTGTATCGCAGTGGGGAACGCCTGCCATCGGTGCGCAACCTGAGTAGCGAACACGGCGTCAGTATCAGCACCGTACAGCAGGCCTATCATATTCTTGAAGACCGCCAGCTTATTTCCCCGCAGCCCCGCTCCGGCTATTTTGTTACGCCACGCAAATCACTGCCGCCCGTGCCAGCGCTGACTCGTCCTGCGCAACGTCCGGTAGAAATTACGCAATGGGATGCGGTTCTTGAACAACTCACTGGCAGGGAAGATGCCGGTAGCATCGCGTTTGGCAGCGGATTCCCGGATGTGACCCATTCAACGATTAAACCGTTGTGGCGTGAAATGGGCCGCATTGTCCAATATCAGGAAGCCGAAGTTTTAGGCTATGACTGTATTAACGGTAAGGGCGTTCTGCGTGAACAAATTGCCCGCCTGATGCTCGATAGCGGTTGTGTTGTCACGCCGGACGACATTGTGATCACCACCGGTTGCCATGAAGCCCTGTCGATTGCGATTCGCGCGGTGTGTGAGGCGGGAGATATTGTGGCGGTTGAGTCACCTTGTTTCCACGGTACCATGCAAATGCTGCGTGCATTTGGCATTAAAGTGATTGAAATACCAACGGATTCTGAAACGGGGATCAGTGTTGAGGCGCTGGAGCTGGCGCTGGAACAGTGGCCAATCAAAGCGGTGATTTTGGTTCCTACGTGCAACAATCCACTCGGGTTTATCATGCCCGATGCACGTAAAAAAGCGGTGCTGAATCTGGCGCAACGCTTTGATATCGCCATCATTGAAGATGATGTTTATGGCGAGCTGGCGTATGAATATCCGCGTCCGATGACAATAAAATCGCTCGATGTGGATGGGCGTGTGGTGCTGTGTAGTTCATTTTCCAAAACACTAGCGCCGGGTCTGCGTGTCGGCTGGATTGTGCCGGGGCGCTATTTTGACCGCGCGATGCATATGAAATATATCGTGACCGGCAGCACTACGACCTTTACGCAAATGGCGGTCGCTGAATTTGTGCGTAACGGCCATTACCATCGCCATCTGCGGCGTATGCGCCAACACTATCAACGCAACCTCGATATTTTCACCTGCTGGGTACGCCACTATTTCCCGTGCGGTATCTGTGTTTCTCGCCCGCAAGGCGGTTTCCTGATGTGGATAGAGCTACCGGAACACATTGATATCGTGCCGATTATTGAAACGCTGCGTGAGCACAATATTCGCATTGCGGTGGGGTCATTGCTTTCTGCTTCCGGGAAATATCGCAACTGTATGCGCCTGAATTACGCGCTGCCATTCAACGATGAGACCGAAACCGCGCTGCGAAAATTGGGCGAGGTGATCAGCGATGTTTTTGAAAACGGTTAATTTTCCTGGTCTTTTACTGCCATAGATTCCATTTTGATTACGCTAAAATCCGGCGTAACGGCGTCGTGAACGCGCGCCTTATCCAAAAAGGAAAACCATGACCAGCGCTGCACAGTTGCTGATGCGGGATAAGTTTGAGACTTGCCTGAGTGTTTGCCGCCAGGCGTCATTACAAATCCTGCCATTGCTCACCATCAAAGCCTCCGAAGGCAAAGATCCTCAATGGTTTTTCCAACAACTGGAGCAGGCCCGGCTGGCACTCGGCAGTTGGATGGCGGTGGCAAAGCGGTTAAACCTCAATGACGCCGAGATTTCGCAGTTCACTCTGCTGCTGCGCCATTTACAACAACTGGTGCCGCAATATGAAAGTGGCCAGGAAATCAGCCATAACCAGCTTATTGCCGCACTGCGTTTTGTCAGTTATCTCGAACTGGTGCGATTAAGGCAGCCACTGCTGGGTTATTCCACCGAACTCGATAAGAACAGCGAAGCTGAGCAGCAAAAGGCTGTGCGCCAGATGCGGGCAATGGAATTAATGCTCAAAGGGATGATTAATAAAAGTTATCCCAGCCAGTCGCAACTGGTGAATAAGTTGAAAAAACAGTTTGGCGCCGAAGGTGTGCGCCGCTGGTTAAAGCATGGCGAGCAGGGGGATGTGTTAAGCGGCATGCGGTTTAGCGAGCTGGCTTTGATGGTGGTGGATAAAAAGGAGTTTGCGAACCACTATGCTGAAATAATCCAGAGCACGCCGCAGTTAAGTTTGTTTATTGATCAACGCAAAACGCTACAAACCTTCCTCGACGACGTACGCGAAATTCGCAATCATCTCCTTCAACAACCGCCGCTCACTTCAGTGCAACTCGCTTTGTTGGATAGCTATTATCAGGAAAGCAGCGCGGCTATTCAGCGTGCTTATGATGAAGGGCGAACCACAGTCAATCCGGCCGCCTTTATGGCTGCTGATGACGCTCAACTGCAGGCATTTATAGAGCTTGCTCAGAAAAAATATCAACTGTCGGGACGTGATTCGGATGAGGTGCGCGACACCATCGATCATCCCGATTTGCGTCACACCAAAAGAAAACAGGATACCGGCGAAACGCTGCGCATGCTGTTGTGGTGCGTGGCAGGCGTGGCGCTGATTAGCACCGCTATTTTCGGCATGTATTTCCTGAGCGATATCACCAGTCAACCCGCGCAGGCAAAAAGTGAACCGGCGAAAGTGACGGTGGTTGATTCAATCCCATTAAGTCAGAGTGCGCGTGAAAAGCTGGCGAATATTGGTATTACCTGGGAAGAAGGAAATTTGCGCTCGGCCATTGAGCGGGGCGATTCCACGGTAGTGCGCCTGTTTATGCAGGGCGGAATGAACTGGAAAGTGTATTACACCGAATCTGCACTGGCGGGCGATTATCGCGACGCGCTCAATACGTTGTTGCAATACCGCTCGCAAATGGATGAAGAGCGTCCGTGTCGGCGCATGGTCAGAACCATCAGCCAGGCGATGAACGACGGGCAAAGTCTCACTTCTGCACGCAAACAATTCCTGCAAACTTTTTGTAGTACGCCTGAGGCTATCAAGCGGCAGAAAGAAGATGTGGACCGCGCAAAATTGCGGCTAAATGCGCAACAGCAACGCAATTCTGACGCTGAAGAAACCGATGAAAAACGTGCGATGGAGATTCAGAAAGCGATTTATGACGCGATGCGGTGATGTGCTGGTTTCGTTTGGGACTGATGACATAATTGGCGAAAATGGTGGATGACGCTGCGCTTATCCACCCTACGTTTCAATCATTTCGCTGTCGGATGACGCTGCGCTTATCCACCCTACGTTTCATTTATTTCGCTGTCGGATGACGCTGCGCTTATCCACCCTACGTTTCAATTATTTCGCTGTCGGATGACGCTGCGCTTATCCACCCTACGTTTCAATCATTTGTAGGTCGGATAAGCGCAGCGTCATCCGACAAAATGAAAAGCCTGAGATCGGCCGATCTCAGGCTTTTTCTTTTACTCAGGATCAGTGAGACGCTTCGCCGATCAATGCCCCACCGCCGGCACCGACTGCAGCACCTTTTAACACGCTGTTGCCAGTTGCTGCTGCCGCAACGCCGCCCACAGCGGCACCAATTGCGCCACCTTTACGTGCAGCTTTACCGGTGTCTCCGCTCTTAAACATCGCACCAGTACCACCGCCAACCACTGCGCCACCGACGGTGCTTTTCACGCTTTTACCTGTCGCTGCACCAATTGCCGCGCCAGCGAGTGCGCCACCCGATGTTTTATCAAGCGCCAATACGTTGCCGGAAAATGCGAATGATAAGATCAATAAACCTGGAATGAATTTTTTCAAGAACTTGTCCTCCTGGACATATAAATGCGCAATAACCTGCGCTCCAATTTTAATATTCTGCACCCGCAAGTATATCAACCAGGTGAGATACCTGGGTCATGAGATAATTCCTAGAATATGCGCGGCGGAGCAACGGAATAAACAGAAATTAATACAGCAATAAGTGAAAGCGTATAAGTTCGGAAATTACGTCCAAATGTAACTAAATAGTTTGAAATATATATTTCGTAGCGCTGTAAATAAAAAGGCTGCGGATCCTGGGATCCACAGCCTGTCATTTATTTCCCGTCTTTAGAAGACGAAAGCGCACATCAGCGCATGGTCACGAACTCTTCCGAACCCGTCGGGTGAATCGCCACGGTGTTGTCGAAGTCTTTCTTGGTGGCACCCATTTTCAGTGCTACCGCAAAACCTTGCAGCATTTCATCCATGCCGTAACCAATGCCGTGAATACCGACAATTTTCTCGTCCGGACCTGCACATACCAGCTTCATGCGGCACGGCTGGCGGTGAGAGGTGACAGCGGTGTACATCGCGGTGAAGGAGGATTTATACACCTTCACGTTGTCGTCGCCGTACTGCTCACGCGCTTGTGGCTCAGTTAAACCCACAGTGCCGATTGGCGGATGGCTGAACACCACGGTTGGGACGTTGCTGAAATCCAGATGCTCGTCTGGCTTATTGTTAAACAGGCGCTCTGACAGGCGACGGCCAGCGGCAACGGCAACGGGCGTCAGTTCTACGGCACCGGTGTTATCGCCAACAGCATAAATACCCGGCACGCTGGTGTTCTGGAACTTATCGACTTCAATGTAGCCTTTGGCGTTAGTTTTCACACCGGTCACGCCCAGATTGAAGCTGTCGGTTGCTGGCTGGCGGCCAATCGCCCAAATCAGGCAATCGACGGTCTGCGAACGGCCATCTTCCAGGTGCAAAGTCAGGCTGCCATCGGCATTCTTTTCAACGGCTTTTGGCACGGCGTGGGTGTGCAGCGTTGGGCCTTCGGTGTTAATCACTTCCAGCAACGTTTCGACAATCAGCGGATCAAAAGTACGCAGCGGTGCGTGTTGGCGCACGAACAGGTGAGTTTCAGAACCCAGTGCGTTCACTACGCCTGCGATTTCAACGGCGATATAACCCGCACCGACTACCGCAATGCGTTTTGGCAGCGCTGGCAGCTCAAAGAAACCGTCGGAATCAATACCGAATTGCGCACCTAGAATCGACGGATGGCTTGGACGGCCGCCGGTCGCAATCAGAATGTGGTCGGCAGTGATGGTTTCGCCGTTCACTTCAACCGTGTGCGCATCGACAAATTTGGCAAAGCCACGAATCACGTCAACGTTGTTTTTACCCAGCACGTTGTCGTAAGAGGTGTGGATGCGGTCGATATAAGCGGTGCGGCTGGCGATCAGTTTGTCCCAGTCGAATTTATTCACCGTGGTGTCAAAGCCGTAATCCGGGCCGTAGTTGTGGATGGCTTCTGCGATTTGCGCCGCATGCCACATCACTTTTTTCGGCACGCAACCGACGTTGACACAGGTGCCACCTAACTCTTTCGCCTCAATGAGTGCGCATTTCTTCCCATACATTGCCGCACGGTTAATGGAGGCAATACCGCCGCTGCCGCCGCCAATGGCGAGGTAGTCATAATGTTTGGTCATGATGTTTCCCTATTGAGTCGAAAAAATTTGCGCAATTGTAACGCGTCGAGAAATTGGTTCCACCGATAGCTCTGATAGCCCCACGTCATACTTCAAGTTACAGGGGTGTTGGCTGCATTCACTCACCCCAGTCACTTACTTATGTAAGCTCCTGGGGATTCATTCTCTTGCCGCCTGCCAGTAACTCGAATTATTTAGTGGGGGGTTACTCAGGAACAACCCAGCTCAATGTTGTTGAACCGTTGCCGGAAGGCACCAGTGTTTTATGCAACCACGGCAGTACATTAGCCATTTGCTGCTCAAGTTTCCACGGCGGGTTGATAACAATCATGCCCGAAGCGGTCATGCCACGGCGGTCGCTGTCCGGGAGAACGGCTAACTCGATTTGCAGAATACGGCGGATACCGGTTTCTTCCAGCTCGCGCAGCATACGTTTGATTTGCTGACGCATAACCACCGGATACCACAGCGCGTAAGTGCCGGTAGCAAAACGCTTATAGCCTTCGTTGATGCCGGTGACGACGGCCTGGTAGTCGGTTTTAATCTCATACGGCGGGTCGATAAGAATCAGACCGCGACGCGAAACCGGCGGCAGTTTGGACTTCAACTGGGTATAACCGTCAGCACGCTCAACACGCGCGCGGCTGTCTTTCTGGAATTCAGAACGCAGCAGCGGGAAATCAGACGGGTGCAGTTCGGTCAGTTGCAGGCTGTCTTGTTCACGCAGAAGTTGGCGGGCAATCAGCGGGGAACCTGGGTAATAACGCAGTTGGCCGCCGTGGTTATACGCTTTAACCGCGCCAATGTACGCTTCAAGTTCTGCTGGCAAATCATCGTGTTGCCAGATACGGCTGATACCTTCCAGATATTCACCGGTACGCTCGGCGTGCTCGCTGCTCAGTTTGTATCGGCCTGCTCCCGCATGCGTGTCGAGGTAAAGAAAAGGTTTATCCTTCTCTTTCAACGATTCAATGATGAGAGATTGAACGGTATGTTTCAGTACGTCGGCATGGTTGCCGGCGTGAAAGCTGTGGCGATAACTGAGCATGGCTTGAAGGGTTTCCAAAGACAAAAGAAGAACAACTATTCTGCACAGTATACAGCCTTATGCTCCCCGCCTGGCATTGAAATTAACTACACTAAGCCTCATGTTAAAGGGTATTGCTTTTGTAGCGCGGCCTGCCGCGCTCCACTTATCAGATATCAGGAACCGCGCTTATGACCAATCCATTGTTGACGCCTTTCGACCTGCCGCCGTTTTCCGCTTTGAAACCTGAACATATTGTCCCCGCTGTGCAGCAAGCGCTGGATGATTGCCGTGCGAAAGTCGAAAGTGTGGTCGCGCAGGGCGCACCTTATCGCTGGGAAAATCTTTGCCAGCCACTGGCTGAAGTGGATGACCGTCTGGGTCGTATTTTCTCGCCAGTGAGCCATTTGAACTCCGTACAGAACAGCCCGGAACTGCGTGAAGCTTACGAACAGACGCTGCCGCTGCTGTCTGAATACAGCACCTGGGTAGGCCAGCACGAAGGCCTGTATCAGGCGTATCGCAATCTGCGTGATGGCGCGTTTTACGCGGATCTGAGTATTGCCGAGAAGAAAGCGGTAGATAACGCCCTGCGTGATTTCGAGCTTTCCGGTATCGGTTTGCCAGCAGAAAAACAAAAGCGTTATGGCGAAATCGCTGCGCGCTTGTCTGAGCTGGGTTCGACCTACAGCAACAACGTACTGGATGCGACTCAAGGCTGGACGAAACTAATCACCGACGATGCCGAGCTTTCTGGTATGCCGGAGAGCGCTATGGCAGCCGCACGTGCGCAAGCCGAAGCGAAAGAGCAAGACGGCTGGCTGCTGACGCTGGATATTCCAAGCTATTTGCCGGTTCTTACATACTGCGACAACCGCGAACTGCGTGAAGAAATGTACCGCGCCTATGCGACCCGCGCCTCCGATCAAGGCCCGAACGCAGGCAAGTGGGATAACACGCCGGTGATGGAAGAAATCCTCGCGCTGCGCCACGAACTGGCGGAACTGCTGGGCTTTGATAACTACGCGGAAAAATCGCTCGCCACAAAAATGGCCGAAAACCCGCAACAAGTGCTGGAGTTCCTGACCGATCTCGCTAAACGCGCCCGTCCACAGGGTGAAGCTGAACTGGCACAACTGCGCGAATTTACGAAAAAAGAATTCAATGTTACCGAGCTTGAGCCGTGGGACATCACGTATTACAGCGAAAAACAGAAGCAGCATTTGTACAGCATCAGCGATGAGCAACTGCGCCCGTACTTCCCGGAAGACCGCGCGGTAAATGGTCTGTTCGAAGTAGTGAAACGCATTTATGGCATCACCGCGAAAGAGCGTAAAGATATCGACGTCTGGCATTCTGACGTGCGTTTCTTCGAGCTGTATGACGAGAAAAACGAGCTGCGCGGCAGTTTCTACCTCGACCTGTACGCCCGTGAAAACAAACGCGGTGGGGCGTGGATGGACGATTGCGTAGGCCAGATGCGTAAAGCCGACGGTTCGCTGCAAAAACCAGTCGCTTACCTGACCTGTAACTTTAACCGTCCGGTGAATGGCAAGCCTGCGCTGTTCACTCACGACGAAGTGATCACGCTGTTCCATGAGTTCGGCCACGGCTTGCACCACATGCTGACTAAAGTGGAAACAGCGGGTGTTTCTGGTATCAACGGTGTGCCGTGGGATGCCGTCGAGCTGCCGAGCCAGTTTATGGAAAACTGGTGCTGGGAGCCGGAAGCGCTGGCGTTCATCTCTGGTCATTACGAAACGGGCGAGCCACTGCCAAAAGAGCTGCTGGATAAAATGCTGGCTGCCAAGAACTACCAGGCGGCACTGTTTATTCTGCGCCAGATTGAGTTCGGCTTGTTCGACTTCCGTCTGCATGCTGAATTTAATCCAGAGCAGGGCGCGAAAGTGCTCGATACGCTGTATGAAATCAAGAAGCTGGTTGCCGTGGTGCCATCGCCGAAGTGGGGCCGTTTCCCACATGCATTCAGCCATATCTTTGCGGGCGGTTATGCAGCGGGTTACTACAGCTATCTATGGGCTGATGTGCTGGCGGCAGATGCGTTCTCGCGCTTTGAAAGTGAAGGGATTTTCAACCGCGAAACCGGGCAATCTTTCCTTGATAACATCCTGACCCGTGGCGGTTCTGAAGAGCCAATGGAGTTGTTCAAACGCTTCCGTGGCCGCGAACCTCAACTGGATGCGATGCTGGCCCATTACGGCATCAAAGGCTGATTTATTCTGTGAAAATCTGTCTATTAACTGAAACAGGCGCCGACTCCGGCGCCTTATCTATTTTGAGTGAACGCTGGGGGCTCGAGCACGATGACGAGTCCCTGATGGCGTTGGTCTTAACGCCAGAACATCTTGAGCTGCGTAAGCGCGATGAGCCAAAGCTTGGCGGCATTTTTGTCGATTTTGTCTCAGGCGCCATGGCGCATCGCCGCAAGTTTGGCGGAGGACGCGGTGAAGCCGTGGCAAAAGCGGTCGGGATTAAGAGCGGGTATTTGCCCAATGTGGTGGATGCTACGGCGGGATTAGGGCGCGATGCGTTTGTGCTGGCATCTGTAGGATGTCGGGTGCGGATGCTTGAGCGCAATCCGGTAGTGGCGGCGTTGCTCGACGACGGTTTACGTCGCGGTTATCAGGACGCGGAAATCGGCGGCTGGTTACAAGAGCGCTTGCAACTGATCCACGCTTCGAGCCTGACGGCATTAAGCGACATTACGCCGCGTCCGGAAGTGGTGTATCTCGACCCGATGTTCCCACATAAGCAGAAAAGTGCGCTGGTGAAGAAAGAGATGCGAGTGTTCCAGTCGCTGGTGGGGCCGGATGAAGATGCCGATGGGCTGCTTGGGCCTGCCCGGCTGCTTGCAACAAAGCGCGTGGTGGTGAAACGCCCGGATTACGCACCGCCGTTGGCGGGTGTGGAAACGCATAACGCCGTGGTGACCAAAGGGCACCGCTTTGATATCTATTCAGGAACGGCTGTTTAAACAACCCTCACCCCGACCCTCTCCCTGAGGGAGAGGGGGAAAACATACAATTCCCTCTGCTGAGGGAGAGGGGGAAAACATACCATTCCCTCTGCTGAGGGAGAGGTGGAACCATACAATACCCTCTGCTGAGGGAGAGGGGGAAAACATACAATACCCTCTGCTGAGGGAGAGGGGGCACCATACAATTCCCTCTCCTGGGGGAGAGGGTTAGGGTGAGGGCAAACGTTCTAAACTTAGTCTTCGTCTTCGTCACGCAAAGGAACAATCAACATATCCACGTGAACGGTGTTGATCAGCTGACGTGCAGATGACATCAGTTTGCTCCAGAAATCCTGGTGGTGGCCGCAGACCACTAAGTCCATATCGTATTTCTTAATGGCATCGACCAGAACCTGGCCCAGATCGCCGCTGCCACTCAGGGTTTCAGTAATCGGATAACCTGCACCGGTAGACAATTCGCTCAGTGCGTTGTGAGTTTCTTCAGAAATGCGTTTCTGCATATCGCCCAGATTTACATCGATCAATCCGGTATAGAGATCGGAGTAATTTACATCGACATGAATCAGGGAAACCTTCGCGTTGTATGGACGAGCCATTGAAACCGCTTTTTCCACCAGTACTTTGCTCTCCGGGGAGAGGTCTACCGCGATCAAAATGTGTTTGTAAGCCATAATTTTACTCCTTCCATAAGTTGTCGATGACCAGCCTGGTCGGATAGCACGATGCACCTCATCGCTGTTACCCGCGTGTAAGGACCTAAATTGTAGATGATATTTCTACCCTATAGCGAATGATAGATATCGTCAATGTGCCACCGCTTTATACATTTAAGTCTTAAATGACTTTTATCGCTTTGATAATGATTAACGATGTGGCGAAAAAATTAACGGATCTCCTACACTATTAAATAAGCCGTTCCGGAATATACCCTTCGTCTTTCGAGTTGCATGTGCGTTGGCTGCGTTCAATCGCCCGAATCACTTACTAGTGTAAGCTCATCGGGACTCAATTTCTTGCCGCCTGCCTGTAACTCGATATCCATTGGGTATAGTAATGTGAACTGGATCGGCTTTTTGGGCTCGCTGAACGGTCTTTCTGGTTTTCGGGGTGAGAGGTTGCCCTGGAGTGATGTACTGGGGCTTCACCGGGGGGGAATTATGATGATCAGCACCGTCGCGCTTTTTTGGGCGCTTTGTGTAGTTTGTGTTGTGAATATGGCGCGTTATTACTCATCTTTGCGCGCGTTACTGGTGGTACTGCGCGGGTGCGATCCGTTGCTTTATCAGTATGTCGACGGAGGTGGTTTTTTTACCTCTCACGGGCAGCCCAGTAAACAGATCCGGCTGGTGAGCTATATCTACGCGCAGCGTTATCTTGACCATCACGACGATGAGTTTATCCGCCGCTGTGAACGTCTGCGCCGCCAGTTTATTTTGACTAGCGCGTTGTGTGGATTGGTTGTCATAAGCCTGATCGGTTTGATGATTTGGCACTGATACCCGTCATACTTCAAGCAGCAGATGCATTGGCTGCGCTCACGAACCCCAGTCACTTACTTTAGTAAGCTCCTGGGGATTCGCTTACTTGCCGCCTTTCTGCAACTTGAATTATTTAGGGTATAGGTATGGTGGAAACATAAAAAAAGCGGGCCAGTAAACTGACCCGCTTTTTGTCGTTTTGGACGACGACATTTAATGATGGTTTGTAGGTCGGATAAGCGAAGCGCCATCCGACAAAACGCTTAAATGAAGTGCAGTGAAATCCAGTACAAGCCACCAGACAGCAGAATCGACACCGGCAAAGTAAACACCCACGCCATCAGGATGTTGGTTACCGTTTTACGCTGCAAACCACCACCGTCAACCACCATCGTCCCCGCAACGGAAGAAGAAAGCACGTGAGTTGTGGAAACCGGCATACCGGTGTAGCTCGCAATACCGATGGAGACGGCGGCTGTCATCTGCGCGGACATACCCTGCGCATAGGTCATGCCTTTCTTACCAATCTTCTCACCGATAGTGGTCGCCACACGACGCCAGCCGATCATGGTACCAATGCCGAGCGCCAGCGCGACCGCCATGATTATCCAGATTGGTGCGTACTCAATGGTATACAGCAAGTCAGTTTTCAGCTCTTTCAGGAAGCGCTTATCGTCCGGTTTGGTTTCCGGCAGATTAGCCACTTTCTCTGAAGTATCAGAGATGCACAGTAACAGGCGGCGCATATGGCTACGCTGTTCAATGCTCAACTTATCGTAGCTGTCGATAGTGCCCAGCAGCTCTTTCGCCCGCTGGACCGCAATCATGGCGCGGCTCGCATCGCAATGGAACTCAGCAGGTTTATCCTGGCCCTTCACTTCTTCAGGGGTTGGGATAGCCGGATTGAGATCAACCACATGCTTAATCACATCACCGTGCAGTGCGTAATATTGCTCAAGGTGGGTGATGGCATCGCGAGTACGAGCAATGTCGTAGCCGGAAGCATTCATATTCACCACGAAGCCCGCAGGGGCCACACCAATCAGCACTAGCATGATCAAACCAATGCCTTTCTGCCCGTCGTTAGCACCATGAGAGAAGCTCACGCCAATAGCGGAGATAATCAGGGCGATACGCGTCCAGAATGGCGGTTTTTTCTTGCCGTCTTGTTTTTCACGTTCAGCCGGTGTGAGGTGGATACGGCGGCGCTTCTTGGTGCCGCTCCAGTAGCGACGTAGCAAAAAGATTAACCCGCCCGCAATCACCAGACCCACGATGGGAGAAAGGATCAACGACATGAAAATCCCAATCACTTTCGGGATGTTCAGCGCATCAACAACCGAGGTACCGGTCATCAGTGCGTTCGTCAAACCAATACCAATAATGGCACCGATAAGCGTATGGGAGCTGGAGGCCGGCAGACCAAAATACCAGGTGCCGAGGTTCCAGATGATAGCGGCCAACAACATAGAGAACACCATGGCGAGGCCATGAGCGGACCCTACGTTCAACAGCAGATCGGTTGGCAACATATGCACGATGGCATACGCAACACTCAATCCACCGAGCAGAACGCCGAGGAAGTTAAATAACGCAGCCATTGCCACCGCGAGTTGCGATCGCATTGCACGTGTATAAATAACAGTAGCCACTGCATTCGCAGTGTCATGGAAGCCATTGATCGCTTCGTAGAAGAGAACAAATGCCAGGGCAAGTAATAGCAATAGCCCGGTATGTAGATCCAGGCCGGTAAACAAAAATTCCATAGACGTTACGCCATTGTGAGGACATGAACGCGGCGCATTATGTAAGACAACTCCGTAATGCGCCAACAGAAATATGGCCTTTTCTTGATGTTTGTCTGTCCTTCGTCAAACATTGAAAAGATTTACATATTTATTTTCAATCACCTGCAATTGTTAAGACGCTTTTAGCTGGTGTGACCAACGCGCTATCTTTACACTTCCTTTCACTAAGCATAGTCGGGAGTAGGTCGTGGGAAAGTTTGATACCGTTATTATTGGTGCGGGTGCCGCAGGAATGTTCTGCGCAGCGATGGCTGGGCAGGCGGGTAGCCGAGTGTTGCTTCTCGATAACGGTAAAAAACCGGGGCGTAAAATCCTGATGTCCGGTGGCGGGCGCTGCAACTTTACTAATCTTTATATCGAGCCTGCGGCGTATCTCAGCCAAAACCCGCATTTTTGCAAATCTGCACTGGCGCGTTATACCCAATGGGATTTTATCGACATGGTCGGTAAACATGGTATTGCGTGGCATGAGAAGACCTTAGGCCAACTTTTTTGCGATGATTCGGCACAACAAGTTGTCGATATGCTGGTTGCTGAATGTGAGAAAGGGCAAGTTACCACGCGCCTGCGCAGCGAAGTGCTAAGCATCGAACGTGATGAAAACGGCTACACCATCCAGTTAAATGGCGACACCGTACAAGCGGCAAAACTGGTCATCGCGACAGGCGGGCTTTCGATGCCTGGCCTTGGCGCCACACCGTTCGGCTACAAAATTGCCGAGCAGTTTGGGCTGAAAGTTTTACCGACTCGCGCAGGTTTGGTGCCATTTACGCTGCACAAACCGCTACTCGAACAGTTGCAGGTGCTGTCTGGTGTCTCCGTCCCTTCGGTGATCACTGCCGAAAACGGTGTCAGCTTCCGCGAAAGTTTGCTTTTTACGCACCGGGGTCTTTCTGGCCCGGCGGTATTGCAACTTTCCAGCTACTGGCAGCCGGGTGAATTTGTCAGTGTTAACTTACTTCCTGATACCGACCTGGATGAACTGCTTAACGAACAGCGCACGGCTCATCCGAATCAAAGCCTGAAAAATACCCTGGCCATGGTGTTACCAAAACGCCTGGTGGAGTGTCTGCAACAGCTTGAGCAGATTCCAGATGTCACGTTAAAACAGCTTAATACCCGTCAACAAACTGCATTAACCGAAACGCTACAAGCCTGGCGTGTGCAACCCAACGGCACCGAGGGCTATCGCACCGCTGAAGTGACGCTTGGCGGCGTGGACACCAACGAACTCAGCTCACGTACCATGGAAGCGCGTAATGTCCCCGGCCTCTATTTCATCGGTGAAGTGATGGACGTAAGTGGTTGGTTAGGTGGGTATAATTTCCAGTGGGCGTGGAGCTCTGCGTGGGCGTGCGCGCAGGATTTGGTTGGTCAGTGAATCACCTATAAAATCCCTAAAAAAGCCTGTCATAGTGACAGGCTTTTCTGAAAGCGAATTTACAGGCATTCCCACCGTAAACGACGGCTAACTGTCACACCGCTAATTCATTAACCACTGCAGCAACGCTTTTTACATCCCGGATATTGCCGATGCTGGTACCCAGCGAGATATAGCCTTCATCGGTATTTCCCTCGAGCATACCGATACGTAAGCCACGCAAACCGCCCATCGTTTTACCCAGTTCTTCGTTACTGGCTCCCGCTTTATCCATCTAGACTAATTTTTCTGCCAGCTTGCCAGGCAGCGAGCGGTAGTAATCGGGCATGGTACGGAACAGAAGCATATCCAGGCCGTTGGAATGGATGATTTTGTCTTTCACGGACTGAGGTACGCGGCTTTCTTCGGTGCTGATGAAGACCGAGCCTGCAAACACTCCGCTTGCCCCAAGGGCGTGGGCTGCTCTGGCGGTACGAGCGTCAGTGATCCCTCCTGCCGCCAGCACCGGGACATTTTGTACGGCATCGGCAATCAGCGGGACGATGGAAAATGTCCCCAAAGCCTTACCGGGTAATGTGCCTCCTTCATCAAAACCGGTGGCTACAATAATGTCTGCGCCCGCGGCTTCGGCAAGTCGGGTATTTTCCGGGGTAGGATTGATATCGCGGTAAATGATACTGATGCCCGCGTTTTTGAGCTCGTCAAACAGCGCCGGAATTACCGCGCCATCGCCATAACCCGTATAGACCACCACTTTCACCGCTTCTTCTTTTATCACCCGCATGATTGGCGGTGTCCAGATATCGTTCTCAGGGGTTGGGATGAGATTGACGCCAAAAGGTTTCTCGGTCAGTTTTTTGGTTTTACGAATTTCTTCACGCATTTTTTCGGCGGTTTCTTCCGGCGTGGATACCGCGGTTTCAGCGGTTAAACCGGCGTTTGGGCCCAGCACGCCAAGCCCCCCGGCGTTGCTGACAGCGGCGACTAAACGGGCGTCGGTAAGCCAGGATAAAGGACCCTGAATCACAGGTTTTTCGATGCCCAGAATCTGGCAGATACGGTTATTTTGCATGACGGAGTGTCCTTAAAAATGTTTGTTGAGGCTGCTTAAGCTTCGGAATGGACACAGTGTAGGGAGTTAAATTGTTCGGAAAAATAGCGAAAACAATTCATCACTATTACGAAATAAGTAACAATACGGTCATTCGATCTATGCTGAAAAGCGTTCCCTCTCCTGCAAAAGAAGCCCGCTATGCAAATTAATCTTTTTGAATCTATTAAGATTTTTATCGAAATTGTTGAATCAGGAAGCTTTACTCAGGCGGCGGAAAATCTGCAATTACACCGTCCCGCAGTGACCAAAGCGGTGCAACAACTGGAACAGCAGAGTGGCGTACGCTTGTTACAACGGACCACGCGGCGGATTAACCTGACCCCCGAAGGCGAAGAATTTTATCGCCGCAGCAAACCTTTGCTGGCGCAAGCCGATGATTTACTGGAGTCATTTTCCCCCGAGCGTGCTTTGCACGGGCAGCTGCGGGTGGATATGCCCATTGCGTTTGCCGCTCTATTGGTAGTGCCAAATCTGCCGGATTTTTACCGCCAGCATCCCGATATTGAAATCATCCTGAGTAGCTCAGATCGTCGGCAGGATATGCTTCGCGATGGACTGGATTGTGTGTTGCGCGTGGGAGCGCTGGAAGATGGCGACTATATTGCCCGGCCAATGGGTAAGATTAAAATGACGACCTGCGCCAGTCCGGATTACCTTGCTGCCTGTGGCAGGCCAGAAACGCTGGAAGATTTGCAGCAACATGTAGCGGTAAACTGGATTAACAGCAGCAGCCGCCAGATAATGCCGTGGACGTTTCAGACGGCGGCGGGGACAGAAGAACTCCTCCTCCCAGGTAAACTGGTTCTGGATAACTCCGAAGCCTATATTGCCGCAGGTCTGGCCGGGCTCGGGCTGCTGCAAGGCATGAATGTTTTTTTACAGCCCTTTCTCGATAGCGGTCGCCTGACAGAAGTATTGCCAGACTATCCCGCTCCACCGCGAAAATTGTCACTGCTTTATCCGCACCGCCATCTTTCTCGCAAAGTGCGCGTATTTGCTGAGTGGTTAGAGCGGTTATTAAATGACGCAACAAATTTTAATCTCACCCCTAATGGGCAATGACAATCCAAACGGAGATAACTTTTTGAACATGGATGCGGCGGCTTCGACATCCCGGCGGGCATTTCACTACGCTTCGTTTCGTCATCTGTTTTTCGCCCGTCTGCTGACGGTACTGGGCAATGGCATTGCGCCGATTGCTCTGGCTTTTGCCGTGCTCGATATGGGCGGAACCGCTGCTGATTTGGGCATTGTTATCGCGGCGCGTTCTATCTTCAATGTGGCATTCTTGCTGATTGGCGGCGTGCTTGCCGATCGTTACTCCCGCAGCAAAGTTCTGCTCTATTCATCCGTTATCGCTGCTATTTCGCAGGCGATCGTCGCGGGTTTAGTGCTGGATGGTTCAGCCACCATCGCGCTATTGGCAGTACTCGGTGCGATAAATGGTGCGGCGGCAGGAGCGTCATTACCGGCTTCACAATCAATGGTTCCTCAAACCGTTCCGGTGCATTCGTTGCGAGAGGCAAATGCCTTTATTCAACTTGGGATTTACGGCGGAACGGTGCTTGGCGCGTCGCTGGGTGGGGTGCTTATCAGCGTGATGGGGCCGGGTTGGGGACTGGCAGTAGATGCCTTAGGGTTTGCTGCATCAGCACCACTTTATCTGATGATCCGCACCCATTCGAAACAACCGCAAGGCTCGCAATCCAACATATTGCAGGATTTAAAAGACGGCTGGACCGAGTTTATTTCTCGCTCGTGGGTTTGGGCGATCGTTGTGCAGTTTACCATTGTGAATGCGGCTTTCAGCGGCGTGATGATGATACTCGGCCCGGTCGTAGCCGATGCGACATTTGGCCGTGCGGGTTGGGGAATGGCTATCGCGGCACAAAGTGCTGGCTTGATTGTCGGCTCTGTTATTGCGCTGCGTTGGCGGCCTCGCCGCGATTTATTTATTGGCACCATTCTAACGGCATTTTGCGCCGGGCCGATTATCGTGCTGGCGCTGCTCCCATCGACACCTGTCCTGATGGTGGCATTCTTTATCGCTGGTGTGGGCTTCGGCTTGTTTGGTGTCGCCTGGGCGCAATCGCTGCAAACGCATATCCCGCCGGAAAAACTGGCACGAGTTTACGCCTACGACGCATTAGGTTCTTTTGTGGCGATCCCTGTGGGGGAACTTGCCGCAGGCCCGTTGGCGATGCACTACGGCAATGAAAAAGTCTTACTGGCTTGCGCGGTCGCTGTTGTGCTGGCAACGTTCGCCGCCAGCTTCACACCGTCCATCAGGCGGCTCGATAATGCCGCTAAGGTCAGGCAGCACCAGGTTTAACCTTTCAGGCAAGTTAACGCTAAATCTTGATTCAGCAGGTAAGGTCGCAGATATCCAACGGTGTTGGAGAGCGGTAATACATCTTCATGTAACTGAATATTCAGCACGTCGCGGATGTACGCCCGGCGTGCACCAATGCGCTGCCAGAGCTCTGGATATTGTGCGGCGAGTTGCTGTCGCAAAGTTTCATCGGCAAGAGCAACGGTGTCTTCAATACTCGCTCCAGCGTACCCTTTACGCGAGGGGATGATATCGATTTGCAGCAGCATGCCGCTGGATAAAGGGATATCTGACGCCGGATAAATTGGCGAACATAGCCACTCTTCATCAGCGACCAAATGGCCCGGATTCAGGTGCCAGTGATATTCGTCTTTTGGTAAAACCTGTTCAATCAGTTGGTAAACTTCATGGCCCTTTACACCAACGCGCATATTCTCAAGCCAGCTCACTACCGCGCGATAATAAGGAATGGCGACCACATCCAGATAATTGTTAACGTCAGGATGAAGCTCACCGGCATTACTGACAACGTAAGCCGCCCGGCTGGTTAAGCCGCCTTTATAGCTGACGGTAAGCGAGAATTTATCGCCCAACTGAATCTGTTTATCTGAAGGGTAGAGATTCGCATTTTCAAAACGATCGCCCGTGGCGGCGATAGTGACGACGTTATTGGCTTGCCCTTCAGCAGCCAGCAGTGCGGCAATCGATTTTTCAGTTTTGCCCAATTCAACCGCGTTAAGTGCGGTCAAAGCAGCGCTCGAGGCGAGGTTCGCACCGTATTCGTAATGGGCGATTTCGTTCGCGTTATTGGTGATACGCGCACCATCGCGTGGCGAAATAAACAGACCGGTGGCATTCAGCAACTCACAGGTGGTTGGAAGGGCTGATTGCAGCGCCTGGAAAATAAAAGTAGGGATATCAAACATTGAGGTGTTGTTACCGTTAGCGCCGGTGAAAAGCTTCCAGCCCGCGATCCCTAGGCGCTGCTGGTCACGAAGCCCAGCCTGTTGCAGCACTTCCTGCAGTGAAAGTGTGGTGTCCATGGGCTGGTTTGGCAGGGAGAACCATGGCGCATGCACCACACTGGCCGGCACTCTGGCGTACTGGGCGAGCTTAAGGTTTTCATTGCCAAGAACCAGAACCGCCTCGCCACTTTTATGCAGAACCAGTAAACCTTCTTCAAAGCGCGGGATGAAACCGGTCAGATACTCAAAATTCCCGCCATGCTCTTTATCGGCATAAACAACTAACGCATCCAGATGCTGCTTCGCCATTCCCTGCAAAACTTTGCTGCGACGCTGCTGAATGGTTTGGTCATCGAGAACAACGCCCGGAACGTTGAGGTAAATTTCTGGCTGTTTGATGGTGGTAAGCGTAATCGGCATGGAGTCACTCCTTTTTCTCTTTCCCTGGATAACCCTTAACTTACCACCTGGTTAATGTTCAGCCTATCCCGGCAACCGTGATTTAGGTCGACCAGGGCCGAGTAAAACTGCCAGTTTGTTGCCGCCTTGCGTGGTTTCCATCAGAATTTTACACACGCTGGTGAGGGGAACCGAAAGTAGCATCCCAACCGGACCGAGTAGCCAGCCCCAGAACAGTAACGACAGGAATACCACGAAGGTCGACATCCCCAGGCCACGGCCCATCATGCGCGGTTCGACGATATTCCCCAGAACCATATGCACCGCAAGGAACAGCAACCCTACCAGCACCATTTCGTAGGTTCCGTTAAATAAGAATGCCTGAACCATTGGCGGAATGGCGGAAATCACCGAACCGATGTTGGGGATGTAATTCAGCAAGAAGCCCAGCACGCCCCACATCAGCGCAAATTGCACGCCCAACAACTCCAGCCCAAGCCAGATAATCAGCCCGGTCCACAGACTAATCAGCGTTTTAAGAGCCAGATAATGCGTCACACCTTTGAGTGCACGATGCAGGCTGGCGATATGAATTTTTGGATTGGAAAGGGCGAAACGCAGTTTATAGGGAACGTGGCGCACCTCGAACAACATGAATACGACGGTCATCACCAGCAGCAGAACGCTGGCCATCGCCCCGGAAAGCCCGGTCATTAGCGTGGTGGCATAAGACATCACTTTCTCAGAATCCATGCGCTGCAACATGCGCTCAGGCGATAATCTCAGATGCATAAAGGGCAGCATCTTTTCCAGCTCGAATACTTTTTGCGTCAGCATCTTATTGTATTTAGGCAGCAAATCGATGAATTCACTCATAGAGGCTGCCAGAACGCCAACCAGCATCGTCAGCACAACTAGCATGGCAAACACGACAATGGAGATTGCCAGTGGCCTGTTCACTCCCCGGCGAATAAACCAGGTGACCAGCGGGTTAAGTACGATCGCGAAGAAAAGTGCGAGCAAAAGCTGGACGATAATATCTGCCGCCGCATGGATCCCGGCGAGAATAATCACCAGTGCGGCAAGTTTTAGCAGAATGTGTAGCCCGGTTTTATCGGGTTCTGGAGAGAGCATGGAAAGATCCTGTGTGCGATGGATATTCTTAGTGTAGCGCTTCGTTTATTTCTTACGTGCAGGGCAAGTCTTAAAGTCTGTAGCTGAAATATGAAACTCGAAGTGGTTATACTGTGGAACGCTGTTTTAAAAGTGAACGACCATGCCTGATCTCGCCCCAGCCCCCGTAACAAGCAGTTTCCGCCTTAATCTACAGATAGTCTCTGTAGTGATGTTCAACTTTGCCAGTTACATGACCATTGGCCTGCCGCTCGCGGTGCTACCGGGTTACGTTCACGACGTGATGGGATACAGCGCATTTTGGGCAGGTCTGGTGATTAGCCTGCAGTATTTCGCCACCTTACTGAGTCGTCCGCACGCCGGGCGTTACGCTGATATTCTTGGGCCGAAAAAAATCGTTATCTTCGGTTTATGCGGCTGTTTCCTGAGTGGCGCGAGTTACATGCTGGCGGCGTTTGGCAGCGCATGGCCGCTCGTGAGCCTGGTGTTGCTCTGTTTGGGTCGCGTGATTTTGGGGATTGGGCAAAGTTTTGCAGGCACCGGGTCAACGCTTTGGGGTGTCGGCGTGGTGGGTTCGTTGCATATTGGGCGGGTGATTTCCTGGAACGGCATCGTAACTTACGGTGCGATGGCGATGGGCGCGCCGCTGGGTGTGCTGTTCTACCATCTTGGCGGGCTTAGGCTGTTAGCCGGAATAATTATGGCAGTCGCGCTGGTGGCGGTGCTGTTGGCGCTGCCTCGCCCTGCGGTGAAAGCCAGCAAAGGCAAGCCGTTGCCGTTTCGTGCGGTGCTCGGACGCGTCTGGCCATACGGCATGGCATTAGCGCTGGCATCGGCAGGGTTTGGGGTTATTGCCACCTTTATCACACTGTTTTACGACGCCAAAGGATGGGACGGCGCGGCCTTTGCACTGACCCTGTTTAGTTGTGCATTTGTGGGGACTCGCTTACTTTTCCCGAACGGAATTAACCGGCTTGGCGGTCTGAATGTAGCAATGATTTGCTTCTCGGTGGAGATACTCGGCTTACTGCTGGTCGGTTTTGCCGCCGACCCATGGATGGCAAAAGCAGGCACATTTTTGACGGGCGCGGGTTTCTCGCTGGTATTCCCTGCGCTTGGCGTAGTGGCGGTGAAAATGGTGCCGCAGCAAAACCAGGGCAGTGCGCTGGCGACTTACACGGTATTTATGGATTTATCTCTGGGGATCACCGGGCCATTGGCCGGATTCATGATGGCTTACGCGGGCGTATCGGCGATTTATCTGGCGGCGGCGGCACTGGTCTGTATCGCGCTTTTGATGGCGTGGCAGTTAAAAAAACGGCCCCCGGTTGAGCAACCGGAGGCCGTATCATCATCACAACAATAATTACTTGATAGTGATGGTATTAATAATATTTTCAGCGGCAGTTTGCGCCAGTTGCTGATTATCAGCAGGCAGCGTAATTTGCATAGTTAACAGTTGGTTATCAACTTTACCCAGAATGACTGATGAGTAAGCCGTCTGGCCTTTGGCTGAGATAATGCTGTCTAACTGCTGCAGTGTATGGCCTTTGATCTCGATGGATTTATTAGTCACAACTTGCAACTGTGGATCACGGGCACGCTGTTGATCTTCAAGACGTTTTGCCAGAGCTGACAGGTCGTCTGGAGTATTATCGCCAACGATGACAATCACAGCTTTCTGACCAGAAGCATCAGAATAGACGTGCATGTTATTTGCCTGAGTGCCCAGTTTACCGCTCTGGTCGGTCATCTCCGCAGGGAGTGCAAAGCTGATTTTCCCATCCAGCAAACTCACCGGTTGGCCAGCTGCGCTGCTTTCTGCCGCTTTAGTCGTTGTAGCCGTTTTGCTGTCGTTGTTATCGCAAGCGGCCAGGCCCAATACCAGCAGGCCGATACCGACATATTTTACCAGGTTACCCATGACTTCTTCCTTTACGTTAGCCAGCCTTTACGGCCTATCTCAGCATCTTATCATAAGATAATTCAACCACCGTCAACCAGGCTGTAACGCTGAATTTTCAGATTTGTCTGCCAGTCGTTTCAACAACATATTCAGCAGCACGCCATACATCGGCAGGAAGAATACAATGCTGATAAGCACTTTGAAGCAGTAATCAACGATAGCGATTTCCACCCAATGCTGCGCCATAAAAGCATCCGGACTGCGCCAGAAAGCAATGAAGAAGAAAGAGAGCGTGTCGCTGACATTACCGAATAGCGTAGATGCGGTCGGCGCAAGCCACCAGTACTGGCTCTGACGCAGGCGGTTAAACACGTGCACATCCAGAATCTGCCCCAGTGCATACGCCATAAAGCTTGCGACAGCGATACGGGCGACAAAGAGATTGAAGTGCAATAGCGCATCAAACCCTTGCCAGCTACCCATATAAAAGAGTGCAGAAATACCGTAGGAAATCACCAGCGCGGGAAGCATCACGGCGAAAATAATGCGGCGTGCCAGCGGTGCACCAAAAATGCGTACCGTCAGGTCAGTGGCGAGGAAGATAAACGGAAAGCTAAATGCACCCCAGGTGGTATGGAAACCAAAAACCGAAACCGGTAATTGCACCAGATAGTTGCTGGAGGTGATCACCAGCAAATGGAATAGCGATAGCCAGAACAGCGCCTTAGTGCGCTGAGTAGAATTGAACTGCATCATTTTGTAGCCTTTTTAGTGAAAGGGGTGAGGGAACCCTAAAGTGTGCTCCAGGCTATTTTACTTGCCATTTTGAATCCGCTGCAGTGCTCGTCATCCTCAGGTACTTAAAATACGCTGCGGTGCCTGCACGCTGGCCGTATTCAAACTGGCTGCGACAATAACGCCTGGTGATTTTAAAACCGGGCGATGATACTGCGTTACTCAGGCATTGCAACGGTTAATTTTAGCGCAATCGTTCACGTGACTTGCGCGATAATTTGCCGGGGGTAAACTAGCGCGGTTTGTTAAATTCGAGACCGCTCATGACAGATCTTTTCGCCAATCCTGACCACACGCTTGATGCTTTGGGCCTGCGCTGCCCTGAACCCGTAATGATGGTGCGCAAAACCGTGCGCAATATGCAGCCTGGCGAAACGCTGCTTATCATTGCTGATGATCCTGCTACTACGCGCGACATCCCTGGTTTTTGCGTTTTTATGGAGCATGAACTGCTGGCTAAACAAGTAGAATCATTGCCTTATCGCTACATGTTGCGTAAAGGCCAGTAGCGCCGCGATAGCCCTTTGCTCCCCCCGCTTTGGGCTTCTGAACCCTCTTTGCATCTACGCTGAACCCCAATTTCATTTTTTGTCGCTTTTTGTGAAGTGCTTCACCCACGCTTTTCTCCACGTAGTCTAGTTTTTAATCGATAAATTAAAACATTGTTTTACTTCTTACCTCGATATCCCTACCTCTGCTGGAGCGACACAATGAAGAAGACCTTTCTGCCTGCTTTTGCTGGTTTATGTCTGACTACCGCGTCAGTTCTGTTTGCTCAATCTGCTATCGCCCAGGTGATTAAAGCCGCCGATGTCCACCCGGAAGGTTATCCAAACGTGGTCGCGGTGCAGCATATGGGTGAAAAACTCAAGCAAGAAACCAACGGTGACCTGGAGATCAAAGTTTTCCCAAGTGGTGTGCTGGGCGATGAAAAACAGATGATTGAACAAGCGCAGATGGGCGCCATCGACATCATCCGTGTGTCGATGGCACCGGTTGCGGCGATCCTTCCTGATGTCGAAGTCTTTACCCTGCCGTATGTGTTCCGCGATGAAGATCATATGCACAAAGTGATCGATGGCGATCTGGGTAAACAAATCGGCGACAAGCTGACTAACAACCCGAAATCCCGCCTGGTGTTCCTCGGCTGGATGGACTCCGGCACGCGTAACCTGATTACCAAAAATCCAGTCGTGAAACCGGAAGATCTGAAAGGGATGAAAATTCGCGTTCAGGGCAGCCCGGTCGCACTGGCTACGCTGAAAGACATGGGGGCAAACTCAGTCGCCATGGGCGTGAGCGAAGTGTATAGCGGGATGCAAACCGGGGTTATCGACGGCGCGGAAAACAACCCGCCTACGTTTATTGCCCACAACTATATGCCCGTCGCCAAAAACTACACCCTGAGCGGCCACTTCATCACTCCAGAAATGCTGCTTTATTCCAAAGTGAAATGGGACAAATTAAACCCTGACCAGCAGCAAAAAATCCTCAAACTGGCTCGTGATGCGCAAATGGAACAGCGTGAACTGTGGAATGCTTACAACAAACAAGCATTGGAAAAAATGAAAGCCGGTGGCGTTCAGTTCCACGAAATCGACAAAGCCTGGTTTGTGAAAGCGACTGAGCCGGTGCGTAAAGAGTACGGCGATAAGCATCAGGATCTGATGAAAGCCATCGCTGACGTTCAGTAACATTGTCGCTAACGCTTTCGTGGAGGGCATTCTATGACCCAACGCTACTCAGATTTGATGGATAAAGTTTATTTGCTGGCGATGTTTGTTGCGGGTCTGTCTCTGTTGATCATGACCATCATCATTCCGATCGGGATTTTCTCGCGCTATGTGCTGAACCGTGGTGAATCCTGGCCGGAACCGTTGGCGATAATCTGCATGGTGACCTTCACGTTTATCGGCGCGGCGGTGAGTTACCGCGCCGGTTCGCATATTGCTGTGAATATGCTGACAGATCGTCTGCCGCTCGCGTGGCAGACGTTTTGCGCCCGTGTTGTTGATGTGCTGATGCTGATTATTTCGCTGGTGATGTTCTATTACAGCTTCTATCTGTGCGCCGATTTATGGGAACAGCCTGTTGCTGAATTCCCGGTTCTCACTTCCGGCCAAACTTACCTTCCGCTGCCCGTCGGCGCGATTTTACTGATTCTGTTTGTGGTCGAGCGTTTGCTGTATGGCTCACAAGAGAATCGCCCAATCGTGTTGCTGGGTAACCACGGCTAAGACCAGGGGATAACATGGACGCATTTATTTTATTAGCCACACTTGCGGTGTTGCTTGCAGTGGGAATGCCCGTGGCGTTTGCCGTCGGGCTAAGCGCCATTGTCGGGGCGTTATGGATAGATTTACCGCTGGAAGCGATCATGATTCAAATCACCAGCGGGGTGAATAAATTTACTCTGCTGGCTATCCCATTCTTCATCCTGGCAGGGGCGATAATGGCGGAAGGGGGCATTGCACGTCGCCTGGTTAACTTTGCTTATATTTTCGTTGGGTTTATTCGCGGCGGTTTGTCGCTGGTGAATATCGTCGCCTCGACATTCTTCGGGGCGATTTCAGGCTCGTCAGTGGCGGATACCGCCTCCATTGGCAGCGTGATGATCCCCGAAATGGAGAAAAAAGGTTATCCGCGTGAGTATGCAGCGGCGGTCACGGCGAGTGGTTCGGTGCAGGCGATTTTGATCCCGCCAAGTCACAACTCGGTGATTTACTCGCTGGCGGCAGGCGGCACGGTGTCTATTGCCACGCTGTTTATCGCCGGTGTGTTGCCGGGGTTGCTGCTCGGTTTATGCCTGATGGTGATGTGTCTGGGCTTTGCTCATAAACGCGGTTATCCGAAAGGCGAACGCATTCCCTTCAAACAAGCGCTGAAAATTTTCTTCGATGCGCTGTGGGGATTGATGACGGTTGTCATTATTCTCGGCGGGATCCTGACCGGGGTATTTACGGCGACAGAATCGGCGGCGGTGGCCTGCGTCTGGGCGTTCTTCGTCACCATGTTTATCTACCGTGATTACAAGTGGAACGAACTGCCTAAGTTGATGTTCCGCACCGTAAAAACCGTCTCTATCGTGATGATTTTGATTGGTTTTGCCTCCGCGTTTGGCGCAGTGATGACATACATGCAGTTGCCTTCGCGAATCACGGAATTCTTCACTTCGTTGTCTGACAATAAGTATGTGATTCTGATGTATATCAACATCATGTTGCTGCTGATTGGCACGTTGATGGACATGGCGCCGATAATCCTGATCCTGACTCCCGTATTGCTGCCAGTGACCAATTCACTGGGAATCGATCCGGTGCATTTCGGCATGATTATGATGATCAACCTGGGCATCGGTTTGATTACGCCGCCTGTGGGTTCGGTGCTGTTTGTCGCCAGTGCGGTGAGTAAACAGAAAATCGAAGTGGTGGTGCGGGCGATGTTGCCGTTTTACGCCGTGTTGCTGGTGGTGTTGGCGATGGTGACCTACATTCCGGCAGTTTCGTTATGGTTACCGCACGCGCTGGGCATGAACTAAATCAAGATGGTGGATGACGCTGCGCTTATCCACCCTACAAAATCAGATGACGCTGTTGTTTATCCACCCTACAAAATCAGATGACGCTGTTGTTTATCCGACCTACAAAATCAGATGATGCTGTTGTTTATCCGACCTACGAAATCCTGTGTACCGTAGGTCGGGTAAGCGCAGCGTCACCCGACGCTTTTATTTTTTCCGCAGCAAGCGCAACGCATTCGCGGTAACCAAAGCGGTTGCCCCCGAATCCGCCAGCACAGCCAACCACAAACCCGTAATCCCCAGCAAGGTAGTGACCAGGAAAATCCCCTTCAAGCCCAGTGCAATCGTAATATTCTGGCGAATATTGTTATGCGTCGCGCGGGCCAGATTAATCATCCCAGCCAGTTCGGTCAGGCGGTTGTGCGTCAGAGCCGCATCGGCGGTTTCGAGCGCCACATCCGTGCCGCTGCCCATGGCGATACCAATAGTGGCGGCTTTCATGGCTGGCGCATCGTTGATGCCATCACCTACCATCGCCAGCGGGGAACGAGCGTTGAGTTCATTCACGACGCTGACTTTATCGGCGGGCAACAGGCTGGCGCGATAATCCATGCCTAACTCCTGAGCAATTGCTGCTGCCGCTCGCGGGTTATCGCCCGTTAACATCACACTCTGCACCCCGATTTTTTGCAGATCCGCGACAGCCTGGCTGGCATCGCTACGCAAGGTATCGCGCAGTGCAATCACGCCGAGTAAGCGATTATTCTGCACCACCGCAATGACCGTCTGGCCTTCGGCTTCAAGCTGGGTAATGCGTTGCTGCCAGGTGGCGTCGAGAACGTTTTCTGCGAGTTTACCCGGTGAGCTCAGCAGCAGAGTTTCGCCGTTGATAGTGGCTTCTACGCCAATGCCTGCCAACGCGCGGTTCGCACTGGTCGCCGGTAACGCCAACCTGCGGCTTTGTGCTTCACGGACAATGGCTTGCGCTAACGGATGCGACGAACCCAGTTCTACGGCAGCCGCCAGTGCGAGTAACGTGTTTTCCTCAAGATCACCCTGTACTTCAATGGCGGTGACTTGCGGTTTACCTGCGGTCAGCGTGCCGGTTTTATCGAAAGCGATATGCTGAATCTTGCCGAGGCGTTCGAGTGCCGCTCCGCCTTTGATTAAAGCACCGCGTCGTGCGGCGGCGGCAAGCCCGGAGGTAATGGCCGCAGGGGTGGAAATCACCAACGCACACGGGCAGCCAATCAGTAATAACGCCAGCCCTTTGTAAATCCATTCATCCCAGCTTTGCCCGAAGAACAGTGGCGGGACGACGGCTGCCAGCAGCGCAATCGCCATAATAATTGGCGTGTAGATGCGGCTGAAACGGTCGATAAAGCGCTCTATCGGCGCACGGCGCTCATCCGCTTCTTCAATTAAGCGCAGGATACGGTCGATGGCACTGTCGCCGGGTTCTGAAATCACTTCGAGCTGCACGAGTCTGTCGACACTGGTACTGCCCGCAGGCACTTTCTCATCAAGCTGGCGCTCGACGGGGATGGATTCTCCGGTTAGCGCACTTTCATCGAAACTGGCAAATGGCGTGAGTAACCGGCCATCAGCGGGTAAACGTCCCCCGGCTGCCACTTCTATGACATCGCCAGGACGCAAATCCGCGAGGGCAACGGTTTCACGTTCGCCATGACGAATGCGGGTTGCGACTTCGGGTTTCAGCGCCATCAAGGCACTGACGCCACGGCGTGCGCGGCTGGCGGCGTAAGACTCCAGACGCTCACCGATTAAGAACAGCAGCAGTACCATCGCAGCTTCAGCCGTCGCACCGATAAACAGCGCACCAATGGCGGCGACGCTCATCAATGTTTCAATGGCAAACCAGTTGCCGCTGCGCATCAGGCGCACTGCCTGGCGGGCTATCGGCCACAGGCCAACCAGCGTGGTGGCGATAAAAGCGTACGTGCCAAACGGATGGTTAAATTGTTCAAGACCCCAGCTCAACGCCATCATCACGATCAACACAATCAGCGGTAAGTTCTCGCGCAGAGAAGAGATTTTCGGGGCGGGTGCCGTGCTGTTGCGCAGATTGTAGCCCGCGGCTTTCACTGCTTTTTCAACTTGTGGCCGAATATCATGACTGGCGGTCACCATCAGTTTCTGAGTGGCGAAAAGCACCTGAACGCGCTCCACATCAGGCAATTGCTTCACCGCATTTTCAACTTTGCGGGCGCAAGCGGCGCAATCCATACCGTCAACCAGCCAGCTATAACGCTCGCCGTTATCCGGCACGGTTTCTGCTTCTGGTGTGGCGCTGCAAGTGTCGTTGTTACAGCAGGAGGACGTTTGCGCAGGCAACGGGCTGAGTTTTGCCCTGGCAAATTGTGGTGGTTTTGTTGAGTTGAGCATGTGCCCTCCTGGGTAATGATAATGTTCTCATTACCCATGTTACTCTCTGGAGTTGACTCCAGAGTCAAGAGGGATTTTTTTGGCGGATGACACTTCGTGTATCCACCCTACATGCGGGGAATGAGTAGGTCGGATAAGCTTGCGCCATCCGACACTGTTTAGCCTCAAATATACAACGCGCGGACAATCATAAAGTGACCCGCAAAATAGCAGGCGGCGGCGATGGCGCTGTCACCGGTAAAGCGACGGCGATAATGGCTACCTAACCAGACAATATTCCCTAACAGCAGCAGTGTCGCGCCGACAAAGCCCGAGAAGCTTGGGCGCGTTGGCAAATAGAAGTACAACTCACCTGCAAGCCACACCATCACCAAGGTCATGCCGATAAACGTCAGAATCGGCCAGCGGAATGTTTCGAGACGCGTCCAGATCACCGCCACCAACAGTGCGCCAACCACTAACAACAGCAGCGGTAACGGCCAGAACAAACTAAAGGTCATCTGGCTGGCAAAATAGAGCGTATACAGCAGGTGTGAAAGGAAGAATGCCCCGATGGCGTACAGCATGCGCTGCGTTGGCAGCAGTGTTAGCGCGTCACCCAGTAGCGTTGCCAGCAGGCCGGCAACAATCAAATATCCTGTCGCGTTAAACATTGGCGCTTGCCAGGCAAGCAGCAGTAACAGCAGTAGGGTGACGGGTTTAAAGACCCAACGTTGCCAGGTTGGACCGCGATAGGAGGCGTCTACATACAGCCATCCGGAAAAGAATACAGCGATGAAAGACCAAAGCATGACGTGTCCTTTTGTACCCTTCATACTTCAAGTTGCATGTGCGTTGGCTTTCCTCGCTCACCCCAGTCACTTACTCAAGTAAGCTCCTGGGGATTCCCTGTGTCGCCGCCTTCCTGCAACTCGAATTATTTTGGGTAAATATGAGTTAATCTGCCGTTTTTCTTAAGTCTAGTGGGCAATTGCAACTGATGACAATGTCCAGAACGGCAGGGTATTCTTAAAAGTGCCTGACAATACGAGATAAATCTATGAGTAAGATGCCACTTTTCTTCATTGCCGTCGTGGCGATCATCGTCGTTGCAGCATCGTTTCGCTTTGTTCAACAGCGCCGCCAGAATGCGGAAAATGATGCGGCTCCGGTGATGCAAAGAAGCGTTATCGTCGCCACAAAACGTGAGACGCCAACCAATGAAAGACGCTCGCGTCAACGTGAGGTGACGCCGGTTGAAGATACGACGCGCTATGAGATTTGGTTTCGCCCGCAAAGCGGTGGACTGGAGCTGAAAATGCGCGTAACGGCAGTGCAATATCACGCCGTCAGCGTGGGTGACAAAGGGACGTTGCAGTATAAGGGGACACGCTTTGTAGGCTTCGTCCCCGATTAAGAAAAGGCTATTTTTACTTACCCTGGCGGAGTTTTTTCTGCCAATCCAGCAGCTCAAATACGCCAAAGATGAAAATCTTAATTTGTTGAGCGCGGCTGAGCGGCGGGCTGTCTTTTGGCTGGGTTGATTTCAGCAACGCCAGTTGCATCCCATGCATCAACACGGTGAAGATCAGCGCGACGTTAACAAAGATATTCAGCGGGCGCGGGAACGGATGGAAAATATTCATCAACAAAAATCCCCACACGCCCAGCATCAGCAAGCGGCCTATATTTATCAACACTGTATCGCTCCTTAAATTTCACGGCTAAATAAACGGTAAGCGACCTGGCCTGCGACTTTTTCACGGTGCAGCGACCAGCTTGCAGGCACAGCGGGCATGCCGTTTTCCACTTCGCTTTCAACGTAAATAAGTGCTTCATCTGCCAGCCAGCCATGGGTCTCCAATAGCGCTAAAGTCTCGTCCAGCAACCCTTTGCGGAATGGCGGATCAACAAAAACGATGGTGTGCGGTTCGCCAGGTTGTGCGAGGAAATTAAGCGTATTGGTGTTCACCACTTTTCCATTGTCAGCTTTTAGCGTGGCGAGATTTTTTTGCAGCTGTTGAGAAACATGGCGGTCCATCTCCAGCAACGTGGCACGGGCTGCGTAACGCGATAAAGCTTCAAGCCCCAACGCACCGCTTCCGGCAAAGCAATCCAGCACAGTGGCGTCAACCATCGACGGAGCCAGCCAGTTAAACAGGGTTTCACGCACCCGGTCCGTGGTTGGTCGCAGGCCTGGGCTGTCAGGAACGGGCAGTTTACGGCCGCGCCATTGGCCACCAATAATACGGATCTGGCCGGTGCCAGTAGATTGCGGTTTTTTCATGAGACTCACAGCGATGCAATTTCTTGCCGTCTAGTGTAACGGTGTGTGTAAGGCGGGGAAAGTGATAGACTAACGTATTCATTCGATAATTATTTTCAGTGCCCGTGGCATGCTCAATCGGGCCTGTGCCATGAATTAACAGCGAGGAGTGTGTTCGCAAATGGCGAAAGAGAAAAAACGTGGCTTTTTTTCATGGCTAGGCTTTGGCCAGAAAGAGCAGGCTTCTGAACAAGAACCAGAACAAAAAGTAGCTGAAGAACAATCGGTTGCAGAAGAAGTTGTTGAGCAGGTTATCGAACCTGAACAACCGCAAGCGACGGAAGAAGCGACACAGCCAGAAGAAGCTAAGCCAGAACCCCATCCTGAGGTGCAACCTGACATTCAGCCAGAAATTCTGACTGAAGTTGAATCCGTTGTGCCTGAAAAGCACGAAGAACCAGAAGCCTTCGCAGAAGAGATCGTCGAAGTCACTGAAAAGCTCGTTGAGAGCGAAGTGCAGGTGGCTGAGCCTGAAATTATCCCAGAGCCAGAGCCAGAGCCAGAACGTAAGCCGGAAATCACGGCGCAAATTGCTATCGAGCACGAAGAATTACGGGTTCCGGAAGAAGTCATCCCTGAGCCTGAGATTGTGCAACAACAACAGGCAGAAGAGTGGCAGCCAGAACAAGAGCCAGTGGTTGCTGAACCTGAGCCAGAAATTGAGCCTGAAACCGTTGTTGAGCCAGAAGAAGTTGCCATTCTTGCGGTTGAAGACGTTGTTGTCGAAGAAGAGTTGATTGAAGCGATACCTGTTGCAGCCGTTGTCGTTGAAGAGGCGCCGGTTGAACTCGAACCTGAAGAAGTCGAAGCAACTCAGGCCGAAGAAGAGCAGCAACAAGAACAAGAGAAACCGACCAAAGAAGGTTTCTTTGCGCGCCTCAAACGTAGCTTAATCAAGACCAAACAGAACCTCGGTTCCGGATTTATCAGTCTGTTCCGCGGCAAGAAAATCGACGATGATCTGTTTGAAGAGCTCGAAGAGCAGTTGCTTATCGCCGATGTCGGCGTAGAAACAACGCGCAAAATCATCACCAATCTGACAGAAGGCGCGAGCCGTAAAGATCTGCGTGACGCGGAAGCGTTATATGGCCTGCTGAAAGAAGAGATGGGCGAAATTCTGGCGAAAGTCGATGAGCCGCTCAACGTTGAAGGCAAAACACCGTTTGTTATCTTAATGGTGGGCGTCAACGGGGTGGGTAAAACCACTACCATCGGCAAACTGGCGCGTCAGTTCCAGCAAGAAGGCAAATCTGTCATGCTGGCGGCGGGCGATACCTTCCGTGCCGCAGCGGTTGAGCAGCTCCAGGTTTGGGGCCAGCGCAATAACATTCCGGTTGTCGCTCAGCACACCGGTGCCGATTCTGCATCGGTGATTTTCGATGCGATTCAGGCGGCTAAAGCACGTAATGTCGACGTCCTTTTGGCGGATACCGCCGGGCGTTTGCAGAACAAAGCGCACCTGATGGAAGAGCTGAAGAAAATCGTCCGTGTGATGAAAAAACTGGACGTCGACGCACCGCATGAGGTTATGCTCACTCTCGATGCCAGCACTGGCCAGAATGCGATAAGCCAGGCTAAATTGTTCCATGAAGCCGTTGGATTGACAGGCATTACGTTAACCAAGCTGGATGGTACAGCCAAAGGCGGCGTGATTTTCTCCGTTGCCGATCAGTTTGGTATTCCGATTCGCTACATTGGCGTCGGCGAGCGTATTGAGGACTTGCGTCCGTTTAATGCGGGCGATTTTATAGAGGCACTTTTTGCCCGAGAGGATTAACCATGATTCGCTTTGAACACGTTAGTAAGGCCTATCTCGGTGGGAGACAAGCGTTGCAGGGAGTCACCTTCCATATGCAACCTGGCGAGATGGCTTTTCTGACCGGTCACTCAGGAGCCGGGAAAAGTACCCTGCTCAAGCTTATCTGCGGTATTGAGCGGCCAAGTGCCGGAAAGATCTCTTTTAGCGGCCATGATATTAGCCGCCTCAAGAGCCGCGAAGTGCCATTCCTTCGTCGCCAGATTGGTATGATCTTCCAGGATCACCATTTGTTGATGGACAGAACGGTGTACGACAACGTAGCCATCCCGCTGATTATCGCGGGTGCTAGCGGCGAAGACATTCGCCGTCGCGTCAGCGCGGCACTGGATAAAGTCGGCCTGCTCGATAAAGCGAAGAATTTCCCGATTCAACTCTCTGGCGGTGAACAACAGCGCGTTGGCATTGCCCGAGCCGTGGTGAATAAGCCTGCGGTACTGCTGGCGGATGAACCGACTGGTAACCTTGATGACGCGCTCTCGGAAGGGATTTTGCGTCTGTTCGAGGAGTTTAACCGCGTTGGCGTAACGGTTCTGATGGCGACGCACGATATGGGGCTGATTTCCCGCCGTAACTATCGCATGTTGACCCTAAGTGACGGCCATTTGCATGGAGGCCTGGCAGGTGAATAAACGCAGCGCGCTCAATCACATAAAGCGCTTCAGCAACAAGCTGGATAAAATCAACTCGCTGAATAAGTTAGGGGATTTAGGCCGCTCGGTGAAAAAACGCGGCAAAGGTCCTCAATCGAAAAGTAAATCCCTTAAGGGCGGCGTAAATGAACAATTCCGTTACGCCTGGCAGGGTGCTTTGCAGGATTTACGCAGCAAGCCTTTAGCCACCTTCCTGACGGTGATGGTTATCGCCATCTCCCTGACGTTACCTAGCGTGTGCTACATGGTTTACAAGAACGTGAACCAGGCCGCCACACAGTATTATCCTTCACCGCAAATCACGGTTTATCTCGATAAAGCGCTTGATGACAATGCTGCCCAGCAAGTTGTGGGAGCGATTCAGGCGGAAGAGGGCGTCGATAAAGTTAACTATCTTTCCCGTGATGAAGCGCTGGGCGAGTTCCGTAACTGGTCAGGCTTTGGCGGCGCGCTGGATATGCTGGAAGAAAACCCGCTGCCTGCTGTTGCAGTCGTGAATCCAAAACTCGACTTCCAGACCACCGACCATCTGAATACCTTGCGTGACCGCGTGGCGCGGATTAACGGTGTCGATGAAGTGCGTATGGATGACAGTTGGTTCGCCCGTCTTGCTTCGCTTACCGGTCTTGTGGGCCGTGTGGCGGCAATGATTGGTCTGCTGATGGTAGCGGCAGTGTTCCTCGTGATTGGTAACAGCGTGCGCCTGAGCATCTTTGCCCGTCGCGACACTATTAACGTGCAAAAACTGATTGGTGCGACTGACGGATTTATCCTGCGCCCGTTCTTGTACGGCGGTGCGCTGTTAGGGTTTAGCGGAGCGTTCTTGTCGCTGATCCTGACTGAAATTCTGGTGTGGCGTTTGTCTTCGGCAGTAACGGAAGTGGCGCAAGTGTTCGGCACTAAGTTTGATCTCACAGGCTTAGGATTCGATGAATGCTTGTTGCTGTTGCTAGTCGCATCCATGAGCGGTTGGTTAGCTGCCTGGATAGCAACTGTGCAACATTTACGTCGTTTTACCCCAGAGTAAAATTTTTTTGGTATACTTGTTCCCTGCTACGAAGTACCCGTCAGCAGGGGACACGCTCCCACCTCGGTTAGTGTATCTCCTGCCTAGTTTCATAGCTCTGTCACATTTTGTGTGTAATATATGCACAGCTTTACAGTGAACTTGTGGATAACATCACTGTCTGAGTTTACTGTGAGTGTTACGGTTTGGCGCTTGACGTGGAGTCAGGTGCAGCACGGTGTAGCAACCTGTACGTTAGTCTCTAAGAGAGGGTTTGAATGACCAAAGAAATGCAAAATTTAGCTTTAGCCCCTGTTGGTAACCTGGAATCCTATATCCGGGCCGCTAACTCCTGGCCGATGTTAACGGCTGAGGAAGAGAAGGAGCTGGCTGAAAAGCTGCATTACCAGGGCGATCTGGAAGCAGCGAAAAGGCTGATCCTGTCTCACCTGCGCTTTGTTGTTCATATCGCTCGTAATTATTCGGGCTATGGCTTGCCGCAGGCTGACTTGATTCAGGAAGGCAACATCGGCCTGATGAAGGCTGTACGTCGCTTTAACCCAGAAGTGGGTGTGCGTCTGGTGTCGTTTGCCGTGCACTGGATCAAAGCGGAAATTCACGAATACGTGCTGCGTAACTGGCGTATTGTGAAAGTGGCAACCACTAAAGCACAACGTAAGTTGTTCTTTAACCTGCGCAAAACAAAACAGCGTCTGGGTTGGTTCAACCAGGATGAAGTCGAAATGGTCGCCAACGAGCTGGGTGTTTCCAGCAAAGATGTCCGTGAGATGGAATCTCGCATGGCGGCGCAGGACATGACTTTTGACATGGGTAATGACGACGACTCAGACAGCGCGCCAATGGCTCCAGTGCTGTTCTTGCAAGATAAGTCTTCTAACTTTGCCGACGGCATCGAAGACGACAACTGGGAATCCCACGCCGCTGACAAACTCAGCGATGCGATGTTGGGCCTGGATGAGCGTAGTCAGGACATCATCCGTGCACGTTGGCTGGATGAAGACAATAAAAGCACCCTGCAAGAACTGGCCGACCGCTATGGCGTTTCCGCCGAGCGTGTGCGTCAGCTTGAAAAGAACGCCATGAAAAAACTGCGCATGGCCATCGAAGCGTAAGTTCTTCAGAAAGACAAAAAAACCGCCTTGCAGGGCGGTTTTTTTATGCCTGTCACTTTCCTGTTCATCTTGTGAAAAAATTGTTATTCCAAAAGCCGCAAATTCGGGTATGTTTTTAACACGGAGTGCGGCGAAGGCCTGCGCGGTAATCTCCACCTAAAAAATAAAACAGTGCCAAAACAACACAACAAATACCCATTAGCATTCGAGTTGCAGGTAGGCGGCCAGGGAGCTTATCCCGATGAACTTACTAAGGTAAGTGATTATTCGGCCCATCCATGGGCCTCACCCCTTCGGGGCGCTGGTAACAGCGTTCAAATCTGCTCCCGGCAGATTTGTTGGGTCAGTGAGTGCAGCCAACACCCCTGCAGCTTGAAGGATGATGGGTAAATACCAATCACAACAAGAATGGGGATTCTCAGGATGAACATGAAGGGCAAAGCATTATTGGCGGGTTGTATTGCGCTTGCGATGAGCAACGCGGCATTTGCTAAGGACATTAAAGTAGCGGTAGTTGGGGCGATGTCTGGCCCGGTTGCACAATATGGCGACCAGGAATTTACCGGTGCAGAACAAGCGGTTGCGGATATTAATGCCAAAGGCGGCATCAAAGGCGACAAACTGGTTATCACTAAATACGACGATGCTTGTGACCCGAAACAAGCGGTAGCGGTTGCCAACAAAGTTGTTAATGATGGCATCAAATATGTTATCGGCCACCTGTGTTCCTCTTCCACTCAGCCTGCGTCTGATATTTACGAAGACGAAGGCATTCTGATGATTACACCTGCGGCAACGGCTCCAGAGCTGACCTCACGTGGTTATAAACTGACGATGCGTACCACCGGTCTGGATTCTGATCAGGGCCCAACCGCAGCGAAATACATCCTGGATCATGTGAAGCCGAAAAACATCGCGGTTATTCATGACAAGCAACAGTACGGTGAAGGCCTGGCGCGCTCTGTTCAGGATAACCTGAAAAAAGGCGGCGCAAACGTGGTGTTCTTTGACGGCATCACCGCAGGTGAGAAAGACTTCTCCACGCTGGTGGCGCGCCTGAAGAAAGAAAATATCGATTTCGTTTACTACGGTGGCTACCACCCGGAAATGGGCCAGATCCTGCGTCAGTCTCGCGCTGCGGGTCTGAAAACTCAGTTCATGGGTCCAGAAGGTGTGGCGAACGTTTCTCTGTCTAACATTGCCGGTGAATCTGCTGAAGGCCTGTTAGTCACCAAACCGAAGAACTACGACCAGGTTCCTGCGAACAAACCGGTTGTAGATGCGATTAAAGCGAAGAAACAAGATCCAAGTGGTGCGTTCGTCTGGACAACTTACGCGGCATTGCAATCTCTGGCAGCGGGTCTGAACAAGTCAGAAGATCCGGCTGAAATCGCAACCTATCTGAAAGGCGCTTCTGTGGATACCGTAATGGGTCCATTGAGCTGGGATGCGAAGGGCGACCTGAAAGGCTTTGAGTTCGGCGTGTTTACCTGGCATGCGAACGGCACAGCGACTGACGCTAAGTAAGTTTTTACGCCCTCACCCTCACCCTCTCCCAGGAGAGGGGATTTTTCGGTAACCCCCTTCTCCCTCAGGGAGAGGGTCGGGGTGAGGGTTGTTTAATTACTTCTTCCAGCCACCACTCTGAACTTCAAACCCAACCGCCTGCATAAACGCCGTCATAACATCACGGTCTTGCACACCTGCATCGCTCATCCACCATCGCGTGATGTCAGGATTACTGCGAATCACCTCTTCCATTAAATACTGCCCCACGCCACGACGACGGGTAATTTCACGCACCCGCAGCGAATCTAAAGCGCCTTCAGTATCAGCCAGTGTGACGCGAACCGCGCCCAGCAACCGGTCGTTAAATTTTGCAGCGTAAATCCGGTGGGTATCACTAAGGGTAAGCGAAGCGCTGGAATATTCCGGCCAGATCTTTGCAAGATCGATCTCATCCTGAGCACTACACTCAAACAGACGAATGATGGTGAGTTTCATAAGCGAGCTAACCAAAAAGCGGGAAAACCCCGAGTGTAACCAATTTATTTGCGTCAGACGCTTTATCTTTTAATTGCCAGATACCAGACGATTAAGTTTTACGTCAAACATAAGCCAGTTTGATAAGTGGTGGATTGAAAAATGGTCAGTATAAAACCCTAAAACCTGGTGTTTTATTCCGCTCTTTGTATCGCTATTTTATGCTGAAAACGCTGCTTTTTTTTGTTTAACTATCAGCAAATACAGAATAATATCTTTGCTTAATAGCCTGAAAAATAGAGAGTTTAGCCTTAAATATTGTAAATATTAACGCTAAACCCTTAACGGCGCTCATAAAAATGGTTAAAGGTTGAAAAATGCACAGTATGCTTTTTAACCAAAATAAAACCACAAAATCACGAAAAATGGGGATTCAAAGAATGAAGGTAAACGCGAAGACATTAGTCGCCGGGTTGGTTGCTTTGGCGGTGTCTCACGCGGCAACGGCAGCAGACATTAAAGTTGCGGTTGTTGGTGCAATGTCAGGGCCGGTTGCGCAGTGGGGCGACATGGAGTTCAACGGTGCGCGCCAGGCGATCAAAGATATCAATGCTAAGGGCGGCATCAAAGGCGACAAACTGGTTGCGGTTGAATACGACGATGCGTGCGATCCAAAACAAGCCGTTGCGGTTGCCAACAAAATCGTGAACGACGGTGTGCGTTACGTTATTGGCCACCTGTGCTCCTCTTCCACTCAGCCTGCGTCTGATATCTACGAAGACGAAGGCATTCTGATGATTACCCCTGGTGCGACTAACCCAGAGCTGACTCAACGCGGCTACAAAATGATTATGCGCACCGCAGGCCTGGACTCTTCCCAAGGTCCAACCGCGGCTAAATACATTCTTGAAACCGTGAAGCCGAAGCGTATTGCCGTCATTCATGACAAACAGCAATACGGTGAAGGTCTGGCGCGTTCTGTACAAGACGGCCTGAAAAAAGGCGGCGCGGATATCGTCTTCTTCGACGGTATCACTGCGGGCGACAAAGACTTCTCCACGCTGGTGGCTCGCCTGCAAAAAGAAAATATCGACTTCGTTTACTACGGCGGCTATTACCCGGAAATGGGCCAGATCCTGCGTCAGGCGCGTGCTGTTGGCCTGAAAACTCAGTTTATGGGACCAGAAGGTGTGGGTAACGCATCTTTGTCTAATATCGCGGGTGCCGCGGGCGAAGGCATGTTAGTCACGATGCCAAAACGCTATGACCAGGACGTCGCCAACAAAGCTATCGTAGATGAGCTGAAAGCGCAGAAGAAAGATCCAAGCGGCCCGTACGTGTGGATCACATATGCAGCCGTTCAGTCTCTGGCGACCGCTCTTGAGCGTACCGGTAGCGAAGAACCTGCAGATTTAATTAAAGATTTAAAAGCAAACGGTGCGAAAACCGTGATTGGGCCGCTGAACTGGGATGAGAAAGGCGATCTGAAGGGATTTGAATTTGGTGTCTTCCAGTGGCATGCCGACGGTTCGTCTTCCGTAGCGAAGAAGTAAGTCGCCAGTCATTCTGGGTCATCCCTCCTCTCCGGCGGCTATGCGTCGGAGAGGGAATAAATAAGGTCATTGTATGTCCGAGCAGTTCCTCTACTTCCTGCAGCAGATGTTTAACGGCGTCACGCTGGGCAGCACCTACGCGCTGATCGCCATCGGTTACACCATGGTTTACGGCATTATCGGCATGATCAACTTCGCCCACGGCGAGGTCTACATGATTGGCAGCTACGTCTCGTTTATGATCATCGCAGCGCTGATGATGCTGGGCATTGATGTGGGCTGGATGCTGGTCGGTGCCGGTTTCATTGGTGCAATTGTCATCGCCAGTGCTTACGGCTGGAGCATCGAACGCGTCGCGTATAAACCCGTTCGTAATTCTAAGCGTCTGATTGCACTGATCTCTGCCATCGGTATGTCCATCTTCCTGCAAAACTACGTTAGCCTCACTGAAGGTTCGCGCGACATCGCACTGCCAAGCCTGTTTAACGGCCAGTGGGTTATCGGAGCGAGCGAAAACTTCACCGCAACCATCACGACTATGCAGTTGGTTATTTGGGTGGTGACGTTCCTGGCGATGCTGGCGTTGACGCTGTTTATTCGTTACTCGCGCATGGGCCGCGCCTGCCGCGCGTGTGCAGAAGATTTGAAAATGGCGAGCCTGCTCGGCATTAACACTGACCGCGTTATCTCTCTGACCTTTGTGATTGGTGCGGCAATGGCGGCGGTTGCGGGCGTCCTGCTCGGCCAGTTCTACGGCGTTATCAACCCGTACATCGGCTTTATGGCAGGTATGAAAGCCTTCACCGCCGCGGTTCTTGGCGGTATCGGCAGTATTCCTGGTGCGATGATTGGTGGCCTGATCTTAGGTGTTGCGGAAGCGCTGACCTCGGCGTATCTGAGTACTGAATACAAAGATGTGGTTTCCTTTGCGCTGCTGATTGTCGTCCTGCTGGTGATGCCTACCGGTATCCTGGGCCGTCCGGAGGTCGAAAAAGTATGAAACCGATGCATGTTGTTTTAGCACTCCTTTCGGCGGCTATCTTCTTCGTTCTGGCTGGCGTCTTTATGGGCGTACAGCTGAGCCTCGACGGCACTAAGCTTGTGGTAAACAGCGCCGAATCAGTGCGCTGGGAATGGGTTCTGATAGGTACGGCGATTGTTTTCGTCTTCCAGTTATTGCGCCCTGCCTTCCAGAAAGGTATGAAAAAAGTCTCCGGCCCGAAGTTTGTGCTGCCTGCGTTAGACGGCTCCACACCAAAACAGAAACTGTTCTTGCTGGCGTTGTTGGTGCTGGCTGTGGCCTGGCCGTTTGTCGTGTCACGCGGTACGGTCGACATCGCAACACTGACGATGATCTACATTATCCTCGGCCTTGGTCTGAACGTGGTGGTCGGTTTATCTGGCTTGCTGGTGCTGGGTTACGGCGGCTTCTACGCCATCGGCGCCTACACCTTCGCATTGCTCAACCACTATTACGGTCTGGGATTCTGGACATGTCTGCCGATTGCAGGCCTGGTTTCGGCTGCTGCAGGTTTCCTGCTGGGCTTCCCGGTGCTGCGTTTACGCGGTGACTATCTGGCGATTGTGACGCTCGGTTTCGGTGAAATCGTCCGTATTCTGCTGCTCAACAACACCGAAATTACCGGTGGCCCGAACGGCATCAGCCAGATCCCAAAGCCAACGCTGTTTGGCCTGGAGTTCAGCCGCAGCGCACGTGAAGGGGGCTGGGATACCTTCAGCAACTTCTTCAACGTCGCCTATAACCCCGGCGATCGCATTATCTTCCTCTACCTCGTCGCCCTGTTGCTGGTGGTGCTGTCGCTGTTTGTGATTAACCGCCTGCTGCGTATGCCGCTGGGTCGTGCGTGGGAAGCGTTGCGTGAAGATGAAATCGCCTGTCGTTCACTGGGTCTGAACCCAACGCGCATTAAGCTGACTGCATTTACCATCAGCGCCGCGTTTGCTGGTTTTGCCGGTACGCTGTTTGCTGCACGTCAGGGCTTTGTGAGTCCGGAATCATTCACCTTTGCTGAGTCGGCATTCGTGCTGGCAATCGTGGTTCTGGGTGGGATGGGCTCGCAGTTTGCCGTTATCCTCGCCGCCGTGCTGCTGGTGGTTTCCCGCGAGTTGATGCGTGATCTGAACGAATACAGCATGTTGGTGCTGGGTGGCCTGATGGTGCTGATGATGATCTGGCGTCCACAAGGTTTGCTGCCGATGACACGTCCGCAATTGAAGCTGAAGAAAGAACAAGTGGAACAAGTCAAAGGAGAGCAGGCATGAGTCAGCCATTGTTATCCGTAAACGGTCTGATGATGCGTTTCGGCGGCCTGCTCGCTGTAAACAATGTTTCTCTGGAACTGCATCCTCAAGAAATTGTGTCGTTAATCGGCCCCAATGGTGCCGGTAAAACCACCGTGTTCAACTGCCTGACCGGTTTCTATAAGCCGTCAGGCGGCACCATCATGTTGCGTGATCAGCATCTTGAAGGTCTGCCGGGCCAGCAAATTGCGCGAATGGGCGTGGTGCGTACTTTCCAGCACGTGCGTCTGTTCCGTGAAATGACCGTAATTGAAAACCTGCTGGTGGCTCAACATCAGCAGCTGAAAACCGGCGTGTTCTCAGGCTTGCTGAAAACACCTGGCTTCCGTCGTGCCCAAAGCGAAGCGCTGGACCGCGCCGCCACCTGGCTTGAGCGTATTGGTCTGCTTGAGCAGGCAAACCGCCAGGCAAGCAACCTTGCGTATGGCGATCAGCGTCGTCTGGAGATTGCGCGCTGCATGGTCACGCTGCCAGAAATCCTGATGCTGGATGAACCTGCCGCAGGCCTTAACCCGAAAGAAACGCACGAACTCGATGAGCTGATCATGGAGTTACGTAACCACCACAACACCACCGTGCTGTTAATTGAGCATGATATGAAACTGGTGATGGGCATTTCTGACCGGATCTACGTTGTGAACCAGGGGACGCCGCTTGCGAACGGCACACCGGAGCAAATCCGTAATAACCCTGACGTAATCCGCGCGTATCTGGGTGAAGCATAAGAATGGGCGAGGCAAAGATGGAAAATATCATGTTGTCATTTGACCAGGTGAGCGCCCATTACGGAAAAATTCAGGCGCTGCACGGAGTCAGTTTACATATCAAACAGGGTGAGATTGTGACCCTGATTGGCGCGAATGGCGCGGGCAAAACGACGCTGCTCGGCACGTTGTGCGGCGACCCGCGCGCTTCCAGCGGCAAAATTACTTTTGATGGCAAAGACATCACCGACTGGCACACCGCGCGCATCATGCGTGAAGCGGTGGCGATTGTGCCGGAAGGTCGCCGTGTGTTCTCACGCATGACGGTGGAAGAGAACCTGGCGATGGGCGGTTTCTTCGCTGAGCGAGACCAGTATCAGGAACGCATCCAACGCGTTTATGAACTGTTCCCCCGCCTGCAAGAGCGCCGCATTCAGCGTGCGGGCACCATGTCCGGTGGCGAGCAGCAGATGCTGGCGATTGGCCGTGCGTTGATGAGCCAGCCGCGCTTGCTGTTGCTGGACGAGCCATCGCTTGGCCTGGCGCCAATCATCATTCAGCAGATTTTCGATACCATCGAGCAACTGCGTAGCGAAGGCATGACTATCTTCCTCGTCGAGCAGAACGCCAACCAGGCGTTGAAGCTTGCTGACCGGGGCTACGTGCTGGAGAACGGTCACGTCGTACTGGAAGATACCGGCGACGCGCTGCTGGCTAACGAAGCGGTACGTAGCGCTTATCTCGGCGGATAATTGATTGCTTAATCGTGAAGGAGCCTGCGGGCTCCTTTTTTTATGTCATCACTTTTACTACTTTCTTTAACCTCTCTGTCACGATCCTGTCACCTGATGGTTATTTTACTGTCATACGCGCATGTCATGTTTTGATGCGAACAAAAACGCGTACTTTCGCGCAGCTTAAATGCCTCATAACTAGAGAGATAAGACATGACTGCATCATTACGACGTACAGCACTTTGCCTTGCGCTTGGATGCGTACTTAGTAGCAACGCTATCGCCGCCACCTCAATTCCTTTCTGGCACTCGATGGAAGGTGAACTGGGTAAAGAAGTGGACTCTTTAGCACAACGCTTTAACCAGACCCATCCTGACTACAAAATTGTCCCGGTTTATAAAGGCAACTACGAACAAAACCTGGCGGCAGGGATTGCGGCCTTCCGCTCGGGTAACGCCCCGGCAATTCTGCAAGTGTATGAAGTCGGTACTGCAACCATGATGGCTTCGAAAGCGATCAAGCCGGTGTATGAAGTCTTTAACGATGCAGGCATTAAGTTTGACGAATCCCAGTTTGTCCCGACGGTTTCCGGTTACTACACCGATTCAAAAACCGGCCATTTGCTCTCCCAGCCGTTTAACAGCTCCACGCCGGTTCTCTATTACAACAAAGACGCCTTTAAGAAAGCCGGTCTGAATCCGGACCAGCCACCAAAAACCTGGCAGGATTTGGCTGAGTACACCGCCAAACTGAAAGCTGCGGGCATGAAATGCGGCTACGCCAGTGGCTGGCAGGGTTGGATTCAGATTGAAAACTTCAGTGCCTGGAACGGCCTGCCGGTTGCCACGAAAAACAACGGCTTTGACGGCACTGAGGCGGTGCTGGAGTTCAACAAACCTGAGCAGGTGAAACACATCGCCATGCTCCAGGAACTGAACAAGAAAGGGGATTTCAGCTACTTTGGCCGTAAAGACGAATCCACCGAGAAGTTCTACAACGGGGATTGTGCGATCACCACCGCTTCTTCTGGCTCGCTGGCTGATATCCGTCAGTACGCCAAATTCAACTACGGCGTGGGCATGATGCCTTACGATTCCTCTATCCCGAACGCGCCACAAAACGCCATCATTGGTGGGGCCAGTTTGTGGGTGATGCAGGGCAAAGACGCCGCGACTTACAAAGGCGTTGCTGAGTTCATGCAATTCCTCGCCAAACCAGAAATCGCAGCGGAATGGCACCAGAAAACCGGTTACCTGCCTATCACCAAAGCGGCTTACGATCTGACGCGTGAGCAAGGTTTCTACGAGAAAAACCCAGGTGCTGACATTGCGACGCGCCAGATGCTGAACAAGCCACCATTGCCATTCACCAAAGGTTTGCGTCTGGGCAATATGCCGCAGATTCGTACCATCGTGGACGAAGAACTGGAATCAGTGTGGACCGGCAAGAAAACCCCTCAACAAGCGTTAGACAGCGCGGTTGAACGCGGTAATCAATTGCTGCGCCGTTTCGAGCAGTCGACTAAGTCCTGAAAACAACCCTCACCCTAACCCTCTCCCTGAGGGAGAGGGGAACTTTGTTGCTCCCTCTGCTGGGGGAAAGGGGATCTTCTTTTCTCCCTCTGCTGAGGGAGAGGGGATCTTTGTTGCTCCCTCTCCTGGGGGCGAGGGGAACTTTTTTTCTCCCTCTCCTGGGGGAGAGGGTCGGGGTGAGGGCGCCCAATAACACATACAAGAGCTGTCTTATGTCATCATCTCGTCCGGTATTTCGTTCCGGCTGGCTTCCTTATGCGCTAGTGCTGCCGCAACTGATTATCACCATTATCTTTTTCATCTGGCCTGCCGGAGAAGCGTTGTGGTATTCACTGCAAAATGTCGATCCGTTTGGTCTTTCGAGCACGTTTGTCGGGCTGGAAAATTTCAAACAGCTTTTCCACGACAGCTACTATCTCGACTCTTTCTACACCACCTTAATTTTCAGTGGATTAGTGGCGGGTAGCGGCCTGCTGGTGTCGCTCTTTTTCGCCGCTCTCACTGATTATGTCGTGCGCGGCAGCCGTATTTATCAAACCTTAATGCTGCTGCCTTATGCGGTGGCGCCGGCGATTGCCGCCGTGCTGTGGATTTTCCTGTTTAACCCGGGGCGCGGGCTGATAACCCACGTACTGGAAGAGTTTGGTTATCACTGGAACCATGCGCAAAACAGTGGTCAGGCGATGTTCCTGGTGGTGTTCGCCTCGGTATGGAAGCAAATCAGCTATAACTTCCTGTTTTTCTTTGCCGCTCTTCAGTCCATCCCGCGCTCGTTAATCGAAGCCGCATCTATTGATGGCGCCGGGCCGGTGCGCCGTTTCTTTAAACTTTCGCTGCCGTTGATCGCACCGGTGAGTTTCTTCCTGCTGGTGGTCAATCTGGTATACGCGTTTTTCGATACGTTTCCGGTTATCGACGCCGCAACTGGCGGTGGCCCGGTACAGGCGACCACCACGCTTATCTACAAAATTTATCGCGAAGGTTTTGCCGGACTCGACCTCTCGACATCGGCAGCACAATCCGTGGTGCTGATGTTCCTGGTCATCATCCTGACGGTTATTCAGTTCCGTTTCGTGGAACGTAAGGTGCGCTACCAATGATTGAGAACCGCCGTGGGCTGACAATCTTCAGCCACACCATGCTGATTCTGGGGATCATCGTGATTTTGTTCCCGCTGTATGTCGCGTTTGTCGCGGCGACGCTGGATAACGAAGCCGTCTTTCAGACGCCAATGACGCTGATCCCGGGCTCCCATTTACTGGAAAACATGGCCTGGATTTGGGTGCATGGCGTGGGGGCGAACAGCGCGCCGTTTGGCCTGATGTTGCTCAATAGTTTTGTGATGGCAATGGTCATTACCATCGGCAAAATCACGGTTTCCATGCTGTCAGCCTTTGCGATTGTCTGGTTCCGTTTCCCGTTCCGTAACCTGTTCTTCTGGATGATTTTTATCACCCTGATGCTACCGGTTGAGGTGCGAATTTTCCCGACGGTTGAAGTGATCGCCAGTCTCAAAATGCTCGATAGCTATACCGGCCTGACGCTGCCGTTAATGGCGTCGGCAACCGCGACCTTCTTGTTCCGCCAGTTCTTTATGACATTGCCCGATGAATTAATGGAAGCGGCGCGTATCGACGGCGCATCGCCAATGCGTTTCTTCCGCGACATTGTGCTGCCGCTTTCAAAAACCAATCTGGCGGCGTTGTTCGTCATCACCTTTATCTACGGCTGGAACCAGTATCTGTGGCCGCTGCTGATTATCAGCGACGTCAACCTCGGCACCGCCGTAGCAGGTATCAAAGGCATGATGTCTTCAGGCGAAGGCACTACCCAGTGGAATCAAGTGATGGCGGCGATGCTGCTCACGCTGATCCCGCCGGTCATTATCGTTTTAGCCATGCAACGTGCGTTTGTGCGTGGTCTGGTAGACAGTGAGAAATAACCCCATGGCAGGATTAAAATTACAGGCAGTATCAAAAACCTGGGACAACAACACTCAGGTGATTCAGCCACTGACGCTGGATGTGGCAGACGGTGAATTTATCGTGATGGTGGGTCCGTCAGGCTGCGGGAAATCTACGCTGCTGCGGATGGTTGCCGGGCTTGAACGCGTCACCAGTGGCGATATCTGGATTGATCGCCAGCGTGTCACTGAAATGGAGCCGAAAGAGCGCGGCATCGCGATGGTGTTCCAGAACTACGCGCTTTATCCGCATATGAGTGTGGAAGAAAACATGGCGTGGGGCCTGAAAATCCGCGGTATGGGCAAAGCGCATATTCAACAGAAAGTGGTGGAGGCGGCACGTATTCTTGAGCTTGATGGCTTGCTCAAGCGTCGCCCACGTGAACTTTCTGGCGGCCAGCGTCAGCGCGTAGCCATGGGGCGTGCCATCGTGCGCGATCCGGCGGTATTCTTGTTCGATGAGCCGTTGTCGAATCTTGATGCCAAACTGCGGGTGCAAATGCGTCTGGAACTCCAGCAGTTACATCGCCGCCTGAAAACCACCAGTTTGTACGTCACCCACGATCAGGTCGAAGCGATGACGCTGGCGCAGCGCGTGATGGTAATGAACAAAGGCGTCGCCGAACAAATCGGGACGCCAGTTGAGGTTTACGAACGCCCGGCAAGCCGCTTTGTGGCGAGTTTTATCGGCTCGCCAGCCATGAACTTGCTGGAAGGGAATATCAGCGCCGACGGCACGCGTTTTGAGCTGGCCGGCGGGATGGCGTTGCCACTGGGAAATGCGCAACGTTCATGGCAAGGACGTGCGGTGACGCTGGGTATCCGCCCGGAACATATTGCGCTAAGCTCACAAACCGCAGGCGGAGTGCCATTCAGGGTCGACACGCTGGAGATGCTGGGCGCAGATAATCTGGTGCATGGGCGCTGGGGCGAGCAAAAAATGGTGGTGCGTCTGTCCCACCAGGAACGTCCCCAGCCTGGCAGCACGTTGTGGCTGCATCTGCCTGAAAATCATCTGCATTATTTTAACAATGACAGCTTTGATAAAGAAAATGGACAACGTTTATGAGTCACTGGCCTTACCCAAAAATCGCTGCACATCGCGGCGGTGGCAAACTGGCACCGGAAAACACGCTGGCGGCGATTGATGTTGGTGCGCGTTACGGCCACACCATGATTGAGTTCGACGCCAAGCTTTCACAAGATGGGCAAATCTTCCTGCTGCACGATGACACGCTGGAACGCACCAGTAACGGCTGGGGGATAGCGGGGGATTTACCATGGGATAAACTGCTCAATGTCGATGCCGGCAGCTGGTTTAGCGGTGAGTTTAAAGGCGAGCAATTACCGCTACTGTCGCAAGTCGCGGCGCGTTGTAAGCAACACGCGATGATGGCCAACATTGAAATCAAACCGACGACCGGCACTGATGCGCACAGCGGAAAAGTGATAGCCCTGGCAGCAAAAGAGTTGTGGCAGGGGCAAACGGCACCGTTGTTATCTTCGTTTTCTATTGAAGCGCTGGAAGCGGCACAGCTCGCCGTTCCTGAATTACCGCGTGGGTTATTGCTCGATGACTGGCGTGATGACTGGCGTGAGCTGACGACGCTACTAGGCTGTGTTTCCATTCATTTGAATCATAAATTGCTGGATGAAACGCGCGTGCAGGAGCTCAAAGCGGCGGGATTACATATTCTGGTTTATACGGTGAATATTCCCCAACGAGCAGCAACGCTGCTGCGCTGGGGAGTAGATACTATTTGTACTGACCGTATCGACCAAATTGGCCCGGACTTTACGGGCTAAATGCCTGGCCAATGTCGGATGGCGCAAGCTTATCCGACTTACGTTATTGGGTGGATAAGCGAAAGCGTCATCCACCCTCTTCCTTACGGTCCAATCGTTTTCAGCGGAATACTTGGCTGTAGCGGTGCCGAGTGAGTCCCTTGCTTCAACATGCTGCCGTTGGTAGTCGGTTGAAGCATGTGTTCCTGACCGCTGTTTCCAGCGCCACTTAACATCCCACCGTTGTTATTAGGCAACGTCTGCGAATTGTTATTGATCTGCGATTCCAAATGCTGTTGTTGCACGCGGGTTTGCGTTTGTAACTGCTGATTCAACATCCCTTTTTGCTGAGTCTGCTGTGTTTGCATTTGCTGCTGCATCCGTTGCTGACTTGGGATCTGGTAATCCGGTTGATTTGGATTATTCAGAGTATTAATCGGCTGTGCCAAACAGGTAAATGGCAGCAACGCCGCCAGAACTAATATTTTTTTCATCGTCACTTCCTCCATTAGGGGGACCTATTAAGTTTACTCGTTATCCATAGTTACGAAGATTATTTAAGAATTATGGACCAGGCTGAATGGGGGATTGACTCGTCATCCTTTCGAATCAACGGGTAACAAATATGGAGAAAATAACGATGAAGCAGTGGAATACTATTCATACTGGAATTCTGCGCTGGATGACCATTCCTGCGCTCACGATAGGACTGTGCCTCTCTGTTAGTGCCGCACCGCCTCCGGTTGCTGCACCCGTATCCTACGGTGTTGAAGCGGATGTCTATCATCCTGTACAAGCGCAAAACGGTATGGTGGCCTCGCAAGATTCGCTGGCCACGCAAGTGGGTGTCGATATTCTGAAACAGGGCGGTAACGCGGTGGATGCCGCCGTTGCGGTCGGTTTCGCGCTGGCGGTAACGCATCCGCAGGCGGGTAATATCGGCGGCGGTGGTTTCATGATGTTGCGTACCAAAGACGGTAAAACCACCGCCATTGATTTCCGCGAAATGGCACCCGAAAAAGCTTCCCGCGATATGTTCCTGGATGCTGAGGGCAACGCGGACAGTAAAAAATCCCTGACCTCTCATCTTGCGTCCGGTACACCGGGCACCGTGGCGGGCTTCTCCATGGCGCTGGAGAAATACGGCACGCTCCCGCTGAACAAAGTTATCCAACCTGCGATCAAGCTCGCGCAGGAGGGTTTTACCGTGAACGATGCGCTGGCTGAAGACCTGAAGGTTTACGGCGCAGAAGTTCTGCCAAATCATGCAAACAGCAAAGCGATTTTCTGGAAAGCTGACGGTGAACCGCTGCAAAAGGGCGACAAACTAGTGCAGACCAACCTCGCCAAAAGCCTTGAAATGATTGCCGAAAATGGCCCGGATGCTTTCTATAAAGGGGCGATTGCGGACCAGATTGCTGAAGAAATGGCAAAAAATGGCGGCCTGATTAGCAAAGTCGATCTGGCAAATTACAAAGCGGTTGAGCGTACGCCAATTAGCGGTGATTACCGGGGTTACGAGATTTTCTCCATGCCACCACCGTCTTCAGGCGGCATCCACATTGTGGAAATCCTCAATATTCTGGAAAACTTCGACCTCGCCAAATACGGTTTTGGTAGCGCCGATGCCATGCAGTTAACGGCAGAAGCTGAAAAATATGCTTATGCCGATCGTTCGGAATATCTCGGCGATCCTGACTTTGTCAAAGTGCCGTGGCAGGCGCTGACCAACAAAGCCTACGCCAAATCGCTGGCCGAGCAGATAGACATCAACAAAGCGCGTCCATCGAGTGAAATTAAGCCCGGCAAGCTCGCGCCGTATGAAAGCAACCAGACCACGCATTTCTCGGTCGTGGATAAAGACGGTAATGCCGTGGCGGTGACTTACACTCTGAATACCGTGTTCGGGACGGGCATCGTGGCGGGAAATACCGGCATCCTGATGAACAATCAAATGGATGATTTCTCCGCTAAACCTGGCGTGCCGAATGTATACGGGCTGGTGGGGGGCGATGCCAATGCCGTCGGGCCGCATAAACGCCCGCTGTCGTCGATGTCACCAACCATCGTAGTAAAAGACGGGAAAACCTGGCTGGTAACCGGCAGCCCTGGTGGTAGCCGTATCATCACCACGGTGCTGCAAATGGTGATGAACACCATCGATTATGGGATGAACGTCGCCGAAGCGACTAACGCACCGCGTTTCCATCATCAATGGCTACCAGATGAATTGCGAGTGGAGAAAGGTTTTAGCCCGGACACTATCAAACTGCTGAAAGACAAAGGGCAAAATGTGCAGGTGAAAGAAGCGATGGGGAGTACGCAGAGTATTATGGTTGGGCCAGATGGCATGTTGTACGGTGCATCTGACCCGCGTTCTGTGGACGATTTAACTGCGGGGTATTGAGTTTCCCCCTCATCCCAGCCCTCTCCCAAAGGAGAGGGAGAAAGCCGTAGAGTGACTGTAGGGCGGATAAGCGCAAGCGCCATCCGCCATTAAATTACTCACACTTACATCGCGCCATAAAATACGCATCCACATACTGCCCGTCACGCAGCGCGTAGTTCTTGCCGGTGCCTTCAATCTCAAAACCGAATTTGCGGTACACCGCGATTGCCGGTTGGTTATCGACAAACACCGTCAACTCGATACGCTCGACGCGCAGCCAGTTATCACACAGGTCGGTCATCGCTGCCATCAACGCGCTGGCCACACCTCTGCCATGAAAATTGCTGTCCACGCCTATGCCGAAGTTTGCGACGTGGCTGCGGCGCGGTGATGGTTCTACTGCAAGCGTCAGTTGACCAACAACTTTTCTATCAATACAGGCGACCAGATTACGGCTGCCTGGTTTTGGTTCCTTCAAACGTTCTAGCCACTGGGCTTGCGGAGAATGAGGAATATGTAGCGTGTCGCGTTGCGGCGTCGGTTGAGAGTAAAGTTGATGCAGAGCTTCCGCATCACCGATTTCAGCATGACGTATCACTATCTCGCTCATTCCTTTTCTCCTCAAATGGTTAGGTAACCCTTTCAACATTATTGACTTTTTAGTTTTCGTCAACTGCTAACTTTTTCTAAAAAAAAGTAGACAAGTGCGAATGATAATGATTATTATTGCCATGCGTTCAGGGGAGACCCCTACGGAGATAACCTGAAAGCACGACATTGCTCACATTGCTTCCAGTATTACTTTAGCCAGCTCTGCTGGCTTTTTTTTTGCCCTTCTTATTTGAAGCTGTAGCTGTGTTGGCTGCGCGCTCTCACCCGAATCACTTCCATAAATAAGCTCATCGGGATTATTCCCCCTTTGGGGCCGCTGCAAGCAGCGTTCAAAACTCCTTACGGAGATTTTGTCGTTCCCTTGCCGCCTTGCTACAACGCCAACTCATTCGGGCAAACTTGTTTGTAGGGCGGATAAGCGCAGCGTCATCCGCCGCAAAATCACGGTGCCAAAAAACCAAAGAATGAAGTAGGGTAATTGCAATTCAAAGTCAAAAGGACAAAGCAATGACCCTACACTGCGCTTTTATAGGTTTTGGCAAAAGCACCACCCGCTACCACCTCCCTTACGTTCTGGTTCGCAAAGATAAATTCCACGTTGCCCATATCTTCCGCCGCAATGAAAAGCCCGAAATCGAGCAGCAGCCGCAATACAGCCATATTCATTTCACCAGCGTGCTGGACGACATTCTGAACGACCCGCAGGTAAAACTGGTGGTGGTGTGTACGCATGCCGACAGCCACTTTGATTATGCGAAACGGGCGCTGGAAGCGGGTAAAAATGTGCTGGTGGAAAAACCGTTTACCCCGACGCTTGCCGAAGCAAAACAACTGTTTGAACTGGCGAAATCGAAAGGGCTGACCGTTACGCCATATCAGAATCGCCGTTTTGACTCCTGCTTCCTGACAATGAAAAAAGCCATCGAAAGCGGCAAGTTGGGTGAAATTGTCGAAATAGAAAGCCACTTTGATATGTATCGCCCGGTTGCCGAAACCAAACCCGGATTACCGGCAGATGGCGCATTCTACGGCCTCGGCGTCCATACCATGGACCAAATCATCTCGTTATTTGGCCGCCCGGATCACGTCGCCTACGATATTCGTAGCGTGCGCAATAAAGCCAATCCAGACGATACCTTTGAAGCGCAGCTTTTCTATGGCGACATGAAAGCCATCGTGAAAACCAGCCATCTGGTGAAAATCGATTACCCGAAATTCCAGGTTCACGGCACCAAAGGCTCGTTTATTAAATACGGAATCGACCAGCAAGAAACCAGCCTCAAGGCATATATCATGCCGGGCGAACCAGGCTTTGCGGCTGACAACAGCGTTGGCCAGCTTGAGTACGTCAACGATGCGGGTGAAACCGTGCGAGAAGAGCTGAAACCAGAAATGGGCGACTACGGGCGCGTGTACGATGCGCTGTATGAAACCATTCTCAACGGCAAGCCCAATTACGTCAGAGAAATTGAAGCACTGACCAATCTTGAGATCCTCGAACGCGGCTTCGAGCAGGCTTCGCCTTCAACAATCACTCTCGCCTGACCTTAAAATTGACGCCTCAGACTCGTTCACATTTTTTGAACAGAGGCGTCAATTTTCACCCTCTATGATCATTTCCGATTCAGGTCCACACTTAGCCCATCAAACGAATTGCGGAGAAACAAAATGATCTTTTTAAGAAAAGCCGAAGAACGTGGTCACGCGAATCATGGTTGGTTGGACAGCTGGCATACCTTCTCATTTGCCAACTATTACGATGCCAATTTCATGGGTTTCTCGGCATTACGTGTGATTAACGAAGATGTGGTGGACGCCGGTGAAGGTTTTGGTACCCATCCGCATAAAGACATGGAAATCCTCACTTACGTGCTCGAAGGTGCCGTAGCACACCGCGATAGCATGGGTAACGAAGAGAAAGTTCCGGCGGGTGAATTCCAGATTATGAGTGCCGGTACCGGGATTACTCACTCCGAGTACAACCCAAGCAAAACCGAGCGTCTGCGCCTGTACCAAATCTGGATCATTCCAGAAAAAACTGGCATCACGCCGCGTTACGATCAGCGCCGTTTTGATGCGCCACAAGGTCGCCAGCTGGTACTGTCACCGGATGCACGTGACGGTTCGTTGAAGGTGAATCAGGATATGGAACTGTCGCGCTGGGCGTTGGCCAAAGATGAGCAATCTGTCTATCAAATTCCGGCAGATCGCCGCATTTGGGTACAGGTTGTGAAGGGCGATGTGTCGATTAATGGCACTCAGGCTAAAACCAGCGATGCCATCGCCGTATGGGATGAACAAGCGATTTCGATTCATGCCAACGAAGCGAGCGAGATTTTGCTGTTTGATTTGCCACCCGTCTGATAAATACCGATAGTTACCGGTCACAACCTTCCTTGAAACAGGGGAAGGTTGTGCTTTGTCCGTGCTAAACTTCGTTGTCGATAGTCAACTCACACAGCCAGACAATGAAAAAGAAAAGACCGGTATTACAGGACGTTGCAGACCGCGTTGGCATAACCAAAATGACGGTCAGTCGTTTTTTACGTAACCCTGATCAGGTTTCAGCCGCGTTACAGGTAAAAATTGCCGCAGCCCTTGATGAACTTGGCTATATCCCCAACCGTGCTCCAGACATTCTTTCCAACTCAACAAGTCGCGCCATCGGCGTGTTACTGCCTTCGCTAACCAACCAGGTTTTCGCGGAAGTGCTGCGTGGCATTGAAAACGTGATTGATGCTTACGGCTACCAGACCATGCTCGCTCACTACGGTTATAAACCGGAGTTAGAAGAAGAGCGTCTGGAATCAATGCTTTCCTGGAATATCGACGGTCTGATCCTCACTGAACGTACCCATACCCCGCGCACGTTGAAAATGATTGAGGTGGCAGGTATTCCCGTCGTGGAACTGATGGACAGCATTTCTCCTTGTCTCGATATCGCCGTAGGGTTCGACAACTTCGAAGCCGCGCGCCAGATGACTGCCGCGATTATTGCTCGCGGGCACCGCCACGTGGCTTATCTTGGGGCTCGTCTGGATGAGCGTACCGTGATTAAGAAAAAAGGCTACGAGCAAGCGATGCTTGACGCGGGTCTGGTGCCGTACAGCGTGATGGTTGAACAATCTTCGTCTTATTCCACCGGTATCGAACTGTTCCGCCAGGCGCGTCGTGAATATCCGCAGCTCGACAGTATCTTCTGTACAAACGATGACTTAGCCATCGGCGCGGCATTTGAATGCCAACGCCAGGGGCTGAGTATTCCGCAGGATATGGCGATTGCCGGTTTCCATGGTCACGACATTGGCCAGGTTATGGAGCCCCGCCTTGCCAGCGTATTAACGCCGCGTGAGCGTATGGGGCGTATTGGTGCTGAACGATTGCTGGCGAGAATTCGCGGCGAAACCGTCACGCCGCAGAGGTTAGATTTAGGCTTTACGTTGTCACCGGGCGGCTCAATTTAATTCCCCCGTCATTCTTCAAGGTGCAGGTGCGTTGGCAATATTCGGCCCAGTCACATAGTCATCTATGTTCCAGGGGACTTACGGTCTTGCTGCCTTCCTGCACCTCGATTTATTTAGGGGGAATGGCAGTGTTTTTTTGATTTAGTTCACAGTTATACGCTTTGCAAGCTAATGGTTATTGCTTATTGCGCAGTCAGCTTAGACAATGTTACCGATAACAGTTACCCGTAACAATTTCAATATTCCCAAAATAATTCGAGTTGCATCGCGGCGGCAAGTGAAGGAGTTCCGATGAGCTTAGTAACTAAGTGATTCGGACCAGTGAATGCAGCCAACAAAGATGCAGCTTGAAGTATGAAGGGTATAACAGTCGGAGCTTCGCTATGAGTACTACCAACCATGACCACCACATCTACGTCCTGATGGGCGTCTCTGGCAGCGGTAAATCTGCTGTCGCAAGCGAAGTTGCACACCAACTCAACGCGGCATTTCTTGACGGCGATTTCCTGCACCCCCGTTGCAACATCATGAAAATGGCCTCCGGTGAGCCACTCAACGATGAAGATCGCAAGCCGTGGCTGCAAGCCTTAAACGATGCGGCTTTCGCTATGCAGCGCACCAACAAAGTCTCCCTGATTGTTTGCTCCGCCCTGAAAAAAGTCTATCGCGACCAATTACGCGAGGGTAATCCGAATCTCTCTTTCATCTACATGAAAGGCGATTTCGAGGTGATTGAAAACCGTCTGAAAGCGCGTAAAGGCCACTTCTTTAAAACGCAGATGCTGGTGACGCAGTTCGAAACGTTGCAAGAACCTCAGTCAGACGAACCGGATGTTGTCGTAGTGGATATCGACCAGACGCTTGAAGGCGTGGTGGCCAGCACTATTGATGTGATTAATAAAGGCCGAGTGTAGTGAGTACATTAACGCTTGTTTTAACTGCTGTTGGGTCAGTTTTACTGTTGTTATTTTTAGTGATGAAGGCGCGTATGCACGCTTTCGTGGCTTTGATGGTAGTTTCCATTGGTGCAGGGATATTTTCCGGCATGCCGCTAGATAAAATCGCGGCAACCATGGAAAAAGGGATGGGCGGCACGCTCGGCTTTCTGGCTATCGTGGTCGCGCTCGGGGCGATGTTTGGCAAGATCCTTCATGAAACCGGCGCGGTAGACCAGATTGCGGTCAAAATGCTGAAGTCTTTTGGTCACAGCCGCGCGCATTATGCGATTGGCCTGGCAGGTCTGATTTGCGCGCTGCCGCTGTTCTTCGAAGTCGCCATTGTGCTGCTGATCAGTGTGGCCTTTTCTATGGCGCGCCATACCGGCACTAACCTCGTTAAACTGGTTATTCCTCTGTTTGCGGGCGTCGCAGCCGCTGCGGCATTTCTGCTGCCAGGGCCTGCGCCGATGTTGCTGGCCTCCCAGATGCATGCCGATTTTGGCTGGATGATCCTGTTGGGCCTGTGCGCTGCCATTCCGAGCATGATTATTGCCGGGCCGCTGTTTGGTAACTTCATCAGCAAATACGTCGAGCTGCATATTCCTGACGACATCACCGAGCCGCATCTGGGCGAAGGTAAGCTGCCATCGTTCGGTTTCAGCCTTTCGCTGATCCTGCTGCCGCTGGTGTTGGTGGGAATGAAAACCATCGCCGCGCGTTTCGTTGAGCAAGGTTCCACATTGTATGAATGGCTTGAATTTATCGGCCACCCGTTCACCGCGATTCTGGTTGCCTGCCTGGTGGCAATTTACGGTCTGGCGTATCGTCAGGGTATGGCGAAAGAGAAGGTGATGGAAATCTGTGGCCACGCGCTGCAACCAGCGGGCATCATCCTGCTGGTTATCGGTGCGGGTGGCGTGTTCAAACAAGTGCTGGTGGATTCAGGTGTTGGCCCGGCACTGGGCGAAGCGCTGACAGGCCTGGGCTTGCCGATTGCGGTGACCTGCTTCGTGCTGGCGGCAGCGGTGCGTATTATCCAGGGTTCTGCAACCGTGGCGTGTTTGACCGCAGTTGGCCTGGTGATGCCGGTTATCGAACAGCTTAATTACAGTGGTGCACAAATGGCAGCATTGTCTATTTGTATCGCAGGCGGTTCTATCGTTGTGAGTCACGTTAACGATGCGGGTTTCTGGTTATTCGGTAAATTTACCGGTGCCACAGAAGCGCAAACCCTGAAAACCTGGACCATGATGGAAACCATCCTGGGCACCACCGGTGCGATTGTCGGGATGATTGCCTTCTCGCTGTTGTCCTGAGATTGAATGGTGGATGACGCTGCGCTTATCCACCCTACGGCTGCGTAATGACGATTGTATGATGGCATTTGTAGGTCGGATAAGCGCTGCGCTTATCCACCCTACGGCTGCGTAATGACGATTATATGATGGCATTCGTAGGTCGGATAAGCGCAGCGTCATCCGACATTAATCTGACGCTCTGGAAACCCAGAGCGTCATGCTTTTGAAGAGATAAAACTCACGACATCAGCGGCAACAACTGCTGATAAATCTGGTTAAACACTTTACGACGCCCTTGATAGCGCTCATGTCGTGCCATGTCTGGCTTATGTTGTTGCTCAAGCGGTAACTGCGGCAGCAACGCTTGTAGAGGTTTCTCCGGCGACATCGCGATTTGCGCCAGACGAGCCGCGCCAAGCGCCGGACCGACATCCCCACCCGTACGATAATCCAGCGTTTGCCCACTGATATCCGCCAGCATTTGCCGCCAGTACGGGCTACGCGCACCGCCTCCAATCAGCGTGACACTTTGCGGCGTGACTCCGCACGAATGCACCACATCCATCCCGTCCGCTAATGCATAACCCACACCTTCCAGCACTGCGCGAGCCAGTTCTGCTGGTCCATGCTGATGAGTCAGGCCAAAGAAAACGCCTTTTGCTTGCGGATTATTGTGCGGAGTGCGCTCACCAGACAGATACGGCAGGAACCAGACATCTCCCGCATCGTCATTAGAATTTTCAGCGGCTTCCAGCAATGCCGGAACGCTACCCAGGCCCGTTAATTTCGCGGCCCAATCGAGACACGATGCGGCGCTAAGCATCACCGACATGAGATGCCAGCGATCGGGTAAAGCGTGGCAGAAGCTGTGGACGGCACTTTCCGGTTTACTGCGAAAACCATCGCTGACCGCGAAGTAAACGCCTGAGGTACCCAGCGATAACATCGCCTGCCCAATATCCATCATGCCGACACCGACGGCACCCGCGGCGTTATCGCCACCGCCTGCCACTACCGGTACTGCAGGCATATTCCACGCCTGTGCGACATCGGCTTTCAAGTTGCCGGTAACTTCACATCCTTCGTATAAATCAGGCATTTGCTTGCGGCTCAACTGACATGCATCGAGCATTTTATCGCTCCAGTCTCGCTTCGCCACATCCAGCCACATGGTGCCTGCCGCATCGGACATATCGCTGGCAAAAACACCGCACATCCGCAATCGCAGATAATCCTTCGGTAACAGCACTTTATCGATCTGCGCGAAAACCTCAGGCTCGTGGCGCTTCACCCAAAGCAGTTTTGGCGCGGTAAAGCCCGGCATCATCAGGTTGCCAGTAATTTCACGAGAGTTCGGTACGCTTGCTTCCAGCAAGGCGCACTCTTCTCCACAACGTCCGTCGTTCCACAAAATCGCCGGGCGTAAAACGTTCTGCTGGTTATCCAGTAATGTTGCGCCGTGCATTTGCCCCGCAATCCCCAGCGCTTTTACATCCTTTAGAGAATGCTGTTCGCCGAGTGCTTTCATGGCACGGTCTGTTGCTTGCCACCAGTGCTCTGGATCTTGCTCCGACCATAACGGATGCGGACGAGACACCGTCAGCGTTTCAGTGCGTGTTGCCAGCACCTCGCCTTGCTCTCCGAGCAAAATCGCTTTAACACCCGAGGTGCCGAGATCGATTCCGATATACATAGTGGCCGTTCCTTGCAAGAGGTTTGGTTTCGAAATAGTAGGGTGGATGAGCGTTAGCGTCATCCACCCTTTTGCAACAGCATTGTCGGGGGTGCTACGCTTGCCCGACCTACAAAAGTATTTCGTAGGGTGGATAAGCGTTAGCGCCACCCACCACATTGGTCATGGCTTAAATTTATTTGTCGAACAGATAATGATTCACCAGGTTTTCCAGCAACTCCTGGCGACCGCTCTGATGCTGCGGATTCAGGTCATGTTGTTCAGCGTACTGCGCAATTTGTGAAAGTGACATTTGGCCTTTCAGAATTTGCTGGCCAAGTTCACCATTCCAACCGGCATAACGCTTCGCAACGCGTTTATCCAGCTCGCCATCTTCAATCATGCGTGCAGCAATTTTCAGCGAAAGCGCCATCACATCCATCGCACCGATGTGGCCATAGAACAGGTCATATTTATCGGTACTCTGACGACGAACTTTGGCGTCAAAGTTCAGGCCGCCCGTGGTGAAACCGCCTGCTTTCAGGATTTCGTACATTATCAGCGAGTTTTCTTCCACGCTGTTCGGGAACTGGTCTGTATCCCAACCCAGTTGCGGGTCGCCACGGTTGGCATCGACGGAACCAAAGATCCCCAGGGCAATGGCGCTGGCGATTTCATGATGGAAAGAGTGGCCCGCGAGTGTCGCGTGGTTCGCTTCAATGTTTACTTTGATCTCTTTTTCCAGACCAAACTGCTTCAGGAAACCGTAGACCGTCGCAACATCGTAATCGTATTGATGCTTGGTTGGTTCTTGCGGTTTTGGTTCAATAAGCAACGTGCCACGGAAACCAATTTTGTGTTTGTGCTCAACCACCATCTGTAAGAAGCGGCCAATTTGCTCACGCTCCTGACGCAAATCGGTATTGAGCAGGGATTCGTAGCCTTCACGACCGCCCCACAGCACATAGTTTTCGCCACCCAATTGGTGAGTCGCATTCATCGCGGTAACGACTTGTGTTGCCGCCCAGGAGAAGATTTCCGGGTCTGGACTGGTCGCCGCACCGGCGCCATAACGCGGATTGGTAAAGCAGTTGGCGGTACCCCACAGCAATTTCACGCCGCTTTCCTGCTGTTTTTGCGCCAGCACTTCGGTCATTTTCGCGAAATTATTCAGGTACTCTTTCAGTGACGCCCCTTCTGGAGAAACGTCCACATCGTGGAAGCAGTAATACGGAACGTTCAGCTTGTGGAAGAATTCGAAGGCCACATCCGCTTTTAGTTTTGCCAGACCTAATGCGTCGCCTGCTTGCTGCCACGGACGTTCAAAGGAACCGGCACCAAACATATCTGCCCCATTCCAACAGAAGTTATGCCAGTAACAAGCAGCAAAACGCAGGTGTTCTTCCATACGTTTGCCCAGCACGATTTCGTCTGGGTTGTAGTGTCGAAATGCCAGCGGGTTAGCGGTTTTAGGGCCTTCAAAACGTACACGTTCAAGTTGGTCGAAATAGGCTTGCATAATTGACTCCGTCATTTTTGGTATAGCAAGTAAGCGATTCTGTAACCATCCTGTATTTTCCCTGGAGTTTGCTCAATTACGTTATTTCACACTGCGATTAAGAGAATGCTCAAATGTGCGCTGCCTCGCAAAAAAGGCTGAAATTAATCAAAGAAACATCTCGAGCGTTATTCCAATAAATATTGCAAGGAATGAGATTGTTAAATTAAAAGACGATCGCCATCATAAATTAACAATTAAACCAAAAAACATAATGAGAAGATAAAAATCTGTAATTGCTGGAATGGCAATCACAGATAACAATTCCCCCGGTCAACAGTTGTTAATAATTTTTAATCCGATTTATCCCACCCTACACAGGTATAAAAAAATGAGAATGAAGATTAAGAACCTCTTACTAACGTTGTGTGCCTCACTCGTTCTAACCAGTACCTGCAGCATCGCAAAAGAAGTTAAGATCGGCATGGCAATCGATGATTTACGTCTCGAACGCTGGCAGAAAGACCGCGATATTTTTGTTAAGAAAGCCGAATCTCTGGGGGCGAAAGTCTTTGTTCAGTCCGCTAATGGCAACGAAGAAACGCAAATGTCGCAAATAGAAAACATGATCAACCGTGGTGTGGATGTGCTGGTCATTATTCCTTACAACGGGCAAGTATTAAGCAACGTGATTGCGGAAGCCAAAAGAGAGGGGATAAAAGTATTAGCTTACGATCGCATGATTAATAATGCCGATATTGATTATTATATTTCCTTTGATAATGAAAAAGTCGGTGAGCTTCAAGCGCAAAGTATTGTTAATAAAGTCCCTTCTGGTAATTATTTTTTGATGGGCGGCTCACCTGTTGATAATAATGCTAAGTTATTCCGCGAAGGGCAGATGAAGGTATTAAAACCCTATATTGATAGCGGGAAAATAAAAGTCGTCGGCGATCAATGGGCTGATGGTTGGTTGCCTGAAAACGCATTGAAAATCATGGAAAATGCGCTGACAGCGAATAACAATAAAATTGATGCAGTGGTGGCGTCAAACGATGCGACGGCAGGTGGCGCAATCCAGGCATTAAGTGCCCAGGGGCTGGCAGGCAAAGTGGCGATTTCCGGCCAGGACGCAGATTTAGCCGGGGTGAAACGTATTATTGCCGGTACGCAGACTATGACGGTTTATAAGCCCATCACCAAGCTTGCGAATACCGCTGCCGAAATTGCCGTGGAATTAGGCGAAGGTAAGCAACCCGCTTCAGATGCCATGCTTAATAACGGCGTTAAAGATGTCCCGTCACGCCTTTTGACCCCAATCGAAGTCGATAAAGCCAATATCGACAGCACCGTTGTGGCAGACGGTTTCCATAAGAAAAACGAGCTATAGCCTACTGCGCCCGTGGTTTACCACGGGCAATACCCTTAAAACAGGTTAAGGAGTCGCTATGCCTTGTTTACTGGAAATGAAAAATATCACCAAGACTTTCGGCGTCGTGAAGGCGGTTGATAGTGTCAGTCTGTCCGTTGATTCCGGTGAAGTGATGTCGCTGTGTGGCGAGAACGGCTCCGGTAAATCCACGCTGATGAAAGTCCTGTGCGGGATTTATCCTTTCGGCAGCTACGAGGGGGAAATTTGGTTTGCCGGAGAAAAACTTCAGGCGAGCCATATCCGCGATACCGAGCGCAAAGGTATTGCGATCATTCACCAGGAGCTGGCACTGGTTAAGCATTTGACGGTGCTGGAGAATATTTTCCTTGGCGCCGAGATGTCGCGGCATGGCGTACTGGACTACGACAGCATGACGCTTCGTTGCCAAAAGCTACTCGCGCAGGTGAGCTTAAATATTTCTCCTGATACGCGCGTGGGGTCGCTGGGGCTTGGGCAGCAACAGCTGGTCGAAATTGCTAAGGCATTGAATAAACAAGTGCGTCTGCTGATTTTAGATGAGCCAACCGCTTCGTTAACCGAGCAAGAAACGGCTGTTCTGCTGGGGATTATTCGCGACCTGCAAGCGCACGGCATCGCCTGTGTTTATATCTCCCACAAGCTCAATGAAGTGAAAGCGATTTCCGACACCATCTGCGTCATTCGCGACGGTCAACACATCGGGACCCGTGATGCGGCGCTGCTTCGTGAAGAAGACATTATCACCATGATGGTTGGGCGCGAACTTACGGCACTTTACCCCAATGAGCCACACCAGATGGGTGATGAAATTCTGCGTGTTGAGCATCTCACTGCCTGGCATCCGGTAAACCGCCAAATCAAACGGGTGAACGACATTTCGTTTTCACTGCATAAAGGCGAAATTCTGGGGATTGCAGGGCTGGTAGGCGCGGGGCGAACCGAAGCGGTGCAGTGCTTATTTGGTGTCTGGCCGGGTAAATCTGAAGGCCGAATTTTCATTGATAATCAACAAGTCGCTATCAATAACTGCCAGCAAGCTATCGCCCATGGGATTGCGATGGTGCCTGAAGATCGCAAAAAAGACGGCATCGTGCCGGTTATGGCAGTCGGGCAAAACATCACGCTTGCTGCACTAAACCAGTTTTCTGGAGCGTTAACTCATCTCGATGATGCCGCAGAACAAAACTGCATCCTGCAATCCATTCAGCGACTAAAAGTGAAAACTTCATCGCCTGAGCTGGCTATTGGCCGCCTGAGCGGAGGCAATCAGCAAAAAGCGATTCTGGCGCGTTGTCTGCTGCTCAATCCGCGCATTCTGATTCTGGATGAACCCACGCGTGGCATTGATATCGGCGCGAAATATGAAATCTACAAACTTATCAACCAACTGGTGCAGCAAGGCATTGCGGTGATTGTTATCTCATCTGAATTGCCGGAAGTACTCGGTCTAAGCGACCGCGTGCTGGTGATGCACGAGGGGCGAATCAAAGCCGACCTGATTAACAACAATTTGACCCAGGAACAGGTTATGGAAGCCGCACTGAGGAGCGAAAAGCATGTCGAAAAGCAACCCGTCTGAACTGAAACTCACGGCACCAGCAGCTTCTCCTTTGGCGGGGTTGCGGGCGCTTAATCTACAGGTTTTTGTCATGATTGCCGCGATTGTGGTGATCATGCTGTTTTTCACCTGGACTACCGATGGTGCATATCTCAGTGCCAGGAACGTTTCCAACTTACTGCGCCAGACGGCCATTACCGGGATCCTGGCGGTTGGCATGGTATTCGTCATTATCTCTGCAGAAATTGACCTTTCTGTTGGCTCGATGATGGGGTTGTTGGGCGGAGTGGCGGCGATTTTTGATGTCTGGTTAGGCTGGCCGTTACCGCTGACTATCGTCGTGACACTGGCCCTTGGCCTGGTTCTCGGGGCATGGAACGGTTGGTGGGTGGCTTATCGCAAAGTCCCTTCGTTTATTGTCACTCTTGCCGGAATGCTGGCGTTTCGCGGTGTGCTGATAGGCATTACTAACGGCACCACCGTTTCGCCAACCAGCGCCGCAATGTCGCAAATTGGACAAAGCTATCTCCCGGACGGAATTGGCTTTGGTATCGGCACCCTGGGACTGGTGGTGTTTGTTGCCTGGCAATGGCGGATGCGTACCCGACGTCAGGGGTTGGGACTGGCAACACCTGCCTCGACAGGCGTTGTTGGGCGCCAGGCCATCACGGCGGTCATCGTGTTAGGGGCAATCTGGTTGCTCAATGATTATCGCGGTGTGCCAACCCCCGTACTGCTTCTGACGTTATTACTGTTGGCAGGCATGTTTATGGCGACCCGCACCGCATTTGGTCGGCGTATTTATGCGATTGGCGGCAATATCGAAGCGGCACGACTTTCTGGTATTAATGTTGAGCGCACCAAACTGGCGGTCTTTGCCATTAATGGTCTGATGGTGGCGATTGCCGGGTTGATTCTTAGCTCACGTTTGGGGGCTGGCTCTCCATCAGCCGGGAACATTGCTGAACTCGATGCCATAGCTGCATGTGTGATTGGCGGCACCAGCCTTGCGGGTGGCGTAGGGAGTGTTGCCGGTGCGGTGATGGGGGCATTTATCATGGCTTCTCTGGATAACGGCATGAGCATGATGGATGTACCCACGTTCTGGCAGTACATCGTCAAAGGCGCGATTTTGTTGCTGGCGGTATGGATGGATTCGGCGACCAAACGCAGAGCGTAAGACTGTGCAAATGATCACAGTGCCGGGGGAAGATTACCCGGCACTTTTGCAATTATGGTATTGCACATACGGGTTTTTTTTCAGGAAACATAAAGCATGTTTGAGAAACGTCATCGCATTACGTTGTTATTCAATGCCAATAAAGCCTACGACCGCCAGGTGGTGGAAGGGGTCGGCGAATATTTGCAGGCGTCTCAATCTGAGTGGGACATTTTTATTGAAGAAGATTTCCGTGCTCGTATCGATAACATTAAAGAGTGTTTGGGTGATGGAGTCATTGCCGATTTCGATGACGCAGAAATTCAGCGCTTATTAGCGGGCGCCGAAGTGCCCATTGTCGGCGTCGGAGGCTCCTATCATTTGCCCGATCACTATCCGCCCGTGCATTACATTGCCACTGATAACCACGCGCTAGTGGAAAGTGCATTTTTACATCTCAAGGAGAAGGGCGTTCAGCGTTTTGCGTTCTATGGTTTGCCCACCTCCAGCGGCAAACGTTGGGCGATGGAGCGTGAATATGCCTTTAACCAACTGGTGGCGAAGGAAAAATATCGTGGAGTGGTTTATCAGGGAATAGAAACTGCGCCAGAAAACTGGCAACACGCGCAAAATCGTCTGGCTGATTGGGTGCAAACGCTGCCTCCACAGACCGGGATTATTGCGGTGACCGATGCGCGTGCGCGCCATCTGCTGCAAGTTTGCGAGCATCTGCATATTCCGGTGCCGGAAAAGCTGTGTGTGATCGGAATCGATAATGAAGAACTCACGCGCTATTTATCGCGGGTGGCTCTTTCATCCGTGGCGCAGGGTACGCGGCAAATGGGTTATCAGGCTGCCAAACTGCTGCATCGTCTGTTAGATAACGAGCCGCTCGCTTTGCAACGAGTTCTGGTGCCACCGGTGCGGGTTGTGGAACGTCGCTCAACGGATTACCGCTCTTTGCACGATCCTGCTGTCATCCAGGCGATGCATTACATCCGTAATCACGCTTGCAAAGGGATAAAAGTGGAACAGGTGCTGGATGCGGTTGGGATCTCGCGGTCAAACCTTGAGAAGCGTTTTAAAGAGGAAGTTGGCGAAACCATTCATGCCATGATTCACGCTGAAAAGCTCGAAAAGGCGCGCAGCTTGCTGGTTTCTACGTCGTTGTCTATTAACGAAATATCGCAAATGTGCGGCTATCCTTCGTTGCAGTATTTCTATTCTGTCTTCAAAAAAGAGTATGACGCGACGCCGAAGGAACATCGGGAGCGGTACAGTGAGATATTGGTTTGAATTCTGATATTTAATAAAAAAAACGCCTTCAATTTGAAGGCGTAAATTATTACTTATTATTAACAATTTATTTTTAGTTATTTAGTTCGTTGTCATAAAACGCTGATTAGTTTGGTACATCGCAAATAGGTAGTTGTTATAGCTACTACCCTTTGTGGAATACCCTTTCAGCTTATGAATCATATTGCTGGCCGTCACTTCTTGATCCGCTTTACGCAATTGAGCACGCGATTTACGGAAAGATTTATAGGCCGGGTGCGTATTCAAATTTGTTACGTAAGAGTTAACGCCTTCTTTAACTGAATCGTAATGCAAATAGCCTTTTACTTTGCCAGGCTCGCTATTGCAATGGCGCTTGCTGCACTTCATGCCAAACAAGTTGTTATTGCTACGCGCGAGTTTAGACGTACCCCAGCCACTCTCGGCTGCGGCCATCGTTGCCACCATATTGGTAGGAATGATGTCGACTTTTTCCATCAGCGTATTCCACGGCACGCTTCTGGTATTACCGTTCCACGCAATTTTATAGCGTTGGGTAATATCTTTCAGACGCGCACGTTCTGAAGGTGACCAGCGTTTCTCATACTGCTTTGAAACCAACCAGTTACGCTCAGCAGTGATCGCTGCATTTTGACTAGTAATATATGGCATGACCGTCCGGAGAAACGCTTTTTTTCGAGGTGTTCCGGAAGGGTATTTTCGCAAATCAGGGAGCGATGCAATTTCACTATTGCGAGAATACTCTTTTTTACTACTTGCCAGTTTCTTACTTTGTGTATTCGTGCTTTTTGTCGCAGTACTTTTAGTCTTAACTAAATGGGCTTTATGCGATTTTGGCTCATGTTTACTTGCTAATACCCCAGTTGAAAAACTGAAGGTCAGTAACATAAGTATCGCAGCCCCAAATCGTCGGATTGGGGTTGATATCATTAGAACTCCTGGTCGGATCGTTGCGTCTGTAGTGCCTTATTCGTGAAAGGTTTCGAACAAAGTGAACGCAGATACTAACAAAAATAGACCTCTTGAGCACCAAAAGAAATAATCCGATTCTGAAACGATGTCACGTACGAACTTCTTATGACGGCAAAAAGTGTCATATTTTGCGATGGTTATCGCATATTTTACTGAATTGATACCGCCATCACTCACCCTATTATCTCCTCCCCAACTATCCATTTTTGGGATGAACTCTACGATTAAAAACAGTGCCACACTGGATAAAAGATAAATGCGGGCTTAACCCTATGAATAAATTACCTCTGTTGTTTCTTCTGTTTCCTGGACTGGTACAAGCCGGGTGGACTGCCTCCGGAATTCCGGCCTTCAAAGAGCAATCTGCAGGCGTGTTTGTCAGTGAAGCAAAGCTTGCAAAAGGGACGCTTCCACTGAGTCTAAAGCTCGACCAGGCCTGCTGGCAGCCCGCAGAATCCATCAAGCTCAACCAGGCACTTTCACTCAAGCCATGCGAAGGAGAGGCACCCGTCTGGCGTTTATTTCGTGAAGGTGAGTATCGGGTGCAGATCGACACCCGAAGTGGCACGCCCACGCTTAGCCTGAGCGTTAATAGTGAGCCGCAAGCTGCACCGGTCGATGTCACCCGACAGTGTCCGAAATGGGACGGTAAAGCGTTAACCGTTGATGTCAGCAAAACCTTCGCCGAAGGCAGTGAGGTGCGCGATTTCTACAGCGGTGCGATTGCCACCGTCAAACAAGGGCAGATAACCCTGATGCCTGCGGCGAACAGCAATGGCTTGTTATTGTTGGAATCAGCCAGCACGCAACAGACTGCGCCGTTTAGCTGGCACAATGCCACCGTCTACTTTGTTCTGACTGACCGTTTTGAAAATGGCGATCCGAAAAACGACAACAGCTATGGTCGTCATAAAGATGGCATGCAAGAAATTGCTACTTTCCACGGCGGTGACCTCGCCGGTCTCACCCATAAGCTCGACTATCTGCAGCAACTGGGCGTTAACGCCTTGTGGATAAGCTCACCGCTGGAACAAATCCACGGCTGGGTTGGCGGCGGCACAAAAGGTGATTTTCCGCACTACGCCTATCACGGTTACTACACCATGGACTGGACAAGACTCGACGCCAATATGGGCACTGAGGACGAACTGCGTACCCTGGTGGATGAAGCCCACAAGCGTGGCATCCGTATTTTGTTCGATATCGTGATGAACCACACCGGCTACGCCACCCTTGCGGATATGCAGGAGTATCAGTTTGGCGCGCTCTACCTGAAAGGTGACGAGCTGACTAAAACGCTGGGGAAAAACTGGACCGACTGGAAGCCTGCAGCGGGCCAAAGCTGGCATTCCTTCAATGACTACATCAGCTTCGGCGACCATAACGCCTGGCAGAACTGGTGGGGGAAAAATTGGGTTCGTACCGATATTGGCGATTACGACACCCCTGGTTTTGATGATTTAACCATGTCGCTGGCGTTCTTACCGGATTTGAAAACTGAATCTACTCAAGCTGCTGGTTTGCCAGTGTTTTATCGTCATAAGCCCGATACCCATGCCAAAGAAATTACCGGCTATACCGTGCGCGATTACCTGACTCACTGGCTTAGCCAGTGGGTGCGTGATTACGGCATTGATGGTTTTCGTGTCGATACCGCTAAACACGTTGAGAAAGCGGGCTGGCAGCAACTGAAAGAGCAGTCGGTGAGTGCGCTGGCGGAATGGAAAAAAGCCCATCCCGAGAAGAAGCTGGATGACGCCGCTTTCTGGATGACCGGAGAATCCTGGGGCCATGGGGTGATGAAAAGCGATTACTACAACAGCGGTTTTGACGCGATGATCAATTTTGATTATCAGGAACAAGCGGCAAAAGCGGTTGATTGCCTGGCGAATATCGACCTCACCTGGCAGCAGATGGCGACAAAGTTGCAGGATTTCAACGTGCTTAGCTACCTTTCTTCGCACGATACACGCCTGTTCCGTGAAGGCGGGCAGCGTGCTGCGGAACTGCTGCTGTTAGCGCCAGGTGCGGTGCAGATTTTCTATGGTGATGAAACCGAACGTCCGTTTGGCCCAACCGGTTCCGACCCGCTGCAAGGAACGCGTTCTGATATGAACTGGGGGCAAAATCTGGCAACCCTGTCGCACTGGCAGAAAATAAGCCAGTTCCGGGCTCGCCACCCGGCCATTGGCGCGGGTACACAAAATACCCTCAGCATGAAGCAGGGCTATGGTTTCAGCCGCCAGTCGACAGATGACAAAGTGATGGTGGTCTGGGCGGGCAACCAGTAAATGATGGCGGATGACGCTGCGCTTATCCGCCCTACTTAAATATTTGCAGGTCGGATAAGCGCAGCGTCATCCGACATAAAATGCTGGGATATGAATTTCAAACAGCATATTGACCACAAGTGGCTATCCTTAATGCGTTTGCACCGCGTCTTCTACGGCGTTATGGTTAGCCTCTTTTGATGGTCAAAGACAGATTTACGTTATGACGTTTTCACTTTTCGGCGACAAATTTACCCGCCATGCAGGCATTACACGCCTGATGGAGGACTTGAACGACGGCCTGCGCACACCTGGCGCTATCATGCTCGGTGGCGGTAATCCTGCGCAAATTCCTGCGATGAATGACTACTTCCAGGATCTGTTGGCAGACATGCTGGCAAACGGGAAAATGACCGACGCGCTATGCAATTACGATGGTCCGCAGGGGAAAAGTGAGTTACTTGACGCGCTTGCGGATATGCTGCGCACAGAATTAGGTTGGGATATCACTGCGCAGAATATTGCACTGACAAATGGCAGTCAGAGTGCGTTTTTCTACTTATTTAACTTGTTCGCGGGCCGTTACGCCGATGGCAGCACTAAAAAGGTGTTGTTCCCACTGGCGCCGGAATACATCGGTTATGCCGATTCCGGCCTCGAAGAAGACCTGTTTGTCTCGACACGTCCGAACATCGAACTGCTGCCAGAAGGCCAGTTTAAATATCACGTAGACTTTGAACATCTGCGCATCGGCCCTGATACCGGCATGATTTGCGTCTCACGCCCGACCAACCCGACGGGCAACGTTATTACCGATGAAGAGCTGATTAAACTCGATGCGCTGGCTAACCAGCACGGTATTCCACTGGTGATTGATAACGCTTATGGCGTTCCGTTCCCGGGGATTATTTTCAGCGAAGCCCGTCCGCTATGGAATCCAAACATCATCTTGTGCATGAGCCTGTCAAAATTGGGTCTGCCGGGCAGTCGTTGCGGCATCATCATTGCCAATGACAAAATCATCTCAGCTATCAGTAATATGAATGGCATCATCAGCCTGGCGCCGGGTGGCGTTGGCCCGGCGATGGCGTGCGAGATGATTAAGCGTAAGGATTTGCTGCGTTTATCTGAAACGGTGATCAAACCGTTCTATTACCAGCGTGTTCAGGACACGATTGCGATTATTCGCCGCTATTTGTCGCCAGAACGCTGCCTGATCCACAAACCTGAGGGCGCGATTTTCCTGTGGTTGTGGTTTAAAGACCTGCCGATCTCCACCGAACTGCTTTATCAGCGCCTGAAAAAACGGGGTGTTTTGATGGTGCCGGGGGATTATTTCTTCCCGGGGCTGGATAAACCCTGGCCGCACACGCATCAGTGTATGCGTATGAATTACGTGCCGGAGCCGGAGAAAATCGAGGCGGGGGTGAAAATTCTGGCTGAAGAGATTGAACGCGCGTGGGCTGAATCGAAGTAATTTGTGAAATGGCGGATGACGCTAGCGCTTATCCGCCCTACAAAAGCATATATCGTTACGCAGTTTCGTAGGTCGGATAAGCGAAGCGTCATCCGACAATTAATAACCGAATTAGCTATGTAGGTCGGATAAGCGAAGCGTCATCCGACAATCCATAACCGAGTTAGCGAACCACCAAAGAATCGTAACCCTTCCAGCGATAATTCAGCATCGACACAATCCAACAGCCGATAAACAACCCCACCACGATAAAGCCCGCATTGCCGAGGTTCTCATTAAGCGCATCAACCCACTTCCACATGCCGCTATGCAGGTCGAATTTATCTGCCAACAGGCCTAATGCTTCCATGCCGCCAATAAACAGCGCGACAACCACAGAAGTGCCGGTAATCGTCATGTTGTAATAAAGTTTGCGCTGCGGCTTGTTAAACGCCCAACCATACGCGCCAACCATAATCATATTGTCGAGCGTATCAATCAGCGCCATACCGCTGGCAAACAGCGCCGGGAACACCAGAATCGACCATATCGACATGCCGCTGGATGCGCTGGCAGCAGAAATGCCGAGCACACCAATTTCTGTCGCAGTATCAAACCCTAAACCAAACAAAAAACCGACCAGATACATATGCCAGCTTTTGTTGATCAGCTTAAACGTGGAGCGGAACAACCAGCTCATCACACCGCCGCCCGTAAAATCTGTCGCCCCGGCAGACAGGGGTTCGCCACGCTTAAGCTGACGGAAGTTGCGCCATACGCCGCGTAAAATCACCAGATTCACCAGCGCCATTGCCAGCAAAAAGATCGCCGACACGCTGGTGCCAATCACACCGCCGACGTCATGAAACCAGTCCATATCGCTCTGGAACGCCGCTGCTGTGGCAGCAATCGCAACGGACGCCAGCACCACAATGCTGGAGTGGCCGAGGGAAAACCAGGCGCCGATGCCAAATGGGCGCTTGCCTTGCTGCATCATTTTGCGCGTCACGTTATCAATCGCTGCGATGTGATCGGCATCGACTGCATGCCGCAAACCGTAGCACCAGGCCAGCAAACTTGCGGCCATCAACGCAGTGCTGTGGTGAAACGAAACCAGTGCCCACGCCCAGGCGGCAAGGTTTGCGGCAACTAACACTGCCAGTAAAACGGCAGCGCGCGGATTATTACGAAGAACACGCAGGAACATCATTTTATCCTTGTGAAGGAAGGGAGAAGCGGGCGGCGGCAATCAGCGCCTGACCCAATGCAAGGGCACCGTCACCGGCTGGCAACTGTGTCGGGAAGAGCAGACTAAAATCTGCGAGATGATGCGCAAACCGTTCACGCATCAGTTGGTTATGCAGTACGCCACCGCTGAACACGATGGTGTTAATCGATAGCCGACGCGCATGGCTACGTGCGAGGTCAGCAAACCCTTTTGCCAGCGCATCATGAAACGCCCAGGCGCGAGCAGGGGCGCAGTCGTGCCAGTTCATCCACTGCTGCCAGAAGGCCGCCATATCCAGTTTGCCTTCAACAAAAGGCAGAGTGACTGGATGCAGACACGCGCCACTTTGCGAGGCCAGCGCTTCAAAGCGACAGGCGGCTTCCCCTTCATAGCTTTGTTGCAGCGGCGCGCAGTTAAGAGCGGCGGCAGCGGCATCAAATAAACGGCCTGCGGATGAGGCCAGCGGAGCGTTAATACCACGCGCTATCGCCGTTGCCAGCAGCGGCCAGTTTTGTTCACGTACCACGACGGTTTCCGGACATTGTTGCCAGTCCGGTAAAAATGCCAGGCAATGGGCGAGCAGGTTACGCCACGGCTGGCGAGCCGCGAGGTCGCCGCCAGGCAACGCCACTGCGGGTAAACCGCCTAAGTGCTCACATTCCTGATAGTTAACGCGCAGGCATTCGCCACCCCACAACTGGTCATGCTCGCCATAACCAATCCCATCAAGGGTGAGCGCAATGACATCGCCGCCGTCACGTGGCCAGAGGTGTTCGGCAAGGCACGCCACAGCATGAGCGTGATGATGCAAAATCTTGCTGACCGGCAAATCCATTTCCAGCCCGATACGGGCGCTGTGGTAGCCAGGATGGGCATCTATCGCGATATGTTGTGGCGTAAAATCATAAGCTTCGCACATCAGCGCGCGCGCTTTTTGCCATTGCTCCTCGACTCCCTCTTCAGCGAGATCGCCCAGATGTTGGCTTAGTACCGCCTGGTTGCCGCGCAGTAAACAGAAGGTGTTTTTCAGATCGGAACCGGTCGCAAAAATGGGCGGCAGTGCGGTAAAACCTGGCGGCAGCGGCAGGGCATCCGGCACAAATCCTCTGGCACGGCGCAGCATTTCACCGTTAGCACGCACCACAGAGTCATCCATCCGTTGCACGATGTCGCGATTATGCAGTAGCCAGCCGTCAGCAATATCGGCGAGTTCTTCGAGCGCCTGTTGATTGGTGATGGCCGGAGGCTGGCCGTTTACGTTACCGGAAGTCATCACCAGCGGGCCGCCGAAATCCTGCAACAGCAGGTGTTGTAACGGGTTGGCGGGCAGCATCACACCAACTTCATTCAGCTGTGGCGCAATGGCGTCACTCAATCCCTGTAACGCGGATTTCGCCATCAGCACGATCGGTGCCGCAGGTGTTGCCAGTTGGGCGACAACACGCGCAGGACAGCCGTTTGAGTCCGCAAGCATCACCGCCAGAGGTTTTGTCGGGCGATGTTTACGGCTGCGTAAGCGGGTCACTGCGGCGGTGTTACGCGCATCAACCGCCAGGTGGAACCCACCCAGCCCTTTTATCGCCACGATTTTCCCGGCTTTTAACGCGCTGATGGCTGCGTGTAATGCGGCTTCGCGTTCAAGCATGACTTCGCTCGCATGCCAGGCGATTTGCGGGCCGCAATCCGGGCAGGCGACGGGCTGCGCATGGAAGCGCCTGTCCATCGGGTTGCGATACTCTTTTTCACACGCCGGGCATAACGGAAACGCCGCCATAACTGTATTTGGCCGGTCATACGGCATGGCGTTGATAATCGTGAAGCGTGGGCCACAGTGGGTGCAATTGATAAACGGATAGCGATAGCGGCGATCGTTGGGATCGTTCATTTCACGCAGGCAATCCGGGCAGGTTGCGGCGTCGGGGACGATTTGCGTGTCCATCGAACTCTGTCCACTGTGACGAATCGTAAAATCTTGCGGCAGCGTTTCCCAAAGCAGAGGCGCTTGTTCAACGCTATCGATACGCGCCAGAGGCGGGCAATGGGCGTGAAGCTGAGTAATAAACGCATCCGCAGCCGACGTCAGGCGCACCAACACTCCCGCGCCGTCATTGCAGACGTCGCCGGAGAGTTTGAGTTGCTGGGCCAGTTGCCAGACGAAAGGCCGGAAACCAACACCCTGTACTTTGCCGCGAATGCGTAGCATCACGCCGTTAAAATTCATTATCGGTACTCATGTGGTTTTTTTTGTCGGATGACGCTTACGCTTATCCGACCTACAACTGTTTGATGTTTACACCCTCATCCCGGCCTTCTCCCTGAGGGAGAAGGAGAAAACCTCCCTCTCCTGGGGGAGAGGGTTGGGGTGAGGGCGAGGGTTATTTTTTCACTTGAACCTAAGCTTCTACCGCCTGACGCAGACGCGCTTTCATATCGCTGTAGGTTGTCTGCGCGTAATTCTCCGCCCATTGCTGGTCGGCAATCTGGCTGACATTCACCGCGCAATACTTGGTTTCCGGTGTTTTGGAAATCGGATCGAGGTTGTCCTGAGTCAGTTCGTTACAGGCACCAATCCACCACTGATAGGTCATGTAAACCGAGCCCAGGTTGATGCGCTCATTCACTTCGGCACGGCTGATAACTTTGCCGCGACGCGAGCTGACCCACACCAGTTGCTTGTCTTTGATACCAAGCTTCTCAGCATCCGCTGGGTTCATCTGCACAAAACCAGGTTCATCGGCCAGAGTTTGCAGCGCAGCACAGTTACCGGTCATCGAGCGGCAGGAGTAGTGGCCGACTTCGCGCACGGTACACAGCACCAGCGGATATTCCGCGTCCGGTACTTCGGCAGGCGCGCGCCACTCGGCAGCAAACAGCTGGCCTTTACCGTTTGGCGTATCGAACTTGCTGTCTTTGTAGAGGTATTGAGTGCCTGGATGGTCAAGCGTCGGGCACGGCCACTGCACATGGCCCATATCGCCCATTTTCTCGTAAGTCACGCCATAGAACAGCGGGCAGAGTTCGCGCAGCTCGTCCCAGATTTGCTGGTTGTTGTCATAGTGCATCGGGTAGCCCATCTCGGTTGCGAGCAGGCTGATAATTTCCCAGTCACGTTTGACGTTATATTTCGGCTCAATCGCCTTTTCAAAACGCTGGAAGCCACGGTCCGCACAGGTAAATACGCCGCCGTGTTCACCCCAGGAAGTAGCAGGCAAAATGACGTCGGCGACTTCCGCCGTTTTGGTCATGAAGATGTCTTGCACCACCACAAAATCGAGCGCTTCAAAGCCTTTGCGTACCAGGCCGAGATCGGCTTCGGTCTGCAATGGGTCTTCGCCCATGATGTAGTAGGCTTTCATCTCGCCGTGAATCGCCATGTGCGGCACTTCGGTGATACGCACGCCGACTTTGTCGTCCATGTCATCCACGTTGATGCCCCAGGCTTTGGCGAATTTGGCACGCACTTGCGGGTCAACCACATCCTGATAACCCGGGAACTGGTTTGGCAACACGCCCATGTCGCACGCGCCCTGCACGTTGTTTTGCCCACGCACTGGACCCACACCGACGTTTTCGCGGCCGAGATTCCCGGTCAACAGCGCAAGGCTTGATAAGCCTTTGACCACGTCAACGGCCTGGCCAAACTGCGTTACGCCCATGCCCCACATGATGGTGGCGGAAGGGGCTGCGGCAAAGGTGCGCATCGCCTGGCGGACTTGCTGTGCCGGAACGCCGGTCAGGTGCTCAACGTCTTCTGGCGCGTAGCCTTTGACGACCTCGCGGTAAGCCTCCAGGCCGTCGGTGAATTTCGCCACATACTCTTTATCGTAGAGATTCTCTTCGAGCAGCACGTAACCAAAGGCATTCACCAGCGCCATGTTGCAGCCGTTTTTCAGCTGCAAATGTTGGTCGGCGATACGCGCGGTTTCGATGCGTCTTGGATCGCAAACAATGATTTTCGCGCCATTTTCTTTCGCTTTAATCACGCGACGCGCCACGATCGGGTGCGAATCGGCACAGTTATAGCCAAACACCAGCAGGCATTTAGAGTGCTCGATATCGCCGATGGAGTTACTCATCGCGCCATTTCCCAGCGTCACCTGCAAACCGGCAACCGACGGCCCGTGGCACACACGCGCACAGCAGTCGACGTTGTTGGTATGCAACACGCCGCGAGCAAATTTCTGCATCACATAGTTGGTTTCGTTACCGGTGCCGCGTGACGAACCGGTCGTCATAATCGAGCGCGGGCCATATTGCTCTTTAATCGCTTTCAGGCGTCTGGCGGTATAGCTAATGGCTTCATCCCAGCTGACTGGCTGGAGTTTTCCGCCTTTTTCGTAACGAATCATCGGCTGCGTTAAACGCGGGGTGAGCAGTTTGGTATCGTTGAGAAAATCCCAGCCGTAGTAGCCTTTCAGGCAGAGTTCATTTTGGTTAGTCACGCCATCAGCCGCTTCAGCGCGGATAATTTTGTTTTTCTCAACAACCAGTTTCAATTTGCAGCCTGCGCCACAGTAAGGGCAGACGCTGGTAATTTTTTTCATCAGTAACAGACCTGTTAACGGAGATTTAAATGGATTTAGAAAATCAGAGATGAAGTCGCGTCGAACGCAGCACGGCGGCGTTTTTCAGCACTCATTTGTTCAAGCTTGTTGCGATCAACGCAAATAATCGCGTTGGTTGGGCAAGCTTCCATACAGGCCGGGCCTGTTGCGCGGGTATGGCAAAGGTCGCATTTGTTCGCTTCAGCTTTTTCAGCCATCACGTTCAGACCGGCACCGCTGTTACGCACAACCGGGCGCACGACCACTTCCATCGCGCCATACGGGCAGGCAACCACACAGGTTTTGCAGCCGATGCAACGTTCTTGCATCACATTGACAAAGCCGTGTTCGCGGCTGATAGCACCGTTCGGACAGACGTTGGCGCAAGGTGCGTCTTCGCACTGGCGACACATCGTTGCGGTAGAAACATTCACGCCTTTGATGACGTGAATACGGGGGAGGAAGGTTTGCGGAGTTAAAGCCGCGCAGTCTTGCTCTTCCTGGTGGGACACGACACAGGCCACTTCGCAAGTGCGACAGCCAATACATTTGCTCGAATCAGCAATGATGAAGCGGTTCATCAGAGACTCCTGTTTTTATTAGTTGGCTTAGACATACATAAAGTGTGCCAACTTTGAAACTAGCGTGATTCAACAGTTTAAGCTTTGATCCGGGGTGGGATGACAGTGACATCGACACATTTGTCGATGTCATTTGGGCAAATGACAGAGGCGTGATTGGGTTTAATGTCGGATGACGCTAACGCTTATCCGACCTACAAAACCGGTCGAGTGATGTCACCAATGATTATCCGACCCACAATACCCGTAGGTCGGATAAGCGTAGCGTCATCCGACAACTCTTATGAGAACTCCGGCGCTTCCAAATCAGCAAATCCGCCATTACCTTCCCAACAAGCCAGGCGCTGATACACCGTCTCAACCGCGGCTTTAATCGCATCGGTCATCGGGTAGTAAAAGCCGACGATATCAGGCTGAATCCCTAAGAAAATCACCTCACCAACATCCTCTTTCAACTGATCAATCAGATAGTTGAGTGGCATGTTGTGGGTGGTCATCATAAACATTTCAGCGATGTCATCCGGGTCAATCACGCGGATTTCACCCGGTGCCAGGCCCATATCTGTCGCATCGACCAACAGCAATCTTGCCGGGCGTAATTCACGGATAGCCACCGCATCGTTTTCCGGTGCGGTGCCACCGTCGATAACCACCCAATCGCCTTGTGGCGCGGCCAGGCACTTTTCAGCCAACAACGGGCCAGCGCCGTCGTCGCCCATCATGGTGTTGCCGACACAAAGTAAAACATTACGACCGTCATTCTTCGAGCCGCAGTCGCGTTGGCTGCCTTCGCTCGCCCCGGTCACATAGTTATCTATGCTCCCAGGGACTTGCTCAGTTGCCGCCTTACTGCAACTCGAATTATTTTGGTCGGGGTCATAACGCCTCCGGACCATCAAATAAATGGCAGGTTCTTGTTGAATGGCTTGCAGCATATCGAGCAGTTCCTGGCTCCAGATTTGCTGCTGTTCGGTTTGCGTCGGTTTTGCCGCATCAAAGGCTTTGGCTAACAAAACCACATGGCTTTGGTCGATAACAATTTCGCCATAACGCGGCACACCTTCCATTTTGCGCCGCGCTTCGCTGCCTTCTTCAAGCGTGGCAATCCACGCTTTGTAAGGCTCATACGAGCAAACCAGATTCTCTTTCAGGCAGTCGATAACGCCGAGATGGTGGCCGATTGCCAGGCTGTAATAAACCACCTGTTGCGCATCACTCGGGGTGTTGTCGTTTTCATCGACAAACTTACGGCTAAGCTGGCAAAAAACCACCGACTCGCTCATGACACGCGCTCCTGTTTCACCAGTTCTTCCAGTTGCGTGACGATTTCAGTCAGGCGTGGGTCGTTCTCATGCGCCAGCCACTGCTGAACATTGCCGCCGCCGGCGATGAGATTTTCCATGTAGCTGTCAGCAATCTGGCGACCATAGCGATAACCTGCCAGATGACGCGCAGCGCGATCGATACGCACACGCAACGGCTGAACCATGTCCGGATGCAGAATTTGTGCCGCTTGAGCGTCCATCTCGCTGGCTTCACGGGCGTGGATTTTTTGCTCCAGCAGACCCAGCGCCATGGCAAAACCGTACAGCGTTGCCGCAGGCGTTGGCGGGCAACCCGGTATGTACACATCGACCGGGACAATTTTGTCGGTGCCACCCCAGACGCAATACAGGTCATGGAAGATACCGCCGCTGTTACCGCACGCACCGTAAGAGATACAGATTTTTGGATCCGGCGCTGATTCCCATGCACGAAGTGCTGGGGAACGCATTGCGCGGGTCACCGCGCCGGTGAACAGTAAAATATCCGCATGACGAGGCGATGGAACCACCTTAATACCGAAGCGTTCTGCATCGAAAAGTGGCGATAACGTGGCGAAAATTTCGATTTCGCAGCCGTTACAGCCGCCGCAGTCAACGCGATAAACATAGGCGGAACGTTTAATTTTTTTCAGCAACGACGTTTTCATCGCGGCGATGGATTCATCCACCGTCATCGGTACTGGCATGCCGTTGTCGTCGCGTGGGCCGAGTAAAATGCTCATTAGCTGGCCTCTCTTATCTGGCGGCTAAGGTCGATTTGGTCGGAAGACACCAGGCTTTGCTGGCGTTTACATTCCGGGCAAGTTTCAAAAGAGGCGCGGTGCGCTTCGGCAAGTTTGTCGCCGTTGTGCTCAAGCAATGCGATGGCGTAATCAATCTCTTTTTGCACGGCAAAAGGTTTATGGCACTGGCGGCAGTTGCATAAATCAAAACGCGCTTGTTGCAGGAAGTCGGCTTTGTTCCACACCGCCAGTTCGTATTCCTGCGAAAGTTTGATAGCCGCTGTTGGGCAGACTTCTTCGCAACGCGCACAAAAAATGCAGCGACCGAGGTTGAAGGTCCACGCCAGCTGCCCGGCAACCAGATCGGTTTCTACGGTTAACGCGTTAGAAGGACACGCGTTAACGCACGCCGCACAACCGATGCATTGCTGCGGGTTGTGTTCCGGTTTGCCACGGAAATTAGGATCCACGGCAATCGGTTGAAGCGGGTACGACTCGGTGGCCACGCCGCCTTTAATGGCTTTTTTGATGAAGTTAAACATGATGTTCCTTGGTTTAGCCCAGGCTGAAACAACCCTCACCCTAACCCTCTCCCTGAGGGAGAGGGGACAGATCGGTTTTCCCGCCTCCAGGGAGAGGGGGTCGACTGGTTTTCTCCCTCTCCTGGGGGAGAGGGCCGGGGTGAGGGCGACCGTAGCCAAAGGCATCTCAATCATTTCAGCGGCGAATTGGTGCGTTCAATGCTGTAGCGCTCAAGCTCTTTGTACGGCACCACTTTGGTTTTGCGCTTACGCACATCAACCACCGTCATGCGGTCGGTACACGAGTAGCAAGGATCCAGGCTGCCGATGATCAGTGGCGCATCGGAAACGGTATTGCCACGCAGCATGTAACGCAGTGTCGGCCAGTTGGCATACGTCGCCGCACGGCAACGCCAGCGGTACAGCTTCTGGTTATCGCCGGTCATCGACCAGTGAATATCATCGCCGCGTGGCGCTTCAGAGAAACCAAGCGCAAAACGGTTTGGAATATAGGTAAAGCCATCAACTGCCAGCGCGCCGCCAGGCAAATTATCCAGACCGAAATCAATCATATTCAGCGCGGTATACACTTCGTTGATGCGCACTTTCAGGCGTGACAGCACGTCACAACCGGTCTCGCTGTGAACTTCCATTGGCAGCAAGCCGTAACCGACAAACGGGTGATCGGCGCGGGTGTCACGGGCGTGACCGCTGGCGCGAACCATCGGGCCGACGTTACTGAAATCGCGGGCGATTTGCGGGTCAAGGCGGCCAATGCCGACGGTACGCTGCTCGATGTTTGGCGTGCTCATCAGAATATCGACCAGATCTTTCACTTCACGACGCATCTGCTGTGCCAGCTGGCGCGTCTGGATCATGTCGTCTTTGAGCAGATCGCGACGGATCCCGCCAATCAGGTTCAGGCCATAAGTTTTACGCGCGCCGGTGAGGATTTCCGCCATCTTCATGGACATCTCACGCACGCGGAAGAACTGCATAAAGCCGGAGTCAAAGCCGACAAAGTGGCAGGCCAGGCCGAGGTTCAGCAAGTGGCTGTGCAGACGTTCCACTTCCAGCAAAATCGCACGGATCATCTGGGCGCGTTCTGGCACCACAATCCCCATCGCGTTTTCAACAGAGGTGGTGTAGGCGGTGGAGTGGGCGAAGCCGCAGATGCCGCACACGCGGTCAGACAAGAAGGTGACTTCGTTGTAACCCATGCGGGTTTCAGCCAGTTTTTCCATGCCACGGTGCACGTAGAACAGGCGGTAATCGGCGTCGATAATGTTTTCGCCGTCAACGAACAGGCGGAAGTGGCCCGGTTCATCGGAGGTCACGTGCAGTGGGCCAATCGGCACCACATTGTTCTTTTTGCTGCCCAGTTCGTTGATGAACTCGTAAGTTTCCTGGTCCGTGGTGGGAGCAGGGCGCTGACGGTAATCCATGCTGTCTTTGCGCAGTGGATACAAATCGTCTGGCCAGTCATCAGGCAGCACTAAACGGCGTTCGTCCGGCAGGCCCACAGGCTGTAAGCCGTACATATCACGCACTTCACGCTCGCCCCAAACGGCGGCTGGAACACGCGGTGTTACGGACGGGAACTCCGGTTTATCAGCATCAACTTCGACGCGCACGGTGATCCAGCATTTCACGCCGCTTTCCATCGAAAGCACGTAATACACCGCATAGTTGCCGCACAACTGGCGTTCGTCGTTACCGAACAGTACGGATAACCAGCCGCCTTGCTGGTAGTAAAGCCACTCCACCACTTCTGGCAGCATGTTGAGCTTCACCGTGACAGTGATTTGGTCTTTGGTCTGCCAGGCTTCGTCGATCACCGCATGAGGAAATTGCTTATGCAGTGCGGCAAGATAATGTTGGCCAATCTTTTCTTCAGACATAGATAAATTCTCTTAAATCACGCCGCCAGCAAGGAGACGAAGGCTAAAAAGGCAAAGCCAAAACCGGCCCAGGTAATGCGCGAAGTTTCCAGCATCCGCAAACGCGCCATGCTGTTTTCGAACAGCGCGATAATCAGCACGCCAAGCACCAGTTTCACGACCGCCAGAACCAGCGCTAAAACTAAGCCGCCCCAGCTGAATTCGCTCATCTGACCCCATGGGATAAACACGCCAACGAACATTTGCAGCACCACCAGTTGCTTGAGGGAAATCCCCCATTTCAGCACTGCAAAACCCGCGCCGCTGTATTCGGTCAATGGACCTTCCTGCAACTCTTGCTCGGCTTCTGCGAGGTCGAATGGCAGTTTGCCCATTTCGATAAACGTGGCGAAGGCACAGGCGGCGAGCGCCAGAATCAGCGTTAAGCTCTGCGCGGCAGGCCAGTGGTAAATCGTGGAGGCGATATTGGTGATGTGTGTGCTGCCAGCCACTTGTGCCGCAACCCACAGGCCCAGAATCAGGATCGGTTCAACCAGCACGCCGAGCATCGCTTCACGGCTGGCACCAATCCCGGTAAACGGGCTACCGGTATCAAGGCCTGCAATCGCAAAGAAGAAACGCGCAATGGCGAACAGGTAGATAAGCGTTATCAAATCGCCCAGCGACGGCAGTGGCGACCAGAGCGTGACCACCGGCAGTGCGGTTGCAATCGTCAGCATCACGCCAACCATGACAAACGGCATCAGGCGGAATACCCAGCCGGATGCGGCGGGCGCCACACTCTGGCGGCTGAACAATTTGAATAAGTCACGATATTCCTGCATCACGCCAGGCCCGCGACGGTTGTGCAGGCGAGCGCGAGTGACGCGAGTGATACCGGACAGCAGCGGCGCGAAGGCAAATAACACCAGCGCCTGAATCAGTGAAAAGAAAATGGTATTCATCTCAGGCTCCTTAAGCGCAAACCGCAACCAGCAACACGGCTAGTTCAATCATCGCCAGGCGACGGAACGTACCGGCTAGGCAATCACACTGCCAGCCAGGTACCCATTTCACAGGGTTAAGGGTTTTGCGAAGTGCGAGCAGTGGCGCGAACGCCGCTTTCACTGGCTGAGCAAAACCGCCTGCGGTGATGACCATCGCTTGCTCATGGTCGTAACCACAAACCCAGGCCGTGCCGCGTGAACGGTTTGGCAGGCGATCGCCACGGAAAATCACCATCAGAATGAATGGCAGCAGCGGGCTGGCAATCAGCAGCAGGGTGATCATCGGTTGTGAAACGGTGGTGTTGGCGGTTTCCAGAGGCAGTGGAACTGCGTTCTGTAACAGCGGAATCAGCCACGGTGCCGCCACACCGGCAATCACACAGCAGGCAGCCAGTGCTGCGACACTCAGGTTCATCAACCATGGGGCGGACGTAGCGTTTTCAGCCTCCGGCGTGCGAGGCGCGCCAAGGAACGTCACGCCATACACTTTCGCCATACACATCACCGCCAGCGCACCGGTAATCGCCAGGCCTACAGCCAGCATCGGGCCTAAGAAACGAGTAATAAACAGTGGCAAGGTGCCGAGATGGAAGAACGACTGGTAAATCACCCACTCGCCCGCAAAGCCGTTCAGCGGAGGCAACGCGGCCATCGCCATCAGGCCGACTAACATGGAGATAGAAATCAGCGGCATGCGTTTGCCGATACCGCCCAACTTCTCGATATCGCGATGACCGGTGCGGAACCAGACTGCGCCAGCGCCGAGGAACAACGTGGTTTTGAACACGCTATGGTTGAACAGGTGGTACAAGCCACCAATCATGCCAAGGGCAATCAGCGTAGATTCGTTGAGCGCCAGACCCATCAGGCCAACGCCGAGGCCGAGCAGAATAATGCCGATGTTTTCCAGCGAGTGATAAGCCAGCAGGCGGTTGATGTTGTGCTCCATCAGCGCATACAAGCCGCCGATAAACGCCGTAATCATCCCCAGAACGACCACCAGAATGCCCCACCACAGCGGCATGACATTGCCGATCAGCGAGAAACTCATGATGCCGTAGAGGCCAATTTTCAGTACCACCGCCGAGAACAGCGCCGCTGCCGGAGCAGACGCGTTGGCATGAGCCTGTGGCACCCAACCATGAAGCGGAATAATTCCCGCCAGCAGACCAAAGCCAGTCAAACCAAGCAGCCAGACCACGGAGCTAACCGGCGTGCCGTTGGTTAACTGATGCAGCTCGGCATAGCTCAACGTGCCGTACTGTTTCCACAGCATCCAGCACGCCACGGCCAGCAGCACGGTGCCGAGACGGCCCAGCGCAAACCACAATTGACCGGATTTTTGGCAGCCTGTCAGGAAGTAACCGCTCAGTGCGACAATTTCTGCCAGCACCACTAACATGCCGAGGTTATCGGCAACCACTGCCGCGACCGCTGCCGCCATCACCAGGTTTACCAGTAAGCCGTTGGCTTTGACTGCCTGATGACGATGCCAGTCGATATTAAACAGCGAGATAAACAGACCCGGCAGAGCCAGTGTTACCAGCCACACGCCGTTAAACGCATTGAGCTGTAAATGCAGCTGCCAGACTTGCGCCATGCCGCTAAAGCCGGTTAACGCATCGAAGCCCGCAATCAACACCAGTACAGAACTGATGGCCCCACCAATCCCGGCAATAAAACCGCTCAGTGGTTTATGAAATGCCGTCATTCCTGCCAGTACCGCGCTCAGCAGAAAACCCATTAGCGCCCAATGAATCAGGATAAATGCACTCATTTTTTTACCTCAGGCTGGGTAAACAGGGTGAGATCACCAAGCGTTGTGCTCAGGGTCAGTTCACGTTTGCGTTTGCTCGATTTGGCGATGTCATTGTTATCAACCACTCGCAGCGCTTTGGTCGGGCAGGTGCGGACACACGCAGGGCCGCTTTCATCGAAGCTGCATAAATCGCATTTCACGGCGATGGCACGAACGCCAGGCACCCAGTCGATAAGCGTGCTGACACGCGCAGGGGCAGGTGGCGCAGGTGGCGCTTTCGGGCTGTTGGCATTCGCGGGAATATGAATCGGGCGGCTGCCGGAGAATTCAATAGAGCCAAACGGGCAAGCGATGGCGCACAGTTTGCAGCTCACACACAGGCTTTCGTTCAGCTGTACCGCCCCGTCGATACGGGTGATAGCGTTTGCCGGGCAGACGCCCGCGCAAGGCGCATCTTCGCAGTGGTGGCACATTTGCGGCGCAGAATCATTAGCATCACGCATGACTTTCAGGCGTGGCATAGATTGCAGGCCGTGCAGGCGGTGCGTTTCCGAACAAGCCGCCTCACAGGTATGGCAACCCATGCAGAGTTTGGAGTCGGCGATAATAAAGCGATTCACCAGGTCTTCCTTAGAACACGTCATCATTTTTGACGAAACCGTGCCGACGACTGCCATTTCGACAGTTTTCGACACCCAACGGGGCTATCAGGCCTGAGCACTTTGTTGCAGTTTCGCCATCGACACAGGGGTGTCGCTGTGAACTGCGCTATACAGGCTCTCGTAGACCGGACGAATTTTTTCGAGGTAATGCTCGAGAACATTCTCGCGGTTACGGTTGCTGATGCTGTTGTCGATACGGCCTTCTTCATCAAGGATTGCTTTTGCAATCAAGACGCTATCGTCGCCATTACGCTTCTCCACGTAGTACTCGATAGTGTGGCTGTTGAAGCCTTCCGCCAGGCGGACGTGAATGACGAAGTGGTCAAATAAGAAGAAGCGCAGTGAATCGTCAGGATTGCACCCGACGGCGTGATGCAGCCTGGCTTTAGAAAGGGTGATGCCTTGAATCAAGCTATTGCAGTACTGCTGCCATTGCGCGGTCATGCGTTGGTGCTTGTCGGCAATGTATTCAGCTTTTTCGCTCAGTTCCCAAATGTTCATTATTAAATCACTCTGTTTTTGCTGTTGCAGCTACAGAGCACGTTTCGTGCCAATATTGTATTTCGTTGAAATTATTGGTTTTTGTAGTGAATGTCGGCGAATAGCCACAGGCGTGACATGTCATTTCGACATGTTTGACGGAGTCGGTGTCGGGTCAGGGACGCCCTCACCCCGACCCTCTCCCCCAGGAGAGGGAGAAAAAACCGGGCCCCAGGAGAGGGAGAAAAAACCGGGCTATCCCCTCTCCCCCAGGAGAGGGAGAAAACCGGACCATCCCCTCTCCCTCAGGGAGAGGGTTAGGGTGAGGGTTGTTTTGGCATCATCCTTGCATCACCCCCTCCAGACACCCCGGAGGCAATATGCACGAAATCACCCTCTGCCAACGCGCACTGGAACTCATCGAAACTCAAGCTCGCCAACACGGCGCGACACGCGTCACGGCTGTATGGCTGGAAGTGGGCGCTTTCTCATGTGTTGAACAAAGCGCGCTGGAGTTTTGTTTTGAATTAGTGTGCCGCGACACCCTGGCCGAAGGCTGCCAGCTTCATATTCATCAACAAGAAGCGGAATGCTGGTGCTACGACTGCCAGCAGCACATCACCTTGTTAACGCAGCTGGTCCGGCGTTGTCCGTTATGCGAGGGCAGTAATTTACGCATCGTTGCCGATGATGGCGTGCAGATTAAGCGTCTGGAAGTAGAGGAGACAAATCATGTGTAGTACCTGTGGTTGCGCTGAAGGCAACCTTTATATAGAAGGCGACGAGCGCAATCCGCACTCGGGTTTCCGTAGCGCACCTTTCGCGCCTGCTGCGCGCGCTTTAACCCCCATCACCGGCGTGAAATTTGCTCCGACAGCTGATGAGCAAGGCGATCTGCATTACGGTCACGGCGCGGCAGGTACTCACGCACCGGGCATGACGCAACGCCGGATGCTGGAAATCGAACTTAACGTGCTGGATAAAAACAACCAGCTGGCACAGTTCAACCGAGAGCAGTTTGCTAAACAGCAACAACTGGTGCTGAACCTGGTTTCAAGTCCAGGCTCCGGTAAAACGACGCTATTGACCGAAAGCTTGAAACGCCTGATTGGGCGTGTACCTTGCGCCGTGATTGAAGGCGATCAGCAAACCGTAAACGATGCCGCGCGTATTCGCGCCACCGGCACGCCTGCGATTCAGGTGAACACCGGCAAAGGTTGCCACCTCGACGCACAGATGATCCGCGATGCCATGCAGCGCCTGCCGCTTGAGCGCAACGGCATTCTGTTTATTGAAAACGTCGGCAACCTGGTGTGCCCGGCGAGTTTTGACCTTGGTGAGCGTCATAAAGTGGCGGTGCTTTCGGTGACGGAAGGCGAAGACAAACCGCTGAAATATCCGCATATGTTTGCCGCCTCCTCGCTGATGTTACTGAATAAAATCGACCTGCTGCCGTATTTGCAGTTCGATGTCGAAAAGTGCCTTGATTACGCCCGTCAGGTGAACCCGAATATCGAAATCATCCTCGTTTCCGCCACCAGTGGCGAAGGCATGGATGAATGGCTGAACTGGCTGGAGACGCAGCGATGTGCATAGGCATTCCCGGTCAGATTGTTGAGAAACTGCCAGACGGCAGCGCCAAAGTGGATGTCTGCGGCATCAAGCGTGACGTTAACCTGATGCTGGTGGGCGACGCACAAATCGGCCAGTGGGTGCTGGTTCACGTCGGGTTTGCGATGAGCATTATTGATGAAGCCGAAGCCCGCGACACCTTAGATGCGCTGCAAAACATGTTTGAAGTGGAACCCGATGTCGGCGGCTTACTGTTTGGGGAAGAGCGCCGATGATGCATTTTGTAGACGAATATCGCGCGCCGGATAAAGTGATGCAGCTTATCGATGTGCTGCGTGATCGCGCGACAAAATTGCCTTACACCGCCCAGCGCCCGCTGCGCATTATGGAAGTGTGTGGCGGACATACCCACGCCATCTTTAAGTTTGGCCTCGACCAGTTGCTGCCGGAAAACATCGAATTTATTCACGGCCCTGGCTGCCCGGTGTGCGTGTTACCGATGGGGCGCATCGATGCCTGTATTGAAATCGCCAGCCATCCCGAGGTGATTTTTTGCACCTTTGGCGATGCGATGCGCGTGCCGGGGAAAAATGGCTCGTTGATGCAGGCGAGAGCGCGTGGCGCAGATGTGCGTGTGGTTTACTCACCAATGGACGCGCTCGCTTTGGCAAGTACGAATCCGGACAAAAAAGTGGTGTTCTTTGGCCTTGGTTTTGAAACCACCATGCCGACCACCGCCATCACGCTGCAACAGGCCAAAGCGCAGGGCATCAACAATTTCTACTTTTTCTGCCAGCATATAACGCTTATTCCTACGCTACGCAGTCTGCTCGAGCAGCCGGATAACGGCATTGATGCGTTCCTGGCGCCAGGCCATGTCAGCATGGTGATTGGCACGGCAGCCTATGATTTTATCGCCACCCAGCATCATCGCCCGCTGGTGGTTGCAGGCTTTGAACCGCTGGATTTATTGCAGGGTGTGGTGATGCTGGTGGAGCAAAAAATCCATCAGCACAGTGCCGTGGAAAACCAGTACAAGCGTGTGGTGCCGGATGCGGGCAATAATCTGGCGCAGCAGGCGATTGCTGAGGTGTTTGCTGTGCGGGGTGACGCTGAATGGCGCGGGCTTGGCACCATCAGCGATTCCGGTGTTCAGTTGACCGACGGTTATCGCCAGTTTGATGCCGAGGACCATTTCAAACCCGCGCCGCAGCAGGTTTATGACGACCCGATGGCACGCTGCGGCGATGTGCTCACCGGGCGTTGCAAACCGCACCAGTGCCCGATGTTTGGCAAAACCTGCAATCCGCAAAATGCTTTTGGCGCATTGATGGTCTCGTCCGAAGGCGCATGTGCCGCCTGGTATCAATATCGCAGCCAGGAATGCGAGGCATAAAACCTTTTCGTTGGATGACGCTGCGCTTATCCAACCTACAAAAAACGAGTCCAATCCAGGTCGGATAAGCGCAGCGTCATCCGACACAGGTAAAAAATCATGAAAACTATCGAACTCGCCCACGGCAGTGGCGGCCAGGCAATGCAAAAGTTGGTAGCTGACTTGTTCGTGCAGGCATTTGATAATCCGTGGCTGGCTGAACAGGAAGACCAGGCACGTTTACCGCTGGCTGAACTCGCGGCTCATGGCGACCGCCTGGCCTTCTCAACCGATAGCTACGTCATCGACCCGCTTTTTTTCCCTGGCGGCGATATTGGCAAGCTCGCCATTTGTGGAACGGCGAACGACGTGGCGGTCAGCGGCGCAACACCGCGCTGGTTATCCTGCGGGTTTATCCTTGAAGAAGGTTTGCCTGTTGAAACGCTGGAACGCGTGGTTCACAGCATGGCGGCGACCGCAAAAGCCGCGGGAATTGCAATCGTCACCGGCGATACCAAAGTGGTGCAGCGCGGTGCGGCGGACAAACTGTTTATCAATACGGCCGGTATCGGGTCGATCCCTGCCGGTTTAAGTTGGGGCGCGCAGCAAATCAGCGCCGGTGATGTGCTTATCGTCAGCGGAACGCTGGGCGACCATGGCGCTACTATCCTTAACTTGCGCGAATCGCTGGGTCTTGAAGGACAACTGGTGAGTGACTGCGCGGTGCTGGCTCCGTTAATCGCACCCTTGCTGCATATAGCGGGCGTCAAGGCGCTGCGCGATGCCACGCGCGGTGGGGTGAATGCGGTGCTACATGAGTTTGCGGCCTCGAGCGGTTGCGGGATGGAAGTCACTGAAAGCCAGTTGCCTTTGAACCCGGCGGTGCGTGGCGTGTGCGAACTGCTTGGCCTCGATGCGCTGAATTTTGCCAACGAGGGCAAACTGGTGATTGCGGTACAACGTGAATCTGCCGATGCGGTGCTGGCTGCATTACGTGCGCACCCATTAGGCCAGGACGCGGCTATTATTGGTGATGTCGTCGAGCGAAAAGGGGTGCGAGTCGCCGGTCTTTATGGCGTAAAACGGACACTCGATTTGCCACATTCAGAGCCGCTACCACGGATTTGTTGACCTAAGCCAGGAACGCCGGGTGCCGTCCTGGCTACACTTGAGCGGTTTCATAATACAAATCGCCAGGCGTTTGATTTCGTAGGGTGGATAAGCGCCAGCGTCATCCACCGCCTCCGCACTACCAATTGGATAAGCAAAATGCCATACACTCCGATGAGCGATCTCGGGCAGCAGGGGTTATTTGATATTACGCGTACCCTGTTGCAGCAACCTGATCTTCCGGCGCTTGCTCAATGCCTGACGCAAATGGCCAAACAGGGTGCACTCGCCGACCGCGTGAATATTCTGCTTTACCATCCGTTGCATCAGCGTGTGGCCTTTTATGGCAGGGATCAACATGGCAAAGAGCTGCATTACGAAGATGAGATGGTGCTGGCTAATGGGCCTGTTCGGCGGGTGCTTTCGCGCCCGGAAGCGCTGATTTGTACCGAAGAAGAATTTAACGACACCTGGCCACAGGTAATGAGCCTTGAGCTCTACGCGCCATTTGGTCGCTACTGCCTGTTGCCTCTGGCGGCAGAAGGCAAAATCTTTGGTGGCTGCGAGTTTATTCGCAATAACGATGTTACCTGGACAGATAAAGAACTCAATCGTCTGCATACGCTGGCGCAAGTTGTCGGGCTGGTGGCGGAACAAATTCAAAGCCGCCTCGACTCCAGTCACGATTACCAACAACTATGCCGCGAACGTGATGACTACCGCATTTTGGTGGCGGTGACCAACGCCGTACTGTCGAAGCTCGATCTCGATGAACTGATCCGCGAAATCGCCAACGAAATTCACCACTATTTCTCCATCGACTCGATAAGCATCGTTTTACGCGGCAACCGAAAAGATCGCCTGAAGGTCTATTCCACCCACTTCGTCAAAGAGCAATCGCCGATCCACGACCGGAGCGATGTCGCCCAGGCGGGAACGCTCTCCGAACGGGTGTTTAAAAGCGGTGAAATGCTGCTGCTGAATTTGCATCACGGTGACCAACTCGCGCCGTATGAGCGCATGTTGTTTGAAATGTGGGGCAACCAAATCCAGACCTTGTGCCTGCTGCCGCTCACGTTTGGCAGCAACATGCTGGGCGTGTTGAAACTGGCACAATGCGAGGCAGGCGTCTTTACCCCGCAAAATCTTAAACTGCTGCGCCAGATTGCCGAGCGTATCGCCATTGCGGTGGATAACGCGCTGGCGTATCAGGAAATCAATCGCTTAAAAGAGAACCTCGTCGACGAAAACCTCTACCTCACCGAGCAAATCAACAATGTCGCCAGCGATTTTGGCGAGATTATTGGCCGCAGCGACGTGATGTCGAACGTGCTCAAACAAGTCGATATGGTGGCAAAAAGCGACAGTACGGTGCTGATCCTCGGTGAAACCGGCACCGGCAAAGAGCTGATTGCACGCGCCATTCACAACCTGAGCGAGCGTAACAGCCGCCGGATGGTGAAAATTAACTGTGCGGCGATGCCTGCCGGATTACTGGAAAGTGACCTGTTCGGCCATGAACGCGGTGCGTTTACCGGCGCCAATACGCAGCGTATCGGCCGCTTTGAGCTTGCGGACAAAAGCTCGATGTTCCTTGATGAAGTCGGCGATATGCCACTGGAGCTGCAACCTAAACTGTTGCGCGTCCTGCAAGAACAGGAATTTGAGCGGCTCGGAAGCAACAAAGTTCAGCAGGTGGACGTGCGTTTAATCGCCGCGACCAACCGCAATCTTAAAGAGATGGTGGCCGAACGTGAATTTCGTAGCGACCTCTATTATCGCCTGAACGTGTTCCCAATCATGTTGCCACCGCTGCGCGAGCGTCCGGAAGACATTCCGCTGCTGGTGAAATCTTTCACCTTTAAAATCGCCCATCGCATGAACCGTAACATCGACAGTATTCCGGCGGAAACTTTGCGGACGCTCAGCCGTATGGACTGGCCGGGTAACGTCCGTGAACTGGAAAACGTGATTGAACGTGCGGTGTTACTGACGCGCGGCAATGTGCTGCATCTTTCGCTGCCGGAAATGGACTACCAACGGCCAGAAGAAAAAGCACACCCCGTTATGGCGAGTGAGGAGATTCGAGAAGGGGAAGATGAAGCGCAGAGAATTTTGCGTGTGTTAAAAGAGACCAATGGTGTGGTTGCCGGCCCGCGTGGTGCGGCACAACGCCTGGGACTTAAACGCACGACATTGCTTTCGCGCATGAAACGTTTGGGGATTGATAAAGAGGGTATATAAACTAGTTATATCCAAACTTTATTTACCAGGTATTCATCAATCATGGCTCTGATCCCTAAAAACTACACGCGGCTGGAAAGCGGCTACCGTGAGAAAGCATTAAAAATCTACCCGTGGGTATGTGGGCGTTGCTCGCGTGAATTTGTTTACTCAAACCTGCGCGAACTGACGGTTCACCATATCGACCACGACCACACCAATAACCCGGAAGATGGCAGTAACTGGGAGCTGTTGTGCCTGTATTGCCATGACCATGAGCACTCGAAGTACACCGAAGCCGACCAATACGGCACTACGGTTGTGGCAGGCGAAGACGCGCAAAAAGATGTTGGCGAAGCGACGTACAATCCTTTCGCGGATTTGAAGTCGATGCTCAATAAGAAGAAGTAACGCTTGGGTGAATGGAGTTCGTAGGGGAGAAGCGCCGGCGAATCCCACTGTTTTGAAATGACTGTCAAAGAAAAGGGCGGTTTCCCGCCCTTTGTTTCCCTGGTGTTAGCAAAGCAAAGCAAAGTACTTTTAGAATTCAGTCCAATTATCGTTATTGTTTGATCCCGATTTTTTGGCGAGCAATGCCAGCGTAGGTGTTCTGCTCACCGGGATATTTTCTGCTTTAGTATTTTGGTTTTTGGACACCCGAAAAATTGAAACAACCTTTTCGAGTTGTACGGCTTGATCTTCAAGCGAGCTGGCAGCAGCTGAAGATTCTTCGACCAGCGCCGCATTTTGCTGAGTAGTGGTATCCATTTCTGCCATCGCTTGCGCAATTTGAGAAATCCCACGGCTTTGCTCATCCGTAGCGGCCGCAATCTCACTCATAATATCTCGCACCTGAATAACCGACGTTTCAATGTTATCCATCGCGATCCCGGCGCCTTCAACCAGACGGAATCCTGAATCGACATAAGAAACAGATTCATGGATTAGCGACTCTATCTCTTTTGCCGACTGCGCACTTCGTTGTGCCAGGTTGCGCACTTCACCTGCCACCACGGCAAATCCTTTCCCTTGATCCCCAGCTCGCGCTGCTTCAACAGCCGCATTCAGTGCCAGAATATTGGTCTGGAATGCGATGCTGTTAATCACGGTCGTGATTTCAGAAATACGATGCGAACTGTTTTGCACATTCTTCATCGTGTCGATAACCATCTTAGAAATCTGGCTTCCCTCATTCGCTTTTTGCGAAGCAGCTTCCGCTAATTGCCGGGCATGTTCAGCATTTTCAGCATTCAACGCGACCGTAGAGGTGAGTTCTTCCATGCTGGCGGCCGTTTCAACTACCGCAGCGGATTGCTGTTCCGTGCGAGCGGATAAATCCATATTCCCAGCCGCAATCTCAGAAGACGAACGTGCCACATTGTCCACCCCATCCCGAACGTTATGAATAATGTCCTTTAGATTGTTATTCATCGTCGCCACCGCTTGCATCAATAAACCGGGTTCATCGCTGCGCTGGCTCGCCAGTGTGCCAGTAAGATCGCCATTCGCAATTTGCTCGGCTACAAGAAGTGTTTCATTAAGCGGGCGAGTGATTGAGCGAGTAATCACCAGGGCCATCAACACCCCAATAAGTATCCCAATAATGGCAACAATGGCCATTTCTAACTCAGCGGTAGCAACGACTCTTTCGGCTTTGAGTTGCTGGAGGTCAAACAGCACGCCAATGGCGCGAGTGAGCTCCACGGCTCTGTCTGTCAGCTGTGAGGAGAGGACGTTTTGTTGTGTCCACGCCGCAAGATACGACGGCAGGTCTGTAGAAAAACCCTGGATTTCAATAATACCTGCCTGCACCCATACTTGCTCTGAAGGCGGCAAATTAGGTAAAAGTTGCTCAGCATGGTTAATGCCTGCGGTCAGGCGCGCTTGTAAGGCTTCTCGCCCCTGCTCTGTAGGTTTATCTTTGTAATCATTTAACATCGAATCAATGTCGTTGAAGATAAAGCCCAGTTGAGCCACTTGTGTTTTTAGATCTGATGGCAATGATTCGCTATGACTCAGTGTGTCTGCCATGACGGACTTTTTATAGAGGTCTTTAGAGTCCAGACGTTCTTTATCACGGGTTGTTTGACTCAAAGCATTAATGAAAGGTGTGGTGCTCAGCACGTAATTTTTTACCGCACTTTCAGTTTTCAATACGGCGTCCATACTGTCTGCTGCCCAGGTGTAGTTTTTCAGCTGGGTAACTATTTCGGCCATTTGATTGATGGCCTTGCTATTTTGCTCCACATAATGGACATCATGGGTATATTGATAGTTGGTGCGGGTCAAACGTGCCGTGGTCAGAGCTTTGTTTAATTCAACCGTTAAAGCACTTTTGCTAATTTTATCCTGGACATCTCGCAAGCCCATCATCCCAGTAAGTACGATAACAATCGTGACAATAAAGACAACTGCAAACCCTAAGAAGAGTTTTTTGCTGACTTTTAAATTTAAAAACGAATTAATTATACTCATATTTTATCCAGTAAAGGCTTAGAGCCTATGGTGAGCGTAGTTATTTAAGAGAGCTATCATGCTAAAAATAAAAGTCGTGATGCTTTTGATAAATACCCTCACCGGCAACTAAATGTCGAACGGAGAGGCGCGAAATCAGTTGCCGATGAGGATATTTATAAAAAAAGGCCCTGAAAATTATTCATAATCAGGGCAAATGCATCCTACGTGATAGCACTTACTCAAGGTGCTATCTTATGGTGTTATTCCTTTTCTTTCCCAGAGGTAAGGCTGAGATCACTTATTCGATAATAAATCGGTGTTACATCAAGATAATTAATTATATAACCACTCCCTTTCATATTCAGAATGAAATCACCGGGTAACCCCAGAAGGCGTAGTTTTTTATTCAGGTTGTTTAACACCTGCCATAAACGTTGCGTTGAAGGTATGAGGTTATTTTCTTCCCATACATTCTTAAGTAGTTCGTCTTTGGTGACTTTTTTATGTCGCGCATGCAATAGCAGATAAATAAATAGTTTCAGCATGGTTGCATTAAAAAATATCGAACCAAAAATAAAACTACGTTCTGTGCTGTTTGCCGGAAGTCGGTATATTCTGCCATTATCAATATCGAAATGGATTTCTTTACCGATCATAAATCCATGCAATTGATAGTCCATTTCTTTCACGCTCATATAAAATAAATTCGACGGTTGTTGCGTTGCTCGTGTCCATTTCCTATAAGCCCTACTGTTTATAAGGGAAGATTATATGACTCCGGTGAATACTTACAACTCATGTTCCAGGAGAGCAGATCATGGACATGGGCTGACTTTTTTCAGCATTTAAAACCTGCTTTGTTTGTGAAAAAAGAACAAAAAAATACCTTTATAGAAATCACACGGCGTAAATCCGGAAACTCATCATTAGTCCATGGCTCAAGGTAAAATTCCAAATTAGTTGTGATATCCAGTACATTGCTCTGGTTAAGTGACTAATCTGTTGTTTTGAAAATCTATTTATCCACCCCGCACTGGCTTCCAGACTCGCGATTATTCCTAAAAATTTTAAGGCTATTCTCGGGCCTGGTCGTTTTAGCGACGAGGAAAGCATAACGATTCTGAGGAAAAGGAGGAGTGATTTTCTATGATTTATACTTAGTCAGAAGTTAAGGGACAAAAGAGAGGGTTTAAAAATGAAGGATATAATTTATTGATTATAATATAAAAAAATCTGAATAAGATTTTTTCTGTGCTGTTAACCCTTGATGAAGCGGCATTGACCGATCTGTTTTTGGTGAGGATGACATGATGAAGACAATCTTTTTGATCAATGACACGCTTCTTTTTGAACCGGATGAACATAGTCTTCGCCCACTGGAAGGACGGCCCGGTAGCAAGATTGTCATCCATACTCCTGCAAGTGAATGCTTACTCCTTCTACTGCGCCACAATCACCAGGTGTTAACTCAACGATTTCTCTTTGAGCAAGTGTGGGAAAGACATGGTGCAGTAGTCACCACCAATGCTCTCTATCAAAGTATTGCCTCCTTAAGAAAGGGGCTTCAATCGGCTGGGCTTGCGGAAAATATTATTAAAACGGTCCCGAAGATGGGCTTTAAATCGGTAGCGACGATTCGTGAAGGAACAATCGATGACTTTATCGCTCCGGTTCATAGCGTATCGTTACCCGCTGTTGATGAAAAGACAGAGCCAGAAATTCCACCGAATGATCTGTCGCCGCGAAAAAAGCACGTTGCAAATTTCTTTCATTCACGTTGGGCATATCTGCTGGCATGCATCACTTTTATACTTTCTTGCGGCGTGGTTTATATGCAGCGAGCGGGAGGGGAGTCTTACTATTCTGAATACAACTACATTGGGAAGGTCAATGGTTGTGTGCTTTATTCGTCCTGGTCTGGCGAAGAGAAAAGCGCTCAGACGTTTACCGAACTGGGTAAGCGCTATTCACTTATCTGCAAAACGGATGGGGTCGCGTATTTAACCCTCAATCGATCTTTGCAAGGTTTATCCGTACTCCTCTGCAATCGCAAAATTCAATACAGCAATGCTGAGTGCCAGTCTTATATCTTCAGGAAAGATCGCTATGAAAGTTAGAAAAGGGGTAGCGAGCTGGGTATTGATCTTATTATTGATATCATTGCCTTTGGTGTTTGCCTGGTATCATACCTATCAGCGTAATCACTTTTCTTGTGACGCAACCGCAACCATTGTAGGTAAAAATATCAGCTATGAGATGATTACGCATTTTGTCTTTAATGACGGCAGTGGCACGTATACATCGCTTGGACGTTTGCATCAAACAGGAAAGCCCGAGATTAATACCAATAATCATTTCACGTTTAAATACTGGCATGAAGACGGGAAAATAATCATGATCTCGAGCGAAAACAGCGGGATGGAAAATATCTTCAGTCAGTATTTCCCCTATACACCCGATTTCTTCCTTTACCGCGAGCGAGGGATTAGTCTGGAGATTAGACGTGAAAACGAATCAAGTTATTTGTTTAGCTATGACAATACACCGCTGTTTTTTTGCACACGTAGCAACCCGTAGTGAACAGGCCCTCACGGCTGAGCCGTTATGGTTGCTGGTCGATGCTGGTCGTAGCTGAGCGTGAACGATGAATGTGGGCATACGGAAGCGTAGCCCACTTTTTTTGTATCCGTTGTTTGGACAGGCTTTCCTGGGCCAGCGGCCAGGAAGGTGACTTTACGGAATTTTCGTAGTGGGTTTACGGAATTTTCGCAAAGGATTTAATTGTGCACAGAGTGCTCTGGTAGGAAAAATCTGAACCTGTCCTGTAGCGACAGTGGTTAGATTTTCAACAAGTATTCCCCCCTTTCTGTCCTTTAAAAATAAAGAGATCCAGGACCACTCGCTGTTAGTGAGCGACCCACTTCACAAGAAAGCATGCCGAAAAATGGCTGCTTATCACCCATTTATTCCCATCTTCTGTCCACGAAACGAACTTTCCGCAATGGGTATGCAGTTTTAATTAAGTAATTATTTGTGTTTGCTTAATTACTGATGAAATTAGCTTGCTACTGTTCTGGTGCGAAAAATCCCCGTTCAAAGCAAACTCCGTTCGTAATAAATAATCATACTTTCAATCAGTTATCCGTCACAGGCTAAAGCCACTCCATGACGAGAGGGGTTTTCTTGTCTGCCAGATCCACGATTCTCTGCCTGGGCTTACCTGGAATAATCTGATAGCGATTCATTTACACGAAGCGTGTAAAAAATAAACAGGCTACTCGTTCGGGGTGATTATCACTATTCCATTGTTTTTTGTTCGATAAATACTTCATGTCAACATATTAAGCATTAACAGGCATAGGTCATCTCCATTTAATGTAATTTGAAGTTTTCTGTAATTTATAAATAAGTCTTTTATTAATCATTGGAATAATGTGATTACATTCAGGTTGTAATTTATTTAAATATAGAAACCAAAGCATCAATATACAATTATTCGATAATTAAAAATCACTCAATCTCATTTATTTAGAAATTTAAAAATGTTGTGCTTTATTAATATAATCCATCTATGTCGTTGTTTTATAAGTGAATGTTATTTGTAAATATAGCCTTATCTTGAGGTTTTTATGAATCAATATCACTCTGGCGCTTTTTTGCTCCCAATAATTTCCTGTAATAGAATGCGCGAAATTCACTCTTCTTAAGACTCAATTAACCACATGGATGTGGTTATTGTGATGTGTGCACAGTCTGAATTTCTGTAATGGCACGTGGTTATTTCCACGTTCGCCATGGGCGGTAGCGTTGTTAAAAGGAATTAAGGTATTACCATCATGAGTAAAGAAATCATCATCATTTTTTTGGCCGCAATGACCTCGCTCCTTATTGCTCGAATCGTGGCCTTAAAATGTGGCCTGGTGGACAAGCCCGGTGGGCGTAAACAACACAAAGGTGAAATACCTCTGGTGGGCGGGATCTCCTTCTATTGCGCCATTGCCATCTGTTATCTGTTCAGACCTGAACTATTGCCCCAAACCGAAGCGCATTTTCTTAGCTATTTACTGAGTATTTCGTTGCTGCTTTTTGTCGGCATTGCCGATGACCGTTTTGACCTTCCAGTCGCTCCACGAGTGGTTATTCAGGCACTTTCTGCCGTCATTCTCATGGTCGATGGACTTCACCTGCAAACCTTCGGCCACTTGCTAGGCGAACAAGAATTGCTGCTTGGCCCGCTGGGGTATCTGGTGACGCTGTTTGCTACCTGGGCCGCTATCAACGCTTTCAATATGATTGATGGTGTGGATGGTTTGCTCGGTTCTGTATCCAGCGTGATATTCGCAGCGCTAATGGTGGTCTTCTTACTGGCTGGGAAACAAATTCACGGCATGTGGTGCCTGTTAATGATAGTCGCCTTGATCCCTTATTTGATGCTCAACATGGGTTTCTTCGGCAGCAAACGCCTAAAAGTTTTCATGGGTGATGCAGGCAGCATGGTGATTGGTTTTTCGGTGCTGTGGCTAGTCATGCTCGGCAGCCAGGACAACGATGCCGCAATGGCACCCGTGACTGCGTTGTGGCTGATTGCGCTGCCTTTGATGGACATGGTGACAATTATGGTGCGCCGTTTGCGTCGTGGGCAAAGCCCATTCCATCCAGATCGCGATCATCTACACCATATTTTATTACGCAGCGGGTTAACAGGCCGCCAGACGGTTGTGTTTGCTTCACTGCTGACCGCAACACTTGCGGGTGTCGGAATTGTACTTTCCATCATTGGTATTTCTGAGTGGCTTTCACTGGCTTTGTTTATCGGCGTATTTGCCAGCTATTTTGCCGTCAACTCTAAGCTACAACAGCGGCACCCGGATATGAGAGTTCAACTTAAATCGTCTCGTCCTGTGAATGTAGAAGTACCGGTCAGCCACCGCTAATACCTCCCATTTTCTCTATGTAAAAGCCCAGTGTCGCTGGGTTTTAAACACTTCGATAAACCAAGTGACCAACATGATAATTGTAAAATTTGCAGCTGTGCCGTTATTGATTTCAGCTGTCCTGCTCAGTGGCTGCACGATTGTTCCTGGCAGTAACCTCACCACTTCCGGTAAGACCATCGTTAATAAAGACGACTCAGTGAATATCAATGACAAGGTTAACGTCTACGCCGTTACCCCAAAATTGATTGAATCACTCAGCCCAACGCCAGTGGTCGCGCGTACTAACTCGCAGCTCGAACAAGAGGTGCAGGATTATCAATATCGTATTGGTGTGGGTGATGTATTGATGGTCACAGTCTGGGATCACCCGGAACTGACAACGCCTGCTGGCCAGTACCGTAGCGCATCAGATACCGGTAACTGGGTGCAGTCAGACGGCACAATCTTCTACCCGTACGCGGGCAAGGTCAAAGTGGTTGGCCGCACATTGGCTGAATTACGCGAAGAGTTGACCCGTAAACTGGCGGCTTATATTGAATCTCCACAAATCGATATTAGCGTTGCTGCTTTCCGTTCCCAAAAAGCCTATGTGACCGGTGAAGTTGCCCATTCCGGTCAACTGGCCATTACCAACGTGCCGTTAACGATTATGGATGCCATCAACCAGGCCGGTGGCCTGGCTGAAAATGCGGACTGGAATAATGCGGTTCTGACCCATAACGGCAAAGACGAACGTATTTCTCTCCAGGCGCTAATGAAAAATGGCGATCTGCAGCAGAACCGCCTGATGGTCAACGGCGACATTCTTTTCGTACCGCGTAACGATGACCTGAAAGTGTTCGTGATGGGTGAAGTGAAGAAACAAACCACCCTGAAAATGGACCGCAGCGGCATGACATTGACCGAAGCTTTGGGCAACGCGGAGGGTATCGACCAGATGACCTCTGATGCGACGGGTATTTTCGTTATCCGCTCAACCCGCGGTAAAAATAGCGACGGCAAAATAGCGAATATCTACCAACTGAATATTTCTGATGCCGCTGCCATGGTTATGGGAACCGAATTCAAACTGCAACCGTACGACATTGTTTATGTCACCACGGCCCCTGTTACCCGCTGGAATCGCGTTCTGGGTCAGTTAGTCCCAACTATTACAGGGATTAATGACATGACTGAAACCGTTCGCATGATTAAGAACTGGTAATTATGTTCAATTCAATATTAGTGGTTTGCATTGGCAATATATGCCGTTCCCCGACTGGGGAGCGGTTATTACGTCAGGCTCTGCCGGATAGAAAGATTGATTCAGCAGGGTTGGGTGCATTAGTTGGGGAGGGGGCAAATCCAATGGCCGCGGAAGTTGCTGCCGGACATGGTTTATCCCTGGATGGACATTGTGCTCAGGCATTTTCTTCAGAACTCGCGATGCAGTACGACCTTATCCTGGTGATGGAAAAATCCCACCTCGAACGAATTAAAAAAAGTTACCCAGAGGCCAGTGGCAAAACCATGTTAATGGGGCACTGGCAGAACCAGCTTGAAATTGGCGACCCCTACAAAAAAAGCCGAGACATGTACCAACTGGTTTATACACAGCTGGCTCAAAGCACCGCGCGTTGGGTTCTGGCATTAAAGAAATAGTTACTGTAATGAGATGTCGTTAAATGTCTGAGCAAATTTCTTATACTAATAAAAATAACCATACAAACAGAATAGAGCAATTAGATCTACAAAATGCATTTGGCGTATTAGCTGATAATAAATGGAAAGTTGCCGCCATCACTTTGCTATTTACTATGGCGGGAATAGCCTATGCTTTGTTGGCAACACCAATATATAGCGCTAATGCATTAATACAAGTAGAGCAGAATTCTGGTAGTAATGTATTAAGTAAACTTTCTGAAATTTTACCTGATAGCAAACCAGAATCTCAGACTGAAATTGGGTTATTACAATCACGTATGGTTCTGGGTCAAACAGTCGATGACCTGGCCTTAGATACTGTCGTACATGAGAAACATTTCCCATTAATCGGTAAAGGGTTGGCGCGCCTGACAGGACATCATGATGGCAAAATAGCCATTTCGCGCCTGACAGTAGCTAATGAATTACTGGATAATTCTTTTACACTTACCGTGATTTCGCCATCGCGCTACAGCATCACAGTTGATGATGAAACTTTTGAAGGTAAGACCGGCGAATTACTCGTAAAAGAAAATATGAATCTACTGGTGAGTGAAATCGATGCACCAGCCAATACCACCTTTGAAATTACTAAACTTGATAAGCGTACTGCTATTGATCAATTGCTTGATAATTTCTCAGTAGCGGATTTGAGCAAAGACAGCGGTATGCTGAAGCTGACCTATAAAGGGGAAAACGCCAGGCAGGCAACACAGATATTAAATAGTATAAGCAATAATTACTTACAGCAAAACGTGGGGCGTAAATCTGAAGAGGCGGCAAAAAGCCTGGATTTCTTGAAAGAGCAACTCCCACAAGTTCGTGCCAAACTGGATGAAGCTGAAAATAAATTAAATCTATTCCGTCAGAAGAATGAATCCGTTGATTTGTCTCTTGAAGCAAAATCTGTACTGGATAATACCGTTGCTTTGGAAACACAAATTAATGAATTAACGTTTAAAGAAGCGGAAATCTCAAAACTGTATACACGCGACCACCCTGCGTATCGTACTCTTTTGGAAAAGAAATCCCTTTTGTTAAAAGAACGTGAAAAACTCAATGCCCGCATTGGTAACATGCCAAAAACTCAGCAGGAAATATTAAGTCTGACGCGTGACGTGCAGTCTGGTCAGGAAGTCTATATGTTGTTATTGAATAAACAACAGGAACTTAATATTAACAAAGCTAGCACAGTAGGTAATGTTCGTATCATTGATAATGCCATTGCAGAGAAAAAACCGATATCACCTAAAAAGTTTTTAATAGTAATACTCGGGTTGGTGTCAGGACTATTCATTTCAATTGCGGCATGTCTGCTGAACAAATTGCTTCATACGGGTATTGAAAGCGGTGAAGAGATTGAAAATCTGGGATTGAATGTTTATGCCACTATCCCTGTATCTAAATGGCTCAAGGAGAAAAACCTTAAGCTAATGAAGAACAAAAACCGGTCGGTTCGTTCGGTGACGTTACTTGCCGAAGACAATCCGACAGATTTATCTGTAGAAGCGATTCGTAGTCTGCGTACCAGTCTTCACTTTGCCATGTTACAGGCAGAAAATAATATACTGCTTATTTCCGGCGCAACACCGGAAGCCGGTAAAACCTTCGTAAGTTGCAACCTTGCAGCAGTGATTGCCCAGTCCAGTAAGAAAGTATTGTTAATCGATGCTGATTTGCGTAAAGGGCAGGTACATCACGTATTGGGTTGTCATGAAAAAGATGGTTTGTCAGATGTATTAGTGGGTAGAAAAAGCTTTGATCAAGCGGTACAAAAGACCGAAATTGAAAACCTGGATTTTATTTCCCGAGGCAAAATCCCACCCAACCCTTCTGAATTATTAATGAATGCTAACTTTAAGCATCTCATGGTATGGGCTGCGAGCCAGTATGACCTGGTCATTATAGATACTCCTCCGGTATTGGCAGTCAGTGACGCCTGCATCGCAGCTAAATATGCAGGGACCACAATGCTTGTCGCGCGCTTCCAAAAAAATACCTTGAAAGAAATAGAAGTATCCGCGAAGCGTTTCTCGCAAAATAATTTGACCATCAGTGGCGTCATATTTAATGGTGTTGAGAAAAGAGCCAGCAATTATTACGAATATGGGAGTTATGAATATAAGTAATATCCTCAAGCGTTATCAAATAATCACTCTCCAATAATATAAATCCTGTTGTTATCCTCTCATAGATAATGGAACTATCATGGAAAAAATTGTTATTTCCGCGAATACGTCGTGGTATGTGTTTAATTTTAGAAAAGGAACAATCTCTGAACTACTAAAAAAAGGTCATGAGGTTATTGTTATCACACCTAAGGATGGGTATGAAAATAAACTAATCTCTATGGGGTGTCGTCACATAGGAATTGATATTGACCGAGCAGGGCGCAATATCTTTAAGGAAATGAAGACCATAATCAAATATGGTATGATTTATTTTAAAGAAAAACCTTCAATTGTTTTAAATTTTACACCCAAAGCTAATATCTACAGCAGTATTGGTGCCTGGGCTTGTAAAGCAAAGGTCATTAATAACATTTCAGGATTGGGAGCAGTGTTTATTAAAAACAACCTGCTAACAAAAATTGTTAGTCTTGCATATAGAGTGTCTAACCTGGCAACTAACACGATTTTCTTCCAAAATGACGAAGACCTCAATTTCTTCTTAAAGCATAAGATTGTTCCACAGCATAAGGCAAAAAACATTCCCGGTTCAGGCGTTAACCTGGAAGAGTTTTTTGTAAAGCCATCTCCGGATGATAACAAAGTAAGATTTCTTCTTGTTGCTCGCCTTTTAAAACAGAAAGGTGTGCCAGAATATATTGAAGCAGCAACAATTCTACAAAAAAAATATAATAATGTAGAGTTTGCCATTCTTGGCCCTATAGACCACAACAATCCCAATTCAATTGATGAAAAAAATCTAATTGAGTGTAATTCACGGCATATTATTAACTATTTGGGAACCAGTGACGATGTTGCTTCTATAGTCGAGCATTACGACTGTGTGGTGCTTCCTTCATACTATAGAGAAGGTGTGCCTCGTTCCTTGCTTGAAGCTGCCGCTATGGGGAAACCCCTGATAGCCACAGATAACGTGGGTTGTCGTGATGTTGTGTTTGATGGCGTTAACGGTTTCTTATGTGAAAAGAAAAATCCTGTCTCTTTAGCTGAGGCCATGGAGAAGGTCATAAATGTTAACCATCAAGAAAGACTAAGTCTTGGAATGGAAGGAAGGAAAATCATTGAGAAGATTTTTGATGAAAGAATCGTTATCAATAAGTATATGCAGATCATTAATGGGGCTAGCTAAAACTACTCATAATAATAATCTCTCAATGAAATAACATGTCATAGCTTCTATTAGTAAATTAAATATTGGTGATGAAACTGATATGCATAACTAGCATAAATTGATCTTATTAGATTTTAATGTTGGCACCCTATTTTTTTGTTTAAAATCATCACCAAATTTTAGCAGGACATAATGCGCAAGATAACAAGTGATACATTGATATATGTTGGCGGGGAGCTATTGGTAAAGCTTTTCCCTTTTGTTCTCCTACCTATATTATCAAGAGCTTTAGGGCCAGAAGGATACAGTGACATATCACTATTTAATACTTATGTGTCAATATTGTTTATATTCATAGGTATCAATACTTCTTCAGCCGTAATACAGTTTTACTTTGTGCCTGATGGCTTAAAAGATAGTGATTATTTTAATGCCTCAGTAATAATAGTGTTATTAATAACCATATTGTTTTTGTTCATTTCGGCAATCTTTTTTTCTAATGCTATCTTTCTGCTTGCTGTCTTAACGACTTCTCTACAATGTATATATACTAATCTGTTATCACAGCAGCAAGCGCGCAAGGAAGCCAGGAAATATTTAGTTATACAGGTTTCAAACGCAATTATTTCATTTGTGCTTACCCTCCTGCTATTGGCTTATCTGCCAATCACATACAAATTGAGAGTTTATGCTGTTTCTGCAAGTTATTTGGTATCGATACTCATCTCGATATACTTGAGCAGGCGGTATTTCAATGTCAGCACGCAGGAAGATATTACAGTCGCTATTAAGAGAATGTTTTTATTTGGTTTTCCATTAATCATACATAATTTAAGTTTTTTTGCTCGCTCAGGATTAGACAGGATATTAATAGCGAAGTTTTTTTCAAAGTCGTTATTAGGTAACTATTCAGCAGCATTTCAGCTTACCGTATTCATCACAGTGATACTCATGGCCATTAATAAGGCTATGACACCACATGTATATGAAAATCTGAAAAATCATAAATATGATTTGAAATTCTTTAATTCCATATTTATTAAGTACTTGCTACTTAGCCTGTTAGTAACGGTTTTATCATATTTTCTTCCTCATCAGTTATACGAAATCATTACAGGCAAAGGCTATGACTATGTGAAAGATATATCTTTTTTGATGGTACCAGCATTTTTATCGCAAGGGTTTTATATGATCATGGCAACGACGTGCATGTATTTCAATGAAAATAAAAAGATATCATACTGTACGTTTACTGGCGGAGTGATTCACGCCATATTGCTCTATGTTGTATGCCTAAAACTAAATATATTTTATATCCCTATGGTATTGCTGGTCTCTAATATAGCAATCTCAGTCCTTATATACATTGCGATTTTCAGGAAGTTAAATTTTCAAAATGTGGAGTGAGTTTTGAACTCTTTTTATTCTAAATTTTTAGCTATTGGCATCTGTAATTTACTTATCGCTTCACTTGTCACTAATGCTTTATCTAACTTTGATCCACAAATTTCTATTTGTGTGTTTTTGTTCTTTTCATTACTCATACAACTCCCATTTATCCTGCAAGTAGAAGATAAATTTAGAGTGAGTGTAGTTGCACTGTCTTTAGCTTTCTCATGGTTTTATAGCATGGTGTGCGTATATCAATTTGATATCATGCCAGGATTAGATGCCACTCGATATTATGATTTTTTACTATCCTACAACAGTATTTCTGACATTTTACGAGATGGGATTTTTAGAGTAAGTGAAAACCAGGATAATGGTGTTCTCAGTGGTCCAGGATCGTACTTTATTTTTGGCATTCCAGTGCATTACTTTTATCTATTGATGCCATCAAAGAATGTTTACTATATAGTTATACTCAATAATATATGTAAAATGTTATTGGTTTTTACGCTTAAAGAAATTTTTAGCTATTTACATTCAGATAAATATTCTTTCTATATAGTCGTGTTGATAATATTGTCTCCAACGATAACCTATTTTTCGAGCGTGATGGGGAAAGATATCTTCATCATGATGTTGTGTTTTTTGTTATGTATAACCATTATCAAATTTTTGTCATGTAATTCTTTCCGACAAAAGTTATTTCTATTTATAGCGTCAATGGTATTGTTTTCTTATTGCATTTTACTACGACCGTACTCACCATTTGTGGCTATACTATATAGCCTGTATTTTACTGATTATAAAAAATATATTAAACTCGCTCTTCTTGTTACTGCTGTTATTATTTCTTACTTTACGTTAAAAGATCTGGCTGTAATATTTAACTGGCCTCTCATTTCTGGCTTTATGTATCTTGCGCCAAATCCAATGCAAATTGCAAACTACTCAAGTTTTACATTGATCCCAGCACTTTGTACTGTCGGCGTTGCCGTGTATTTGTTGGTTAAATTGGTAAATATTAAAAGCATTATATTTGATTCACTTTTAGTTAATTCCTTTATCGTCGTTTTCATATTTTCCGCAATTATGACTTTGGTTGGTTTTTATTCTATTGACAACCAGGAAGGAAGTTATGAACTAGGGCGGGCTGGGGATGCTATGTTTAGAAAGCAGCTATTAATTATCCCAATGGTAATGCTTTCACTTTTATTGTTAATGAGAAAGAGTTTGAATGAAGACTAGGAAAAAAATATTGCATGTGTTGGGGCAACTCAATATTGGCGGAATAGAGTCATGGCTCGTGGATTTTGTTAATAAGACTCATCAAGATTATGAATATCATTTCATTGTTGACAGGCCCGAGAAGGGATATTACGAACAGCATCTGATTGATCTAGGTTGCAAAATATATCACATATCATCACCCAAAAATAAACTGAATTATATTAAAGATTTATATACAACTATAAAAAAAGTAAATCCAGATATATGTCATAGTCATGTCAGTTTTACGAATGGAATAGTCTCATTAGTTTCCACAGTTTGCGGTGTCGATAAAAGAGTTTCTTATTCACATAGCGATCGCAGTGGTTTTTATAATAATAAAGGATTTGCAGGCAAAGTATTAATTAACATGCAAATACTCCTGACTAACATTTTTTCAAACTATAAGTCTGCAGTGAGTAGAGAGTCAGCACTTTGCCACTACAGGAAAATCGATGGTGTCAGCATCATACCGTGCGGTAAAGACTTTTCAGATTTATTGAGAATAGATGAAAAGTTAACCAGGAAGCAATTTAAATTAGACGTGAATGATTTTGTTTTAATCAACGTTGGAAGACTTACTACGGTAAAAAATCAATCTTTTTTAATCAAATTACTACCCCAACTTGATGAAAAATATAAACTTTTAATTGTCGGTGACGGAAACCTTTACAAGGAATTAATGATACTTGTAAAAGAATTGAATGTAGGGCACCGGGTGTTTTTTGCGGGGGTATCTCAAGATGTATTACGGATTTTACGTGACGTCGCAGATTTATTTTTATTCCCTTCGCACAACGAAGGTTTGGGGTTAGCGGCGATAGAAGCACAAGCTGCTGGATTGCCAGTTATTGCATCATCATCGATCCCTGCTGAAGTATGCTTGACGAGTGATTATTACAGCATAGATATTTCTAATCCTTCTGCGTGGATAGAGAAAATACAGGATCTATGCAGTAAAAATAAACAGAAGAGTGTTAACGCAGACATTTGTTCAGGCCGATATTCAATTGTAAATAATATTCGATCGATAGAAGAGATTTATAATGCGTGAAACAGGCAGAAAGAAATTCGGTCGATGGAAATGGCTGATTAAATTAATAGTAAAGAGCGTTTCTATCCTTCCCAGGTCAATAAGAGTGACATTAATGTCCATGTTCTCGGGTTTACCTGGAAAACCTGGCGTTGTTCTGCGGTATATAACATTCAGTTCATTGGCAAAGTATTGTGGTGATAATGTATATATAGGCCGATGGTGCATTATTAAGAATATTCAAAACATCAAGGTTGGTGATAATGTCAGTATACATGACTACAACTATATTGATGGGATAGGTGAATTATCTATTGGGAGCGATGTATCCATTGCTCACGGAGCCTCTATTTTAACATTCGAACATTCATATGTGAAAAGTGCTGTTCCTTTCAAATACCAACATGTCGTTATGAAACCTGTAGAAATTCACTCCAATGTTTGGATCGGATGTGGAGTAAGGGTTCTGGCTGGGGCGACGATTTTCTCAGATACCGTCGTTGGCGCAAATTCGGTGGTTAAACATAATTTGTCCAGTGGCTTATATGCCGGCATTCCTTCGACAAAGCGGAAAGATATCTTATGAAGATGGTATTTGCCCATGATCACTATTTTTACCATGTAAAAGGAAAGGTATATTCGGCTGGAAAATTGCCCTATGTTTCATTTCGAAGATATTTTAATCATTTTGATAGCATCAGCGTTGTTAGCCGTTATAAAGAAATGGACTCTGTCGCCACCAACTGGTCAGTATCTGATGGCGAAAACATCGATTTTTTCAAGATGGAAAACAAATCGTCTTTATCAGGTTTGTTTCTGAAAGATAAAAAGAGAATTGATGAACTCTATGCCTTAATAAAAAGTGCTGATGGTATTGTTGTCCGCCTTCCTAGTGAAATAGGCATTATGGTCGCTGGAATCGCTCGCGAACTTGGGAAGAAATATATAGCGGAGGTCGTTGCCTGTCCCTGGGATGCCATGACTGGGTACAAATCAGTAAAAGGGTATTTATATGCACCTTTATTGACTATGAGAACCAGGCTGGCGATTAAGAATGCATGGGGAGCTATCTACGTCACCGATCATTTTCTGCAAAAGCGCTATCCTAACAATCGCTCGATTGCGGCATCCAATGTTGAATTGCTCAATTCAAATCAAGAACGAATAGTTAAAACACATCCTAAAAAAGCGGTAAGACTCGGACTGATTGGTTCGTTGGACAGTCCTCATAAAGGATTCGATACAATCTATAAGTCTTTGAATATTTTAGCCAATAAAAATATTGATATCTCATTGCACATTGTTGGTGGTGGGGAAAAGTATAAAAACGAAGCTCTTTTAAATGAGTTGAAGATTACAGATAAAGTCTTTTTTTTAGGCAATATCAAACCGGGAAAAGACATTTACAACTTTTTAGATACAACTGATATTTATGTGCAACCGAGTAACCAGGAGGGACTGCCGCGCTCTGTTATTGAAGCGATGTCCAGAGCGTGTCCTGTCGTCCTGAGCACTGCGGGGGGTATGCCAGAGTTAGTCACATCTGAGTACCTTCATAAACCCGGAGATTATGCGTCTCTGGCTGATATTATTGCCCGACTTGTTGAGAATGAGAGTGAGTTTAATAGATGCGTTGAATCCTCAATAAAAACATCGGAAAGGTTCGATTCAGGAGCGCTCGCTATTAAACGCTATGATTTTTTCAAATCATATTGTGCAGGTGTGCTTAATGAAAGTTAGATTAATGCTATTTCTGCTTCTAATATTCAAAATGGGTTATGGCTACGCAGAACAACAAGACTTAATTTTGAATTGCTCAAAAGATAATAATGAAACTGTTATTAATGAGAAATTGGTTCTGGATGATGTCAGATTACATCTTACAAGCGGTAAATGTATTTTCAAGCAAGCAATAGTAATTGGAAGTAATGTTTTAATTATTGGTGCAGGGGAAGGGAAATCTGTTATTGAAGATGGTCGCGAAAATTCTAATCCAGAGAGTTTGATAACCAATCAAAGCTTTAACGAAACCAATAACCTAACGATCCAGGATCTGTCTTTGCAAGGCAATGTCGCGACGTTAGGTTTTTCTGAGCACGTACATTTGATTGAACTGTTTGGTGCCAGTAATGTTGATATTAATCATGTTAATCTCTCTGGTTTTAGAGGGGATGGTATTTATCTAGGTTTTCATGGTAAGCATAACAAAAACATTTCTATTAGTTCATCGACTTTTGATGGAATAACAAAAAATAATCGAAATGCGATTAGTATCATTGATGGCAATAATATTAGCATTACGAAAAATCAATTCCACAATACCACCAGAAGAGATATGCCTGGGGCGATTGATATAGAACCCAACAGGAATAAAGAACATGTGGTGAACAATATCACGATTTCTCATAATGTCTTTTCAAACATTGGCGGAAAGGCTGCAATTGTTGTTAGTATAAAATCTAAATTGAAATCTGTTATCAGCAATGTATTCATTTACGGCAATGAAATCCAAAACACCAATCGTGGTATTTTTATAAGATCACAAGCTTTTGATATTCGCGCGTTAACCGGATGGCATTATGACATTCATGACAATGTCATAATGGATTATAAAATTTCTAAGGTTTATATCTGTAATATTTCAGGCCTTTCTGATGGTTATGCATTGGGGGCTTTTAATTCTGATAATCTTTGCTGGCTTGATTTTATGCGTAAATAAGGGAGTTATAAATGGATGCCACAAATTAGTAACTGTTATAAATTTAGTGTGTGTTATTAATTACAAAACACTTTGAACCTTTTGTCTTAATTTCGATGAGCTTATAGAATGAAAATCACTATAGCCGGAACTGGCTACGTAGGGCTGTCCAATGGAATTTTACTTGCCCAAAATCACCAGGTTGTCGCATTAGATATTATTCAGCATAAAGTTAACTTACTAAATGACCGTCGTTCTCCAATTATTGATAAAGATATTGAGCACTATCTTAAAAATAAAGAGCTAAATTTTGTGGCGACCACTGATAAACAAGAGGCTTATAAAAATGCCGATTTTGTTATTATCGCTACGCCTACCGATTATGACCCGAAGACAAATTATTTTAACACTTCCTCGGTGGAAACTGTCATTACTGATGTGTTAGCAATTAACCCTTCAGCAGTAATAGTGATTAAGTCAACCGTTCCAGTTGGTTATACACAGCGCATTAAAGAACAGTTCGGCGTTGACAACATCCTCTTCTCGCCAGAATTCTTACGAGAAGGGAAAGCATTGCACGATAATCTCCATCCATCACGTATCGTTGTAGGGGAGCGTTCCAAACGTGCTGAATTATTTGCCAGCCTTTTGGTCGAAGGCGCTGTTACCACAGACATTCCCGTTGTGTTTACTGATTCGACTGAAGCGGAAGCCATCAAGTTATTTGCAAATACATACCTGGCTATGCGTGTAGCTTATTTTAATGAACTGGATAGCTACGCTGAATCATATAATTTGAACGCTCGTCATATCATCGAAGGTGTTTGCCTGGATCCGCGAATTGGAACGCACTATAACAACCCTTCATTTGGCTATGGGGGTTATTGCCTTCCAAAAGATACTAAACAGTTATTGGCCAATTACAGTAATGTGCCAAATAACCTGATCAACGCCATTGTAGATGCGAACCGAACCCGTAAAGATTTTGTGGCCGATGCCATTCTTCGCCGTTCACCAAAATGTGTGGGTGTTTATCGCCTGATCATGAAAGCGGGTTCAGATAACTTCCGCGCCTCTTCTATTCAGGGGATCATGAAACGTATTAAAGCCAAAGGTATTGAAGTTGTGGTTTATGAACCTGTACTTGAAGAAAAAGAATTCTTTAATTCCAGAGTTATTCGTTCGCTTGATGAATTTAAAAAAACATCAGATGTCATTATTTCTAACCGCATGATGGAAGAACTTTTAGATGTGGAACATAAAGTCTATACGCGAGATATTTTTGGCGATAATTAAGGCTTAGTCATCATCATCTGGTTTAAATAAACCCACTTCTCATCAATGGATTTCTGATTTCACCAGAAAGGATACTCTGTGCACTCTTTCTTTAATAATATTTTTCGGGTAACAACCGGAATAGCCCTGTTAAGTATCAGCATCACAGCAAACGCATCGGGTATTCTTTTGCCAGATGAAATGCTGCGTAACGATCTCGCTTTCCTTTCTGATAGAGGCGTTATCAATCTGGGATTATCCACCTGGCCTCTCAGCCAGGAGGAAGTCGAGAGGGCGTTGACAAATGCCCGTTCAGAATATGTTTCTGAACGTGCCGCACTGCAAAGAGCGCAGAGTCGTCTTGCCGCTTTGAAAGCCGATGCCCGAATAACCGCACATTCATATAGCAATGAACCCGGCACACCTCAGGGATTTGGCAATGCGATTTATGCCGGGCAAGAAGCTTCGTTGGCTTTCAATCTCGGCGGCGACGCATGGGACGTGCATCTGCAGGGTAATGCCGAAGCAGATATGCAGATAAGTAATGGTTCCCGATACAATCTTAATAATTCCTATGGCGCACTAAAATTCGCGAATCAGTGGCTCGCCTTTGGACAAATCCCGCAGTGGTGGGGGCCAGGCTATGAAGGCAGTCTTATTCGTTCTGATGCCGCACGCCCGGTAACGGGTTTTTTGATGCAGCGAGCGGAACAAACTGCACCTGAAACCTGGTGGCTGAACTGGATTGGCCCATGGCAATATCAGCTCACTGCCGGGGAACTCAGCCAGTATGCCGCTGTACCTCATACGCTACTTACCGGCGGGCGGCTGACCTTTTCCCCGGTGTCATCCCTGGAGTTTGGCGCTTCACGCATGATGCAATGGGGAGGGCAAGGGCGGTCTGAATCATTCAGCACATTTATGAAAGGTTTTACCGGCCAGGATAACTCCAGCACGGGGAATGATCCGGGTAACCAACTGGCGGGGTTTGATTTCAAATTGAAACTTCAACCCACGCTCGGATGGCCTGTTAACTTTTACGGTCAGATGATTGGTGAAGATGAAGCGGGCTTTCTGCCCAGCGGAAATCTGTTCCTTGGCGGCGTGGAAGGCCATCATATTGCGGGGAATAATGCGATTAACTGGTATATGGAAGCGCATGATATGCGTCGCAACTTCAACCGCCTCGGTTCCAGCTACACCCACCATATTTACACCGACGGCTATTACCAGCAGGGGTATCCGCTGGGAGATGCGATTGGTGGCGATGGACGTCTGCTGGCGGCGAGAGTGGAGTTAGCGACCGAAAATGACCAGCGCTGGAGCGTCCGTTTGACTCACGCGATCGTCAATCCACAAAGTGATGAGATTAACCGTGCTTTCCCTCAGTCAGACACTCTGACGGGGATTCAACTTGGCTGGAATGGTGCTGTGTACCAGGCGGCAAGATTGAAACTCGGTCTCTGGTACACCGAAGCCAGTCATAGTGATAACGATGCCGGTGTGAGCGTGGGGGCTGAAGTCCCGTTCAACTGGTAATCTGCCGGTAAAAGATATGGGCGGGTAACGCAACGTTACTCGCCTCTAATCCGAATTAATATGCACCTTACAATAGCGCCGCTTCCATGCTGCGGGCGTTAATCCCATCGCTTTGCGAAACACCTTCCTGAAATATCCCACATCCTGAAATCCACAGCGTTCGGCGACTTCACTTAACGAACATGCATCGCCTATCAGCATTTTTTCTGCACTGAGCACGCGCTGGCGGTGTATCGCCTCGGTAATAGTCAGTTGAAATGTTTGACGGTAAACACGCCCCAGATAATCCGCATTGCAATGAAGCTGGCTGGAGAGTGTTGAGGTAGAAACCGGCAGATGAAACTGAGTTCGAATTAACTGCTGCGCTTTATACGCCAGTGCGACGCCGCTGTTATCTGTTTGCTGGCTATCGTTCACCACCACAGAAAGTTGCTGCATGATCAGCAGCAATATTAATTCCAGCGCGCTGCTACGAGTGATAGATTCTTGTTCGCTTAAGAACTGGCGGAATAAAGAAATAACATATTGGGGATTTATCACTTGCCCGTGTTGCGGCAATGAAATTAACGATGCCGGATTGTCTGTTTTATTATCCAGTGGTGGATTAAGTTCGAAGTGAAGCCAGTAGAATTTTAAATCAGACGGGAAGATTCCTACTCCGACGTGTTTCCTGTGTGGCCAGAGCAATAAACTTTCCCCCTCCTTTACGCTGAACAGCGTGTCATCCTCACGGATCGTAAGTGTCCCTTTTTCAACAAAAATCAATTCCCACGAGTCGAGTTCACGCTGCGGATGGCTCCCCACGCCTCGTGAAATAAACAAGCCACCGTTTTGCACGGAAATAGGTAAAGATATCTTTAAATCAAGCAATTAGGTTTTCCTTTGATCCATTCACCCAATGTAGTGTAGATAAAACCTCTCAAATAGTGGGCTGGCTACCGACGTTTGGCGATCTCCTTCACAATTTTATCTTTAGGTCGGAATTGTCCTCTTTTTATACTTTTCTCTCGCCTTGTTGGTACCTGGATTGAGTGCAAAATTATTCTGGAACATTGTAAATACAAAAATAATAACTCCAGATTTCTAACCCGATGCGAGGCTTTATCATGACCTCTACCCCTATAAATAATACTGATATTGTTACCTCAGATTTAAATGGCAGGCTCTCTGTTCGCGAGAAAATAGGTTACGGATTAGGGGATGCGGGTGGAACCGTCATTACCTGCCTTATCATGAACTTTCTCACCTTTTTCTATACAGATGTTTTTGGATTAACTCCCGCTATTGTCGGCACGCTGTTTATCGCATTGCGTGTCATTGACGCCATCTCCGACCCCCTGATGGGGATCCTTGCCGACCGCACACAAAGCCGCTTTGGACGTTTCCGTCCGTGGCAATTGTGGGTGGCTGTGCCGATTGGGATTATCGGTGTGCTGACCTTCACCGTGCCAGACCTCAGTGCCAATATGAAAATCCTTTGGGCATTCGGCACTTACCTTTTGCTCTCTGTCGGCTATACCGCCATCAACGTGCCTTACTGCGCGCTTATCAACACCATGACCACGCGCCACGACGAAGTGATTTCCTGCCAGTCCTGGCGCTTTGTGTTGTGCGGCGTGGCGGGCTTTTTGGTATCGGTTGGCTTGCCGTGGCTGGTCGAAATCATCGGCCAGGGTAACGCTGCAAAAGGTTACCAGATGGGTGTCGGCATCCTGTGTGCCGTGGCGGTGGTGATGTTCCTGTGCTGCTTCTTCTGGGTGCGTGAACGCGTGCCGTTGGCGTTGATGGGCAAATTTACCCTGCGCGAACACCTGGCGGGTCTGCGTAAAAACGACCAGTTATTGCTGAGCCTGGTGATGTCGTTCCTGCTTATCAACGTGTTTAACCTGCGCGGCGGTGGCTACATGTATTTCATCACTTACGTGCTGCAAGGTAGCGCCGGGTTTGCCTCGCTGTTCTTCACCATGGTGACCTTCGCCTCCATTCTCGGCGCGGTGATTGTTAACCCACTCGCCAAACGCTTTGATACCGTAAAACTCTACTACTACACCAACCTGGTTTTGGCGGCGTTGGCGTTCGGCATGTGGCTTCTGCCAACAGGCGCGGCGTTCCAGACTTTATGGTTAATCGTGATTCTGGCAAACGGCATTATTCTTGGCTTCACACTGCCGCTGCACTTTTCGATCATGGCGTTTGCCGATGATTACGGCGAGTGGAAAACTGGTGTGCGCTCGTCGGGCATGAACTTCGCCTTCAACCTTTTCTTCATCAAATTAGCCTGGGCCGCCAGCGCCGGGATCATCAGCGTGGTGTTTATATTCGTGGCTTATCAACCCGGCCCGGAACACCAGACGGCGGCTTCACTCTCCGGCATTACCGCGCTGGAAACGCTGTTGCCGGCCGTATTTCACCTGTTACTGGCTCTGGCTATTCGCCGTTGCCGTTTGAATAACCCCATGATGGCGCAGATTTCCACTGACTTACGTCAGCGCCATGTCCAGACCGCCTGAGGAGTTGTTATGAATCAGCCTGATATTTTACAGGAAGTAGACCTGCACCAACTGAAAGTGACCGATGCGTTTTTGGGCCAGTACCAACGGCTGGTGCGCGATGTGGTGATCCCTTATCAGTGGGATGCTCTGAATGACCGCATTAGTGAGGCTGACCCGAGCCACGCCATCGAAAACTTTGAGATAGCCGCAGGGCGCAAAGACGGCGAGTTTTACGGCATGGTTTTCCAGGACAGCGACGTGGCGAAATGGCTGGAAGCGGTGGCGTGGTCACTGTGCCAGAAGCCGGATGCAGAGCTTGAAAAAACCGCTGACGAAGTTATCGAACTGGTCGAGGCGGCGCAGTGTGAGGATGGCTATCTGAACACTTATTTCACCGTCAAAGAGCCGGAACTGCGCTGGACGAACCTCGCCGAATGCCACGAGCTGTACTGCGCCGGGCATATGATTGAAGCGGGCGTGGCGTTCTTCCAGGCAACGGGGAAACGCCGCCTGTTAGATGTGGTATGCCGTCTGGCCGACCACATTGATAGCGTGTTTGGTCCAGGTGAAAACCAGCTGCATGGCTACCCGGGGCATCCGGAAATCGAACTGGCGTTGATGCGTTTATATGAAGTGACGGACAACCCGCGCTATTTGAATCTGGTGAATTATTTCGTCGAAGAACGTGGTGCACAGCCGCATTTTTACGACATCGAATATGAAAAACGTGGGCGTACCTCGCACTGGAACATTCACGGCCCGGCGTGGATGGTAAAAGACAAAGCCTACAGCCAGGCGCATCAACCGCTGGCATTGCAGCAAACTGCGATTGGGCATGCGGTGCGCTTTGTTTATCTGATGGCGGGAGTGGCGCATCTTGCGCGGCTGCATAAAGACGAAGAGAAGCGCCAGACCTGTTTGCGTTTGTGGGACAACATGGTGCAGCGCCAGATGTATATCACCGGCGGGATTGGCTCACAAAGCAGCGGTGAGGCGTTTAGTTCGGATTACGACTTGCCTAACGACACGGTATACGCTGAGAGCTGTGCGTCGATTGGGTTGATGATGTATGCCCGCCGCATGTTGCAAATGGAAGCCGACAGCCGTTTCGCCGACGTGATGGAACGTGCGTTATACAACACCGTGCTCGGCGGTATGGCTCTGGATGGTAAACACTTTTTCTACGTTAACCCGCTCGAAGTGCATCCAAAAAGTCTGGCCTTAAACCATATTTACGATCACGTAAAACCTGTTCGCCAGCGCTGGTTTGGCTGTGCCTGCTGTCCACCGAACATCGCCCGCGTGCTGACGTCGCTGGGTCATTATATTTATACCCCGCGACCGGATGCGCTTTACGTTCACTTGTATGTGGGCAACGAAATGGACGTTCCGGTGGGCGATACATCACTGGGACTGAAAATCAGCGGCGACTATCCATGGCATGAACAGATAGAAATCGTGGTCACGTCGGCACAGCCCGTGCAACACACGCTCGCGCTGCGCTTGCCGGACTGGTGTGCGCAACCGCAGGTCATGCTGAACGGTGAAACCTGCGAAGGTGAAATCCGTAAAGGTTATTTGCACATTTCTCGTCGCTGGCAAGAGGGCGACCGTATCGCGCTAACCTTACCGATGCCGGTGCGCCGTGTGTATGGCAACCCGCTGCTGCGCCATGTGGCCGGTAAAGTCGCCGTCCAACGCGGGCCGCTGGTCTATTGCCTTGAAGAGGCTGATAACGGCGCAGAGCTGCATAATTTATGGCTGCCGAAAGACAGCGCATTTAGCCTGATTCAGGGCAAAGGTATTTTCGCCCATAAAGTGCTGATTCAGGCCGATGGTTTGCGCAGGGCAAGCCAACAAGCTGAACAGCAGGCGCTGTATCACTACGACCAACCCCCGGTCATCACCGAGCCACAAAAACTGACCTTTATTCCGTGGTTTAGTTGGGCAAATCGCGGGGAAGGGGAAATGCGTATTTGGGTAAATGGCGAGTGACGAGGATTATGTAATTAATGTCGGATGTCGCTGCGCTAATCCGACCTACAAAAGCAGGATGAATCGGTTTTGTAGGGTGGATAAGCGTAAGCGACATCCACCATTTTGCAATATTATTTCTGCTTCGCCAGCCACACCGCACCCAGCATTCCTGCTTTATTGCCCAGTTTGCAGGGGCGGATTGGGACTTTCAGAACATCCCAGAATTTAAATTCCTCCAGATGGCGTTCCAGCATTGGGTACAGCATTGGCTGTGAGCTGACGCCGCCACCGAGCAAAATGGCCTGCGGATCAAACAGCGAGACCACGCTGTAAATGCCACGAGCCAGATATTTAACCCAATTGTCGATTACGCCCTGAATATGCAGATCCGTTTCGGCACGGGCAAAAATATCTTTGCCGTTGATTTTCTCCTCGGCGGGGATGTTCATCTCACGACGGCACGCTTCCATAAGCCCTTTCGCAGAGGCGAGCTTGTGCATGTCTTCACCATATTTTCCGACCGGTAGCACGCCAAACTCGCCCGCGCGGAAGTGCGAACCGCGCATTAACTCACGGTTAACGATAATGCCGCCACCGATACCGGTGCCAATGGTGATGCAGACCAGCGAATTATATTCATTGCCCGCGCCCAGCCACATCTCACCGAGGGCGGCGCAGTTGGCATCATTTTCAACGGTAATCGGCAGGTCAGTTAGAGCACCGAAAATCTCCAGAAGATTGCTGCCATCAAGAAACTCTAGCGCCCCTGCCTTGGGGACATTTCCGGTATGAGGGTTTATGTATCCGGGGAAACTGATAGCAATACCGGCAATTTCATTATGTTGCCGGTAGCCTGCCACCACACTTTGCCAGGCATCAAGAAACAGCTGCTTGTCGTAGTGAGTGTCATATTCTTCGGCAATCAGCACCTCTCCCTCTTCGGTGAATAAACCGTGCTTCACATGAGTACCGCCTACATCAAAACCTATAAACAGGCGCATGAGCATTCCTTGTTGTTAAATAGAAAAAGGCAATTTTTAAGTATGTATCAAAACCAATAGCCTGCAGGATGAATACTCCGAATCATTCGATTATTAATCCGTGACCTGTGTCGTAAAGCCTCCAAACGTTGGCGAAGAAATCACCACTGGCGACTACGCTTGAGAGTGCAAACCGACAAGGAGACACAGATGACAAATAATCCTCCAGATACCCGAATTATCCCCGGCGAGTATGGTTTCCCGCTCAAACTTAAACCGCGTTACGACAACTTTATCGGTGGCCAGTGGGTTCCACCGGTCGAAGGACAATACTACGAAAACCTGACGCCTGTGACCGGCCAGCCGCTTTGTGAGATTGCCAGCTCCAGCAAAGGCGATATCGATTTAGCGCTGGATGCGGCACATGAGGCGAAAGCAGCCTGGGGCGGGATGTCTGTCCAGGATCGCGCCAATATTCTGTTTAAAATCGCCGATCGTATGGAACAGAATATCGAGCTGCTCGCGGCGGCGGAAACCTGGGATAACGGCAAACCTATCCGCGAAACCAGCGGCGCTGACGTGCCATTGGCTATCGACCATTTCCGTTATTTTGCTTCCTGTATTCGCGCACAAGAAGGCGGGATCAGCGAAGTTGACGGCGATACCGTGGCATATCACTTCCATGAACCGCTCGGGGTGGTCGCCCAAATCATTCCGTGGAACTTCCCGCTGTTGATGGCGAGCTGGAAAATGGCTCCGGCACTGGCGGCAGGTAACTGCATCGTGCTGAAGCCGGCGCGTCTGACGCCGCTGTCAGTATTGCTGCTGATGGAGCTGGTTGGCGATTTACTGCCGCCGGGTGTTATCAACGTGGTGAATGGCGCTGGGGGGGAAATCGGTGAATATCTGGCGACCTCAAAACGCATCGCCAAAGTTGCGTTCACAGGTTCAACCGAAGTGGGTCAGCAGATCATGCAGTACGCGACCCAGAATATTATTCCGGTGACACTTGAGCTGGGTGGTAAATCCCCAAACATCTTCTTTGCCGATGTGATGGACGAAGAGGATGCGTTTTTCGACAAGGCGCTGGAAGGTTTCGCGCTATTTGCCTTTAACCAGGGCGAAGTCTGTACCTGTCCGAGCCGCGCGCTGGTGCAAGAATCCATCTACGAACGTTTTATGGAACGCGCCATTCGCCGCGTCGAATCTATCCGCAGCGGTAACCCGCTGGACTCCCGCACGCAAATGGGTGCGCAGGTTTCACAAGGGCAGATGGAAACTATCCTGAATTACATTGATATCGGCAAAAAAGAGGGCGCTGATGTGCTTACCGGTGGGCGTCGTAAGGCCCTGGAAGGTGATTTGAAAGCCGGTTATTACCTCGAGCCGACGATTCTGTTTGGTAAAAATAACATGCGTGTCTTCCAGGAAGAGATCTTCGGCCCTGTTCTCGCCGTCACTACCTTCAAGACCATGGAAGAGGCGCTTGAGCTGGCGAACGATACGGAATACGGCCTGGGTGCAGGTGTCTGGAGCCGCAACGGCAATCTGGCGTACAAAATGGGGCGTGGCATTCAGGCGGGTCGCGTGTGGACAAACTGTTATCACGCCTATCCGGCACACGCTGCGTTTGGCGGGTATAAGCAATCGGGCATCGGGCGCGAAACTCACAAAATGATGCTTGAGCATTATCAACAAACTAAATGTTTGCTGGTGAGTTATTCCGATAAGCCGTTAGGGCTGTTCTAACGGGTTTGCCAGGGTGGATTTGCGTTAGCGTCATCCACCATTTTCACCGTTTGTGTCGGATGACGCTGGCGCTTATCCGACCTACGGAGGGTTGTTGTAGGGGGGATAAGCCGCAGGCGTCATCCATCATTTTCACCGTTTGTGTCGGATGGCGCTGGCGCTTATCCGACCTACGAAGGGTTGTTGTAGGGTGGATAAGCCGCAGGCGCCATCCACCATTTTCACCGGTTGTGTCGGATGACGCTGGCGCTTATCCGACCTACGAAGGGTTGTTGTAGGGGGGATAAGCCGCAGGCGTCATCCACCATTTGTGCCAGTTGTGTCGGATGACGCTGGCGCTTATCCGACCTACGAAGGGTTGTTGTAGGGTGGATAAGCCGCAGGCGCCATCCACCATTTGTGCCCGTTGTGTCGGATGACGCTGGCGCTTATCCGACCTACGAAGGGTTGTTGTAGGGTGGATAAGCCGCAGGCGTCATCCACCATTTTCACCGGTTGTGTCGGATGACGCTGGCGCTTATCCGACCTACGAAGGGTTGTTGTAGGGGGGATAAGCCGCAGGCGTCATCCACCATTTTCACCGTTTGTGTCGGATGACGCTGACGCTTATCCGACCTACGGAGAGTTGTTGTAGGGGGGATAAGCCGCAGGCGTCATCCACCATTTTCACCGGTTGTGTCGGATGACGCTGACGCTTATCCGACCTACGGAGAGTTGTTGTAGGGGGGATAAGCCGCAGGCGTCATCCACCATTTGTGCCCGTTTTGTCGGATGACGCTGGCGCTTATCCGACCTACGGAGAGTTGTTGTAGGGTGGATAAGCCGCAGGCGTCATCCACCATTTTCACCGTTTTTGTCGGATGACGCTGACGCTTATCCGACCTACGGTTTCTCAACCATAAACAATGCTTTATCACGCAATAAATGGTCATTCCCACGACGGCGGGTAAAACCAATACGATCAAAATATTCAAGAATTTGCACCGCAAGTTTGCGACCCACGCCCAGAACATCGCGGAAATCCGCAGCGCTGGTGGCACCTTGCGTTTGATCTAATTCACGGATCAAATTGGCGAACACCTGAATCCGATCATTTCGATAATAACGATCTTTTATGATCGCCGTGACCAGCCCAAGTTGTGCGGCAAAGCGCAACAGCTGGCGCATGGCTTGTTCATCTTGCTGCGTTTCACGAGCCAGATCACGCACCCACCAGGGTTCATCACCAAATAACGCATCCACTTTTTGCCACACAGCCAACTGTTCAGCAGAAAAACCTGGTTTGTGCTCGGGCAGATGCAGCCAGCCCTGGCGGCTTGCGAGTAATCCTTCCTGACGCATTTTTTCAATCAGCGCCAGAACTAACGGCTCATCTTCACCTGGCAGCGCCATGCGGCGCAGGCGTTCGCGCCCAGGGCCGGGTTGGTCGTCATGTTGTTGATGATAACGCTCGAGGGTGTCGAGCAGCTTCTGCTTCCAGCGCGCCGCCATTGCGTCGCTGAGCAGGCTGTTGCCTGCGCGTAAAGCGGCGGTGTCGGTCAGCAACGCCTGCAAACCCTCAGATGTCAGCTGCCGCGCCCACGCGAAGTCCGTTAGCGTGACGGCACTGCGTTGCAAATGCGTATCGAGCGCCTGCTGGTCGGTTTCAGCTTGTTTAAGTTGCTGTAACCACGCCAAAAATGCTGGCTGGCGTTTGCCACGACGTGGGGCGTGCAAAAGAATGGCTCGCGCTCCACCGAGTGTGACCCGAGCGCTGATATCGCGCAGCACCAGGCGGTCGTTATCCGCAAGCCATAGCGGGACATCTAACACCAGTTCGGCGAGGTCGTCTTCCAGCAGCGAAATACGCCCCGTGATATGGCTTGCGGCATGATGAATATGCAACGGTTGCCATTGCTGTAACGGAGCGTGGCATTGCAGCTGAACAATGACGCGCTCGACAGGCTGGAGAGGTTTTTCAGCCAGTAACCAGTCGCCACGTTTGATATCCAGTTTTTCCGCATCACCGCTGATATTCAGAGCAATACGCTGCCCGGCAAAGGCAGTGTCGGTTTTACTGTTTTGCGCATGTAAACCGCGCACGCGCATCGGTTTATCGGCACCTGTCAGCCATAACGTATCGCCCACGTTCACTTCACCACTTAACGCGGTGCCGGTGACTACCAGGCCGGAACCTTTCACGGTAAAAGCGCGATCGATGGCGAGACGGAAACGATGCTGACGCGGATGTGCACGCTCGGGCAATGTAAGTAAGTGCTCACGTAGTTCGTCAATTCCGTTACCGCTGGTGGCCGCCGTCACAAATAAAGCCGCGTCGTGCCAGCCCCATTCACGCAGGGCTTCCATCACTTCTTCGCGCACTTCTTCAATACGCGTTTCGCTGACGCGGTCGGCTTTGGTCAGGGCGACAGTGAGCGACGGTTTTCCGGTGAGTTGCAAAATAGCGAGGTGCTCGCGCGTTTGCGCCATCACGCCGTCATCGCAAGCCACCACTAACAGCGCGTGGTCGATGCCGCCAACGCCCGCCAGCATATTAGCGAGGAATTTTTCATGGCCTGGCACATCAATAAAACCGGGGATGCGGCCATCGGGTTGTGGCCAGTAGGCGTAACCGAGATCGATAGTCATGCCGCGCTTTTTTTCTTCCGGCAGACGGTCAGCATTCACGCCGGTTATGGCTTGCAGCAGGGTGGTTTTGCCATGGTCAACGTGACCGGCAGTAGCAATAATCATCGGTTCAGACTCTCCATGAATTGAACTTCATCTTCCAGACAACGTAAATCCAGCCATAAACGTCCATCATTGATACGACCAATAATCGGTGTCGATGAGTCACGCAGGCTATCTACCAGCGTACTTAGCGTGGTGCCGCGGCCATCTTTGGGGGTGAAGGTCAGCGCTGCGCTAGGTAAGCGGTCAACCGGCAGCGATCCGCTACCAATCTGCGATAAACACGCCTCGACTTGCACCGTAAATTGCGCACCATACTTATCCTTTAGCGCGGGCAGCAGACGATGGGCTTGTTCGGTGATGTCAGTCGCTTTGCGGGTGAGTAAGCGCAAAGTCGGTAATCTTTCGACCAGCGTTTCGGGATGCTGATACAGGCGCAATGTCGCTTCCAGTGCCGCGAGTGTCATTTTATCGGCACGCAATGCGCGTTTAAGCGGATGTTGCTGAATACGGGCAATCAGCTCTTTTTTACCCACGATAATGCCCGCTTGAGGCCCACCGAGCAGTTTATCCCCGGAGAAACTCACCAGGCTCACACCCGCTGCAATCAGCTGTTGAGGCATCGGTTCTTCCGGCAAACCCCACTGGCTCAGATCAACCAGCGAGCCGCTGCCAAGGTCGGTGACAACTGGGATATTTAGCTCATTGCCGAGTGCAACCAGTTCTGCTTCGCTGACGGCTTTGGTAAAGCCCGCCACCTGATAGTTACTGGTGTGAACTTTCATCAGTAGTGCGGTGTTTTCACCTGCAGCCTGGCGGTAATCTTTCAAATGTGTGCGGTTGGTGGTGCCGACTTCCACCAGTTGGCAGCCCGCCTGGCGCATCACATCCGGGATACGGAATGCCCCACCGATTTCGACCAGCTCGCCGCGAGATACCACCACTTCTTCACCACTGGCGCAGGCCGCCAGCATCAACAGTACCGCCGCCGCGTTGTTATTCACGATGCAGGCATCTTCGGCACCGGTTAGCTCACAAAGCAGGGAGGCCAGCGCTTTATCACGGTGCCCACGGGCAGCGCCGTGTAAGTCATATTCCAGCGTGACGGGATGACGCATCACTTGCGCAACCGCTTCAACCGCCGCTTCCGCCTGCAATGCACGGCCAAGATTGGTGTGCAGCACCGTGCCAGTCAGATTAAACACCGGCAGCAACGCGCTGCGCTGGTGGGATTCCAGACGCAACTGCACCTGTGCTGCCCAGTCGTCATTCCACGCTGGCAGCAGCTCTTGCGAGCGGATGTGCTCCCGCGCAGTCTCCAGCATTTCACGCAAGGTATTGACCACCTGAGTGTGGCCGAATGTGTGAAGCAAAGTGTTGAATGAGGCGTCACGTAACAGTTTGTCGATGGCCGGAAGTTGGCTGTACAAGGTGCGATGGGTAGTCATAACAAGCCGCAGAGTGGTGAAATATCCTGATAGTTTACAGGGGGAGTTGGCCCCCTG